>DATMBN010000052.1:0-95853 GCA_035559275.1 Burkholderiaceae bacterium
GTCTTGCGGCGCCGCGGCTCGCCGCCCGCCGCGCTGCGGCCCGGCGAGGCGGTCGCGGGGGACGGGTCGCCCCCCAAGGATCCGAGAGGAAAAGCCATGAGCGGATTGTGCGGCAAGCCCGGATCGGGCCCGAACGGCCGCGTGCAACAAAAGTCTCGGCAGGGCCGGTGCAAAGGTCCGGGCAACCTGCCCTCGCCGCTTCACGAGACCCGCAGTGACGAGGCCTGCGGGAGTGGGATCCGGTGCCGGTAGTCCCTCCAGGGTGCGGGGGATGGCCGGCCCGCACGCCCGACCCCAAGGCCTCTACGTGCCGGCCGCCCCGCAAGCGCCCCCGGGGCGCCAGGGCCCTGCGCGTCCGGTGCGACGCGTCCGGCCGCCCGCGCGATTGTCAGCCCGCCTGCCGGGAGGCGCGGCCGCCGCCGCTCTGCAGGCGTTCCTTGATGATCACCGAGCCGTCGGGCTGGGTCTCGACGTACTGCCGCTCCTCCAGGTCCTTCATGACCCGGCTGACCATTTCACGGGATGCTCCTACGATCTTGGCCAGGTCCTGCCGGGAGACCTTGTTGCGGATCATCAGCGTGCCGCCCGTGTCCTCGGCCATGTCGAGCAGGGTGCGGGCGACACGGCCGTACACGTCGAGCAGCGCCAGGGACTCGATCTGCCGGTCGGCTGCACGCAGGCGGGCCACCAGGCCACGCATGATCGCGTACGAGAGGCTGGAGTTCTCGGGCAGGCAGCGGGCGAATTCCGCCCGGCCGAGCACCAGGACGTCCGTCTGGACCTCGGCCCGGACCGTGGCCGAGTGGGGCTCGTTGTCGATGAGGCTCATCTCGCCGACGTAGTCGCCCGGATGCAGCATCGCAAGGATCACCTCACGCCCCCGCGAGTCGGAGGTCAGGACGCGCGCGCGGCCGGTCAGCAGGATGAACAGCGCGTTCGACTTCTGCCCCTGCTCGACGATGATCTCGCCCCGGCGGAACCGCCGCTTGACGACGCCCTCGGCGATCGCCTCGGCCTGCGCATGGGTCAGCATCGAGAACAGCGGCACGCGCCGGATCAAGTCGAGGTTGGACAGCATCGCCATGACAGATCACCTTCCCATGTTGTTCGTTCGCATATCGTGCAAAGCCCGCAACGCGAGTCCGCCCGTGCCGCTTCCCTACAATCGGCGCCATACGACGGGTCGCACTCGCCCTTCTTGCGTGCCGTGAGATATCTCACAAGGCGGACTCTACCTGAAGACAGACGCAGGAACGAGAGTGGCGGCCCGAGTCAACGTTCACTTCGCGCCACGGCGCCCCATCCATGAGCACTCCCAAGCACGCACAGGTCCTGATCCTCGGTTCCGGCCCCGCCGGCTACACCGCCGCCATCTACGCCGCCCGGGCCAACCTCAAGCCGGTGCTGGTCACCGGCCTGGCGCAAGGGGGCCAGCTGATGACGACCACCGAGGTCGACAACTGGCCGGCCGATGTCCACGGGGTGATGGGTCCGGACCTGATGCAGCGCTTCCTGCAGCACGCCGAGCGCTTCGCCACGGAGATCGTGTTCGACCACATCAACGAGGTCGACCTGTCCAAGCGGCCGTTCACGCTGAAGGGCGACGCGGGCACGTACATGTGCGACGCCCTCATCATCGCCACCGGCGCCTCCGCCAAGTACCTGGGGCTGCCCTCGGAGCAGGCCTTCATGGGCCGTGGCGTGAGCGGCTGCGCGACCTGCGATGGCTTCTTCTACCGTGACCAAGACGTGTGCGTGGTGGGGGGCGGCAACACCGCCGTCGAGGAGGCGCTGTACCTGTCCAACATCGCCCGCAAGGTGGTCCTCATCCATCGCCGCGACAAGTTCCGCGCCGAGCCCATCCTCGTCGACAAGCTGATGGAGAAGGTCGCCGCCGGCAAGATCGAGCTCAAGCTCTTCCACGTGCTGGACGAGGTGCTGGGCGACGATTCCGGGGTGACGGGCGTGAGGGTCAAGCACGTCGAGACCGGCCGCACCGAGGACCTCGAGCTCAAGGGCTGCTTCATCGCGATCGGGCACCAGCCGAACACCGACATCTTCAAGGGCCAGCTCGAGATGAAGGACGGCTACATCATCACCCGGGCGGGACGCGAAGGCTTCGCGACGATGACCAGCGTGCCGGGCGTGTTCGCCGCGGGCGACGTCCAAGACCACGTCTACCGCCAGGCGATCACCAGCGCCGGCACCGGGTGCATGGCGGCGCTCGACGCCCAGCGATTCCTCGAGCAAGGCGGCGCTCACTGACCGCCAGCCGGGCGCGGGTCCGCGCTCGCGCGCCCTGCCCTCTCGCCGCGTTGGCGGAATACGGCTATAATCGCTGTCTTTGCCGTTGGTGGCAGGGGTTGGGCGTTGGCCGTTTGCGGCTTGCGGCGGCCTCTGGCAGCACATCGAATGGCCTCGTGGGCGCCGACCCTGGATGGTTCTGGCAATGCCGCGAGGCACTTCAAGGGCTCCCATCAAGCGGGCGCCGGTAGCGCAGGAAACCGCCGCGCCCGCCTGCTCTGGGCGTCGAATCTGAACCGAGATTGAAACGGAGAAGCGTCATGGCACGCGTCTGTCAAGTTACGGGCAAGCGCCCGATGGTGGGCAACCATGTGTCCCACGCCAACAACAAAACGAAGCGCCGCTTCCTGCCCAACCTGCAGTACCGTCGCTTCTGGCTCGAGAGCGAGAACCGCTGGGTGCGCCTGCGCGTGAGCAACGCCGCGCTGCGCCTGATCGACAAGGTCGGCATCGACCAGGTCGTCGCCGAGCTGCGCGCCAAGGGCGAACTCTGATCTCGCCGTAAGGAGCCCAAACCATGGCCAAGACCGCTCGCGAAAAGATCAAGCTGGAGTCGACCGCCGGCACCGGTCACTTCTACACGACCACCAAGAACAAGAAGACGACGCCCGAGAAGATGGAACTGATGAAGTTCGATCCGAAGGCTCGCAAGCATGTCCTCTACAAGGAAGTGAAGCTGAAGTAGTTCGGCGCTCTCCTTCGATCCTCCCTCTCAAGAAGAACCCGCCCGGCTCCGGCCCGGCGGGTTTTTTCTCGCCAGGAGGATCTCTTGCGCGCAGGCCTTGCCCGCGCCCGGCCACGCCCTTGGCTTGGTCCCCGGCGGCCTTCGGCGCCCCGCGCGCGAGGCGGGGGCGCCACACGCCCGCCTTCCCGTCGTCGTCCCTGCCCCGCGCCAGTCCACGCCCCCCCCCCGCTCTAGCCAGCAGCGGAAAAGAAAAAGGCGCCTTAAGGCGCCTTTCGGTTGACAGAGGAGGAGCGAGCCGGAGATCAGACGCGCGCCGGCTGGGCCGCCTTGATCTTCTGGGCGAAATCCTGCAACGCCGCGATGCCACTGTCCTCCGCGCGCTTGCACCACGCCTGGAGGTCGGCCACCAGTTGCTCGGCGGAGACGTTGGTGCGCGTCCACAGTTGCCTCAGTTCGGCCCGCATCGCCACCAGCTTGGCCAGCGCGGGTGAATGTTCGCAGGCGTGCGCCAGTTGCTCCCGCAGGTGGGAAGGGATGCGGTCCTCGTCGCGGTGCAGCCAGCGCTTGGCCAGGCGCAGCTGGCGCCACTTCGCGGTGTTCTTTGCACCGGCCTCTTTGAGTGCCCGCAGTTCGTCGCGGCAGGCGGCCTTCAGCGCACGGCCGTAACGCGCCATCAACTCGTAGCGGTGGGCGACGATCGCCTCCAGCGTATGAGCGTCCGGCACCGGACGCACTTCGCCCAGCTTGAGCATGGGCGGCACCTTGCGCACCTTCGCCAGGCCCAGCAGTTCCAGTGTGCGGATGTACAGCCAGCCGATGTCGAACTCGTATTTCTTGACCGAAAGCTTGGCGGACGTCGGGTAGGTGTGGTGGTTGTTGTGCAGTTCCTCGCCACCGATGATGATGCCCCAAGGCACCAGATTGGTACTGGCGTCGGACGCCTCGAAGTTGCGATAGCCCCAGTAGTGGCCCAGGCCATTGATGATGCCGGCCGCCGTGATCGGGATCCACAGCATCTGCACCGCCCAGACGGTCAGGCCGATCGCGCCGAACAGTGCGAGGTCGATGATCAGCATCAGACCCACGCCCTGCCAGCTGTAGCGGCTGTACAGGTTGCGTTCGATCCAGTCGTCCGGCGTGTTGTGGCCGAACTTGGCGAGCGTCTCCTGGTTCTTGGCCTCGGCACGGTACAGCTCGGAGCCCTCCAGCAGCACCTTGCGGATGCCATAGACCTGCGGGCTGTGCGGGTCTTCCTCGCGCTCGCACTTGGCGTGGTGCTTGCGATGGATGGCCACCCATTCCTTGGTGACCATGCCCGTGGTCAGCCACAGCCAGAAGCGGAAGAAATGCGCGACCGCCGGGTGCAGGTCGAGCGAGCGGTGGGCCTGCGAACGGTGCAGGAAGATCGTGACGGACGCAATGGTGATGTGGGTCGCGACCAGGGTGAACGCCAGGATCTGCCACCAGGCAGCATCGGCGATCCCGTTGGCCAGCCAGTCGACCAGGCTTTCCCACACGATCAGCAATTCAGACATCTAACGAAACCTTTGAGACAAGTGCGCGGATTGTAGGTGAGGGGGTGCTTCGGCCCCTTGCGAATACACCCGGGTTTCCCGGGATATCGCACAAGAGAGCCTCGCATTTGAGCAGTATCAAACGGCGCGCCTGCCCCTCCCCACTCCTTGGCAGGCCGAGCGCCCGCCCACCGTTGGAGCGGATGCGGCTAGCGGCGTTCCCACACGGCGGCAAAAAAGCCGTCCGTCGCGTGTCGGTGCGGCCAAAGACGCAAATAAATGCCGTCCACCAGGTCCTCCGCGCCCGGCACCTTGGCGTGGGCCAGGACGTCCAACGCTGGCACGGGCACGAAGTCGCGGTGCGCTTCTGTAAAGGCTGCAGCAATCGCCTGGTTCTCCTGGGGCAGCAGGCTGCACGTCGCATAGACCAGCCGGCCGCCGGGTTTGAGCAGGCGGGCAGCGGCGGCGAGGATGGCCTCCTGTTTCGCGCGCAGTTCCTCGACGGCCGCCGGCGACTGACGCCACTTCAGATCGGGGTTGCGGCGCAACGTCCCGAGACCCGAGCACGGTGCATCGACCAGCACCCGCTCGATCTTGCCGGCCAGGCGCTTGACCCGCTCGTCGCGCTCGTGCGCGATCTGGGCCGGGTAGACGTTGGACAGGCCGCTGCGAGCCAGACGGGGCTTGAGCTGCTCGAGGCGGTGCGCCGAGACGTCGAAGGCATAGAGCCGCCCCGTGTTGCGCATCGCGGCGCCGATCGCCAGTGTCTTGCCGCCGGCACCTGCGCAGAAATCGACCACCATCTCGCCACGCCTGGGTTCCAGCAGGAGCGCGAGCAGCTGGCTGCCCTCGTCCTGCACCTCGACCTCGCCGCGGGTGTAGACGTCCATCTTCTGCAGCGCGGGCTTGCCGTCCACGCGCAAGCCCCAGGGCGAGAAGGGGGTCGGCTGCACTTGGACCCCGGCCTCGGCCATCTCCTTGGCCACCGCGTCGCGCTTGGCCTTCAAGATGTTGACGCGCAGGTCCAGCGGCGCCGGCCGATTCAAGCTCTCGGCCAGGGCATCGAAGTCGGCGCCGACACTCTCCTTGAGCACACCGGCGAGCCAGTCAGGCAGGTTGTGGCGCAGCTTCTCGGGCAGCGCTGCGACTTCGACCGCGCGCGCCTGATCCCACCAGACCTGCTCGTGAGGACCGAGCGCGGCGCGCAGGAAGCCCTCGCTGCCTTGCCAACCGAGGATCGCCAGGCGCCGCTCCAAGGCGCCCGAACCGGACTGGGCCAAGTGCTGGTAGAGCAGGCGCCGGCGCAGGACGGCATAGGCGGTCTCGGCCAGGGTATGGCGCTCCCGGGGGCCGAGCGATCGGTGCTGGCGGAAGAAGCTGGAGACGACGCCATCGGCAGGTGCGTCGAACCTGAGGACGAGCCTGAGCAACTCGGTGGCGAGGTCGAGGAGCGCATTCGGATGCATTCCCGCGATTATCCCAGGCGCGCCCCGGGCAGCCGTGCCGCGACGCTTGTCGGCCGGCACGCATCCCGCCCTCGCGGAACGCAGGAGACCGGCGACCAGGAGGGCGGCAGGCTACAGCAGCAGTTGCGGCGCGCCGGTGCGATGCCGCACCTTCAGGCCCTGCACGACGAGGGCGCCTTCGACGAACCACCGCACCGCACGCGGATAGATCACATGCTCCTTGGCCAGCACGCGTTCGGCCAAGGTCGTCTCGGTGTCGTCGGGCAGGACCGGCACCGCCGCCTGGATGACGATGGGCCCGTGGTCGAGCTCGCTGGTGACGAAGTGGACCGTCGCCCCCGCCAGCTTGCAACCGGCCTCGATCGCACGGCGGTGCGTATGCAGACCCGGGAAGGCAGGCAGCAACGAAGGATGGATGTTGAGCAGCCGCCCGGCGTAGTGCTCCACGAAGCCCGGCGTGAGGATGCGCATGAAGCCGGCCAGCACGACAAGGTCGGGCCGGTGACGATCGATCTCCTGCGCCAGCGCGGCATCGAACAGCTCTCGGCTCGCATAGAGCTTGTGGTCCACCACGGCGGTCGCGATGCCATGCCTTGCCGCGAACTCCAGTCCCCGGGCGTCCGGCCGGTTGCTCACGACCGCCGCGATCTCGGCCGGCCAACCCTCGGCCTGCCGCGCCTGAACGATGGCCTCCATGTTCGAGCCGCGGCCGGAGATGAGGATCACGATGCGCTTCATGGGCCGGCAGTGTACCGGGCCGGCTGCCGATCGCCGGCCAGCGCTGGCGCGCGTCCCTACAATGACGCACATCGGCTGCCCGCGCCCTGCGTCCCTTGGATCACCCGGGACGACACCCCGCCCCGGCACCTCGGGCCGCCCACTGCGGCGGCAGCCTGCACTCTTACCCGAGCACCATGACCGAACGCGTACTCACCGGCATCACCACCACGGGCACCCCTCACCTCGGCAACTACGTGGGCGCCATCCGGCCGTCCGTCGAGGCCAGCCTCGCCCCGGGTGTGGAAAGCTTCTTTTTCCTGGCCGACTTCCACGCGCTGATCAAGTGCGACGACCCGGCGCGCATCGAGCGCTCGCGCCTGGAGATCGCCGCCACTTGGCTGGCGGCTGGACTCGACCCCCAGCGCGTGACGTTCTACCGCCAGAGCGACATCCCGGAGATCACCGAGCTCACCTGGCTGCTGACCTGCGTGACGGCCAAGGGCCAGATGAATCGCGCGCATGCGTACAAGGCCGCCACGGACGCCAACGAGGCGGCCGGCGAGGACCCGGACGCGGGCGTGACGATGGGGCTGTACTGCTACCCCATCCTCATGGCGGCGGACATCCTGATGTTCAAGGCCCATCGCGTGCCGGTGGGGCGCGACCAGGTGCAGCACATCGAGATGGCGCGTGACGTGGCCCAGCGCTTCAACCATCTCTATGGGCAGGGCCGCGAGCTGCTGGTGCTGCCGCAGGCGCAGATCGACGAGGAGCTGGCGACGCTGCCGGGCCTGGACGGGCGCAAGATGTCCAAGAGCTACGACAACACGATCCCGCTGTTCGAGGGGGGCGCCAAGGGGCTCAAGGATGCGGTCGCGCGCATCGTGACCGACTCTCGCCTGCCGGGCGAGCCCAAGGACCCGGACTCCTCCCATCTCGTGACGATCTGGGACGCGTTCGCGACCCCGGAGCAGCGCCTGACCTTCCGCGCCGACCTGCGCGCCGGGCTGGGCTGGGGCGAGGCCAAGCAACGCCTGGTGGACCTGATCGAGTCGCACATCGGGCCGATGCGCCCGAAGTACGAGGACCTGGTGGCGCACCCCGAGCGCATCGAGGAGATCCTGCAAGAAGGTGCGCGCAAGGCCCGGAAGGTGGCCGCCCCGTTGCTGGCCGAACTGCGCGAGGCCGTCGGCCTGCGCCCGATGAAGGCGCTGCCCGCGGCCCCGGCCAAGCGCGAGGTCGCCCACGGCGCCGCCCTGCCCGTCTTCAAGCAATACCGCGAGGCCGACGGCAAGTTCTACTTCAAGCTCACCGCCCATGACGGCACAGTGCTGCTGCAAAGCCGCGGCTTCGCCGAAGGCCGCGAAGCGGGCGGCTGGGTCAAGCGGCTCAAGACCGAGGGGGCGGCCGCGCTGGCCGAAGCGCCGGTCGAGCGGGGCGCGGGCGTGGCCTGCGAGCAGATCGAGGCGGCGCTTGCCGCGCTGGTTGCACAGCAGGACTGAAGACGCGTCGGAGGCGGAAAAGATGGCGGGCATCCACATCACCGACATCGAAGCCGCGATCAACTGGTGGCGCGAGCGGGAACCCTCGCCTGACGGCATCACCGCCTGCGCCCCGGTGCGCGCCTTGGCAGAGGTGTACGCCCTGATGGTGTACTACCGCGAACAGGAATGCGACGAGCAGACCATGCCGCGCAAGGCCAAGGAGGCCTGGCTGGAGTGGTACCGCTCGACGCCCGACACGCCCTGCATCGCGATCTGCTCCACGAGCCAGGGCGACGAGATCTGCAAGGGCTGCGGGCGCAGCTTCGACGAGGTGCAGTTCTGGCCCGAGATGTCGCCCGGCGAGAAGCGCGCCGTGTGGCGCCGCATCACGATGCAGGCCACGGCCTGGCGCTTCAACCGCTATGCCGAGCGGGCGCGCGAGGCGGCCAACGACCAGCGCCCGCCGGCCCATGGCGAGCCGCCGCGGAGGGCCGGCCAGGTCTGACCCCCGCCCGGCCGTCAGGTCAGGGGCAGGCTCAACACGAAACAGCTGCCCCCACCCTCGCGGGGTTCGCAGCGCGCCTGCCCGCCATGGCGGGCGGCGATCTGGCGCACGAGGCTGAGGCCCAGGCCCACGCCCCCAGCGTGCTCGGCATGGCCCGGCATGCGGTAGAACGGCTCGAAGATCCGCTCGCGCTGGTCGGCCGGCACCCCCGGTCCCCGGTCGCACACGCGCACCTCGGCGACGGCGGCGGCGCGGCGCACTTCGACGGCCGGCGGCTCCCCAGGCGCATAGCGGTGCGCGTTCTCCAGCAGGTTGCGCAGTGCTCGGCGCAGCAGGCGCTCGTCCCCCGGCACCACGAGGGGCTCGCCTGCCAGCTCCGCCTCGAAGCGCGCGCCCTCCTCGGCTGCCAGACCGAGCAGGTCGACCGGCGCGCGCTCCAGCGACGGCATCGCATCCAATCGGCTGGCGAACAGCACCTCCTCCACCAGGCCATCGAGCTCGCGGATGTTGCGTTCGATCTCCTGCTGCAGCGCGGCCCGCGAACCGGTCGGCGCGGACTCCAACAGCGACAAGGCCATCTTGAGCCGTGCCAGCGGCGAGCGCAACTCGTGCGAGGCGTTGGCCAGCAGGGACTGGTGCGAGCGCACCAGCGCCTCGATGCGCTCGGCCGCCTGGTTGAAGCTTGCGGCCACGGCGGCGACCTCGTCCCGGCCGGAAACCGCCACGCGATGGCTCAGGTGTCCGGCGCCGAAGGTCTCCACGCCGCGCTTGAGCGTCTCGAGCTGCCGGGTCAGGCGCCGCACCACGGGGTAGGCTCCGGCGGACACGGCGATGAACAGCACCACCAGGGCGGCGGCGAGCCCGCCGCCGCGCAGGAACCATGGCGGCTGCAGCGGCGGCGCCGGGCGTGGGCGCGCGGCGTCTGCGGGACGGCCTTGCCGGGCTTCGGCCATGGGGCCCGGCCGCTGACCGCGCAGCACCCACAGCGTGCGGCCATCCGCGAGCGGCAACCGCAAGCGCCGCCGCACACCCTCGCGCTCGATGCGGTCGTACAGCTCGGTGCTGGCAATGCGATGGCCTTGCGCGTCGTCCAGCGCCAGCGGCATGCGCAGGCGCTCGGACCACTCCTCCAGCGCCCGGGCCTGCGCGTCCCGCGGCGCGTCCGCTGCCGGCAGGGCGTTCTGGGCGAGTTCGCCCCAGGCGGCCAGGCGGTCGTCCCACATCACGCGGTCCTGCTCGCGCGTGTGCTCGATGTTGCGCTGGAAGAGCCAGCCCGCGAGCAAGGCGAACAACAGCAGCACCGCGACGACGGTGAGATAGATGCGCAGGTACAGGCTCTTCACGCGCGCCTCAGGCCTCGTCGGCGTCCTGCTTGCGCGCGAACACGTAGCCAGTACCCCGCACGGTGAGGATGCGCCGAGGGTTCTTGGGATCGTCCTCGATCGCGGCACGGATGCGCGAGACATGCACGTCGATCGAGCGATCGAAGGCCTCGAGCGCGTGGCCCTTCAGCGCGTCCATGATCTGGTCGCGCGAGAGCACCCGGCCGGCATGGCGTGCCAGCACCACGAGCAACTGGAACTGGTAGCCGGTCAGATCGCACTCGCGACCATCCAGCCGGGCGACCCGGGCGCCCAGATCGATCTCCAGGCGACCGAAGCGCAGCACATCGGGGTCCTCGGCAACGGGCCCCGCCGTCGCGCTGCGGCGCAGGATCGCCCGCAGGCGCGCCAGCAGTTCACGCGGCTCGAAAGGCTTGGGCAGGTAGTCGTCGGCGCCGATCTCCAGCCCGACGACACGATCCATCGGCTCGCCGCGCGCGGTGAGCATCAGGATCGGCAGCGCGCGCGTGCGGGTCTGGGCGCGCAGTTCGCGGCACAGGTCCAGCCCGTCCCCATCGGGCAACATGAGGTCGAGCACGAGCGCGTCATAGGCTGGGTCTCTTCGGGAGAGCGTCTCCCGTGCGGCCTGCAAGGTGGGCGCCGTGTCCACGAGGAAACCGGCTTGGCGCAGGTAGTCGCCCACCATGGCGGTCAGACGCAGGTCGTCGTCGATGAGGAGGATGCGGGCGGACATGCAGGGGAGCAGGAAAGCCAGGAAGGAAGAAGCATACGCGCAGCGCCGTGCCCGGCGGCGGCGCGATGCCCCTTCCTCATTTCAACGCGGACCGGGACGCAAACCGAGGTCGCGGTGTGTCACCGGGGGGTCGCGGGCCGGCCTTCGCGACGCTGCTCCCACTTCTTGGCGCGCTGCTGCATGCGCTCGGCCAGCTTCTGCCGCTGCTCGGGCGTGAGCACGCGGCTGACCTCGACCATGGCCTGGCTCATGCGGCGCGACGCCTGGTCGTGCAGCGCCATCTGGCGCTGACGCAGCGCCTCGACGGCGTTCGCATCCACGGTGGGCTGCGAGAACAGGCGCATCCCTTCCTCGCGCAGGGTTCGGCGGTTCTCGTGCAGCGCACGCAGATCGGTGGCTGCCGAACGGGCGATCTGGCGCACCTGCTCGCGCTGCTCCTCGGTCGGGTTCAGGTCCCGCAGCATGCGGTCCACCATGCGGTCGACGCGCTCCGGGCTGGCCACGAACATGCGCTCGGGACCCATCCCCGGGCCACCGTGGCGAGGCCCGTGCGCCAGCGCCGGGGTGGCGGCCAGTGCGGCGATGGAGACGGCGGCCACGGCAGCGAGGGGGCGCGCCCAGCGGTTAGAGATCGAACGGATAGCGGTGAAATGGGACATGGAGAACTCCTTGTGGAATGAGGGCCGCAGCCCACACCTCGAATGCTCGCGGCGGGCCGTGAAGCCCCCGTTCCCGGCAGGTAAAGATCTGTGAAGGCCGCCGGAGCCCCCAGCTGTCAAACCTGCCAGAGGCAGCGGCGCGGGTTTCGTATCACCATGCCGGATCGGGAGGACACCATGCACACATGGCAGAACGAGTCCTGGCGCCGGCTGCTCGAGATCGCCGCGCGCGTGCGGGCGGATGCGCGTGCGACGCCCTCGGCGCGGTCGTTCGCGGAATCGGTACTGGATGCCTGCGCCGGCCCACGCGCCAACGCTGCACCCGGCACGCCTCCTGGGAAGGGGCGGGCCGGCAGAGCCGAGGCCCCGGCACAGCCTGCGTTGGAACCGGATCGTCGGCCTTGAGCCCGAGACGGCGCGGGTGAAGGACGCGCCGGGCCTCAGCCGGTAACGGTGGGGGGGTGGGCGCGGTCGTCCAACGCCTGCATCACGGCGCGCAGCTCGTGGGCCCTCACGGGCTTGACCAGATGCCGGGCGAATCCCGCTTCATTGCTGCGCTGACGGTCCACCGCCCGTCCATATCCGGTGACGGCGACGAGGAGGCAGTCCTCGCCCAGCATCCGCCGGATCCCGCGCGCGAGTTCGTACCCGTCGACGACGGGCAGCCCGATGTCGAGGAACGCGACCTGCGGTCGCAAGCCCTCCACCGCGTCCAAGGCCGACAGAGGATCCACGTAGACGTGGACCTCATGACCCCATGCTCGCAGGAGGTCGGCCATCACAGCGGCCCCATCCGCGTTGTCGTCGACGATCACCACTCTCCCCTTCCTGGTCGACGCCTCCTGAACCCGGGCCACCTGCTCGTGCACCGACGCCTCCACCTCGCCTTCGTCGGCGGGCTCCAGGGGCAGTTGCACGACGAACTCGGCGCCCTTCCCGGGCCCCTCGCTGCGAGCCTCCACCCGACCGCCGTGGGCCTCGACGAAGCTCTTGACCAGCGCCAGCCCGATCCCCAATCCGCCTTCAGCCCGGTCGTGCCCGCGCTTGCCCTGGTAGAAGAGCTCGAACAGCCGCGGCAGCAATTCCGGGGGGATGCCGCGCCCGTTGTCGCGCACGCTCAGGTGCGCCATGCCGTCGGCCTCCCAGGCTTTGAGCCAGATACGACCGCCCTGCGGCGTGTACCGCGCCGCATTGCTGAGCAGATTGGCCGCTATCTGCGCCAGCCGCAGCGGATCCACCGTGAGCGCCAGGTCAAGAGGAACGTCGACCGTCAGTTGGTGTGAGCGCTGCTCAAGCAGCACACTGACCATCTCGACGGCCTTCGTCATGACCTCATGCACGACCACGCGCTGCTTGCGCAGTTCCATGCGCCCCCGGATGATGCGTGACACGTCGAGCAGATCCTCCACGAGGCGCACGAGGTGGTTGACCTGGCGCTGGACGATCGCCAGCTCGCGCTCGGCGGGATGCTCGCCGCGCATGCGGATGATCTCCAGGGCGGTGACGATGGGCGACAAGGGGTTGCGCAACTCGTGGCTGAGCATGGCGAGGAACTCGTCCTTGGCACGACTCGCGTGGTTGAGCTCCGCAAGCAGGCGCTCGCGTTCCTGCGAGTACCGTTCCAGCCGCTGCCGCGCGAGGACCTGCTCCGTCACGTCACGGGTGAAGCATCGCGTGTAGAGCAGCCGGCCGCCCTCGAAGTAGCCGTTGGAGTGGATCACGACATGGCGGATGCCGCCGTCCTTGCACCTCAGGCGCGCAGGCTGGTCGTAGATCGTCTGTCCAGAGACGAGGCGCCGGAGGATGTCGGCAATCACCGGTGCGTCGACGTGAAAGTCGGCGATATGCCGTCCGATGTACTCCTCGGCGCTGTAGCCCAGCATGCGCAGCTCCGCTCGGTTGGCCCACAGGATCACGCCGTTGCCGTCCACCTTGTGCAGCCCTTCTACGGCGTTCTCGACGAAGTCCGCCAGCTCCCGTTCACGACGCCGCAGGGTCTGCTCAGCCTCCCGCCGGCGCTGCACTTCCTCCTCCAGGGCCCGGGCGCGCTGCTCCAGTATGGCCATGCGCCGGGACACGTCCTCCTCCCGCTCGCCCGGTTCGGTCCATACGTGATGGTGCGCCTCGCAGATGCTCTGATACATCGGCCCGTGCTCGGCCTTCGAGAACAGCCGCCAGGGGTAGGCACACAACAGCGAGATCGAGTGACGGGCAACCACGCCCTCCCACAGGCGTTCGAGGGCGAGGGCGCCTTCGTAGTTGCCACGGTCGCAGAGGATGGCCACCATCTCCCCGAAAGCGTGGACAGGGTGCCCATCTTCCGCGGCACGCGCCACGCATTGCCCCACGGTGGCCTCGAACAATTCGGGATCGGGCGCTTCCGCCCGCATGAAGAGCGCGAGCGTCTCCGCCGCGTCCAGCGTGATGAGCCTGCTCACGTCGAGCCCCTGCTCGAGGGCGCGCCGCTGCAGATATTCGATGCGGTCGGGCCTGGCGATGGCGATCGCGGTGCCCCCCTGGGCCAGGCCGCGGCAGATGAACCCGTCCAGCTCACGCAGCAACGCCTCCGCGCGCTCATAGCAGATCACCGAGTGGGCGCCCGGGTGGCACCAGCGGTCGCTGACAGGGGGAAGAACTTCAGACATTGGGCAACTCCGCGCCATCCTCGTGCGTCAGGAGCGACGACACGCAGGAACGCGTGCCCGAGGAAACCCGAGGACAGACGCCAAAGGGCGCGCCCCGATTCAGGCTCACAGTCTCCCACAGTGGGCTCGTACCGTCTGCCTTCCGGTGGAAAGCAGCGGCCATAGCAGGGCCAGCACACGGGATGCCTGCAAGAGGCCCGCGCCCTTCGATGACACCAAAGCGCCTCGTTCCCGTCAACCCGTAAGTTCTGCGACGGAATGCGCGAGGGCGCGGCAGGAGCCGGTCTGAAGGAACGCCTTCAGGGGCTGTTCCGCAACGCGGTCCGTCTTGCTCAACTTTGTGGCAAGCCAGTGAAACTCCCCACGCCGAGCCGGGAGGAGATGCCTTTCCCCTCCGTGTCCACAAGGATGTTCACAGGAATTGTGGATCCGGCCGGGATGTGTGGTGTCGGGGCCTCCAACGCACAGAGGGGCTGGCGACGTCTCCCCCAGCATGGTCGGGCCCGCGGACCGGGCACGTGACTGAGGGTGGCGGGCGCCAGAACTTGCGGCGGCCGCCACACGAGGAACGAAAAAAGCCCCGGCTGGCAGGGCTTGGGCGAGGCTCGTCGGGATGTCGTCGCCCGACTATCTCTGGCGGAAAGGGACCGTTTCGATCTGCGATGCAGCTGCCTTTGCATCCTGCGTCGTCAGCGTGAGCGGCGCGAGGATGAGTGCTGCCAGGACAGACGCCGCGACGCCGGCTGCTTTGAGCTTGCCAAGAGCTCGGCGCCAGATTGAGGCGTATCGCGCGTCAAGCTGCGACTCGATCTCCGCCACCGTTTCGAGGACTGGCAGCCCCGCGCACTCGGCGAGGTATGCGATTTCGTGCGCATCGGGCTTACGCGTGCCCGCTTTCCAGTCCGTGAGTCTCTGCGGGTTCTGATGCAGGCCTTCAGCGACGTTGCGACGCGACCCCTTCGCTTCTACGGCTTTATCAATCAGTTCACGCAGATCCATAGGTTTTTCCATTACCAAATGCAACCAAAAATGGTTGTATAGTCGCAACCGTTTTTGGTTGCACTCGTTTTTGGTTGCAGCAACTGTACACCGAGCAGGGGTCGGAGTTGGAAAGCCACCGTTTCAGCCACCGGGCATACAGCGCGCACTGCACCCGCGTCTCGCTCACCGAGAGGCGCGTTCCTGTCGTGTGGGTGCAAGTCCACCGGCACCGCGCCGTGTTGTGTGGTCGTGTCGTGCGTCTGGGCGAGTTTGCGGAGCGGGGTGAGTGGTTCAAGGTCCATACCCACATCGGCGAGTTCTGGGCCGAATCGCGCCATGTGCGCTTGTGCTCCGGGGATGGTCGCTGTGCTTGTGAGGTGTCCGCATGACGGCGGCTCTCTCGCTTGTGTCCGCCGTGCCGGCCGGCCGGGAGGGGGCCCCGCTTGCGGGGAGGGGCCCGGACGGGCGGCAGCGGGACGTGCTAGTAACACGTCCCGTTTGTCTCACCGGTGAGACTCAGCCCCCCAGTTTCCCGCGATGCGAAACAGCGCGTGCCTGTTCGATGTGGCCCGTACGCGGCGTGTTTCGCGGGGACCCGGTGCCTTTCTTCGTGGACTGGATTTCGATCTCTCAGGTGTATCCGGCAGGCGGTCTGCCGGAGGTGGACTCTGGCTGCGTCGCCGGCTTTACCGCTGACGGTGAGTTTGAGTGGAAGACCGTGCGCGCGGTGAAGCACGAGGGCAGCTTTGAAACCAGCCTCAACGTTCGATGCGACGGGTACCGGGTCACTTTCTCGGGCAACGTTAGTCGCTTTGGTCGGCCCGATAACCTTTTCGGGTTCGACTTCTGGACTTGCCTGGAGCGCGTGAACCGCGTGCTCGCCCACTATGGACTGCCGCCCTTTACTGCTGGTCAGCGCATCGAGCGCATCGTGAAGGGTCAGGTGCGGTACGAATGGACGGGCGCGCGCATCAGTCGAATCGACCTGACCGCGAACTACGAGGCGGGCAGCGAGGCGAATGCGCACGCGGTTATGCAGTACCTCGGCAGTCAGCACGCCGGACGCCACGAGGGCCGCGTGCTCGGTCAGGGCGAAACCGTTGCCTGGGGCACCGGAAGCCGCCGCCAGTACTGGAAAGCCTACATCAAGCATCTGGAGTTGCGCCGGCACGCGGGCGTTCTGGATGAACACCTTGCACGAGTCATTGAGCACTGCGCCACGCGGGGCGTGGTGCGCTTCGAAGGAACCCTCCGGTCAAACGCCCTGACCGATATGGGGGCCGCGTTCCTGGGCGATTACGAAAGCGGGTGGGCCATGGGTCAACTTGTTCGCCTCTTTGAGCAACACACGGAAGTGATGCAGCGCGCCGAGAAGTCCACGGACGACCTGGACGATCTGCCCAAGCATCTGCGTGCGACCGCGCGCGATTACATGGCGGGCATGGACATGTCTCAGGCGTTGAGCCGAGCGACTTTTTACCGCCACCGGCGGGAGCTTTTGCCTTATGGCATTGACATCGCCGTTCGCAATGTCAGGCCGTTTACGCCTCGGGTCCGGGTGGTCGAGCTGCGCCCGGCCGAGGTGCCTTCCTGGTACCAGCTCGCAGCATGAGGTGATGACATGGCACGTTTTAAGGTTGTGGGGTTCAAGCGCTTTCAGGGGTCGATGGACGGTAAGGCCATTGACTCAGGGAAGCTCTACATCGAGATCAAGCTGGACGACTCGCGCAACAGCGCGCAGCAGTGCGCCCGTGGCGTGTTTACGGAAGAGCTGCGTCTGCCGTCGTCCGAGCTCGTTAAGCGCATCGAGCATCTGCCGTTGCCGTTCGTGGCGGACATTGACACCGAGCGGGTCGGCAACGGCCGTGAGTCTCGCGAGGTCGTGCTCGATGTGCGTCCGGTGGACGTCGTCAAGCCCGTTGCGCAGCAGTTGAAGGCCACAGCCTGATGGATTGGTTGCTCGTGCTGTGTGGTGCTGCTGCATGCGGCATCGTCGCGCTCTGCATGCACGGGGTCGCTCGGTGGATCGCGTGGGAGCTTTCGTGATGGATGAGGTCTCGTGCGTGCATTGTGGTTGGCGTGGTGACGAGGACGAGCTTGAGGACGTCGATGACGTCGAGCTCTGTCCCGAGTGCCATGAGCCCATCGATGGATGTGATGACGAATGAGGTCGATCCTCACTTGTGCCGTGGAGCAGGTCCCTTGCCCGCCAGAGGCGCAGGTGTGGGTGACGCTCGAAGATCTGTTCGCGCCGGCTGACTTGGGTGTGACTCCGGAGGCTGTTTTCGAGGTGTGGGCCTGGGGCTTCGGCGCTGTCATCTTGTTCTGGTTTTTCGGGTACTGCATCGGGGTCGCGGTTGATGCAGTCCGCAAAGCGTAAGGGCTACAGCCCTGCCCGTGGCCGGGGCGGTTCCCCGGTGTCTTTCTAGGAGTGAAACATGGAAGCTGTTTTCGGTGCTGTTGACCTGGGTACTGTCGCCTCGTGGGTGGGCGGCGTGGGCGTGGCGATCATCGGGATCGCCCTGGCCTTCAAGGCGGTGGACCTCGGCAAGCGTGGCGTGAAGAAAGCGTAAGGGGCTCGTCATGCTGAGCGGCGCGCTGATGGTCGTGTTCTGGGGGCTGATCGCGATCCTGGGCGGCTTCAGCGCGCTCGCTTTCGTCCTTGCTCTCGGAAAGGGTCGATGATGCGTCCCGCAATCGTGATCGCGGCGGCTCTGGCCGCCGCTGTGCTTTCTGCCCCTGTTGCTGCCGCGATCTGGAAGCCAGGGAGCTCCTACGTGTGGACCGGTAGGGGCAACGTGTACGAGGCGAACGGCCCGG
This sequence comes from Burkholderiaceae bacterium, assembly GCA_035559275.1. GTDB lineage: Bacteria > Pseudomonadota > Gammaproteobacteria > Burkholderiales > Burkholderiaceae_C > Caldimonas. The sequence goes on from DATMBN010000052.1 coordinate 17,860, forward strand.
CGCTTGTCGACGGTCAGCTGAGTCCGATTTTCGAGCCCGCCCCGGGTGGGGTGTATGTGGGCGGTGCTCAGCCGTTGAGGCTGCCGAACTATGGCAGCGTGACCGTGCAGGCCGGCAAAGTCATTCCCTGGGCGAACATCGTTCAGGGTCTCGGCGGGCTTAGCACGGTGGGCCTAGCGATAGATGTGGGCACGGCAGTTTGGGATTGGTACCACGACGCCGGGGTCCGGCCGACGCCATGCGGCCAAGGCGACCCTTCCTGCCACGGCGAGACGCAATGGGAGGTGGCCGATCTCGATACGTCGACAGAACAAGTGTCTGCGGTGTACGCGCTCACGACTGTCCACGGGCCGCGGGAGACTCTGGCGTTCAAGACACCGGAGCAGGCGTGCGCTTGGTGGAAGAGGCACGAAGAACAGCACTGGTATGTCAACGGCCATCCTGTTGAGTTTAAGAGCATGGTCGCGGATGTCCACCCCGGCTGGTGGCGCTGCTTGTACACCTACACCTTTCCGAATTACCCCATTTACAGCGACGGCGTGCAGGGGGTGACGTGGCACCAGCCGTGGTGTACGCGCGTCGGGGACGGGCAAGCGATCGTCAAGCCGACGGGGGGATCGTGTCCTGATGCAGCGTGGCGTAAAGCGCCGTGGCCCGATGTAGAGCCGAGGCTTGGCGCAGGCCCGAAGGACCCGAACAAGGGGCCCGATATCTGGCAGGACGTCATGAGGCGGGGTGGAGAAGTACCTGACACCGGTCAGCCACCAACGACGAAGGGGCCGTCTCAAGTGCCGGGACCGACGACCACGACGACAGGGCCGGGTGGCACGACGACCACGACGACGACGTACAACATCACGTACAACAGCAACACCGTCACGGTGACCGAGACAAAAGTGACGACGCATCCCAATGGGACGCAGGAAACGACGACGAGTCAGCCGGATGTGGAGCCGGAACCCAGTCCTCCTGCCGATCCGGACATGCCCGAGTTGCCGCAGTTGTACGAGCGGAAGTACCCGGATGGGCTCAAAGGCGTGTGGGAGCAGAAGAAGGCAGCTTTTCTACAGTCGCCGCTCTTTCAGTTGATCCCAGGACTTACGCCGGCCTTCGGCGATGCCGGATGCCCTGTGTGGACACTGCCGCTCGGCCCGTGGGGCACGCATGACGTGTCTCTTCCGTGTTGGGTGTGGGCTGCCATGCGCCTCATCTTCATCTGCACTGCGCTTTTCACGGCGCGCAAGCTTGTGTTCGGAGGCTGATATGCAGGCAATTGTCACTGCCATTGGCTATGTGCTGAACAAGATCGTTGCCGCGCTGAAGTGGATCGGGCAGCTGTGCGTGAAGGTGTTCGAAGCACTTTGGGACCTGACGTCTGACGCGGCGTGTTGGGTGTTTGAACAGGCGCTCGACGTCTCTCTGTCTGTCGTGCAAGTGCTCGATTTCTCGGCTATCACGCAGTACGTGTCCACGTTCGGGCAGCTCCCGGCGCAGGTTGCGGAAGTCTTGGCTGCGTGTGGGCTTGGCAGCTGCATGGTCATCATCGGAGGCGCGCTCACCGCGCGCATCCTCATGCAGCTCATCCCGTTCGTGAGGCTTGGGTCATGATCAATCTCCTCCTGGGCGCACCCGGTGGCGGCAAGAGCTACGAAGCCAACGTCTTTCACATCCTCGAGGCTCTTAAACAGGGTCGCAAAGTCATCACGAACCTTCCTGTCAACGTCGATGCCTATGCCGCTATCGACCCGGCTTTTCGCGGCCTGCTCGAGGTACGCACCCGGCCTCAGCCGATTCGTGGTCGGTGGGATCCTGGTGCTGTGTCTGGTGCCTATCAGCTTTTCGAGGATGGGCATGTCGATGACCCGCCACAGGGTGCGCGGGTTTTCGGCGGCGTCTGGGATTACTTCGACACGTGGCGTCATCCGGAGAAAGGTTTCGGCCCGCTCTATGTCATTGACGAGTGTCATCTCGCGCTGCCAGCGAAAGCGACGGATCGCGCTGTGGAGGAGTGGTACAGCCTGCATCGGCACTTCAACGTCGATGTGCTACTGCTGACGCAGAGCTACGGCAAGATCAGCGCTGCGATCCGCGACCTCGTGCAGATCGTCTATCGCGTCCGCAAGAATGTGGCGCTAGGCAGCACGAGCAGCTACACCCGCAAAGTGCAGGATGGGCTGCGAGGTGCTGTCATGAACGAGACGATCCGCAGGTACAAGCCGGAGTACTTCAAGCTCTACCGGTCGCACACGCAAGGCGTCGCGACGGACGAGCTCAACGCGTCAGACGTCAAACCGCTTTGGAAGCACTGGAGCGTGTATGGCGCGATTGCGTGCTTTACGGTGGTCGGGCTGATGGCAGCCAGCGGTGAGGTCAAGAACCCGCTGACGCAGGCGCAGGAGACTATCAAGGGCCAAGCGGGCGGCAAGGTCAAGCAAGAGGCGCAGCGAGTGACCGTGAGCACAGCGTCTCAGTCGCATGCGGCGCCCGCCGCACCTCCGGCTTCGGCGGTGCCCGCATCTGTTGACCAGGTCGAAGGTGCTGCCGCTGATCCCGAACCGTATGCGGACAAGATGCTGCATTTGACGGGGCTCGTGGAGTTCAGAGGGCGCAAGGTGTGGACCCTCGTGGTCTCACAAAGTGGTGTTGTCGTTGAGCGCCTCACGTCTGTTGAGCTAGAGCAGGCGGGCTACAAGTGGCGCGGTCTGTCGGCGTGCGCAGGTATTGCCACATTCGGCCGCAAGTCCATCGCGGTGACGTGCGACGCGCCCGCGATGCAGCTCAATGTGCCGAGTCCTGGGAAGGACTCGGGGAAGGCCGGTGAGGTCTCGAAAGTCTGAGCAGTCGATGAGGTAGCCGGGACGCCTCTTCTTCAGCAGCACCGGAGCCACGCAGCCCGGACGGTGTTAAGCGCTGGCGAGTGACTTGAGGTCACGAGCTTGGGATGGTGACAGGGGCCACCGCTGGTGTACAAGCTTCGTCGCGGTGCACAATTGCGGCCCGGAGGCCTTTATGGGTATTTACGATAGGGATTGGTGGAAGGACCGCGGTCACGCGTCGCGCGTCATCATGCGCAGGGCCCGCCCTGGCCGACCGCGCCTGCTTTCGGTCATCCTCTTCTGGCTTGCCCTGGCTGCCGCCTTCTGGCTGTTTTTCGACAGCTTAGGCCACTGACCCCTGCCCCATCCCGGAAAACACGCCTGGAAGGACGATTTGCCGGCTCCGCTCGGCTCTCTCTCGTGCTTCGTCGTCTCGCTTGATCGCGCGCTTTATGCTGCTCAGGTGGCAGCCGTACCGTGCAGCGAGGTCTGTCTTGCTCCAGCGGCCGGTGCGCCATAGTGCGACGCACTCGGTTTCTTCCTGCGCCGTCATCGCACGAGGCCGACCCACGCGCGCGCCTCGATCCATTGCCGCGCGCATCCCGACGCGCGTACGCTCCCGGATCAGCTCACGTTCGAACTCGGCGAAGGCTCCAATAATCTGCATCATCATCCGCCCGGCCGGTGATCGCGTGTCGATGACTTCAGTGAGGCTCTGGAACTCCGCCCCTGCTGTGTGTATGCGTTCCAGGATCAGCAGCAGGTGCTTCAGCGACCGCGCGATGCGATCGAGCTTGTAGACGACGACCACATCACCGGGCTGCAGCTGCTGAAGTAGGGCTTCGAGGATGGGGCGTCGAGCGTCACCGCCCGACCGCTTCTCTTGAAAGATGTGATCGACTCCTGCACGTTGCAGGGCGTCGATCTGTGCGTGAGTTTCTTGCTCTTGTGTAGATACGCGCGCGTATCCGTAGCGCATCTGCTCGGCTCTTAGCTTTGAAGAGCCGCGTTTGTAGCAAAAAGCAACTGAAAGCGCGCAAGCAGCCTGCGCATTCTCTGGCGGAAAGGGAGGGATTCGAACCCTCGATACGGGAGACCCGTATACCGGATTTCGAGTCCGGCGCATTCGACCACTCTGCCACCTTTCCTGAACCGGGCTCGCGGGTGGTCTCGCCGCGAGCGAAGCTTTAGATTATAGCGTCTCAGACGCGAAGTTCCGCGAGCCCCCCGAGGTAGGGGCGCACTGCCTCGGGCACGGTGATGCTGCCGTCGGCGTTCTGGTAGTTCTCCAGCACCGCCACCAGCGTGCGGCCGACCGCCAGGCCCGAGCCGTTGAGGGTATGCACCAGCTCGGTCTTGCCCTGCGCATTCTTGAAGCGCGCCTGCATGCGCCGGGCCTGGAAGGCCTCGCAGTTGGAGCAGGAGCTGATCTCGCGGTACGTGTTCTGCGCGGGCAGCCAGACCTCGAGGTCATAGGTCTTGGCCGCGCTGAATCCCATGTCGCCGGTGCACAGCGTGATCACGCGGTACGGCAGTCCCAGGCGCTGCAGGATGGTCTCGGCGTGGCGGACCATTTCCTCCAGCGCCTCGTAGCTCTTCTCGGGATGGACGATCTGCACCATCTCGACCTTGTCGAACTGGTGCTGGCGGATCATGCCGCGCGTGTCCTTGCCGTAGCTGCCGGCCTCCGATCGGAAGCACGGGCTGTGCGCCGTCAGCTTGATGGGCAACTGGTCGGCCGCGAGGATCTGCTCGCGCACCGTGTTGGTCAGCGAGATCTCCGAGGTGGAGATGAGGTACTGCACGGCGCCGGCCTCGTCGCCGCTGCCTGGACCGGCATCGCCGGGGCCCCTGCCCCGGTAGACCCAGAACATGTCCTCCTTGAACTTGGGCAACTGGCCCGTGCCCTGCAGCACGTCGGCGTTGACGATGTAGGGCGTGTAGCACTCGGTGTAGCCATGCTCGCGCGTGTGCACGTCCAGCATGAACTGCGCGAGCGCGCGATGCAGCCGGGCGATCGCGCCGCGCATGAAAGTAAAGCGCGCGCCGGAGAGCTTCGCGCCGGTATCGAAGTCCAGCCCGAGCGGCGCCCCGAGATCGACGTGATCCTTGACCTCGAAATCGAACTGGCGTGGCGTGCCCCAGCGGCGCACCTCGACGTTGCCGGTCTCATCGCGCCCCGCAGGCACGCTCTCGTGCGGCAGGTTGGGCAACTGCAGCAGCAGATCCTGCAACTCGGCCTGGATGCCCTCCAGCCGCTCCGCGGAGGCCTTGAGCTCGTCACCGATGCCGCCGACCTCGGCCATCAGGTCGGCCGCGTCCTCGCCCTTGGCCTTGCGCTGGCCGATCTGCTTGGACAGGCTGTTGCGGCGCGCCTGCAGTTCCTCGGTACGGGTCTGCAGGGACTTGCGTTCGGCCTCCAGTGACTGGAAGCGCTCGACGTCGAGAAAGGGCTGGGGCGACTTGCGGGTAGCCAGGCGCTCGACCACCTGGTCGAGATCCTTGCGCAGCAGGGTGATGTCTAGCATGTTGCGGGGCCGGTTTGGGGAGCCGATTTTAGGGGGCCGCCGCGCAGCCCCCGGGAACGCAAGGGGTGGGTTGCGGTCGGTCAGGCAGGCGTGGGGCCCATGGCCTTGTCGCCCAGCCCCTTGGGCAGCGGGAAGTGCACGGTCTCCTGCACCCCTTCCATGCGGCGCACCGCCACGGCCCCTAGTTCCTTGAGTCGAGCGACCACCTGCTGCACGAGCAGTTCGGGCGCGGAGGCTCCGGCCGTCACACCGACACGCCGCTTGCCCTCGAGCCATTCGGGCCGCAGGTCCGCGGGGCCGTCGACCATGTAAGCCGGCGTGCCCAGGCGGGCGGCCACCTCGCGCAGGCGATTGCTGTTGGAACTCGTGGGGCTGCCGACGACGATGACGACATCCACCTCTCTGGCGAGCAGCTTGACCGCATCCTGGCGGTTCTGCGTCGCATAGCAGATGTCCTGCTTCTTGGGCTCGCGCACCCGGGGAAACCGGCGCTTGACGGCCGCCAGGATCTCGGCGGCGTCGTCCACGCTCAGGGTGGTCTGCGTCACGACCGCGAGCCTGTCAGGATCGCGCACCTGCACGCGCTCGACATCGGCCACATCCTCGACGAGGTAGATGCCTTCGCTCAGCTGGCCCATCGTGCCTTCCACCTCGGGGTGGCCCTTGTGGCCGATCATGATGAACTCGTAGCCTTCCTTCGCGAGCTTGGCGACCTCGACGTGCACCTTGGTGACCAGCGGACAGGTCGCGTCGAACACCTGGAAGCCGCGCCGGACCGCCTCCTGGCGCACCGCCTGGCTGACGCCATGCGCGCTGAACACGAGGGTGGCGCCGGGTGGCACCTCGGCCAGGTCCTCGATGAAGATCGCGCCCTTGGCCTTCAGGTCATTCACGACGTAAGTGTTGTGCACGATCTCGTGGCGCACATAGATCGGCGCGCCGAACTTCCTGAGCGCGCGCTCGACGATCTCGATCGCGCGGTCCACGCCCGCGCAGAAGCCGCGCGGCTCGGCGAGCAGGATTTCTCCCCGGTCCATCACAACACCCCTATCACGTGCACCTCGAAGCTGACGGGCTCGCCGGCAAGCGGATGGTTGAAATCGAACAGCACCCAGTCCTCGCCCACCTCGCGCACGACGCCGGCGTACTGCGCAGCGCCATCCGGTGTCGGAAACTGCACGACGTCGCCCACCCGGTACGTCTCGTCCGGGTCGCCCAACTGGTCCAGCAGCGAGCGCTTGACCCGCTGCAGCAGCTCGGGATTGCGCTGGCCGAAGGCCTCCCCGGCGGGGATCTCGAAGCGGCTGCGCGTGCCCTCGGCGAGGCCGACGAGCCGCTGCTCGATGGCCGGGGCGAGTTCGCCCGCGCCGAGCGACAGCGTCGCCGGCGTGCCGCCGAAGGTGTTGATGATCTCGGCCCCGTCGGGGCCGCAGAGACGGTAATGGAGGGTGAGGAAGGATCCGGGCTGGACGACGGCCACAGGGCGGCCCTTTCGTTCTGTAGACTTCCCCTGGATTGTAGGAGCCGGCCGCAGGCCGCCTTCGCGATGCTGCTCAAAGACCTCCCCCTCGACGCGCGTCCGCGCGAAAAGCTGCTGAGCCTGGGGCCGCAGGCCCTGGCCGATGCCGAACTGCTGGCCCTGCTGCTGCGCACGGGGCTGAAGGGCCAATCCGTGCTGCAGTTGGCGCAGCAGCTGCTTGAGCGCTTCGGCGGCATCGCAGGACTGCTGCGCGCCCCCGATGCCGAGCTCGCCGGCGTCAAGGGACTGGGCCCGGCCAAGCGGGCGGAGCTGGTGGCGGTGCTGGAACTGGCGCGCCGTGCCCTGGCCAGCGAGTTGCAGGCGCGCCCGGTGTTCGAAGCCCCGCAGCAGGTCAAGGACTACCTGAGGCTGCACCTGTCGGGCAAGCCGCACGAGGTGTTCGCGGTGCTTTTCCTCGACGCGCAGAACCGCCTGCTGGTGATGGAGGAACTGTTTCGCGGCACCCTGACCCAAACCAGTGTCTACCCCCGGGAAGTGGTCAAGCGCGCGCTCGCCCACAACGCCGCCGGGGTGTTGCTGGCGCACAACCACCCGTCCGGACTCGCCGAGCCGTCGAAGGCAGACGAATACCTCACCCAGACGCTCAAGTCGGCCCTGGCATTGGTGGACGTGCGGGTCCTGGACCATTTCGTCGTCGGTCACGGCGACGTGGTCTCGTTTGCCGAGCGGGGGTTGCTGTGAACGCGAAAAGCGTCGCCGCCAGGAGCTTCGCCGACCTGGGCGGGTTGAAGAAGGAACTCGAGCTTCGCGCCCGCGAGGCCGCGCGGCTGGAGGCAGAACGCCGCGCCGCCGAGCAGCGGGCGGCGCGCGAGCGCGAGCTCTTCGCGCGCAGCGTCGGGCCGGTGCATCCGCTCAAGGACCGGGGCTTGGCGTCGCTCGAGCGCCCTCGCCCCCTGCCCGTACCCGCCCAGCGCGAACTGGACGAGCGTCAGGTACTGCAGGAAGCGATCTCCGACGAATTCGACGTCGACACCCTGCTGGATACTGACGAGTCGCTCTCCTTCCGGCGCCCGGGGATCGGCCCCGACGTGGTGCGCCGGCTGCGGCGCGGCGAGTGGGTGATCCAGCGCCAGATCGACCTGCACGGCCTGCGGCGTGACGAGGCTCGCGACCAGCTGGCGGAGTTCCTGCGTGAGGCGGTCAAGCGCGGGCTGCGCTGCGTACGGGTGGTCCACGGCAAGGGCAACGGCTCGCCCGGCCGGGAGCCTGTGCTCAAGTCGAAGGTGAAGACCTGGCTGGTGCAGAAGGACGAGGTGATCGCCTTCACGCAGGCCAAGGCGGCCGATGGCGGCGCGGGCGCGCTGGTCGTGCTGCTACGCCCGGGGGGCTGAAAGCAGCTTCAGCCGGTCTTGTTGCGCATCCAGTCCGCGGTGTTGAAGAACGATTCTCGCAGTCTGACGACCAGGTCCTCGGGCAGCCCGATCTCGCGCATGGCCTGGTCCATGCAGGCGAGCCACTGGTCGCGCTCCTTGATGCCGATGGGAAACGGCAGGTGCCGCGCGCGCAGCCGCGGGTGACCGAAGCGCTCGACGTAGTGTTGAGGGCCGCCGAGCCAACCGCACAGGAACCAGTGCAGCTTGTCGCGCGAGCCTTCCAAGTGCGTGGGGTGCAGCGCGCGCAGCTCGCGGTACGCCGGCTCCAGGTCCATGAGGTCGTAGAAGCGGTCGACCAGCTCGCGCACGCGCGGCTCGCCGCCCACCCACTCGAAGGCAGTGGCAGGCCGGTCGTTCTGGGCAGGGGTCTGGGTATCGGTCACCGGGGATACAGGCGTCGCGGAAGGGATGGCAGCCGGGCGGGCCGATCGTAGGCAGCCGGGGAGCGCCCTGGCCGCGTGGGGGCTCACGGCATTCCGCCCAGGCACTCCTCCATCCGTCCTGCCACGAGCCGGATGCCCTGCGCCGCTGCGCTGCCGGGCAGGGCCTCCAGCAACAGGTGGCGCTTGCGCACCGCATCGGGCACGGCAGCATCGCTCGGAACGTCGCCCAGGTGCATCAGGCGCACCGGCTCACCGGCCTGTGGAACGACGAAGCGGTCCAGCACCTGCTGCAACTGCTGCACCACCAGCCGGCCATCGCCGGCGCGCCGCACCTGATTGACGAGCACCCGCATCAGGCGGCGCCGCTGCTGTGTCGCCAGGACCTTCATCGTCGCGTAGGCGTCGGTGAGCGAGGTCGGCTCGGGAGTCGCCACGACGAGCACGTCGTCCGCGAGGGAGACGGTATAGAGCACCACGTCGGAAATGCCCGCGCCGGTGTCGAGCAGCACGTAGTCGTAGCGCGGCACCAGGGTGGCGACGACGGCGTGGAAGTTCTCGCGCACCTCCGGCGTCAGGCGCGAGTACTCGACGAGGCCCGAGCCGGCCAGCACCACGGAAAAGCCCCCGGGTGCTGAAATGACCGCCTCCTCCAGCGAGGCCGCGCCGGTGAATACGTCGTGCAACGTGATCTTGGGGTACAGATTGAGCACCACGTCGAGGTTGGCCAGCCCGAGGTCCGCGTCCAGCACGAGCACGCGGTGCCCGCGCTTGGCCAGCGCGGCAGCGAGATTGGCCGAGACGAAGGTCTTGCCCACGCCTCCCTTGCCGCTGGTGACGGCCACCACCCAGGCACGACGGCCGGGCTCGAACGGCGATGGCAGCACGCTGCGCTCAGTCATCACCCAGCTCCTGCAACTCGGCCAGGCCGCTCACGCCGAAGAGCATGCTCTTTTCCTCGGAGCTGACACTGCTGACGGGAGTGGGTTCGAGGCAGACGCGATTGCGCCCTTCGGTCTTGGCGCAGTACAGCTGCAAGTCCGCCCGCTCCATCCAGAGCGAGGCCGATGAGCGCACCCATTGCGGGGCATAGGCGCCGCCCACGCTGACGGTCACCCGCACGTCCTGGCCGGAGGGCACCTGGACCGGCACGTCCTCGATCGCACGACGGATGCGCTCGGCCACCAGAGGCCCGAAGTTCGGTTGGCAATTGGGCAGCAGGATGGCGAACTCCTCACCCCCATAGCGCGCCACCAGGTCCATGGGCCGTACGCATTCCGCCAGGCGCTGCGCGACGGTGGTGATCACGCGGTCCCCCGCCTCGTGGCCCAAAGTGTCGTTCACGCGTTTGAAGTGGTCGATGTCGAGCATCAGGAGCAAGGCGCACTCGCCGGTGCGCGCGACGCGGTCCAATTCGCGCTCCAGCGCCGCCCGCAGGTGCCTGCGGTTGGCCAGCCCTGTGAGGGCGTCCCGCAACGACAGATCGCACAGGCCGTCGAGAATGGCCTGGAGCATCTCGACCTCGGATGCCCGGGCTCCCGGCAGCGGATAGCCGGCCTGGTGCAACAAGGCGAGGGCCTGCTCCAGCTTGAGCCGGCGCAGCGTCGACGAGGGGGCCGAGAGCGAGTCCACGAGGGAAGCGGGTTGGTCTGAAGGGCAGTCTAGCAGCGGCATCCCGGGGGTCGCTCCGCGGAGAAGACGCCCGAATGGAAGGCATATCGGCCGGCAGGACGCGAACTGTAGGTGTTTTTTACCGGCCGGGTCCGCAGCTTGCTGCGGGGCGTGCGATGAGCCATGCACCCACCTCGTTCTCCCTGCAGTGGGCGGCCGCCTGCCTTGCGGCGGCCGTCGCTTCTCAATCCAGCGCGGCGCCGACGACCGCACCCGCCCCGCCCCCCTCGGCCGACGTGCAGAACCTCGCGCGCTGGGCCCGGTCGTCCGGCGATACGCAGGGATTGTCGTTCGGCATCCTGGACAAGAGGCGCGCGGCTTTGTATGTCTACGCTTCCGACGGGCGCCCGCGCGGGGCCACGCCGGTGCTGCTCGGCGCGGCGCGCGGCGACCACAATGTGCCAGGCATAGGGGATCGGCCGATCGCGCAGATACGGCCCGAGGAAAGGACGACGCCCGCGGGCCGCTTCGTGGTGGAGCCTGGGCGCAACCACAAGGGCGAGGACATCTATTGGCTGGACTACGACGCCGCTGTGTCCATCCACCGCGTCCGGGCGCACGACCCACGCGAGCGGCGGCTGCAGCGGCTTGCCACACCCACCCCCAGCGACAACCGCATCTCCTATGGGTGCGTCAACCTCCCGGCCGCGTTCTACGACCAGGCGTTGCGCCCGCTTTTCCGCTCACGGGCCATCGTCTACGTGCTGCCCGAGACACGGCCGACCCACGAGTTCTTCCGCCTGCCCACAGCCACCACGGTCCGCTCGGGGTCCTGATGGACGTAACGGGCCCGACCCGAGGGCACCGTTCGCGTGATCGCAGGGCCTGAAGACATGGCGCACGCGCTGCACGCTCGTGCAGGCAAGGAAAAGGGAGCGGCCCGACCCGCCCCCCGGGAGCCCGGCGCCACGTGGGGACGTGCGTGGGCCGGTGTCACCGCCCCTGCAGCGCCAGGCAGCCCGCGTCAGTTGCGGTCGGCGCGGGGCGCGCGCGTGGTGTCGTTCATGCCGGCACTGCCCGACATGCCCCCGCTCGTGCCGGCGCTGCCCGAAGTTCCGCCGCTCATGCCGGAGGTTCCGGTCGACCCGCCCGTCGTGCCGGAAGTCCCCGCCGCCGGATCGGTGGTGCCGCTCGTTCCGCCGGTGGTGCCGGTGGTACCCGCCGCGCCCGACGGCGTGGTGCTGCCCGCGCCGCCCTGGGTCGTCGAACCGGACGTGCCCGTTCCTGCGCCCGTGCCGGTCCCGGTGCCGGCGCCGGTGCCGGTGCCCGACTGCGCCGCGGCAATGCCGACGGCGAAGAGGGTGGCGACGGCGGCGGCCATGCTCTTCAGCGAAATGCTCATCTTCAATCTCCCGTTGCGAATGAATGGAACCTGGATGCCCGCGACCGGGCGGGTGTCCCGCATCCGGAGCTCGGCAAGGGGAGTGACGGCAAGCCCTGTGCCCAGCCCTGCAACGCGTTGCAACGGGAAGGCGGTTCAGAGCGCGGCGCGCCTGAGCGTCTCCACGACCGGCCGCTTGAGCACGCCGCGAAGGCCCCACCAGCCGGCCCCCCAGGCGAGCAGGGCACCCGAGGCCATGCCGGCCAAGGGGACCCCGAGCGGCGCCGACCACTCGAACTCGAAGACATAGCGGGCCAAGGCCCAGCCGACGGCCAGGGCGGCCAGCGAGGCCAGCCCCCCGGCCAGGGCGCCCACGCCGAGCAGTTCCGCCCTTTGCACCTTGGACAGCAGGCCGCCGCCCGCGCCCATCGCCCGCATGATCGCGTACTCGCGCTCGCGCTGCTCCCGCGTGGCGACCACCGCGGCCAGCAGCACCACGAGGCCCGCGGCCAGCGTGAAGCCGAACAGGAACTCGACGGCGCGCACGACCTGGTCGAGCACGCGCTGCACCTGCGCGATGGAGGCCGACACGTCGACGTTGGTGATGTTCGGGAATTCGCGGGCGAGCAAGTTGTCGAAGCCGGGCGTCGACGGCGCCCGGAACGCGGCGATGTAGGTCGAGGGCAGTTCGGGCATGTGCGCCTTGGGGAACATCACGAAGAAGTTCACACGCATCGAGGCCCAGTCCACCTTGCGCAGGCTGGTGATGCGTCCTTCCACCATCATGCCGGCAATGGCGAAGCCCAGGCGGTCGCCAAGCCTGAGGCCCAGCGTCTGCGCGAGGCCCTCCTCCACGCTCAGCCCGTCGGCTTCCTCTGCCCGCCACCGGCCGCCCACGAGCTGGTTGTGCTCCGGCATTGCCGCCGCGTGGCTGAGGTTGAACTCGCGGTCGACCAGGCGCCGCGCGCGATCGTCGACGTAGTCGTCCACCTGCACCGGCCTGCCGTTCACCTCCACGAGACGGCCGCGGATCATGGGGTACCAGTCGTAGCGGTGCACGCCCGAGCGTGCCAAGTGCTCGCGAAAGGCCTCGCCCTGCTCGGGCTGGATGTTGATGACGAACCGGTTGGGTGCGTCGGGAGGCGTCGCGGCCCTCCAGCTGGAGATGAGATCGGTGCGCAGCAGCACCAGCAGCACCAGCGCCAGCAGCCCGACCGACAACGCGGAGACCTGCAGCACGGCGAACGCCGGCCGTGCCGCAACCTGGCGCGTGGCCAGCACCAGCCACCGCGGCGCCCGGGCTTCGGGCACGGACCGGCGCAGCACCGCCACCGCCATCCAGCCGAGCAACGCGAAGGCGACCAGCGCCGCCGCGAAGCCGCCAACGGCGATCAATCCGAGCAGTCGGTCCGACGCAGTGGCGAGCAGCAGCGCGACGAACCCCGCGAGGCCGGCGGCCAGGGCCAGCACCGGCACGCCGCGGATGCCGCCGAGGTCCCGTCGGATCACGCGCAGCGGAGGCACACGAGCCAGCTGCAGCACGGGGGGCAGGCCGAAGCCGGCCAGCAGCGTGAGGCCCACGCCCAGTCCGAACAGCGCCGGCCAGGCTCCCGGGGGAGGCAGCGCAGCCTCTACGAGGCCGGAGAGCAACCAGACGAACACGTGATGCACCCCGAAGCCCAACACGAGCCCCAGGGCGCTGGCGGCCAGCGCGACCAGGCCGAACTCGACCGCATAGCTCGATGCGATGGTGGACTGGGACTGGCCCAACACACGCAGCATGGCGCAGTCGTCGAGGTGGCGGTTGGCGAAGTCGCGCGCGGCGATCGCCACGGCGACCGCGGCGAGCAATGCGGCCAGCAGTGCGACCAGGTTCAGGAAGCGTTCGGCCCGGTCCATGGTCTGGCGCATCTCCGGGCGGCCCGACTCGAGCGACTCGATGCGCACGCCTCGCCAGCGCTCGCGCTCGATCGTCTCCTCGGCCCACTGCACATAGGCCTGCACGCCGGCGCGCGAAGCGGTCGAGGGGGACGCGATCGCCAGACGGTAGGTGACCCGGCTCGCGGGCTGGATGAGTCCGGTGACGGGCAGATCGGCCGCATTGATCATCACCCGCGGCGCGAAGCTCATGAAGCCCGCACCCCGGTCGGGCTCGATGACGATGAGGCGCTCGATCCGCAAGGCGGCGTCACCGAGCAGCAGCTCGTCGCCGACCTGCAACTGCAGCGCATCCAGCAATCCAGGATCCACCCACGCCGCGCCGCGCGGGGGGATCGCCCTGACCGCCTGTTCCGCCCCGCCAGGGCGGTCCGTCAGGCGTAGTTCGCCCCGCAGCGGATAGCCCTCGGAAACGGCCTTGACGGTGACGAGGCGGGTCGCGCCTCCGCGTTCATCCGCTGCCCGCCCCATGCTCGGGAACGCGGCCGACTCGGCGGTCAGCAGCCCGCGCCGCCGGGCTTCGTCCCGGAGGAGCGCGGGCGACGGGTGGTCGCTGGCGATCACCGCATCCCCCCCGAGCAGTTGCGCGGCGTCGCGGGCAAGGCCGGCCTCCAGCCGGTCCGCGAAGAAGGCAACGGCGCTCAAGGCCGCGACGGCCAACATCACGGCCACCACGAGCAGGCGCAGCTCGCCGCTGCGCAGATCTCGCAAGGTCTGGCGCCAAGCCAGGGTCAGGACATGGGCTCGCATGGGGTTCGACAGCAGGCGGATGGGAAGGACCAGGATCGCACGAGCCCGCACGGTAGCGCAAAGCGCCGCCGGGCGCGAATCCAAGGGCAAAACGCAAGCGGGGTGCGGTCGCGCAAGTGTTCGGAACCGGGGGGTTTGAACGCTGCGTTCAACACCGCTCAATCCCGATGACACGCCGCACTGCTGCAATGGGCGCATGGACACCGCCGCTGCCCCCCTGCCCCCCCTGTTCTTGTCGCACGGCTCTCCGATGATCGCGCTGGAACCCGGCGCGACCGGCGCCTTCTTCGCCCGCCTGGGTCCGACGATCGAACGGCTGTTCGGGCGTCCCCGCGCCGTCCTCGCCATCTCCGCGCATACATTGGCGCGCCAGCCGGTGCTGCTCGCCGCGAAGCGGCACGAGACCATCCACGACTTCGGGGGTTTCCCGCAGGCCCTCTTCGAGGTCCGCTACGAGGCGCCCGGAGCCCCCGAACTCGCTCCTCGCGTGGCATCGCTGCTGGGACAGGCGGGCATTGCCGCCGAGCAGCTGCCGCGTGCCGGCGGCCTGGACCACGGGATCTGGACGGTGCTGATGCACATGTGGCCGGCGGCGGACATCCCTGTCTTGCCCCTGGCGCTCGTGCCGACCGACCCGCCCGCTGCTCACTTTGCGCTGGGCAAGGCGCTCGGTGCCCTGGCACACGAGGGCGTGCTGATCCTCGGCACCGGCAGCATCACCCACAACCTCCGGTTGTCGTTCGCGGGCGGCCGCGACGAGAACGCCCCGGAGCAACCGGAGTGCGCCGCCTTCCGGGCCTGGGTGCTGGAGCGCGCGAGCAGGGGCGACTGGCCCGCCCTCCTGGACTACCGTCGACAGGCGCCGCACGCCGCCCTGATGCACCCGACGGACGAGCACTGGCTGCCGTTCTATGCGCCTGCCGGCGCCGGATTGGAACCGGCGCTGCGCCTGCACGAGGGCCTGAGCTTCGGCGCGCTCGCGATGGACGCCTACGCCTTCGGCCCCTCGGCCCCCGCTCTGGCACGGGAGCTGAACGGCCACTGAACGGCAGGAATGCCGCGCCCAAGGGCTTGCCTAGCCGGCCAGCGGGCCGCGGACGGGCTCCCTACAATGGACCCGTGAATCAGACACTCAACGCGGACCTGCACTGCCACTCCAGCATCTCCGACGGCACCTTGGCCCCGGAGGCGCTGGCCGCGCGCGCGAAAGCCAACGGCGTCGAGCTGTGGGCCCTGACCGACCACGACGAACTGGGCGGCCAGCACCGGGCGCGCCAGGCCGCTGCCGCGCTCGGGCTGCCTTATCTGACCGGCACCGAGATCTCCGTCACCTTCGCCGGTGAGACGGTGCACATCGTCGGCCTGGGCTTCGATCCGGACGACGAACGGCTGGCGCAGGGGCTGGCCCGCACCCGCGGCGGGCGCGAGCGGCGGGCACGCGAGATGGCCGAAGGCCTGGCCCGCGTGGGGATCGACGGCGCCTACGAGGGCGCGCTCAAATACGTCGGCAACCCGGACCTGATCTCTCGCACCCACTTCGCACGCTATCTGGTGGAAGTGGGCGCGTGCCGGGACACCCAGGAGGTCTTCCGCAAGTACCTCACCGAGGGCAAGCCGGGCTACGTGCCGCACCGCTGGGCCGCGCTCGGCGAGGCGGTGCGCTGGGTCGTCGACGCCGGCGGGATCGCGGTGATCGCGCATCCCGGGCGCTACAAGTTCAGCGCCAACGAAGAGTACGCGCTTTTCACCGAGTTCAAGGCGCACGGCGGTCTCGGTGTGGAGGTGGTGACGGGCAGCCACAGCGCTCAGGACTACGTGAAGTACGCTGGCATGGCCCGCGAGTTCGAGCTGCTTGCCTCGCGCGGCTCGGACTTCCATTCGCCCGACGAGAGCCACACCGACCTGGGTGCCCTGCCCAGCCTGCCCGGCGATCTCGAACCTGTCTGGTCGGCGCTGCGAGAGCGCATCCACCAGCCGTGAAGGGGCGCCACCCGGGGCTGGGGATCGCCCTGATCCTGTTGATGGCCGCCTGTTTCGCCACGCTGGACACCAGTGTGAAATACCTCGGCGGCTCCATGGCGGTGCTGGTGATCCTCTGGGCGCGCTACCTCTTCCAGGCCGTCGTGATGGCGGTGTGGCTTGCGGTGGACGGCGTGCGCCGCGGCGCAGGACTGCTTGCGGCCTTCCGCGCCGCTCGCCCGGGCTTCCAGGCGCTGCGCGGCATGTTGCTCCTGTCCACCAGCTGCCTGTCCTTCTACGGGCTGCAGTACATGCCGGTGGCCGAGTTCACGGCGATCGCGTTGCTGACGCCCGTGGTGGTCACCGTGATGGCCGCCACCGTGCTCAAGGAACACGTCTCGCCGCTGCGCTGGGCACTGGTCGGGCTCGGCCTGGCCGGGGCGCTGCTGGTGATCCGCCCCGGCACGGGGGTGGTGGGCTGGGCGGCGGTCTTCCCCCTGGCGCTTACCGTGGCCTATGCCGCCTTCCAGGTGCTCACCAGCCGGTATGCGGCACTCGAGAACCCCTACACGACCCACTTCTACACCGGCTTCGTCGGCGCCGCGGCCGTCTCGCTCGCACTGTGGTGGAGCCCGCTGGAGGCCGGCCAGCAGCTGGCCCGGGCATCCTGGCCGCAGTGGAGCCTGCTCCTGCTCGTAGGCGCGATGGGGACGGTCGGGCACCTGTTCCTGATCCTCGCCCTCGGCATGGCGCCTGCCTCGACGCTGATGCCCTTCACCTACAGCGCCCTGGTGTTCGCGACCCTGGGGGGCATGTGGGTCTTCGGCCACGTGCCCGATGCGACCGCGTTCGCAGGCATGGCGGTGATCGCCGTCGGCGGGGCCGCCTGCGTGTGGCTCAACATGCGGGAGGCGCAACGGTCGCAGGTGCCGGTGTCGCCGGTGGCCGCGGACACCGTCGGCGACTAGGGCCTGTTATATATCGCAGGCCCTAGCGCTTTCCGTTCGAGCAACAGATGGCCCAGTACTTCGAGGTCCACCCCGACAACCCTCAGCAGCGTCTGCTCAAGCAGGCCGCGCAGATCCTCGGTGCGGGCGGGCTGGTCGCGATCCCGACGGACTCGAGCTACGCCCTCGTCTGTCATCTGGACGACAAGGACGCCGTCGATGCCCTACGGCGCGTGAGACAGGTCGACGAGAAGCATCACCTCACGCTGCTGTGCCGCGACCTCTCGGAACTGTCGAGCTACGCGAAGGTCGACAACCGCCGGTACCGCCTGCTCAAGAACGCCACCCCCGGACCCTACACCTTCATCCTGGAGGCGACCAAGGAGGTCCCACGCCGGGTCTCGCATCCGTCCCGCCGCACCATCGGCCTGCGGGTGCCCGACCATCGTGTGACGCAGGAACTGCTCGCGATCCATGGCGAACCCCTGCTCGCAACAACCTTGATCCCCCCCGGCGAGACGGAGCCGATGAACGACCCCGGGGAGATCCGCGAGCGCTTGCAGAAGCAGATCCAGGCGGTGGTGGACGCGGGCGCGTGCCCCATGGAGCCCACGACCGTGGTCGACCTGACCGCGGACGAGCCCCTGCTCGTACGATGGGGCCGTGGGGACCCGGCGAGGCTGGGCCTGGCCGCCTAGCCCGCCGGCCTGACGGGTCCGCCTCCAGCAGGCCGCCGTCAACGTCCCAGTGCGGTCGCGATCCACTGGGGATCGAATCCACTGCGTGTCTTGCCGTCTACGACAAAGGTCGGCACCCCGACCGCGCCCAGCCGCGCGAACGCCTGCCGGCAGACCTCGCTCACACTGAGGTTGCACTCGGTGAAGATGACACCGTGGCGGTCGAACCAGTCCCGCGCCTTGGCACAGTACGGACACTCGGTGGTGCTGTACATCACGATCTCGCCCGGCCCCGCAGCGGCCAGCCGCTGCGCGAGCGATCGGTCGTGGAAATGACGCACCGCTTCTGCCCCGCAGAGGACGACTGCGACGATCGCGACCAGGGAGAGCAGGTTGCGCGGCCGGGGCATGGCTGTGTCGATGTCCGGGCTCAGCCGGGCAAGGCCGCGGTGGCGACGACCTCGATGCGCCAGCCGGGTCGCGCGAGCTTGGCCTGCACAGTGGCCCGCGGCGGCGTGTGCCCCTGGGGCACCCACGCATCCCAGACCTCGTTCATCCCGTCGAAGTCCGCCAGGTCGGCCAGGAAGATCTGCACCATCAGCAGATGGCGCTTGTCGGTGCCTGCGCGCTCGAGCAGGCGGTCGATCATGCCCAGCACCTGCGTGGTCTGGCCCTTGATGTCCACGGTCGCATCGTCCGGTACTTGTCCGGCGAGGTAGACCGTGCCGTTGTGCACCGCCATCTCGGACAGACGGGGACCGACGTCGAAGCGTTGAAGCATTTCACTTTCCTTTCGCGGGCAGCGCGCCCGAGGCTTTCTGACCGATCTTGCTCTCCTTGCCCTCGATCAGCTTGCGTATGTTGCCCGCATGCCGCCAGATCAGCAGCAGGCTCATGACGAGGATGAGGCCGGCGACCGGCCCCGCGCCCCAGATCAGCAGCTGGTAGAACGGGGCGAACACCGCGGCCACGATGGAGGCGAGCGACGAATAGCGGAAGAAGGCGGCGATGATCACCCAGGTGAGCAGCGTGGCCAGGCCGAGCCACGGGTTCAGCGCCAGCAGCACGCCTGCCGCGGTGGCCACCCCCTTGCCGCCCTGGAACCGGAAGAACACCGGAAACAGGTGCCCGACGAAGGCAGCGAGACCGACCAGCGCCGCGGAGGCCTCACCCAAGCCGTACGGCTGGCCGAACAACACCACGAGCAGCACCGGTACGTAGCCCTTGAGCGCGTCCAGTATCAGGGTGAACACGGCCGCGGCCTTGCTGCCCGAGCGCAGGACGTTGGTGGCGCCGGGGTTCTTCGAGCCGTAGGTGCGCGGGTCGCTCAGGCCCATCAACCGACTGACGATGACGGCGAAGGACAGCGAGCCGAGCAGGTAGGCGGCCACGGTGGCCAGGACGACGAGGACGGTCTGCGACATGGTGGAAATGACGGACTGCAACGCCGCGATTGTGCTCCAGCCCGCGCATCCTGCTCGCGGCCTGGCCGCCAGCGGTGACCCGGTGCTGGCGTGCGCATGGGCGCGGCCATGCGGCATGGGTACAGGCATTGCTCGGCCACGGTGGCTGCCGATCGAGGACCGCCCCGGGGCGGCCCCCGGACGCGACGCACACGCAGTGCCGGGCAGCCGGGAGCAGACGTACCACGAAAGGAAGCACGAGATGTATCAGCGCAGCTATGGAGATCGATCGCACGACGAAGGCCGCGAGGACCACCCCTCCCATCGGGAAGAACGTCACGCTCAAGGCGATCGCTGGCAGCAAGGCCGTGCGGGCGGCCGCGACTATGAAAGCGCCCGCGAGTCCGGCTCCTGGCAGGGACAGGGGGGATACGGGGGCTACCAGGGCGCTGGGGGCGGCGGTTCGATGGGCGACCAGTACACCGGGGGCCAACGGGGCACTCAGTACGCCAGCGGAGGCTACGGCTACGGCTCGCGCGGCTCCGAAGGCTGGGAAGGCTCGCGCGGGGGCCAGGGTGAAGGCGTGTACGGCGCGGGCCGCATGGGCGGACCGCAGGGCGACTACAGCGGTCCGCAGGGAGACTACTGGGGCTCGCCGCAGTACGGCCAGTACGGCGGGCAGCAGGCACACCAGCAAGGCTCGCAGGGTTTCGGCGGCT
Source organism: Burkholderiaceae bacterium (assembly GCA_035559275.1). GTDB lineage: Bacteria > Pseudomonadota > Gammaproteobacteria > Burkholderiales > Burkholderiaceae_C > Caldimonas. The sequence continues at coordinate 37,882 of DATMBN010000052.1, forward strand.
ACCACCCGGGCGGCTCCCAGGCCGGCGGATACCAAGGGGGTGGCTACCAGGGCAGCGACCACCGCGGGGGGCATCAGGGCGGCTACCAGGGCGGCTACCAGAGTGGCAGCTACCAGGGCGGCGGGCACTACGGCGGGCACGAGGGCAGCTACCGGGGCGGTTACCAGGGACACCAGGGTGGGCGCCACGACGAGGGCCAAGGCCGCTATGCCAGCATGTATGGGGGCTACGGCAGCGGCCACGATACAGGCTACGGGGGCAACCCCGCCGCCCACGCAGGCTACGGCAGCGGAGGTTACGGCGGACAGTCCTACGACGAGCGCTCGCGCGGAACGTATGGCCTGAACTACGGTGGCAGCGGCGACTTCCACGGCTACAGTCGGGAAGGCCGTGAGCACGTGGACCCGGATTACTGGCAGTGGCGCAACGAGCAGATGCGCGCGCTCGACGAGGACTACCATCAGTGGCGGCAGGAACGCTACAAGCGGTTCTCCAGCGAGTTCGACGAATGGCGGCGCAACCGCCGCGGCGGCGCGCAGGGCCAGTCGAGCGCAGACACCCAGTCAGGCTACGGCAACGTGAGCGGTGGCACGGCATCCTCCGGCCTGGGCACCTCCAGTGCGGCTGGCTCCTCCAGCAGCGGCAATACCGTGGGCAGTACCTCCACCGGTCTTTCCAGCGGCTCGTCGAGTTCGGAAGCGGGCGCGATGGGCGCTACTTCCGGTTCGCCCGGCGTGACTGCCAGCAGCGGCTCGGGCGGCGGCTCCCAGGACAAGGGCGGCGCAGGCGGCAGCAGCACCAAGGGCGGCAAGTAGGGAGCACGCCTGCCTGACGAGAAGAGAAACGCCAGCCCCGGGCCGGCGTTTTCGTTGATCGACCGGGGGTGCCGTTCAGGTGTGACGGCGGCGCTTTTCCACCGATGGCAGCTTCAGCATCTGGCGGTACTTCGTGACCGTACGCCGGGCCACGGTGAGCCCCTGGCGAGCGAGCTGCCGGGCGATCTGCGCGTCCGACAGCGGATCGGAAGGGTCCTCGGCCTCGATCATGTCCTTGATGACGCCCCGGATCGCCGTGGCGGAGCAGGCACCCCCGCTCACGGTGGGCAAGGCGCGCGAGAAGAAGTACTTCAGTTCGAAGACGCCCAGCGGCGTGGCCATGTACTTGTTGTTGGTCACCCGCGAGACGGTCGACTCGTGCAGGCCGAGCTCCTCTGCGATCTCGCGCAGGCCCAGCGGCTTCATCGCCAGCGCCCCATACTCGAGGAAGTGGCGCTGCCGCTTCACGATGGCCTGCGCGACGTTCAGGATCGTCGCGAAGCGCTGCTCGACGTTGCGCACGGTCCAGCGGGCTTCCTGCAGGTGGGCGGCCAGCTCCGAGTGCTTCGCGTCCCGATGGCGCTGGAACAGCTCCGCGTAGACCTGGTTCAACCTCACCTTGGGCACGACGTCAGGGTTGAGCGTGGCGGTCCACACGCCGCGCACCTTGCGCACGATGACGTCCGGCGTCACGAACTGCGTGTTCGACGGGCCGAAGCGCCAGCCCGGACGCGGATCCAGGTGCCGGATGCGCTCGCACACCGCCTCCACCTGCGCCACGCTCGCGCCCACCAGCTTGGCCAACCCGTTGATGTCCCGCATCGCGAGCTTCTCCAGGTGGTCGCTCACGATCCGGCAGGCCAGCTCACGCTCCTGCGCCGGCTCGATCTCCTTGAGCTGCAGGAGCAGGCACTCGCGCACGTCGCGGGCGGCAATCCCGGCCGGCTCGAGGGACTGCACCAGCTTGAGCGCGACGTTCATCTCGGTCTCGTCGGCCGGCGGCGCGCACTCGGCGATCACCTGCAGTTCGTCCAGCGACATGCGCAGATAGCCGTCGTCGTCCAGAGCCTCGATGATGGTCGCCGCCAGCGTGCGGTCCCGCGCGGACAAGGGCATCACGTTGATCTGGCTGTGAAGGTGCTGCCGCAGCGGCACCTCGGCGGCCACCATCTCGACGAGGTCGAGCTCACCGTCGCCGCTGTGGTTGCGCGTAGAGCCTCCCCCTGCCGGGCCCCAGCTCTCGCGATCCCACGTCGCCTCGCTGACCGGGGCGGCGCTGGGTGCGACCTCGGCCCAGCTGGGCACCGGTTCCGTGGCAGCGGGCGCCTCTGCGTCGGCCGGCGCGTGCGCCTCGGGATCCTCCTCGAGGAAGGGGTTGCTGCCGACGGCCTGCTGGATCTCCTGAGCGAAATCGAGCGAGGACAGCTGCAGCAGCCGCACGGCCTGCTGTAGGCGGGGTGTGAGGGTCTGATGTTGCCGGTGTTCGAGTCGAATAACCGGTGAATTCATGCAATCCTCCCAGACGACACGCGTCGACGATTCGTCGCGCGGTCGTGTGAAATCAAGGTCTGCGGACCGTCCAGGTCTGCGCAGTCGTGGCACGCGGGGTCCGTCGCCCGTCCGCCGCGGTCCGGCGCACGGTTGGCTCGATGCCCACCGCCCTTGCGGACCCTCGCAGCGATCAACGCCAAGCATCGCCGCGTTCGCGCCTGATGAGAGCAACGGTTGTGCCAGCGAACTGCAAAGCTCGTGTCCGGCTGTGCGAGTCGTTACCGTGAGATTCCTCGCTTGCGCATCGCGGGATTTATCTCTTGATCAGGCCTTGCGCATGGGACGGCGTCCCGCCACCCATGCGTCACGGCCTGCCGCGGACCGGTCGCCGATGGGCGAGCCGGCACGGGGGTGAGGCGGATGCCCCGGCGTCTGGCGCGGGCCACTGTTCGTCAACCCCGCGGTCGGGTGCGTCCTGTGGGCTTTGCGGCAATATCTGCGCCCCCCGGGGACCGCGATCGAGGGACACGGCAGGTCAGGCGCCACGGGTCGCACGCCGATCACGGGCGCGCGGGACGCGGCCGCATCCAGAGGCACCAAGCCTGCGGGGGCGCGACCAGTCCTACTCCCGATCGAAGTTGCGGCGATAGACCTGGTCCATCACGGCGCCTTTGTCGGTATCGGTCAGACCGCGATCGACGTCGTCCTTGGCCTGCCGCATCAGCTCACGCTGCTCGGCAGTGGTCTCGACCTGGCTGTCGGCAGATTCGTCGCGCTCGTGCGGCAGGCGTGGCACGCGCTTGTGCGCCTGGTTCGTCGTCGTCTGGCCCGTCGCTTCGCGGGCGCCGGTGTGTGGGGCTTCGCGCGACTGCCGTTCGGACGGACGATGGGCGGGGGATGACTTGGTGGGCATGGCGACCTCCTGGGCGGGACCGTGCAAGCCACATACCCGTTGCCCTCCTCGAACGGGCGAGCGGCACGCGGCTTGCCCAACCGCTCGGCAAGGCGCGGACACGGTCGCCCGCGCTCACCCACGCACCAGATGAAGGAGCAAGCCATGGCCAGCCGCAACAACAGCAGCGCGCGCAACGAGATCCTCGAGATGTTGAAAGAGGACCACAAGCGCGCGAAGAAGGCTTTTCGCGATTTCGAGAAACTCGACGTCCAGGGCGACCCCGAAAGCGCACAGGCCCTCGTGGACCAGACCTGCGCCGAACTGGAGATGCACACGACGCTGGAAGAAGAGGTCTTCTACCCGGCGGTGCGCCAGGCCGTGAAGGAGGAAGACCTGGTCGAGGAGGCCGAGGTCGAGCACGGCAGCGCCAAGCAGCTCATGGCGCAACTGCGCGAGCTGTCCCCCGACAACCCCAAGTTCGCCGCGACCTTCAAGGTGCTGGGCGAGTACGTGAAGCATCACATCAAGGAAGAGGAGGGCGAGATGTTCGAGCAGCTGGGCCGCTCCAAGGTGGACTGGGAGGGCGTGCTCGAGGAGATGCTGGAACGGCGGGCGGAACTGGAACAGCAACTGGGTCTGGTCGAGGAGGCCGAAGAGTCCGAGGCGCTGGAGGCCGAGGCCGACATGGGCGAAGAGGACACGGACGAAGGCGCCAAGGAAGGCGGTGTGATGCCAGGCGGGGGCCGCGAACGCGGCCAGGCGTCCAAGGTTCAACCGCGCTGAACCCCGTTGACCATTTGCACACACCCCGGGGGCGGCACCAGCGGCGGCTCGTACCCGGGTGGCCTGCACAGTGCCGCCCGGGCCCGCGCACGCCGTCGCGCCGCACTCCAGCAGCGACGCCAGTCCGGGCCCGTGGAGGTTGCATGAGCAATCCTTGCGTGATCGTCTTCTCCCACCTGCGCTGGGATTTCGTCTACCAGCGTCCCCAGCATCTGATGTCGCGTCTGTCGCGCCATTGGCGGGTCGTCTTCATCGAGGAGCCGATGCGCTGCGAGGGCCCTCCTGGACTGGAAGCCATGCAACCTCATCCCGGCGTGACGGTCTTGCGGCCTCGCACCTCCGTGGACGCGCCCGGCTTTCACGACGCCCAGATCTCGGTAGTCAAGCCACTGGTGGATGAATACCTGCGCGCCACCGGCGTCGAGGACTGCGTTGCCTGGTTCTACACACCGATGGCCCTGCCCCTGCTCACCGGCCTCAAGACGCGCGCGGTGGTCTACGACTGCATGGACGAGCTGGCGAGCTTCAAGGGCGCGCCGCGCCAAATGAAGCAGCGGGAGTCTGCACTCCTGAAGACCGCGGACCTCGTGCTCGCGGGCGGTCCAAGCCTCTACGAGGCCAAGCGCGGCGCCAACCCCCATGTCCATTGCTTCCCGAGCGGCGTGGACGCGCAGCACTTCTCGCCGGGCGAGGCAGTGGCGCGGGACCCGCACTGGCAGCTGGCCGAACAGCAGCAGCGCGACATTCCCACGCCCAGGCTCGGGTATATCGGCGTCATCGACGAGCGCGTGGACACCACGCTGCTGGCCGCACTTGCGGATGCCGATCCCCGTTGGCAGGTGGTGATGGTGGGTCCCGTGGCCAAGATCGACCCCCACGGCCTGCCACGCCGAGCCAACATCCACTACCTCGGCAAGCAGCCCTACGAACGCCTGCCGGGACTCGTCGCCGGCTGGGACGTGTGCCTGCTGCCCTTCGCGGTCAACGAAGCCACCCGGTACATCAGTCCGACGAAAACCTTGGAGTACATGGCGGCCGAAAAGCCGATCGTGAGCACGCCCATCCGGGACGTCATCGGCATGTACGGCGACGTCGTGCGCTTCGGTCACGACACGGCCGGCTTCGTGGAGGCCTGCCGCCAGGCACTCAACGAGTCCCCTCAGCAGCGCATGGACCGTGTGGCGGAGATGCTGGGCTGCGTGATGCGACTCTCGTGGGACGAAACCGCGCACACCGTGCATGGCCTTCTGCTCGATGCGATCGATCGCAGGCAAAGACTTTCGAGCGCCGCCCGGGCCAGCGTGGAGCCGCCGCCTGCCGTGCCGCTGGCCCCGCCCGGCCACGTGACGGGGCCAGCGGACGCGGTGCGCGAGGTCCGTCACCTCGTGATCGGCGCCGGCCCCACCGGCCTTGCTGCCGCGTACCACCTGGGTGCGCAGGCCCTGCTCGTCGAGCGCGAGAACCGCGTCGGCGGGTGGTGCCGCTCCGTCGTGGATCGAGGCTTCACCTTCGACCACGCGGGCCACATCATGTTCTCCAACGATCCGTACGTGCTCGAGCTGTACGAGAAGCTGCTCGGCGACAACGTGCACTGGCAGGACCGCGAGGCATGGATCTACAGCAAGGGGGTCTACACCCGCTACCCGTTCCAGGGTTCGCTGTACGGCCTGCCTCCTCAGGTGCTCAAGGAATGCCTGATCGGCGCGATCGAAGCCCGCTTCGGCCCGCTCAAGGGCCCCGGCCGTGAACCGGGTGCCGCCGTCGTGCCGCCCGCGGCGCCGTGCAACTTCGAAGAGTTCATCTACCGTGTCTGGGGCTGGGGCATCGCCAAGCACTTCGCGGTGCCGTACAACGAGAAGCTGTGGGCGGTGCCGCTGTCCGAGATGGAGACTTCCTGGCTCGGCGGACGGGTCCCCCTGCCCGACCTGGAACAGATGATCGAGGGAGCGCTCGAGCCCTCGCCCAAGCCCATGGGGCCGAACGCGCGCTTCGGCTATCCATTGCGCGGCGGCTTCCAGGCACTGATGGACGCCTTCCTGCCCCATCTGAAGTGCGAGCTGGCGCTCAACACGCGCGTGGTGTCGGTATTGCCGTCGCGCCGCATGGTGCGGTTGGACGACGGGCGCACGCTGCGGTACGAGAACCTGGTGTCCACCATGCCCCTGCCCCAGCTCGTCGCGGCATGCGGCGAGGAGGCCCCCGCGCAGGTGCAGGCCGCGGCGCAAGGACTGCGCAGCACCTGCGTGCGCTGCGTGAACCTGGGCGTCGGTCGTGAGGCATTGACGGACAAGCACTGGATCTACTACCCGGAAGACACCGTCTTCCACCGGATCTTCGTGCAAGGCAACGCGAGCCCGCACTGCAATCCGCCGGGCGGATTCGGGCTCACCTGCGAGATCACCTACTCGCCGTCCAAGCCCCTGCCATGCGAAGGCGATGCGCTGATCGCGCGCGTCATCGAGGACTGCAAGCACGTCGGCATGCTGCGCGAGGATGACCCCATCCTCTGCGCGCACCAGGTCGACATGCCGGGGGCCTACGTCGTCTACGACCACGCACGGGCAGGTCATGTCGCCCGGATCCGGCAGTGGCTCTCCGGCCACGGGGTGATCCTGGCCGGCCGCTATGCCGAATGGGAGTACTACAACTCCGACCATGCGTTCCTGGCCGGCAAGCGAGCAGCGGAAGCCGCGATCGCGCAGAGCGGCCTCCGTACCGCGGCTCAAGGGCCGCAGGCGCAGGCGGCCGGGGCATGAGGCCGGGATGGTCATCGACGCCCATGTGCACTGCACCGGCCGGGAACGCGCCGACGACGTCCTGCGGTCCCTGGACGAGGCCGGTATCGACATGGCCGTGCTGCTGGCGCCTTTTCTCAGCGAAGGCTACTCGCTCGACGACGCCACCTCGCTCAGGCGAGGCAACGAGCACCTCGCGCAGCTCGTGCGCGGCCACGAGGACCGGCTCGTCGGATTCGCCGTGCTCGATCCGAGGCGCCCCGAGGCTCCAAGCGACCTGCGCCGCGCGGTGGACCTCGGCCTGCGCGGCGTGAAAATGGTCCCCACCGGCTGGTACCCCTACGACGACGCGGTGCAGCCTCTTTTCGCGACCGCGCACGAGCTCGACCTGCCCCTGCTCTTTCACAGCGGTATCTTCATCGACGGCCGCTCCGGCCGCTTCTGCCGCCCCACCTTCTTCGAGGCGCTGCGCGACTACCCTGGACTCAGGGTCGCACTCGCGCACCTGGGCTGGCCTTGGTGCGACGAGGCGATCGCGGTGGGACTCATCGAACTGATCCACGGTGTCGCCCCCGACCAGGTGATGTTCCGCTTCGACATCTCGTTCGGCCCGCCGCCCGCCTACCGGCGCGAGATCCTGTCCAAGGCGCTGGACGTTCTCGGGCCGGGGTTGCTGCAGTTCGGCAGCGACTGCTTCCTGCCGTGCGCGGGCAGCCAGTTCGCGGAACGCAAGGGTTGGGTGGAGGCGCTGCTGGATGAACTCGGAGTGGACTCGCGCGGCCGGGAACGGATCTGGAGTGGCACCGCCGCCGCATGGTTGGGGCTTTCCCGCGGCGGGGTCACCCCGTCCCGGCAGAAGACGACGGCGCCGGCCGACAGCGCGGCCGTCCACTCGGCGTCTGCGCCCTCCCAGGGCGGCGCGCAGCGCCATGGGCAGGGACTGTTCGGCCGCTCCCCGGGCGGCCGCTGGGCCCCGGTGTGCTGCTGATATCGCAAGGTGATCAATGAGTGCTACGTTCGAGTACCCGCGCGTGCGGGTCATGGAGGTCGTGGGCAACGCGATCGTAGGCGGTATGGAGCGCTACGTCTTGCGGCTGCTGGAACGCCTGCCTCGCGAGCGGTTCGAGGTCACCGCGCTGTGCCCCTGGGAGAGCCCGCACAGCCAGGCCTTGCGCGCGTTGGGCTGGGAAGTCCTCGTCACGCCCATGCCCCACGAGCCGTCCTGGGGTTCTATCACCTTCGCCAGCATGCTGGTCCGCACCCGAGGCATCGATCTGCTCCACACCCACCTCACCAACGCCCATCTGCTCGGCGCGCTCGTCGGACAACTCACCGACACGCCCGTGCTGGCCACCATCCATGGACGGGAGGTGACCATCGGCGACCTGGAAGCGCACCGCCTCGCCGGTACCCACTTGTGCGCCGTGAGCCGGCCCACGTACTTCCAGGCCCTCGCGTTGGGTGTCGATCCGCAGCACATGCACATCATCCCGAACGGCATCGATACGCAGGCGTTCCGGCCGCAACGCAGGCGCGACGGCCCTTTGCGTGAGGAGTTCGGCATTCCGGCGGATGTCCCGCTGGTGGGCTTCGTCGGCCGCCTGTCCTGGGAAAAAGGGCCGGAGAGCTTCCTGCGCGCGGCCCTCGTCGCACACCGCGCGCACCCGCAGGCCCATTTCGTCCTCGTGGGGCACGGGCCGATGTTCCCGCAGTGCGCTGATTTCATCGAGAAGTTCGGGATGGGCGGCTATGCCCACCTGGCGGGCCTGCGCCACGACATGCCAACGGTCTACGGCGAGCTGGACCTGCTCGTGTCGACCTCGCACAGCGAGGCGATGCCTCTGGCCTTGATGGAAGCCATGGCCTGCGGCCTGCCCATCGTAGCGACCCGGGTCGGGAGCGTGCCCGAAATGGTGGAGCACGACCTGAGCGGTGCCCTCGTGAGCCCGGGTGACTTCGACGGGACCGGTGCCCAGATCGTCAAGCTGCTGTCCGACCCCGCCGCGAGGAAGGCCATGGGCGAACGGGCGCGCCAACGAGCAGTCTCGCACTACTCGCTCGACGACTGCATCGCGCACACCTGTGAGCTGCTCGCGCAACTCGCCCACGGGACCGGCCGCACGCGCCTGCGATCGCTGCCCGGGCCGCCCGTGCACGCCACCACCGCGGCCGGGGCCCCCGACCGCCGGTCCGCACGCGGGCACCCGGGGAGCAAGTCGGTCACCGGCTGACAGGCCGCGGGCACGCCGGTTGCGGGTGCGTGGCGCTATCGGCATCACAAGGAGATCACATGAAGAAGACGCACCGACTGCTGCGCGCCGCCTGCCTGGTCCTTGCCACCCTCGGCACCCTCGCCGGCTGCGCCGTGACGAGTGGCCAGAGCTCGATGGGCGAGTACATCGACGACAAGACCATCACGGCCCGCGTGAAGACGCGCTTCGCGCAGGACGACACCGTAAGCGCCATGCGCATCCAGGTCGAGAGCCTGAACGGTGTGGTCCAGCTCTCCGGTTTCGCCCGCAGCGAGGCCGAGAAGGCCCGCGCAGGCGAGTTGGCCCGCTCCGTCCCCGATGTGCGCAGTGTGCGCAACGACATCATCGTGCGCCCGGCGACGCAGTGAGGAATCCTTCGGCGATGTAAATCACGCCGCAAACTCGACCGATCCACGAGGTCCGGCCATGCATGCCGCCCCATCTCCCGCCGGGCCTGCTCCAGGCGCCGCCCCCAGAGGGGGCGCGGAGCCGTCTGCCGGCCGGGCTGGAGGGCTGCACGTGCTCATCGTCGACGACGCCCCGGACGAGCTGGCCTGCCTGGCGCAGGTCGCGGCCGCCGAGGGTTGCACCGTGGCGACGGCCGAGTCGCTGAAAGCAGCCCGCATGCAGCTCGCCCGGCAGGTGCCGGACGTGCTGCTCACCGACGTGCAGCTGCCTGACGGCAACGGGCTGGACCTGATCCGCGACCTCGACCAGCCCGAACGCACCGAGGTGATCGCGGTGACCGGTCACGCCTCGGTGGAGAACGTCGTGCAGGCGTTGCGGCTCGGAGCGAGCGACTACCTGGTCAAGCCGATCGACCTGGCCCGCCTGCGGTCCATCCTCCAGCGCCAGCCCCAGCCGGCCGAGCTGCGCGCGGAGATCGGGGCGCTGCGGGGCGAGTTGCGCAAGGCCGGGCGCTTCGGCCTGCTCCAGGGCCAGTCGCCGCCGATGCAGTCGCTCTACGACAAGCTCGCGCGCGTCGCCCCGACCTCGGCGACCGTGCTTCTCATCGGCGAGAGCGGCACCGGCAAGGAGTTGGCCGCGCGCACCATCCACGACCTCAGCCGCCGCCGCAAGGGACCGTTCCTCGCACTCAACTGCGGTGCCATCTCCCCGCAACTCATAGAAAGCGAACTGTTCGGCCACGAGAAGGGCAGCTTCACCGGCGCGGAGCGCCAGCACATCGGCTTCTTCGAGCGCGCGCATGGAGGCACGCTCCTGCTCGACGAGGTGACCGAGATGCCCATGGAACTGCAGGTCAAGCTGCTGCGCGTGCTCGAGACCGGCAGCTTCACCCGTGTGGGTGCCACCCAGCCCATTGCCATCGACGTGCGGGTCATCGGCGCGACCAACCGTCAGCCCGAGAAGGCGGTGGCCGATGGCAAGCTGCGCGAGGACCTGTACCACCGGCTCAACGTGTTTCCGGTCCATCTTCCCCCCCTGCGCGAGCGCGGCACCGACGTCGAACTGCTGGCGCAGGCCTTCCTCGACGAGCTGAACCGCCAGGAAGGCACGCGCAAGACCTTCTCGCCGCAAGCCATCGCCCGCCTCTACGACCGTCCTTGGACGGGCAACGTCCGTGAGCTGAGGAACTACGTGCAGCGCGCCTTCATCCTGGCCGACGACGTGGTCGACGGCCCGACTGAGGACGACGCGACGGCGGCGGGCGCGCAGGAGGTCATCACCATCCGGGTGGGCACGCCGCTGGAGGAGGTGGAAAGGCGGGTCACCCTGGCCACCCTGGAACACTGCGGCCACGTCAAGCGCCGCACCGCCGAGGTCCTCGGCATCAGTCTCAAGACCCTCTACAACCGGCTGGAGGCTTACGCGGCCCGCGATCGCGCCCGTGCGGCTTCCGCCAGCCAGGACTCGCAACACCGTCCCGGCCCGCGGGCGCGGGAGTCCGGCGAGCGCTCCGCCGCCCGCTAGGGCCTGGACGCCCCGCCTCAGCTAGCGGCGGCGCCCGCTGGCCGTGCCCTCTGGAAGACCCGCCCGTCCAGCACCCAGGCGACCGATGCGCCGAGGAGCAGGATCTGCGAGGAGTAGTAGACCCACAGCATGACGACGACGATGGATCCCGCGGCGCCGTAGCTGGAGGCCACGCCCGCGCGCCCCAGGTACAGCCCGATCAGGTGCTTGCCCAGCGAGAACAACGCCGCGGTCGCCCACGCGCCACCCCACACCGCGCGCCAGTTCGGCGCCTGGTCGGGCAACCAGCGCAGCAGCGAGGCGAACCCGACCGACAGCACGGCCGTCGACAGCAGCACGTCGAGCGCCGCGATGCCAACCCCCAGCGCGGGGAAGCGCCCTTCCAGGTAAGCTCCCAGCGCCGCGAGCAGTGCACTGGCGATCAGCGAGATGATCAGCAGGAAGCCAAAACCGAGCACCAGTGCGAACGCCGTCATGCGCGCCTTGACGAAGCCGCCGAGCGCGGACGAGCGCGGCGCCAGGCGCCCCAGGCGGTTGAGCGCCTTGTTCATCGCGATGAACACTCCGCTGGCGCCGACGAGCAGGGTCAGCACGCCGAGCACCCCGGCCAGACCGCGTTGCCGCCCCTGCCAGGAGGACGCGATCATCATCTCGATGGCCTTCGCAGCGGTCGGGCCCACCAGGTCCTGGATCTCGCCAACGATCTGCCCGCGCGCCGCCTCCGGCCCGAACACGGCGCCCGCGATGGTGATGGCCACCACGAGCAGGGGCGCCAGGGCGAAGACGGAATAGAACGCGATCGAAGCACCGAGCTGCGGTCCGCCCTCGTCCAGCCACAGCCGCACCGACAGCCAGGCTACCCGCAGCGGGCCGTGTGCGCGGCCGGGCACGCGTGACCAGGCCCGCTGCTGCCACCTTTCGGTCCTGTGCTTCCAGTCCATCGTCGTCGGGCCCCTGTCCTGCCTTTCCGGGTTCGGTCATGCACCGGCTCGGTAACGCCGGCGCGGCGCTCCCCTTCCTGCCCGGCAGCCCCCGTGCCAGCGTCCACAGCGGCGTCGAGGCACCCCTCAGTGCGCCTGGTCCCAGTTGGCGCCGACGCCCACCTCGGCCACCAGCGGCACCTTGAGCTCGGCCACCGAGGCCATGATGCGAGGCACCTCGGCTTTCACCCAGTCCAGCTCATCCTCGGGCACCTCGAAAACCAGTTCGTCATGCACCTGCATCACCATGCGCGTGGACCTGCCGGCCGCGTCCAACGCCGCCTGGACCGCGATCATCGACAGCTTGATGAGGTCGGCCGCCGTCCCCTGCATCGGCGCATTGATCGCCGCCCGCTCGGCGGCGCCGCGGCGGGGCCCGTTGGGGCTGTTGATCTCCGGCAGCCAGAGTCGCCGGCCGAACACCGTCTCGACGTAGCCGCGGTCCTTCGCCTGTGCGCGCGTCTCGTCCATGTAGCGCTTGACGTCGGGATAGCGCTGGAAGTAGCGGTCGATGTAGTCGCGCGCGGCCTTCTGCTCGATGCCCAGGTTGCTCGCCAGCCCGAAGGCGCTCATCCCGTAGATCAGGCCGAAGTTGATGACCTTGGCATAGCGGCGCTGCTCGCTCGTGACCTGCTCCGGCGCGAGATTGAAGATCTCTGCAGCCGTGGCCCGGTGCACGTCCAGCCCCTCGTTGAAGGCCCGCATCAGGTTCGCATCGCCGGAGATGTGCGCCATGATGCGCAGCTCGATCTGCGAATAGTCGGCCGAGACGATCACGTGCCCGGGCGGCGCGATGAAGGCTTCGCGGATGCGGCGCCCCTCCGGCGTGCGGATCGGAATGTTCTGCAGATTCGGGTCGTTGCTCGACAGCCGTCCCGTCACCGCGACCGCCTGCGCATACGTCGTATGGACCCGGCCCGTCTCGGGATTGATCATCTGCGGCAGCTTGTCGGTGTAGGTGCCCTTGAGCTTGGACAGCCCCCGGTGCTCCAGGATCTTCGCCGGCAGCGGGTAGTCCTGCGCGAGCTTCTCCAGCACCTCCTCGTCGGTCGACGGCGTGCCGCTGGGCGTCTTCTTGAGCACAGGCAGCTGCAGCTTGGTGAAGAGCACCTCGCAGATCTGCTTGGGGCTGCCGAGGTTGAACGGCTGGCCGGCCAGTTCGTGGGCCTCGGCCTCCAGCGCGAGGATGCGCTGCGCCAGTTCCTGGCTCTGGCGGGTGAGCAGATCGGCATCGATCAGTACGCCATGTCGCTCGATGCGCTGCAGCAGCGCCGAGATGGGCATCTCGATGTGCTCGTAGACATAGCGCAGCCCGGCCTCGGCCTCGATGCGGGGCCACAGCTTGCCGTGCACCTCGATCGTCATCTCGCTGTCCTCGCAGGAGTACTCGGCCGCCTTGGCCACGTCCACCTGCGCGAACGGGATCTGCGAGGCGCCCTTGCCGCACAGGTCCTCGTAGCTGATGCCGCGGCGGTCCAGGTGGCGCTGCGCCAGGCTCTCGAGGTTGTGCGGGCGGTGCGCCTCCAGCACGTAGCTCTGCAGCATCGTGTCGTGCACGTAGCCTCGTACCTGGATGCCGTGGTTGGCGAAGACGTGCATGTCGTACTTCACATGCTGGCCGATCTTGGAATGGCGCGCGTCCTCCAGCCACGGCTTCAGCCGGGTCAGGACCTCGTCCATCGGCAACTGGGTGGGCGCTCCGGCATATCCGTGGGCCAGGGGCACGTAGGCCGCCTCGCCGGGCTCCACGCTGAAGGAGATGCCGACGATGCGCGCGCGCATCGCGTCAAGGGAATCGGTCTCGGTATCGAGCGCGGCGAGCGGGGCGGCCTTCAGGCGCTCGATCCAGCGGTCGAGCGTCTGCAGGTCCAGCACCGTCTCGTAGCGGCGCTCGCGCGGTGCAACCGCCGGCGCCGGTGTCGCGGCCGCGACGCCGAAGAGGTCCCCGCTCGTGCCGCTCGGCACCCCGGCAAGCGCGGCCTGATTCCCGCCGTCCTGCGCCAGCTGCTGCTCCAGTTCGCGCCGCCAGGTCTTGAAGCCGTGCTTCTCGTAGAAGGCGAGCAGTCCCTGCCGGTCGACCTCGCGCAGCGCCAGCGCTTCCAGCGTCGGCCATGTCGCGATGTGCCCCGACAAATCGCAGTCGCACGCCACCGTCACCAGCCGCCGCCCCTGCGGCAGCCAATCCAGCGCCCGGCGCAGGTTCTCGCCCGCCACTCCCTTGATGTGCTCGGCAGCGGCCATCACGCCGTCGAGCGAGCCGTATTCCTGGATCCATTTCGCTGCCGTCTTGGGGCCGACCTTGTCCACGCCTGGGATGTTGTCGACCGCATCACCCACGAGCGTCAGGTAGTCGACGATGCGCTCGGGCGGTACGCCGAACTTCGCCTTGACGCCCTCGACGTCCAGCGACTCGTTGGTCATCGTGTTGATGAGGGTGACCTGTTCGTTGACCAGCTGTGCCAGGTCCTTGTCGCCGGTGGAGACGATCACCCGCCCGCCCTGCTCCTTGACGACGCGCGCCAGCGTGCCGATCACGTCGTCGGCCTCCACGCCCGGGACCTCCAGCACCGGCCAGCCGAGCAGGCGCACGACCTCGTGGATGGGCTCGATCTGCACCGCCAGGTCCTCGGGCATCGGCGGGCGGTGGGCCTTGTACTCGGCATACCATTCGTTGCGAAACGTATCGCCCTTGGCATCGAAGACGCAGGCTGCGTGCTGCGCCGGGAACTGCTCGCGCAGCTTGCGCAGCATGCCAACCATGCCGTAAATGGCCCCGGTCGGCCGCCCATCCGGGCTGCGCAGATCCGGCAGGGCGTGGAAGGCGCGGTACAGGTAGCTGGAGCCGTCGACCAGCAGCAGGAGTTTGTCGCTCATCACCCCATTTTCCAGCACCCGCGCGAGGCCGGGCGCCGCGCCCCTTCGCCACCTACAATGCGAGCATGACCCGCCTTGCCCCGATCGCCCTCGTGCTCGCCTGCGCCGTGCTCTCCGTCCAGGCCCAGGCGCCCGCCCCGGCCCAGCCGGAGGGCGTCGCGCCCGCGTCCTCCGGCCGGGTGCCCGAACCCGCGGTCCAGCACACCCGCATCGAGGACGACAGCGTGCGCATCGAGGAGCTGCGCGTGCGTGGGCAGAACCAGCGTCTGGTCGTGCGGCCGAAGAAGGGCGCTCCGGCCTACGAGGTCGTGCCCGCCGACGGCAGCCGAGACCTGAGCCAGGACGCCAACCGCGGCACCGCCGGACGGCGCGTCTGGAACGTCATCAACTTCTGAACCATCTCGCCCGTCCCGCCGCCGACCTGTCCATGGCCGTCTTCACGCCTGTCGCCCATGACGACGCCGCCGCCCTGGTGCGCCGCCTTGGCCTCGGTGCCCTGCTGGAGCTCAGGGGCATCGTCTCCGGCATCGAGAACACCAACTACTTCGCCACCACCGAACGCGGCGAGTTCGTGCTGACCCTGTTCGAGCGTCTGGGCTTCGAGCAGCTGCCGTTCTATCTGCACCTGATGAAGCACCTGGCGCAGCAGGGCATCCCGGTGCCCGAACCGCGCGCGGACGAAAGGGGCGAGATCCTGCACACCCTGGCCGGCAAGCCCGCGGCCGTCGTCGACCGCTTGCGCGGATCCAACCAGCTCGCGCCAAGCGAACACCACTGCGAGCAGGTCGGCGCGATGCTCGCGCGCATGCACCTGGCCGGACGCGACTACGACCGGCACCAGCCCAACCTGCGTGGCCTGGCCTGGTGGATCGAGACGGTCCCCGTGGTCAAACCCTATCTCGCTCCCGAGCAGACCGAACTGATCGAGTCGGAACTGCGCTTCCAGGAGCAATTGGCAGCCTCGCCTGCCTACGCCGCGCTGCCGCGTGGCCCCATCCACGCCGACCTCTTCCGGGACAACGTGATGTTCGAGGGCGACCGGCTGACCGGCTTCTTCGACTTCTACTTCGCCGGCATCGACACCTGGCTCTTCGACATCGCCGTCTGTCTGAACGACTGGTGCGTGGACCTGGACTCCGGGCGGCTGGACGAAGACCGCGCCCAGGCCTTCGTGGCGGCCTACGACCGCGAGCGCGAGATCACGCACGACGAGTCGCGCCTGCTGCCCGCGCTGCTGCGCGCGGGCGCGTTCCGCTTCTGGCTCTCGCGCCTGTGGGACTACCACCTGCCACGCGACGCCCAGATGCTCAAGGCCCACGACCCCGGGCACTTCGAGCGCATCCTGCGGCACCGCATCGCCGAGCCCTGGCACTACGTGCGCTGATGCTGCCGGGAACCGACGAATGAAACTGCGCATCGTCCAACCCTCCCGCGGCGCCTGGTGGGTCAGACAGGGCTTCCGGGTGTTCTTCCGGCAGCCGTTGGCCTTCACGGCCCTGTTCTTCCTGTTCTTGTTCGGCGCCTTCATCGTGTTGACGCTGCCGCTGCTCGGCGGCCTGCTGATGCTGGCGCTGCTGCCCGTCGTGACGCTGGGCTTCATGATCGGCACGCGCGAGTCGCTGCTGGGGCGCTTTCCCCTGCCTGGCGTGTTCCTTGCGCCTTTCCGCCAAGGCGCCGTGCGGATCCGCTCGCTGCTGCTGCTCGGCGTGGCCTACGCGCTCGCCTCGCTCGGGATCATGACCCTGGCCGACTGGGTCGACGGGGGGTCGGTCGCTGCTTTGCAGGACGCGATGGGACAGGGCGAGGCCAGCCGCGAGATGATGGACGACCCGCGCGTGCAGTCGGGGCTGATGCTGCGCCTCGTCCTTACCGTGCCGCTGAGCCTGCTTTTCTGGCACGCGCCGGCGCTCATCCACTGGGCGGGGGTGGACGCCCCCCGGGCGGTGTTCTTCAGCATCGTGGCCTGCTGGCGCAACAAGTGGGCGTTCCTCGTGTACGCCTTCACCTGGGCCTTCGTCGTCGGCCTGTTCGGCGTGTTCGCCACACTGTTCTTCTCCCTGCTCGACGCGCCGCAACTCGTCTCGCTGGCCGCCTTCCCCGCTGCGCTCATGTTCTCGACCGTGTTCTACGTGTCGCTGTATTTCACCTTCGTCGACTGCTTCGAGTCGTTGCCGCTGCCCGTCGAGCCCGACAGGGCCTGACACGGGCGGAAAGGGACCGTCACCGTCCCGTCATCGGCGCGCGCAGTGCGCACCGCGGGGAGCGGCGAGGCCCCCTTTCTCCTGCATGCCGGTGGATCGATGCGCATTGCGCGCACGCGCCGGGGCATCAGCCTGCGGTTTCACAGGTTCGTCACAGCCGCTGCCCATCATCGCGCCCTGACCGCACCGTCACCGACGGAGCGGTTCCCCACCAACATCGAGCAGGAACCGCGATGAGCGCCTACGATCCCGACGACATCCCCTCCAACCTTTCGAAGAACCCGCACCTCAACGACATCGTGGAAGCCGTGCGCTCGCGCCGTGGCTTCCTGAAGGCCGGCCTTGCCATGGGCGCGGTCACCTTCCTGGGTGGCAGCCTCGCCGGCTGCGGCGGCGGCGACGGTGACGATCGTGGCAACCCGGGTGGCGGCGACAATGGCGGCGGCCAGCCCCCGGTGATGCTGGGCTTCGCGGCCGTCGCGGCCAGCACGGGTGACGAAATCGTCGTGCCGCAAGGCTACAAACACGCGGTCTTCTGCCGCTGGGGCGACCCGCTGTTCACGCGCAGCGCGCCCTGGAAGCCTGACGCGACCAACACCGCCGACGCGCAGGCGCTACAGATCGGCGACAACCACGACGGCATGCACTTCTTCCCTCTGACCGAGGGCAACAGCACGGAAGGCCTGCTCGTGATGAATCACGAGTACCTCAACGACGAATACTTCTATCCCGCCAATGTCACGCCTGGCGGTAGCGGTTGGTCGCTCGAGCAGGTGCGCAAGGGGCAGCACGCGCACGGTGTGTCCGTCGTGCATGTCAAGCTCGAGAACGGCGAGTGGAAGGTGGTCCTGGATTCGCGGTACAACCGCCGCATTCACGCCAACACCGGCATGCAGATCACGGGGCCGGCACGAGGCCATGCGCTGATGCGCACCTCTCGCGACCCGGCAGGCGAGGTCGTGCTGGGCACGCTGAACAACTGCGGCAACGGCTATACGCTGTGGGGGACCTACCTCACTTGCGAGGAGAACTTCAACGGCTACTTCGGCAACGTCGGGCGCGTGGCACGCAACGCCAACGAGACCCGCTATGGCCTGCCCGCTGGCAACTCGAGCTACCGTTGGGAAGACTTGGACTCCCGCTTCGACTACTCCGCGGAGCGCAATGAGCCCAACCGTTTCGGCTGGATCGTCGAGATCGACCCCTTCGATCCGGGCTCGCTGCCCAAGAAGCGCACCGCGCTCGGCCGCTTCAAGCACGAGAACTGCGCGATGACGCTGTCGGCGGACAACAAGGTCGTCGTCTACATGGGCGACGACCAGGCGGACGACTACGTCTACAAGTTCGTCTCCTCGGGCACCTACACGCCGGGCAACAATGCGGCGAACCGCGACCTGCTGGACAGCGGCACGCTCTACGTGGCCCGGTTCAACGCGGGCGTCGCGACGGGCGACATGATGGGCACCGGCGAGTGGGTCGCCCTCAAGCTCGACACCCCCAGGACCGGCGGCGGTACGCTCGGCGACCTCTTCGCCGACATGGGTGAACTCCTCGTCAACACCCGCCTGGCCGCCGACGCCGTCGGTGCGACGAAGATGGACCGCCCCGAGTGGGTCACCGTGCATCCGAAGACCAAGGAGGTCTACATCACGATGACCAACAACAGCGGCCGCACGACGACCGACGACGTCAATCCGCGCGCGAACAACCCTTACGGGCAGATCGTGCGCTGGCGCGAGGCTGGCGGCGACCCCGCGGCCACGTCGTTCGAGTGGGACCTGTTCGTGCTGGCCGGCAACCCTGCCGACCCGCGCAGTGGCCTCTATGCCGGCAGCGACAACGTCACCGCCGACAACCTGTTCAACAGCCCCGACGGCCTGGCCTTCGATGCGGACGGACGCCTCTGGATTCAAACCGACGGCAACTTCTCGAACACCGGCAACTTCGCCGGCATGGGGAACAACCAGATGCTGGTGGCCGATCCGCAGACCAAGGAGATCCGCCGCTTCCTCGTGGGCCCCTCGGGCTGCGAGGTGACCGGCATCACCTGGACCCCGGATCAGAAGTACGTGTTCGTCAACATCCAGCACCCGGGCGAGTACGGCAGCCATCCGCGCCGGCCCGCGGTGGACGCCAAGACCGACCCGCTGGCGTTCTGCCAGTGGCCGGAGGCGGCCGGCGGCCGCCCGCGCTCCGCGACCGTCGTGATCTGGAAGGAAGATGGCGGCGTGGTCGGCACCTGACGACCGCTTGAGCCGAGGAGCAACGGGCCCGAGGGCCCGTTGCCTTTTTTAACGCTCCCCCGTTCCGGCCGCCCGCCTTCCGGCCGTGTTCTGCGATGATGCGCGCATGCGTGTACCTGCCCCCGCCTGCCACCGCCTCGCCGGCTCCCGTCACCTCCTGGCGCTGCTGGTGCTCCTGGCCGTCCCGACGCTGTCGGGCTGCGCGGTGGTCACGGTGGCCGGGGCGGCGGCGGGCGCGGCG
Source organism: Burkholderiaceae bacterium (assembly GCA_035559275.1). Classification (GTDB taxonomy): domain Bacteria; phylum Pseudomonadota; class Gammaproteobacteria; order Burkholderiales; family Burkholderiaceae_C; genus Caldimonas. The sequence continues at coordinate 57,324 of DATMBN010000052.1, forward strand.
ATCTCGGTCACCGGCGCGGTGATCAGCACGGGGGTGCGGGTGACCGGCGCCGCGGTCGAGGCCGGCATCGACGCCGTCAGCGACGACGACGAGGACTGAAGGTCGTCAACCGCGAGCTGAGCGCCGGCGCTTCCCAGAGGGAGCCGGACTGCAGGGCAGCGCCTAAGGCCCGGCGCCCGGCCGCCCGAAGCCGGGCCGCAACCCCCACGGGGGGTGGGGCGCTAGCCCCGGGGGCAAAGATACAAGGCCCCGCGGCTCACTCACCCCGAGCGCCTCGTTCCAGCCGCGCGCCAAGCGCGATCAGGCGCGGCCGCACCTCCTCCAGCAGGAAATCCCTGCCGAGCAGGAAGGCGGGGCCGCCGCAGTTGATCGCCATCAGGCGACCGCCCCGGCCTGCCTGGAAGGCGACCGCCACCGCGTTGACATCGGGCTGCCAGTCGCCGAAGGAACAGCACACGCCCAGCTCGCGGTACTGCTGTACCGCACCTTCCACGCCCTCCCGGATGCGAGGCCAGGCCGCCTCGTCCTGCGCGCGCAGGCGCTCGATCAGTTCGCGCCGCTCCGACTCGGGACACATGGCCAGATAGGCCCGGCCCATCGCCGTCGTCGCAAGAGGAATGCGGGAGCCCACGTCCAGGCTCAGGGTCAGCGCCGACGGGCTGCGGCAGTTCTCGACGTAGATCATGCTCAGCCGATCGCGCGTGCCCAGCGACACCATGCCCTGCGAATAGTTGGCCAGTTCCTGCATCAGCGGCCGCGCACGCTCCCGCACGTCCATGCGCGCGAGCATGGTGCTGCCCAATGCAAGCGTCGCCGTGCCGAGGCGGTAGCGCCCCGTGTCCTCGTCATAGTCGAGATAGCCCAGCCGCGTCAGCGTGTAGGTGAGGCGTGAGACGGTGGACTTGGGCAGCCCGCAGCGCCGCGCCAGTTCCTGATTGCCCAGCAGCTTGTCGCGCGACCGGAAACAGCTGAGGACGTCGAGTCCGCGCGCCAGCGCCGTGACGAAATGGCGGTCCTCTGTCGGCGCGGGAAATTCCGGCGCGCCGAGGTCGGGTGGCGCCTCGGTCTCCCGGCGCCGGCGCCGGCCGGGTGTCCGGCCTGCATCGATGGTGGCAGAAATGGGCATGAAGGCCTCCGCTCTCCCTGTCCTGGACCTTGCGCGAATACCGCCGTGCGGAACGAGCGGCACCTGAGCAGCCTCGTGCTGCGGGGCCGCGCTGCATTGACGACCGCCACGCAGCCGCGGATGATCGCTCACGTTGGGCCCCCTTGCAATATTCCGAGATGCAGAACAGTTCCCTCGATTTCTCCTCGCTGCCGGCACGGGCTGCCGGCCCGCTGCGCCTGGCCGTCGTCGGCTCGGGCGTCATGGGTAGCGGCATTGCGCAGATCGCAGCCGCGGCGGGCGTGGATGTGCTCCTGCTCGACGCGCGCGAAGGCGTGGCCACCCAAGCCGTGGAGCGCCTCGGCCAGACCTTCGCGACGCTGGCGGCCAAGGGCAAGCTGCCGCCGGCGGACGCCGACGCCGCCCGGGCGCGCGTGGCGGCGGCGCACACCCTGGCCGAGCTGAAGGACTGCGACGTCGTCGTGGAGGCCATCGTCGAGAATCTGGACGCCAAGCGCTCCCTCTTCCGGGATCTGGAAGCGGTCGTCCGGCCGGATTGCGTGCTCGCCACGAACACCTCGTCGCTGTCGGTCACGGCCATCGCCGCCGGCCTCGCGCGCCCCGAACGCGTCGCCGGCTTCCACTTCTTCAACCCGGTGCCGTTGATGAAGATCGTGGAGGTGGTGGACGGCCTGCTCACCGACCCTCGGGTGACCGAGTTCCTGCTCGCGCTGGGGCGGCGCTGCGGACATGCCGCGGTGCGGGCCAAGGACACGCCCGGCTTCATCGTCAACCACGCGGGCCGGGGCTACGGCACCGAGGCGCTGCGACTGCTGGCGGAGGGCGTCGCCGAGTTCCATCAGATCGACCGCATCCTGCGCGATACGGCGGGCTTCAGGCTCGGCCCCTTCGAGTTGCTCGATCTGACGGCGCTCGATGTGTCGCACCCGGTGATGGAGTCGATCTATCACCAGTACTACGAGGAGCCGCGCTTCCGGCCACAGCCGCTCACACGCCAGATGCTCGCCGCCGGCATGGTCGGCCGCAAGGCCGGTCGCGGCTTCTACCGCTATGTCGAAGGCCGGCAGGAGACCTTCGACGAGCCGCCGCCACCGCAGGCGCGTCCCACACGCGTGTGGGTCAGCAGGGCCTGGCCTGCGGGGCACGAGCGCGCGGTGGCACTGCTGCGGGCCCTCGGGGCGACGCTGGACGACGGCGAGCGGCCCTCGGGCGAAAGCCTGTGCATCGTGACGCCGCTCGGGCAGGACGTCACGGGCTGCTGCGTGCGCGAGGGGTTGGATGCCTCGCGCACCGTCGGCCTCGACACGCTGTTCGACATGCAGCGTCGCCGGGTGATCGCGACCAACCCGGCCACCGCGCCCGCGGCGCGCGATGAAGCCCACGGCCTGTTGGCGAGCGACGCAGTGCCTGTCTCCGTGATCCGCGACAGCACGGGGCTCGTGGCTGCACGTGTGGTCGCGACGATCGTCAACATTGCGTGCGAGATCGCACAGCAGCGCATCGCCGCGCCGGGGGACATCGACCGCGCCGTCACGCTCGGCCTCGGCTACCCCGTCGGTCCGCTGGCCTGGGGCGATCGCCTGGGCGCCACCACCGTGCTGCGCGTGCTGGAGGAACTGCAGGCAGCGACCGGAGACCCGCGCTACCGCCCGAGCCCGTGGTTGCGCCGGCGGGCACAGCTCGGGCTTTCGCTGCTCGCCGACCAGACATGACAACCCGGTTTCACCCCGCGGGCCGACTCGCCGGCCGATGTCACGCAAGAGACAAGCTATCGGTGTGAACCCGGGCGCCAAAGACGGCGCCTCTCCCTAGACTCCCGCCCGAACAAAGGTCACAAGGCCGATACGAGGAGGGTCGATGGGAGACAGAGGAGCCAGGAGCGCCTTCTGGCGCGGGTGCGTCGCGGCGCTGGGGATCTGCTGGGCGGGCGTGGCTGCGGCCCAGGATCTGGTCATCGGACAGGTCGCGCCCCTGACCGGCGTGATCGCGGGCACCGGCCAGGAGTACGTGGCCGGCGCCGCGGCGTACTTCGCGCACGTCAATGCGCGCGGAGGGATCCACGGCCGCAAGATCCGCGTGGTGGTCCACGACGACGGATACAAGCCCGAGCAGACGCTGGCGCTGACGCGCGAACTGATCGCCAAGGAACGCCCGCTGGCGCTGTTCGGCTTCATCGGCACCGCCAACGTTCTCGGCCTCCTGAAGAACCGCGTGCTCGACGACGCGGGGATCCCGCTGCTGGCGCCGTACACCGGAGCGGAAGAGCTGCGCAATCCGCCCAACAAGTACCTGTTCCACCTGCGCGCCAGCTACAGCGACGAAGCGGCCAAGATGGTGGAGCATCTTCACACCATCGGCCTGCGCCGCTTCGCGGTGTTCTATCAGAACGACGCGTTCGGCAAGAGCGGCCTGTCGGGTGCGCAGGAGGCGATGACGCGCCTGGGGCTCCAGCCCGTGGCCACCGGGCACTACGACCGCACGGCCCCCGAGGCAGTCGACGAGGCGGTGGCGGCGATCGCGCCGGCCCAGCCCGATGCGGTGATCATGGTCGCGGTCAACCGTGCTTCGGCCGCCTTCATCAACCGGTTGCGGGCCGCGGGCGGGCGTGCCCAGCTCTTCAGCATCTCGGTCGTCAACTTCAAGGAGCTGCTGAAGAACGCGGGGGAGGACACGGTCCGCGGGCTCGGCATCTCGCAGGTCATGCCCTATCCCTATACCCCGTCCACTCCGGTCGTGCGCGAGTTCCTCGCGCTGATGAAGGAGCATCAACCGGACAAGGTCGTGTCCTACGCAAGCGTGGAGTCCTTCATCGCCGCCAAGGTGCTCGTCGAGGCGCTGCGCCGGGCGGGGCCGGAGCCCACCCGCGAAAAGGTGATCGCCGCGCTCGAGTCGCTGCGCGACCACGACGTGGGCGGGTTCAAGGTCGGCTTCGGGCCGAACCAGCGGGTCGGCTCGCGGTTCGTCGACGTGACCGTGATCGGGCGCGACGGCCGGCTGCTCAAGTGAGCCGGTTCAATCCACCGGCGTGAGCTTGGCGACCGAGAGGGCCAGCCATTTCATGCCGTGACGGCCGAAGTTGATCTGCGCCCGCGCGTCCGGCCCGCGGCCTTCGAGCGTGACAATCACGCCCTCGCCGAACTTGGTGTGGAACACCGCCTGGCCGACGCGCAGCGCCGCGCCGTCCGAGGTCGTGACCTGCGGGCCGAACGAAGGCGGCTCCTGCCGGCCGGCGCCGACGATGGAGCCCAGCCCGGAGCCGCTCGCCCACGCGGCCTGGTAGTCGCGTGCGAAGCCTGATCCGAACCCCTGCACCTTGGGCGTGATCCATTTGAGCGCCGACTCGGGCAACTCCTCCAGGAAGCGGCTCTTGACGTTGTAGCGGGTCTGCCCGTGCAAAAGGCGCGTCTGGCTGTGGCTCAGGTACAGGCGCTTGCGCGCCCGGGTGATCGCGACGTACATGAGGCGCCGTTCCTCCTCCAGCCCGTCGTAGTCCGACAGCGAGTTCTCGTGAGGGAACAGCCCCTCCTCCAGCCCGGTGATGAACACGCAATCGAACTCCAGGCCCTTGGCCGCGTGCACCGTCATCAGCTGGATCGCGTCCTGCCCGGCCTGCGCCTGGTTGTCGCCCGCCTCCAGCGCGGCGTGCGTGAGGAAGGCGGCGAGCGGCGAGACGATCTCGCCGGTTTGCGCATCGGGCGTGATCTCGACGGGCGCGACCGCTGGCGGCGCACCTACGGCCAGCGCACCCGGTGCCAGCCCCTCGGCCGCGCCCTGCTCGTCCACCGGCAGGGCGACGGCGTCCTTGCCGAAGCCTTCCTGTGTCACGAAGGCCTCGGCCGCGTTGACCAGTTCGGCCAGGTTCTCCAGGCGCTCGCGCCCTTCCTTCTCGTTGCGGTAGTAGTCCGCCAGGCCCGAGGACTCGATCACGTGCTCGATGATCTCGCGCAGCGTCAGGCCGCGCGTCGCCTCGCGCATTGCGTCGACCAGCGCGTTGAAGGCCACGAGGTTGGCGCCCCCCTTGCCGGTGACCGCGCCCACGCTCTGGTAGAGGCTGCGCCCGCTCACGCGGGCCGCGTCCTGCAACTGCTCCAGGGTGCGCGCGCCGATGCCGCGGGTCGGGAAGTTGACGACCCGCAGGTACGAGGTGTCGTCATTCGGATTCTCGAGCAGACGCAGGTACGCGAGCGCGTGCTTGATTTCCGCACGCTCGAAGAAGCGCAGGCCGCCATAGACGCGGTACGGGATGCCGGCGTTGAAGAGCGCGCTCTCGATCACCCGTGACTGCGCGTTCGAGCGGTACAGCACCGCGATCTCCGAGCGCGGCGTGCCGTCGCGGTGCAGCTGGTGGGCTTCCTCCAGCAGCCATTGGGCCTCGGCATAGTCGCTCGTGGCCTCATAGACGCGCACCGGCTCGCCGGGGCCGGCCTCGGTGCGCAAGTTCTTGCCAAGCCGGCGCGTGTTGTGCGAGATGAGCCCGTTGGCCGCATCGAGGATGTTGCCGTAGCTGCGGTAGTTGCGTTCCAGCTTGATCACGTGCTGCACGCGGAACTCGCGCTCGAAGTCCGCCATGTTGGCGACCTGGGCGCCGCGGAAGGCATAGATGCTCTGGTCGTCGTCGCCCACCGCGAACAGGCTGTTGCGCGCGCCCGCGAAGAGTTTCAGCCAGCCGTACTGCAGCCGGTTGGTGTCCTGGAACTCGTCGACCAGGATGTGGCGGAACCGGTGCTGGTAGTGCTCGCGCAGCGCCGCGTTGTCGCGCATCAGCTCGTAGGTGCGCAGCAGGAGCTCGGCAAAGTCCACCACGCCCTCGCGCTGGCACTGGTCCTCGTAGGCCTGGTAGATCTCGACCAGCTTGCGGCCGTGCTCGTCGCGCGCGTCCACGTCCTTCGGTCGCAGCCCCTCCTCCTTGCTGCCGGCGATGAACCAGGTCACCTGCTTGGGGACGAAGCGCTCCTCGTCCAGGTTCATCGCCTTGATCACGCGCTTGACGGCCGAGAGCTGGTCCTGCGCATCCAGGATCTGGAAGCCTTGCGGCAGGTTGGCCAGCTTCCAGTGCGCGCGCAGGAACCGGTTGCACAGCCCGTGGAAGGTGCCGATCCACATGCCGCGCACGGGGATGGGCAGCATCGCGCCCAGACGGGTCAGCATCTCCTTGGCCGCCTTGTTGGTGAAGGTCACGGCCAGCACCCCCGCCGGCGAAACCTGCCCGGTCTGGATCAACCACGCGATGCGCGTGGTCAGCACTCGCGTCTTGCCCGAGCCCGCGCCGGCCAGGATCAGCGCGTGCGCCGGCGGCAGCGTCACGGCAGCCAGTTGTTCGGGGTTCAGGTGGGCGAGCAGCGGGGAGGAAGCGGTCATCCGTGAATTCTAGGAGGCCGGCCCGATCACCCTGCGTGCAGCAGGCCGCGATCCCGAGTAGAATCAATCACCGGGCCCAAATTTTGGTGTCCGGTTTTTTGTTTCCACCGCCCCCCGCTGGCGGCCTTCGGAAACGCCGGCTCCAAGTCAAGCGCTCGCAGCCCTCGGCGGCGCACTGCGTTCAACGCGCTGCCTTCGACTCCGGAGCGAACTCCATGGAAATCTTCGACTACGACAACATCCTGCTGCTGCCGCGCAAATGCCGCGTCGAAAGCCGCAGCGAATGCGACACCTCGGTCGAATTCGGCCCCCGCCGCTTCAAGCTGCCCGTCGTGCCCGCCAACATGAAGACCGTGCTGGACGAGGGCATCGCCGAGTACCTGGCGGCCCACGACTACTTCTACGTGATGCACCGCTTCGAGATCGACAACGTCGCCTTCGCGAGGCGCATGCGCGAGCAGGGCCTGTTCGTGTCGATCAGCGTGGGCGTCAAGCAGGCCGACTACGACACAGTCGACCGCCTCGCGGCCGAGGGCCTGGGTGCCGACTACATCACCATCGACATCGCGCACGGCCACGCCGACACCGTCCAGCGCATGATCGCGCACATCAAGCAGAAGCTGCCGCAGTCTTTCGTCATCGCCGGCAACGTCGGCACGCCCGAGGCGGTGATCGACCTGGAGAACTGGGGCGCCGACGCCACCAAGGTGGGCATCGGCCCGGGCAAGGTCTGCATCACGCGCCTCAAGACGGGCTTCGGCACCGGGGGCTGGCAGCTCTCGGCCCTCAAATGGTGCGCGCGGGTCGCGACCAAGCCCATCATCGCCGACGGCGGCATCCGTGAGCATGGCGACATCGCCAAGAGCGTGCGTTTCGGCGCGACCATGGTCATGATCGGCTCGCTCTTCGCCGGCCATGAGGAATCGCCCGGCCGCACGGTCGAGATCGACGGCAAGCTCTTCAAGGAGTACTACGGCTCCGCGTCGGACTTCAACAAGGGCGAGTACAAGCACGTCGAGGGCAAGCGCATCCTCGAGCCGGTCAAGGGCAAGCTGGCCGACACGCTGCGCGAGATGCAGGAAGACCTGCAAAGCTCCATCTCCTACGCAGGAGGGCGCGTCCTGACCGACATCCGCAAGGTCAACTACGTCATCCTGGGCGGCAACAACGCCGCCGAGCACCTGCTGATGTGACCGCAAGGCGCCGGGGAAACCCCTCCCACGGCGCCTAAAATCCACCGATCCCAGTCTGGCGGCATCCCTGCGGGGGAAGGGCCGTGTCAGCCGTGCTGCTCTTCCCCCTCGTGGGGCCGCGGGCACGGGGACCCGGGCCTGTCTCCGCGCCGCCTCCGTTTCCAAGGTCCACGGCATGTCCGAACTCGCGAAGTCCTTCGAACCCAAGTCCATCGAAGCCAAATGGGGTCCCGAATGGGAGCGGCGCGGCCTGTACGCTCCCACGCTGGACGAGAGCCGCCCGTCGTTCTGCATCCAGCTGCCGCCGCCCAACGTCACGGGCACGCTGCACATGGGCCATGCGTTCAACCAGACGATCATGGACGCGCTGACCCGCTACCACCGCATGCGTGGCCACAACACGTTGTGGGTGCCAGGCACGGACCACGCGGGCATCGCGACGCAGATCGTCGTGGAGCGCCAGCTGCAGGCCAAGGGGCAGTCCCGCCATGAGCTGGGCCGCGAGAACTTCGTCGCCAAGGTCTGGGAATGGAAGGAGCAATCAGGCTCCACGATCACGCAGCAGATGCGCCGCATGGGCGACTCGGTCTCGTGGTCGCACGAGTACTTCACCATGGACGACAGGCTCTCGAAGGTCGTCACCGAGACCTTCGTGCAGCTGTACGAGCAAGGGCTCATCTACCGTGGCAAGCGCCTGGTCAACTGGGACCCGGTGCTCAAGTCGGCCGTGTCGGACCTCGAAGTCGAGAGCGAGGAGGAGGACGGTTCGCTCTGGCACATCCGCTACCCGCTGGCCGATGGCTCCGGCTCGGTGGTGGTGGCGACCACGCGCCCGGAAACCATGCTGGGCGACACCGGCGTCATGGTGCATCCGGAGGACGAGCGCTACACGGCCTTCCACGGCAAGGAGGTGCTGCTGCCTCTGACGGGGCGGCGCATCCCGGTCATCACCGACGCGTATGTGGACCGCGAGTTCGGCACCGGCGTGGTCAAGGTGACCCCGGCGCACGACTTCAACGACTACGCGGTCGGCCAGCGCCACGGGCTGCCCGCCATCAACATCTTCACGCTGGACGCGCGCACCAACGACGAGGTGCCCGATCCCTACCGGGGACTGGACCGCTTCGAGGCGCGCAAGAAGGTCGTTGCCGACCTGGAGGCCCAGGGGCTGCTGGTCGAGGTCCGCAAGCACCGCCTGATGGTCCCGCGTTGCGCGCGTACCGGCCAGATCGTGGAGCCCATGCTGACGGACCAGTGGTTCGTCGCGATGAGCAAGCCTGGACCGGACGGCAAATCCATCGCCGAGAAGGCGATCGAGGTGGTGCAGGACGGCCGCGTGCGCTTCGTGCCGGAGCAGTGGGTCAACACCTACAACCAGTGGATGAAGAACATCCAGGACTGGTGCATATCGCGCCAGCTCTGGTGGGGTCACCAGATCCCCGCCTGGTACGGCACCGGCGGGGAACTCTTCGTTGCCCGCAGCGAGGAGGAGGCACGGGCCAAGGCGAAGGCCGCCGGCTATGAGGGACCGCTCACCCGCGACGAGGACGTGCTGGACACCTGGTACTCGTCGGCGCTGGTGCCCTTCTCCTCGCTCGGCTGGCCCGCCGAAACCAAGGAACTGCAGCTCTTCCTGCCGTCCACGGTGCTGGTCACCGGCTTCGACATCATCTTCTTCTGGGTGGCGCGGATGATCATGATGACGGTGCACTTCACAGGCAAGGTGCCCTTCCGCGACGTCTACATCCACGGCCTGGTGCGCGACGCCCAGGGCAAGAAGATGAGCAAGTCCGAGGGTAACGTGCTCGACCCGGTGGACCTCATCGACGGCATCGCCCTCGAGCCCCTGCTGGAAAAGCGCACCACCGGCCTGCGCCGTCCGGAGACCGCGCCCAAGATCCGCGAGGCGACGAAGAAGGAGTTCCCCGAAGGCATCCCGGGTTACGGCGCCGATGCGCTGCGCTTCACCTTCGCGGCGCTGGCCAGCCTGGGCCGCAACATCAACTTCGACAGCAAGCGCTGCGAGGGCTACCGCAACTTCTGCAACAAGCTCTGGAACGCCACGCGTTTCGTGCTGATGAACTGCGAGGGCCAGGACTGCGGGCTGAGCGAGCACGGGGCGGACGCATGCGCGCCCGGCGGCTACCTCGAGTTCTCCATGGCCGACCGTTGGATCACGGGCGAGTTGCAGCGCGTCGAGGCCGCCGTCGAGCAGGGCTTCGCGGAGTACCGCCTCGACAACGTCGCCAATGCGATCTATCAGTTCGTCTGGGACCAGTACTGCGACTGGTATCTCGAGATCGCCAAGGTCCAGATCGCGCAGGGTAACGAGGCCCAGCAGCGCGCGACCCGCCGCACGCTGATCCGAGTGCTGGAAACCGTGCTGCGACTGCTGCACCCGGTCACGCCCTTCATCACGGAGGAGCTGTGGCAGAAGGTCGCCCCCGTGGCCGGCCGCAAGAAGCCGGCCTCGGACGACTCCATCGTGCTCGCGCCGTACCCGCGCGCGCAGCTCGATCGCATCGACCCGAACGCCGACGCCTGGATGGAACGCCTCAAGGCCCTGGTTGGCACCTGCCGCAACCTGCGCGGGGAGATGAGCCTCTCCCCTGCCCAGAGGGTGCCGCTGTACGTACTGGGCGCCGACAATGTGTTGCGGGAGGCCGCACCGGTCGTGCAGGCCCTGGCCAAGCTGAGCGAAGTGAAGTGCTTCGACGACGAGGCCGCGTTTGCCCAGGCCACGCGACTGTCGCCCGTCTCGGTGCTGGGGGACACGCGCGTGGCGCTGTACGTGGAAGTGGACGTGGCCGCCGAGCGCGAGCGGCTGGCCAAGGAAATCAAGCGCCTCGAGGGCGAAGTGGCCAAGGCAGCGGCCAAGCTGGGTAACGAAAGTTTTGTATCCAGAGCACCTGCTAACGTTGTGGAACAGGAGCGTCAGCGAATGCAGGAATTCGGGGTTACCCTAGCACGGATGCGTGAGCAGATGGCCCGCCTGGGATGAACGGCGAACCCGTGCATTCCGTCCGACGGGCCGTCGACCAACAGGAGGAAAACATGCTCGTCACCAAAGCCGTCTTCCCGGTCGCCGGTCTCGGCACCCGGTTCTTGCCCGCCACCAAGGCCCAGCCGAAGGAAATGCTGCCGGTGGTGGACAAGCCGCTGATCCAGTACGCGGTCGAGGAGGCCTATTCGGCTGGCATCCGCGAGATGATCTTCGTCACCGGCCGCACGAAACGGCCGATCGAGGACCACTTCGACATGGCCTACGAGCTCGAGACCGAGCTCGAGGCGGCGGGCAAGCACGAGCTGCTGAAAATCGTCCAGTCGATCAAGCCTGACGACATGGAATGCGTGTTCGTGCGCCAGCCCAAGATGCTGGGCCTGGGGCACGCCGTGCTGTGCGCCGAGCGCCTGGTCAACGGCCACCCGTTCGCGGTGATCCTCGCCGACGACCTGATGGTTGGCCAGCCGCCCGTGATGAAGCAGATGGTCGACCAGTTCAAGGACTGGAAAGCCACCATCATCGCGGTGCAGGAGGTGCCGGAGGAGCAGACCAGGCGCTACGGCATCGTGGATGGCACCCCTGTCAACGACCGGCTGGTGGACGTGCAGCAGATCGTCGAGAAGCCCGCGCCCGAGAACGCGCCGTCACGCCTCGGCGTGGCGGGGCGTTACATCCTCACCTCGGGCATCTTCGACGAGATCCGCCGTCAGCCGCGCGGTGTGGGCGGCGAGATCCAACTCACCGACGGCATCGCAGGCCTGCTGCGGCGGGAGAAGGTCTTCGCCTACCGCTACGAGGGCACCCGCTACGATTGCGGCAGCAAGGAAGGCTTTCTCCAGGCCACGGTCGAACTGGCCCTGGGCCACCCCCAGCTGGGCCCCGGCTTCCGGGAGTACCTGCGCGGGCTGGACCTGTGCTGATCCGTCAGGCCGCAGACCGAACCAGGGCGCCGGGGGGCGCCCTTTTTTTCAGCTCCGCGCTTGGCGGCTCAACGCCGTCGCAGCACGTGGACGAACTCCTTGTCCAGCGTCTGCTGTTCCAAGAGTTCGTTGCCCGTTTGCTTGGCGAAGGCCTGGAAGTCGCGCAGCGAGCCGGGATCTGTCGCCACGACGCGCAGCAGCTCGCCGCTTTGCATCTCCGCAAGGGCCTTCTTCGCTTTCAGGATGGGCAACGGGCAGTTCAGCCCGCGGGTGTCGAGTTCCTTGTGCACTTCCATGGTCGGCATATCCTCTTGACCTCGCCATTGTAGGAGTGGCTCCTCTGCTCCTCCCCGGGAAGCGCGGCTGTCCCATCCGGGACCTCGGCCATCACGCCGATGCGCGTGCCTGGCCGGAAAAGTCGATGAACTGCGGCTCGTAGCCCCGGCTGCGCAGCCACTGCGCAAGCATCAGCCCGGTACCCGCGCGCCAGCAACGCACCGCCTCGGGCCGGAAAAGCTTGTATTCCGCGAGCTCCGGCGACAGCACGATCTCGCCGTGTGCCACCGCGTGGTAGGTGATGATCACCTGGTTCATGCGCTGGAAGTCGCTCACGCCGACCAGGTTCAGCTCGCTCACCTGGAGCGACGTCTCCTCCGCGATCTCGCGGCGGATGCCCTCCTCGGGCGATTCACCGGCCTCCATGAACCCGGTGATCAGTGCGAACATCCGGCCCGGCCAGGCCGCGTTGCGGGCCAGCAGCAATTGGCCCTCGCGGTCGGACAGTTCGATGATCGCGGCCAGCACCGGGGTGGGGTTGTTCCAGTGCGTGTAGCCACAGCCCGGCGCGGGGCAGCGCAACCGGCGGCGCTCGCCGCCATCCTCGGCCAACGCGAGCATCTGCAGCGGTGTCGCGCAACAGGGGCAGAATCTGAAATCGCTCACCATGCACTCCCAGTCTGAACCCGACGATCCTAACGGCCTTCGCCGAATTCCGCTGTCGCCTGCCCCCGCGCGGTCGCGGCCGGTCACCAGCAACCAGGACGGTCCGCACCCGCGGTTGGCGGAGTTGGTGCGCAAGCACCTGGCCACCGAGTTTCGCCGACCGGAGGCTCCCTACAGCCGACAGGCCTTCGAGGCCCTGCTGGAGCGCTGGGACGGGCGGCAGCCTCTGGTGCTCGACAGCGCATGCGGCACGGGCGAAAGCACCGCGGTGTTGGCAAGGCGTCACCCGCGTGCGCTGGTGGTGGGGGTCGATCAGTCGGAGGAGCGCACCACCCGCGGCTTGCGCAAGCTCGCGGGCACCCTGCCCGGTAACGCGCTCGTGCTGCGCGCCGAGGTGACGGACCTGTGGGCCCTGCTGGCACGCCGCGGCGCGCGGCTGTCGCACCACTACCTGCTCTACCCCAATCCCTGGCCCAAGGCCGAGCACCTGATGCGGCGCTGGCACGGGCACCCGCGCCTCGGGGATCTGCTGCGGCTGGGAGGCCGGCTGGAACTGCGCACCAACTGGGATGTCTACGCGATGGAGTTCGCACAGGCACTGGCGTTGCTGGGCATCGGCGCGACCCTGGAGACCGTGGCTGAGGAGCCCGCGCTGACGCCGTTCGAGCGCAAGTACCGGCAGTCAGGCCACAGGTTGTGGCGGCTGCGTGCGGACCTGCCGGCCGCGCTCGTGCCCGCGCCGGCCCCCGGGCACGACCACGCGGCGTAGCCCGCCCCCGGCCCGCGTTCAGGCCGGGAAGACGCCGGTCGAGAGGTACCGGTCTCCTCGGTCGCATACCACGAAGACGATGGTCGCGTTCTCCAGCTGCCTGGCCAGTTGCAGCGCGACCCAGCACGCGCCCGCCGAGGAGATGCCGGCGAAGATGCCCTCCTCGCGCGCCAGTCTCCGCGCCATCTCTTCCGAGTCGGCCTGACTGACGTAGATGAGCTCGTCCACCGTGCTGGGGTCGTAGATCTTGGGCAGGTACTCCTGCGGCCATTTGCGGATGCCGGGAATGCGCGAACCCTCGCTCGGCTGTGCGCCGACGATGCGCACGTTCGGGTTCTTCTCCTTGAGGTACCGCGACACGCCGGTGATGGTGCCGGTCGTGCCCATCGCGCTCACGAAGTGCGTGATGGTGCCTTCGGTGTCCTGCCAGATCTCCGGGCCCGTGGTCTCGTAATGGATGCGGGGATTGTCGGCGTTGGCGAACTGGTCCAGCACCAGCCCCTTGCCGTCGCGCTGCATCTGCTCGGCCAGATCCCGGGCGTACTCCATGCCGCCCGCCTTGGGCGTGAGGATGATCTCCGCACCGAAGGCCTTCATGGTCTGCGCGCGCTCGATGGACAGGTCCTCCGGCATGATCAGCACCATGCGGTAGCCGCGGATGGCGGCCGCCATTGCCAACGCGATCCCGGTGTTGCCCGAGGTCGCCTCGATCAGCGTGTCCCCGGGCTTGATCTGTCCGCGCTCCTCGGCGCGGCGGATCATGCTCATCGCCGGGCGGTCCTTCACCGAGCCGGCGGGATTGTTGCCTTCCAGCTTGCCGAGGATCACGTTGCCGCGGCGCTCGTTGTCCGCGCCCGGCAGGCGCTGCAGGCGCACGAGAGGAGTGCGGCCGATGACATCTTCGATGGTCTGATAGCGAGGCATGGTGAACACGTTTCCTAGGGGATGGCCTGCTTGCATTGTCGCAGCGTCACAAGGAAACGCCCGCCCCCCCAGTCTCCTTGCCCTCGACGGGGATGAGGCGGGACAGAGGGCAGTCCCTGCGGACTGACCTCTGCCAGCCGAATCCGAGCGGCCTGCAAGCCGCGAGGTGGACGAGGCGGGACGACAGGGCAGTCCGTGCGGACTGACCAGGAACCTGAAGGAAGACAGCGCGCGGTGCGCGCCGTGGTGCCCAGGGCCGGACTCGAACCGGCACGCCATCGCTGGCGAGGGATTTTGAGTCCCTTGCGTCTACCTATTTCGCCACCTGGGCGGGTGGTGCGGATGAGCCGGCGATTATGTCATAGCGCTCCCGCGAAGCATCGCAGGGCTCCCCCCTGGCAGGGACACTGCCGCGCCATTCCACCCGGCGAACCCCTGCGCCCCGCGTCCCCCTCCCCGCGCGGTGGTCCTCGACCCTCCGCTCGGCGTGCCCCGGCAACGCTCTTGCGGGTATACGCCGATGAATCCCGGGAATTGGTTCAATAGCATAACTATCTACACTGCTTCCCGCAGTCGCCGTCACGTCAGCCGGTACACGTCCAGCACGACCCGATGCGCCTCCCGCCGTCCGCTTGCCACCGCCATCACGGCATTGAGGTGCGCCCACGCCGGCGCGCCGGTCGCAAAGCGCATCAGCGTGCGAAAGAAATACTCGTGCGGGTCGACCGGCTCGCCGCGGGCCAGGCGCGCCATCACGGCGGGCGGCCCATGGCGCAGCCCGTCGCTGCGCACCTCGACCAGGCTGCCGTCCTCCAGGCGCACCGCGTAGTGCGCGGCGATCTCCAGCACGCCGTCGGCACGGCCCAGCTGCCAATCCACCCCGCCCTCGATGACCTGGCCGTTCAACTCGGGCCCGCTCACCGTGCCGCCGCGCAGCGGCACATAGCGGCGCTCGCCCGTGGGGCCGGCCCCCAGGGTCACGAGGGGGCCGACCTCGCAGTGGATGCGCGCCATGGGCACCAGGGTGGGTACGACGGCCGGGGAAAGGGGCGGGATGTCCATGTGAGTCTCGGCGTGTGCGGATGCGCAGCCCACGATAGCGCCGGTCGCCGGGCAGCCGCGTCATCCGCGAGGATGACGGGAGCGGGCGCATGAACGCCTGGCCGGTTGCGGTGAGCGGCACGCCGCGCGCCGCCACGGCGGTCGCCGCGCAGCTCGTGACCGCGCTGGGGCGGCCCGGCTTCGCCGGCGAGGCGCTGCAGGCGATCAACGGCTGCGTTGCGGCCGGGTCCTGGTCGGTCTACCAGGTCTGGCCCGACCGCGCGCCGGTGATGCACCTGTCCGCCAGCCGGCAGGCAGTGGACAGCACGCACGAGTGCTTCGCGATCTACCGCGACCAAGGCCTGTACCGGCACGACCGCAGCTTCGACCCGGTGCGCACCGCGCGGCGCCCGGGTCACGCGATGGTGCTGCGCATGCATGCCGACGAGGCCCCGTGCGCGGACCACCGCGAGGCGATCTACCTGCGGCACGGCATGCTCGAACGCCTGTCGGTCGTGAACCTGGAGCCCGACGGCTCGCTGATGGCGGTGAACCTCTACCACCACCTGGACCAGGGCTGCTTCGACCCCGCCGAGGTCGAGCGCTTCGCCGAGTTGGCGCCGCTGCTGCTCGCCTGCGTCGCTCGGCAGGTGCAGTGGCAGGCGCAGTCGCCGGACGCCGGCGTCAGGGATCGCCTGCTGGCGCGGTGCCCAGCGCTCACCGCGCGCGAACTGGACGTGCTGGAGCGGCTGCTGCAGGGCTTGAGCTACGACGGCATCGCGGCCGACCTGGGCCTGTCGGTGGCCAGCGTCAAGACGTATCGCGCACGCGCCTTCGCGCGGCTGGGCCTGCACTTCAAGAGCGAACTGTTCGCGGCCTTCGTGCCCTGAAGCGGGGCCCGCTCCCTGTCGTCCTCTGGGATGACAACGGTCCATGCACCCGCGGCGGACACTGGCACTCCCAGAGAACACGATACGGAGACAACCGCCATGCTGCGCCGCACCCTCCTGCGGGCCACGACGCTGGCCCCGCTGCTCGCCACCGGCCTGTCCGCGCTTCCCCACCTCGCGTGCGCCCAGGCCTATCCGCAACGTCCCCTGCGCCTGATCGTCGGCTTCCCGCCCGGCACGGGCCCGGACGTCGTCGCCCGCGCCCTCGGGCAGCGCCTGGCCGAGACGCTCAAGCAGACCGTCGTGGTCGACAACGTCGCCGGCGCGGGCGGCCAGATCGCCGCGCAGCAGGTCGCCAAGGGCACGCCGGATGGCCACACCCTCCTGCTGGGCGAAGTGGGCTCGATCAGCATCGCGCCGGCCACCCACCGCAAGCTGCCGTACCAGCCGGCCAAGGAATTGGCGCCGGTGTCGGAGGTCGTGCGCGCGGACTTCGTGCTGGTGGTGCCGGCCACCTCGGCGCATGCCGACGTCCAGGCGCTGGTGGCCGCGGCGCGTGCGGACAAGAACAAGTTCAATTTCGGCACTTTCGGTGCGGGCACGCCGGGCCACTTCGGCGCCGAGATGTTCGCGAGCCAGGCGGGCTTTCAGATCGAGCCGGTGCACTTTCGCGCCACCGGCGACGCGATGACGGCCCTCATCAACGGCAGCGTGCAGGCCGCCTTCGTCAGCACCGCGCTCGCCGCCCCGCAGGTCAAGGGCGGCAAGCTGCGGGCCCTCGCGACCACCGCCACCCGCCGTTCGGCCCTGCTGCCGGAAGTGCCGACGTTCGCAGAAGTCGGCCATGCCGCCGTCAACTTCTCGGCATGGTTTGCGGTCTTCGCGCCGGCCGGCACGCCTGCTCCCCTGCTGGACCTGCTCAACCGCGAGGTCGCCGCCGCCGTGCAGACGCCTGCCGTGCGCAAGCAACTCGAGGACGCCGGCTTCACCGTGCTCGGCACGAGCCGGCCCGACACGCAGCGCCTGCTCGAGAGCGAAGCACAGCGCTGGGCGGCGGTCGCCAAGGCGACCGGCTTCCACATCGACTGAGATGCGGGATCCCCTTCGTCGGGGGCGTCAAGGCAGGGACGCGGCATCCCGGTCACAGGGCCGCAAGCCGCCTGTCGCTGTCGGCGGCTATCATCCCCGCTCCTGGCCCGCCGGGCCCGCTGATGCCGCGAGAGACGATGCCGCCCATCCCACCGATCACCAAAGCACTGCTGCTCATCAACGTCGCCGCGTTCTGCATCGACCTCATCGTCGGCCCCTGGCTGATGGGCTGGCTGGCCCTGTGGCCCGTGCACACCGGGCTCTTCATGCCGTGGCAGATCGTCACCTATGCCTTCCTGCACGGCAGCGTGGCGCATCTGTTCTTCAACATGCTGGGCCTGTGGATGTTCGGCAGCGAGCTGGAGCGGCTGTGGGGCGAGAAACGCTTCATGCAGTTCTATGCCGCGAGCATCCTCACCGCCGCCGCGGCGCAGCTCGTCGTCACCCTGCTCACCGGCTCCAATGTGCCAACCGTGGGTGCCTCGGGCGGGTTGTTCGGCCTGTTGCTGGCCTACGGCATGCTGTTCCCCAACCGCATGATCATGCCGCTCTTCCCCCCGATCCCGATGAAGGCCAAGGTCTTCGTCGCGGTGTACGGAGGCCTGGAGCTCTTCTTCGGCGTGACCGGCACGGCCTCGGGCATCGCGCACTTCGCGCACCTGGGCGGCATGCTGGGCGGCTATCTCATGATCCGTTACTGGCGAGGGCAGCCGCCTTTCGGTGGCCGGGGCGGCCGGCGGTTTTGATTTTTCCGCAGGCCGCCGGCACCGCCGATGGTGTCGCCGCTCTCGCGGCCTCGGGCGGGCAGCCTTGTATCTTGTCTGCCCCCGGGGCTTGCGCCCCACCCCCCATGGGGGTTGCGGCCCGGCTTCGGGCGGCCGGGCGCCGGGCCTCTGACGGCGGCTACAGCCCCTCTCTTACCGTCGGGTAGCGCAGCCGCAGCCGCAGCTCGCGCTTGAGCCGGGTGTTGTCGAGGCGGCGCGACTCGCTCATGAAGGACAGCAGGCTGGCCGGCAACCGGGCCCTCGCCTCCTCGCGCGAGATGCGCGGCGGCCGCGGCAGGCCTGCAAGATCGGCCGCGAGGTCGAAGTAGTCGCCCATCTTCAACTCGGTGTCGTCGCAGGCATGCAGCACGCGCTGCGGCCGCGCGAGGAAGAGCGCCCGCAGGCAGGCGCGGGCGAGGTCGTCGGCGTGGATGTGGTTGGTGTAGACGTCGTCCTCGGCCCGCAGCACGGGCGTGCCGCGCGCAAGACGCTCGCGCGGGTGGCCCCCTGTGCGGTCGGGGGCGTAGATGCCCGGGATGCGCAGGATCGCGCAGCGCACGCCGAAGGCGCGGCCGAACCAGCGCACGCGCTGCTCCGCCTCCACGCGGCGCCGCGCGCGGTCCGTCGCGGGCGCGACCGCCCTTGTTTCGTCGAAACGCGCACCGCCCGCGTCGCCGTACACCCCGGTGGTGCTCGCATAGACCAGCGCGCGCGGCACGCGCCGGCCGGCGAGTGCGGCCAGCAGGTGGCGGGTACGGGGGTCTGCGCCGCCGGTCGAAGGCGGTGGCGCCAAATGCAGCACGCGATCGGCCAGCCCCGCCAGGCGCCGCACCGTGCGGGGCGCGTCGAGATCCCCCACGAGAGGGGTGATGCCGAGGCCACGCAAGGCCTCCCGCCGCTCGGGCTGGGAGGTCAGCGCGAGCACGCGCATGCGCCGCGCCACGAGGCGCACCACGCGTTGGCCGACGTCGCCGCAGCCCACCACGAGGAGCCTGGAACGCCGCAACAAGGAAGACGAAGCACTGCGCATCGGGAACATGGGTGATACAAACCCGGCAAAATGCTGGGTTTTGCAGGCCGTAGCCGGCGTTGCTGCAAGGCAGCCGCCAGCAGCAGGCCGCCAGTGTAAGGGCCGCGCCCGCGGCCCGCCCGATGCGCGAGGAGTACCGCCCCATGACCTTCACCGTGACCGTGCAGCCCAGCGGCCACACCTTCGACGTGCAGCGCGACGAGACCGTGCTGGCCGCTGCCATCCGCCAGGGCGTGGGCCTGCCTTATGGCTGCAAGGACGGCGCCTGCGGCTCGTGCAAGAGCCGGCTGCTGGAAGGCCGCGTGATCCACGGCGCCCACCAGCTCAAGGCCTTGTCGCCCGCCGAGGAGGAAGCCGGCTACATGCTCACCTGCTGTGCCACGCCGCAGACGGACCTGGCGATCGAATCGCGCGAGGTGGTCGGCGCCGGCATGTTCCCGATCAAGAAGATGCCCTGCCGCGTGTCGACGATCGACAAACCGGCCGCCGACGTGGCCGTGCTCAAGCTGCAGTTGCCGGCCAACGACCGGCTGCAGTACCACGCGGGCCAGTACATCGAGTTCATCCTGCGCGACGGCTCGCGCCGCAGCTACTCGATGGCCAACGCGCCGCACACGCAGGAGCAGCAGCCGGGCATCGAACTGCACATCCGCCACATGCCGGGCGGCAAGTTCACCGACCATGTCTTCGGCGCGATGAAGGAGAAGGAGATCCTGCGCCTCGAAGGGCCGTTCGGCAGCTTCTTCCTGCGCGAGGACAGCGACAAGCCCATCGTGCTGCTCGCCTCCGGCACCGGCTTCGCGCCGATCAAGGCCATCCTGGAGCACATGGAGTTCAAGGGCATCCAGCGGCCCGCGATGCTCTACTGGGGTTGCCGCAGCCGGGCCGACCTGTACCTGCACGCGTGGGCCGAACAGGCGGCCGCGCGCATGCCGAACCTCACCTACATTCCCGTGCTCTCCGAGGCCAAGCCCGAGGACGGGTGGACCGGCCGCACCGGCTTCGTGCACCAGGCCGTGATGGAAGACTTGCCGGACCTCTCTGGCTACCAGGTCTACGCCTGCGGAGCTCCTGTCATGGTCGAGTCGGCACAGCGCGACTTCGTCGCGAAGTGCCAGCTGCCGGCCGAGGAGTTCTACGCGGATTCCTTCACCTCGGAGGCCGACAAGCACTGAAGGCCGGCCCCGGGCCCCCCGGTCGAGGCGAACGCCCCGGCCTCGCCCTGTGCGCCCGAGGGGCGCGCGGGGGCGAAGACGAACCGACAACGACGAGGAGTACACATGGATCGACGTGCATGGATGCGCTGGGCCGCCGCGGCTGGGGCGATGGGCTGCGTGCCCGGCTTGCTGCAGGCGCAGGCCCGCACGACCCGCATCGTCGTGCCCTACCCGGCCGGCGGCCCGCTCGATGCGATGACGCGCGTGCTCGCGGACAAGGTCAAGGACCAGCTCGGCACCGTGATCGTCGAGAACCGCGCCGGCGCGGGCGGCAACCTGGGCGCCGACCATGTCGCCAAGTCCGCGCCGGACGGTCACACCCTCGTGGTCGGCGCGGTCGCGACCCACGCGATCAACCCGTGGCTGTACTCGCGCATCCCCTACGACCCGATCCGCGATTTCGCGCCGATCACGCTGGTGGCGCGCGTGCCCAACGTGCTGGTGATGAATGCCGAGGCCGCCGAGCGGTTGCGCATCGCCTCCGTGCAGGACCTGGTCGACTACGCGCGCAGGAACCCGGGCCGGCTCAACTACGGTTCGGGTGGTAACGGCAGCGCGGGGCACCTGGCCGGCGAGCTCTTCAAGACGCAGGCCAAGGTGAGCATGGTGCACATCCCCTACGCGGGCGGCGCGCCGGCGCAGCTCGGCCTGCTCTCGGGCCAGGTCGACCTCAACTTCGACAACCTGGCGACCGCGGCCGCCAACATCCGCGCCGGCAAGCTCAAGGCGCTGGCCGTCACGACGCTGCAGCGCTCCAGCGCGATGCCCGAGCTGCCGACCATCGCCGAATCGGGGCTGCCGGGCTTCGCGGTGGACACCTGGTTCGGCCTCTTCGCGCCGGCAGGCACCCCGGCCGAGACCGTCGCGCGCCTCAACCAGACCTTCGTGGCCGCCCTGCAAGCCCCGGACGTCCGGCAGCGGTTCGCGACCTTCATGGCCGAGCCCGCGCCGACCACCGCGCAGCAGTTCGCCGACTTCGTGAAGGCCGAACTCGCCAAGTACGAGAAGGTCGTCAAGGCGTCGGGCGCGAAAATCGATTGACGCAGCGCAGCATCTGCCGTAGTCTGCATCCCATGTTGACGACTCTCCTGCGAGCCCGATCCCTTCATCGACGTTCTCGACGACGACGTTGAGAGGGATTGCGTCCGCCAGGACTCTCCAGGGAGAGTACGCGAAGGCCACGAGTCCCCCTCGTGGCCTTTTTCTTTGCTCGGCCGGTCCCGTCCGGCCACACGTCAACAGGATCGACGATGGACGTCACTGCTTCGCCCCCACCCCCTCCTGCTGCGTCCCCTGCTCCACTGCTGCGCGCGGCCTCGGCCCTCATGCGGGTCAACCACCGCCCGGACCTCGTGTTCGTCCGCGGCGTCGGGAGCTGGTTGTGGGACCAGCACGGTCGCCGCTACCTGGATTTCGTCCAGGGGTGGGCCGTCAACGCGCTCGGTCACGCCGCGACGGCGGTGGTCGAGGCCGTGCGGGAACAGTCATCGCGACTCCTGCACAGTGGCCCGGGCTACCACAACGACCGCGCGATCGAACTGGCTGCGTTGCTGGCCCGGCTCACTGGGCTGGACCAGGTCTTCTTCACCAACAACGGGGCAGAAGCGAACGAAGGCGCGATCAAACTGGCGCGCAAGTACGGTCGCGTGCATCGGCAAGGCGCGTTCGAGATCATCACCTTCGAGCACGGCTTCCACGGCCGCACGCTGGCGACGATGAGCGCAAGCGGCAAGCCGGGCTTCGACCGGCTCTTTGCCCCGCAGGTGCGGGGCTTCCCCAAGGCACGGCTCAACCACCTGGGCAGCGTCGAGGCGTGCCGCAGCGACCGCACGGTCGGCGTGATGCTGGAACTGGTGCAGGGCGAAGCCGGCGTGATCGAGGCCGACGTCGCATTCGTGCAGGCCCTGCGGCGGTGGTGCGACGAGCACGCCTTGCTGCTCATCGTCGACGAGGTACAGACCGGCATCGGCCGCACCGGCAGTCTCTTCGCCTACGAACGCCACGGGATCCGCCCCGACATCGTCACGCTCGGCAAGGGCTTGGGCGGCGGCGTGCCGATTGGCGCGGTGCTGGCGCGCGAGCCGGTGTGCTGCTTCGAGCCGGGCGACCAGGGCGGCACCTTCAACGGCAATCCGCTGGTGTGCGCCGCCGCGCTCGCGGTGCTCGGGGAGGTGTCCCGGCCTCAGTTCCTGGCGAAGGTGCAACGGCGCGGCGAGCGACTCCGTCACGGCCTGGTCGCCCGGAACCTGGGCGAGGTGCACGGCAGCGGGCTTCTGCAGGCGGTGCGGCTTCCTGACGGAGACAGCGCCGCTGCGATCGCGCACGCAGCCCTGCATCCGCCGCACGGGCAGCCAGGGCTGCTGGTCAATGCCGTGCGTGCCGACAAGCTGCGTCTGATGCCCGCGCTCAACTGTACCGACGAGGAGATCGACCAAGCCTTGGACCTGCTCTCGATCGCGCGGGCCCGCTCGCGCCGCTAGGCGTGGCAACCTGGCGCATCCACCGCCCGGGCGATGGACGGGCGCCGGTTCCGTCAAAGGGTGGACTTGCGGCGGATGAAAGCCGAGCGCTTGGCGTCCTCGGGGTAGTAGAACTGCACCTCCCCCTTGCGCCAGACACCCAGCCAGATCATGTTGCGCGAGAAGGCGTCGTGGTCGCTGGACGAGAACGGCTTCTCGTGCGTCGTGACCACCCCTGCATAGGGGCGCTCGAGGTTCTCGAGCGCCTGCTTGAGCGCATCCCCCGAGGTGTCGCCCTTGGTCTGGAACAACACGCGCAGCATCAGGTGTACGGCGTCGTAGGTCTGGGCGGCCGCCATCAGCGAGCCGATCGGCTGACCGTCGGCATGGCGCTTCAGACGCGCCAGAAAGGACATGCGCCGCTCGTTGGAGATGTCGGCGATGATGGACTGCACCATCATCGCCCCCTCGGCCGCGGGGCCTGCGCGCTCCGCCACCGTGCGGAACGACAGAGGCCAGGGGCCGTAGAACGGACCCGTGAACCGCGCCTCCGCGCGCGAGATCGCCAGGACCGCCAGTTCCGGACCCACCGTGTAGCCCACGATCACGTCCGCCCCTGCCGCCTTGGCCGCCTGCACCTGCGCGGTCAGGTCCTTCACGCCGATGTCGAAGCGGGCCACGTATACCGGCTTGAGGTTCTTCTGCGCGAGGAAATGCTCCACGTCCTTGTAGCCGCCCTCGCCGTAGCCGGTGTTGTCCGCGAAGATCGCGACGCGGGTATAGCCGCGCTTGACGATCTCGTCGACGAGGAACCCGGCCTGCAGCGTGTCGCGCGGCGACATGCGGAAGATGTAGCTCTTCTCGGCCGGGTACTTCGCCGTCACCGCCGAGCCGGTGGACACCGGCACCATCAGCAGATGCTTGTTGTCCTGGAACACATCCAAGGACTTGAGGGCCACGCCCGTGTTGCAGAAGCCGATCGTGAAATCGACCTTCTCCTTGAGCACGAGCTCCTCGGACACGCGGCGCCCTTCGTCAGGGTTGGCCTTGTCGTCCCGAGCGACCAGTTCGATCGGACGGCCCAGATAGCCGCCGACCTCGTTGATCTCCTTGACGGCCAGTTCTGCCCCGAGCCGGGCGCTGTTGCCGAAGTCGGCCGAGCCACCGGTGAACGGGCAGACGAAGCCCACCCGCACCGGCTTGCCCGGCTGCCCCCATGCGCCCGCCGCAGCGACCAGCAGCGTGGCCGCGACCCACAGACTCCTCATCTTCATCCTAGAGATGCTCCCACTGTCGTTCTTGGCTGCGCGACTGTGACAAAACAGGGTCGCGGCCGGGATCGGGAACAACCCTTTGAGGTGTCGAAAAAGAACGAGGCCCGCCATCTGGCGAGCCTCGCATCGCGGAAGGTTGGGATCCGTCGGCAGCCGGTACCGGCACGCACCGCCGCCGTGACATCACTCGCCGAGGTACGCGGCACGCACCTTCGGGTCGTTGAGCAGCTGGTTGGCCGGGCCGCTCATCGTGATCTCGCCGGAGTCCATCACGTAGCCGCGGTTGGCCAGCTGCAGCGCCCGGCTGGCGTTCTGCTCGACGAGCAGGATCGTGACGCCCTGCCGGTGGATGTCGTCCACGACCTCGAAGATCTTGTCGACCATGATCGGCGACAAGCCCATCGACGGTTCGTCGAGCAACAGCAGCTTGGGGCGCGCCATCAGCGCCCGGCCCATGGCCAGCATCTGTTGCTCGCCACCGGACATGGTTCCGGCCAGTTGGTGGCGCCGCTCCTTCAGACGCGGGAAGAGCGTGAACACCTTCTCGATGTCGGCTTCGATTTCCTTGTCGTTGCGCGTGTACGCGCCCATCAGCAGGTTCTCGGTGATGGTCATGCGGGTGAAGGTGCCACGCCCCTCGGGCACCATCACCAGGCCCTGCTGCACCAGCTCCCAGGCACCCTTGCCGCGGGTCGGCGCGCCGAGATACTCCACGGTGCCGTCGGCCACCGGCTGTGTCGCGGTGATCGCCTTCAGCGTGGTGGTCTTGCCGGCGCCGTTGGCACCGATGAGGCTGACCAGTTCGCCCTGCTTGACTTCGAGCGACACGCCCTTGACGGCCTGGATGCCGCCATAGGCCACGCGCAGGCCGTCGATCTTCAGTATGGTTTGGCTCATTTGCGTCGTTGCTCCGGTGCCTGACCTCAATGCGGCTTGTGGCCCGCGCCCAGGTAGGCCTCGATGACCTTCTCGTTGCGCTGGACGTCGGCGGGCGTGCCTTCGGCGATCTGCTTGCCGTAGTCGAGCACGGTCACGCGGTCGCACAGGCCCATCACCAGCTTCACGTCGTGCTCGATCAGCAGAATGGTCCGGCCGTCGTTGCGGATGCGGTCGATCAGCTCGCGCAGCACGACCTTCTCGGTCGCGTTCATGCCCGCGGCCGGCTCGTCCAACGCGATGAGCTTGGGATCGGTCGCCAGTGCGCGGGCGATCTCCAGGCGTCGCTGGTCGCCGTAGCTCAGCGTACGCGCCTTGTAGTCGGCGTACTTGCCGATGCCCACGTAGTCGAGCAGCTGCTGCGCACGGTCGCGGATCTCGCGTTCCTCGTCAACGAACTTCTTGGTGCGGAAGATCGCTCCCATCAGGCCCGACTTGGTGCGCGTGTGGCGCCCGACCATGACGTTCTCGATCGCCGTCATGTCGGCAAAGAGCCGGATGTTCTGGAAGGTGCGCGCAATGCCCGCCTTGGCCACCTCGTGCACGGCCTCGGGCTTGTAGGGCTTGCCGTCGAGCTCGAAGCTGCCGGAGTCGGGCGTGTACAGGCCGGTGATCACGTTGAAGAACGTGGTCTTGCCCGCGCCGTTGGGGCCGATGAGGCCGTAGACCTGGCCGCGGCGGATCTCGATGCCCACGTCCGACAGCGCCTGCAGACCGCCGAAACGCTTCGAGACGCCGCTCACCTTGAGGATGATGTCACTGGTGCTCATGTCGATGCGTCTCCCTCACTTCGCCGCCGGTTGCGCAGCGGCCGTGCCCTTGGCGGGCTTGACGGGCGGTTGCGGCGCCGCCTTGCCGTGCTCCGGCGCGGGCCACAGGCCCCGCGGGCGCAGCAGCATCACGATGATCATGGCCAGCGCAATCAGCAGCTGGCGCAGAATGGCAGCGTCGAGCCGCCCGTCGGTGGCCGCCTGCAGCGGGCCGGCCACGTAGCGCAGCACCTCAGGCAGCGCCGCCAGCAGCAGCGCGCCGAGCACCACGCCCGGCAGGTGGCCGAGGCCGCCCAGCACGACCATCGCGACGATCATGATCGACTCCATCAGGCTGAACGACTCCGGCGAGATGAAGCCCTGGAAGGCCGCGAACATCGAGCCGGCCACGCCACCGAAGGTCGCGCCCATCGCGAAGGCCAGCAGCTTCATGTTGCGCACGTTGATGCCCATGGCCTTGGCCGCGGTGTCGTCCTCCCGGATGGCCATCCAGGCACGGCCGATGCGCGAGTTCTCCAGGCGGTGGCAGATGACGATGCTGAAGAGCACCAGCGCGAGGAACAGGTAGTAGTACAGCACCACCGGCGGGACACGGTAGTCGCCGATCATCAGCGCCTCTCCGAAGTTGAAGCCGAAGATGCGCATCGAGTCGATGCCGCTGATACCGCGCGGTCCGTTGGTGATGTTGACCGGGTGCTCCAGGTTGTTCATGAAGACCCGGATGATCTCGCCGAATCCCAGCGTCACGATGGCCAGGTAGTCGCCGCGCAGGCGCAGCACCGGCGTGCCGAGCAGCACGCCGGCGATGGCCGCCAGGCCCGCGGCCAGCGGGATGATGACCCAGATCGGGGTATGCAGGCCGTTCGGGAAGGTCAGCGAGATCCACTCGAAGTTCTCCCACAGGTGGGGCGAGGCGAGCAGGCCGAACATGTAGGCGCCGACGGCATAGAACGCGACGTAGCCCAGGTCCAGCAGGCCGGCGTAGCCGACCACGATGTTCAGGCCCAGGGCGAGCATCACGTACAGCAGGGCCAGGTCGATGATGCGCACCCAGCCCTGCCCGAAGTACAGCGCCACGTGCGGCAGCACGGCCAGCACGACGCCGATCAGGACGAACAGCAGCAGCTTGTTTTTCTGCGACATGGTGTTGCTCCCGCGGTCAGGCGCGGTCGGCCACGCGTTCGCCGAGCAGGCCGGACGGACGCAGGGTCAGAACCAGGACGAGGACGATGAAGGCGAAGATGTCGGCGTAGTGGCTGCCGAGCACCCCGCCGGTCAGCGCGCCGAGGTAGCCCGAGCCGATCGCCTCGATCAGCCCCAGCAGCACGCCGCCGACCATGGCGCCGGTCAGGTTGCCGATGCCACCGAACACCGCCGCGGTGAAGGCCTTGAGGCCGGGCAGGAAGCCCATGGTGTGCTGGACGGTGCCGTAGTTGGCCGCCCACATGATGCCCGCGACCGCGGCCAGCGAGGCGCCGATCACGAACGTGGCGGAAATCACCATGTCCGGCCGCACCCCCATGAGGCTGGCCACGCGGGGATTTTCAGCGGTCGCGCGCATCGCGCGGCCCAGCTTGGTCTTGTTGACCAGCCACAGCAGGCCCATCAGGATCACCGCGGTGCTGACGAGGATCAGCAGCTGCGTGACCGTGATCACCGCGCCGCCCACGGGGATGACCTCGGTGGGCAGCAGCAGCGGATAGGGCTTGGGATTCGGCTTCCAGATGATCATCGCCAGCGTCTGCAGCAGGATGGACATGCCGATCGCGGTGATGAGCGGCGCCAGGCGCGGAGCGCTGCGCAGGGGGCGGTAGGCGATCTTCTCGATCGAGTAGTTCAGCACCGCGCACACGACGATGGCGGCGATGAGCGAGATCAGCATCATCAGCCACCCCGGCATTCCCGGCGACACCTCCTGCAGGAAGGTCACGACGGTCCAGCTGGTCATGGCCCCCACCATCAGCACCTCGCCGTGCGCGAAGTTGATCAGGCTGATGATGCCGTAGACCATCGTGTAGCCCAGCGCCACGAGCGCATACATGCTCCCGAGCACCAGACCGTTGATGATCTGTTGGAGGAAGATATCCATCAGTCGGTCTCCGACGAACGTTGAGTGCGGCGCATCAGCAAGAGCCGGGCCGCACCGCTTCGGTGCGGCGGGGCCGGAAGAGCGTCAGCGACTCTAGTTGCTAAAAGCACGCCGGCCACAAGGGATGTCCCCATCCCCAGAGGCCGGCGTCAAAGTGGCGCGGATTGTAGCGAAGCCGCAACTGGTGAAATCTTCGGGGTTTTCCCTTCTTAACCCGAAGATCCCACAACCGTCTCGAATGTCTAGCGGTTTTTGCGCGATTGTTCGTTCCGAACACGCAACTCTTCGAGTTTTTCTCCGATCCGGATCTCCAGTCCCCGGGCCACCGGCTCGTAAAAGCGCGGGGACGGATCCATGCCCTCCGGGAAGTAGTGTTCGCCGGCCGCGAAGGCGTCCTCCTCGTCGTGGGCGTACCTGTAGCCGCGGCCGTAGTCCAGGTCCTTCATCAGTTTGGTTGGCGCGTTGCGCAGGTGCAAGGGCACGGGGCGCGTGCCGTCCTTCTTCACGAAGGCCCGGGCGGCGTTGTAGGCCCGGTAGACGGCGTTGGACTTGGGTGCCACGGCAAGATAGACCACCGCCTCGGCCAGCGCCAGTTCGCCTTCGGGCGAACCCAGGCGTTCGAAGGTCTCCGCGGCGTCCAGCGCCAGGCGTAGCGCCCGCGGGTCGGCCAGGCCGATGTCCTCGGCTGCCATGCGGATCAGGCGCCGCGAGATGTAGCGGGCGTCCACCCCGCCGTCGACCATGCGCACGAACCAGTACAACGCGGCATCCGGATCCGACCCGCGCACCGACTTGTGCAGGGCCGAGATCGTGTCGTAGAACTGCTCGCCTCCCTTGTCGTAGCGGCGCAGCTGCTCGCCCAGCGAGCGCTCGAGCAGCGGCTCGTCGATGACGGCGGCTCCCGTGCGCGCCGCCATGCGCACCAGGTTCTCGTAGGTGTTGAGCAACCGGCGCGCGTCGCCGTCGGCATAGCCCACGAGCCGGCGCCGCGCGGCCTCATCCAGGGCCGGGGCCCCGAGCAACTCGCGCCCGCGCTCGAGCAGCCGATGGAGTTCCTCGTCGCCCAGCGCCTTGAGCACGTGCACGGTGGCACGCGACAGCAGCGCCGAGTTGACCTCGAACGAGGGGTTCTCGGTCGTCGCGCCGATGAAGGTGAACAGCCCCGACTCCACGTGCGGCAGGAAGGCATCCTGCTGCGCCTTGTTGAAGCGATGCACCTCGTCGACGAACACGATGGTGCGCCGGCCCTGGGTGCGTGCGAGCTGCGCCTGCTCGACCGCGTCGCGGATGTCCTTGACCCCGCCGAGCACGGCGGAGATCTGGATGAACTGGGCGTCGAAGGCATGCGCCATCAGCCGCGCCAGGGTCGTCTTGCCGACGCCTGGCGGCCCCCACAGGATCATCGAGTGGGGCTCTCCGGATTCGAAGGCCGCACGCAGCGGCATGCCGGGGCCAAGCAGGTGTGGCTGGCCGATCACCTCGTCGATCGTGCGCGGGCGCAGGCGCTCGGCCAGCGGCGCGGCAGGGGCTCGGGGATCGTCGAACAGGTCGGCCATGCGTGGAGATTGTCTCAGGTGGCGATGTTACTTGTCAGACGGTTTCCGACGTCGACTCCAGCCCATCGCGACTGTCACTGCAAGGGGCGGTTCCCTACAGTGCCCGGGTCGACGACCTCCCCTGCACATGAGCACCACCACCCTCACCCCGCCCGCCGGCGTCGCCGCGCTGTACCGACAGGTTTGGCGCCATGCCCAGGGCGTGCGCCTGCGCTGGACCGGCGCGATGCTGCTGCTGATCTCGTCCCAGCTGATGAAACTCAGCGTGCCGTGGTTCGCGGCGCAGGCGATCAACGGCCTGCAGTCGGCAGGCCCGAACGCGACCGCCGCGGCACAGGCCGGCTGGTGGATCGCAGCCATCGTCGCCGTCTATGTCGGCGCTTGGGCCTTGCACGGGCCCGGGCGTGTACTGGAGCGCTCGGTCGGCGTGCGGGTGCGCCGCAGCATCTCCGACGCGCTCTATGCCAAGCTCACGCGCGCGCCACTTTCCTGGCACGACCGGCACCACTCGGGGGACGTGCAACATCGGGTCGACCAGGCCAGCCATGCGCTCTTCGACTTCGCCCAGACCCAGTTCATCTATCTGCAGAACGCCGTGAACCTGCTGGGGCCGGTGATCGCGCTGACCCTGTTGTCCGGCAGCACCGGCGCCCTCGCGATGGTCGGCTACGTCGTGATCGCGCTCGTGATCGTGCGCTTCGACCGTTCGCTGATGCGCCTGGCCACGCAGGAGAACGACGCCAGCCGGCGCTATGCCGCCGGCCTGCTCGACTTCATCGGCAACGTGTCTACGCTGATGAGCCTGCGCCTGCAGAACGCCTCGCGCCGGCTGCTCGACGGCCGGCTGCAGCAGGTGTTCGTGCCGCTCAAGCGCATGATCGTGCTGACCGAATGGAAGTGGTGCGCGGTGGACCTGCTCACCCTCACGCTCACGTGGGGCCTGGTGGTGTTCTTCGCCTGGCGGACCACGAGCGGGGGTGGCGCCTTGCTGATCGGCAGCCTGTTCATGATCTACCAGTACGCGCAGCAGGCCGGCGGCGTGGTCGGCTCCATCGCGGCGAACTACCAGAACTTCGCCCGCATCAAGACCAACTACGCCAGCGCCGAGCCGATCTGGCAGGCGCCGGAACGCAGCAACGGCGGCCCGGAGGTCGACCGCGACTGGCAGCGCATCACGCTGGCCGACGTGGGCTACCAGCACCCCGGCGCCGACGCCGGCCGCGGTGGACTGCAGCACGTCTCGCTCACTCTGCAGCGCGGCGAGCGCGTTGCCCTGGTCGGCCCGAGCGGCGCGGGCAAGAGCACGCTGCTGCGGGTCCTGGCCGGCCTGTACGAGGCGCAGCACGGCCACTACGAGGTCGATGGAGTGGCGCCGCTGGGCCTGAAGCATCTGGGCAGCGTCGCGACGCTGATTCCCCAGGAAGCCGAGGTCTTCGAAGCGACCGTGCGCGAGAACCTGACCTTCGGCGAAGCAGTGGACGAGGCCGCGCTGGCCCAGGCCACCCACGTGAGCGCGCTCGACTTCGTGCTCGCCCACATGCCCCTGGGCCTGGACACGCCGATCTCGGAGCGGGGGTTCAACCTCTCGGGCGGCCAGCGCCAGCGTCTGGCCCTCGCGCGCGGGGTTCTGGCCGCCCGCGGCAGCTCGCTGCTGCTGCTGGACGAGCCCACCAGCGCCCTGGACCCGCTGACCGAGCGTCTCGTGCACGAGCGCATGGCCGAGGCCTTTCCCGACGCGACGCTCGTCGCTTCGGTGCACCGCATGGGTCTGCTGGCGCACTTCGACAAGGTCGTGCTGATGGTCGGGGGGCGTGTGGTCGACGTGGGCACGGTCGCCGAGCTGGCCGACCGGCAACCCGTGTTCGCCCAGATGCTCCAGGGCACCCGCGAGACACACGACGACGGCCCGCGCGGAGACAGCCTCGCGGCGTGAACGCCGGCGGTGCCGGGCCACGCATCAGAACCGGTACTTCACACCCACAGAGTACAGGTCGACGTTCTCCCGCCCCTCCTCGAAGCGGTAGCGCGTGCGGTCCCACTCCAGCACCGCGGCCCAGTTGCGCGTGAGGTTGAACGACACGCCCGCCCCGAAGCTCAGGCCGAATCCGCGTTCGTTGCCCGTGTCCACGTCAGTGCCCACAGCAGCGCTGGTCTTCGTCCAGCCGTAAGTGGTGCCGACCTTGCCGAACAAGTCCGCGGCCTGGCTGACCGGCAGCGCACCGACGAGGCTGAGATTGATGCCGTGCGCGCGCAAGCGGCCGCCGTGGCGGTCCGAGTCCCCGAGGTGGCTGTAGCCCACCTCCACGCCCACGTATTCGCTCACCATGCCGCCCAGGTAGATCTTGCCCGCCCAGTCACGGCGGTCGCACCCGAAACCCGGCGTGCAGGAGCCGCCGTAGTGGGAGCGTCCCACGTTCACGCCGACGTAGCCGTTGGTCGTGTAGGGCAGCCAGGACGCGCCGTCGGCGCGCATGCCGCTGCCCTGCTGCGCGAAAGCCCCGGCCGCGGCGAACGCCAGCCCTGCGGCCACTGCAAGACACATCGAGTTGCGTCGCTTCATCTGTCGCACTCCCGGTAGGAGGCGCCCGAAGCCGGGCGCCGGCATCGACGAGAGGGGCAACCGGCGTGCCGGCGAGCGGCAGGCGGGCACGGTGATTGCCGTGGAGCGGCACTCCCATGACAGCACCACCCGATCCACGCCGACGCAGCGGTGCTCCGCTGTGGCCTCCCCTGGCAGCGGAGCCGGCGCACTGCTGGCCCCGCGCGGCCGATGATCGCGCCGGCGTCGCCGCCCTGCGCCGGCCGCCGGGGCAGCCGGACACCCCGGCGAGCCTGGGCCGCGCCCTGAAGCACGCCAAGGTGCTGGCCAACGCGCTCGACCGCCCGGTGACGCCAGGCAACCGGGTCGAACTGCTGCTGGACGGCCCAGCCACACACGGCGCGATGCGCGAGGCCATCGAGCAGGCGCAGGACCACATCAACCTGGAGAGCTACATCGTGGAGGCCGACGGTCCGGGCCGCGAGCTGCTGGAGCTGCTCGTGACCAAGCGCCGCGAAGGAGTGAGGGTGAACGTGCTGTACGACGGTTTCGGCTCGCTGCGCGGTCGCGAGCAGTTCGCGGAGCCGTTGCGGCGGGCCGGCGCGCAGTTGTGCGAGTTCAACCCGCTCGTGCCCTGGCGCAGGCGCCTGCCACGGGCCTTTCACTTGCGCGACCACCGCAAGCTGCTGGTGGTCGACGGCAGGGTCGCCTTCACCGGGGGGGTGAACATCAGCAGCGTCTACGCAACCGGCCCTTCTGCCACCCTGCGCGGATCAGCCGAGACCCGTTCGCCCGACGAGGTGCCATGGCGAGACACCCACGTGCGCATCGAAGGGCCGGTCGTCGCGAGCCTGCAGCGCCTGTTCCTCGACCACTGGCAGAAGGAGACGGGGCGCCCCGCGCAGGCGGCGCGCTACTTCCCTGCCCTGCGACCGACGGGCGAGCATCACGTGGGCGTGGCGGCCTGCGAAGCGGGCCGCGGGCGCAACCCGTTCCATCGGGCGCTGCGGGAGGCGATCGACGCGGCCGAGGAGCGTGTCTGGCTCACGGCGGCCTACTTCGTGCCGCCCCGGCGGCTCGTTCGCAGTCTCATGCGCGCCGCCGCCCGCGGAGTGGACGTGCAGGTGGTCGTGCCGAGCGTGAGCGATGCGCCGGTCGTGCTGTATGCCGGCCGGGCCAGCTATGGGCGACTGCTGCGCGCCGGCGTGCGACTGCACGAACGCCGCGACGCCCTGCTGCACAGCAAGACCGCGGTCATCGACGGTGTATGGGCCGCGGTCGGGTCCAGCAACCTGGACTGGCGCAGCGTGCTGCACAACGCCGAGGCGAACGTGGTCGTGCTGGACGAGGGCTTCGCGCAGGGGCTGGAGGCGGTCTTTCGGGACGACGTCGCGCGCAGCCGCACGCTGGACGCCAGATCGTGGCACCGACGCGGCTGGCGCCGGCGACTGCTCGAATGGGTGGCGGCCCGTTTCGAGTATTTCCTTTGAGGCGGTTCCGACGATGAGCAGCGGTGCCGCCTCGGCCTTCCATTTCGCCAGCGATTTCTGCGAACGCGTGGCTCCCGGCTGGTGGGCCGAGCCGCTCAACACGGTCACCAGCCTCGCCTTCCTCGTCGGTGCCCTGGCGCTGGGGCGGCAGATCGCTGCCACGCGTCTGCACGAAGGCCGCTGGTCGCTGGCGCTGCTGGCCGTTTTCCTCGGCGCGGTCGGGCTGGGATCGACCTTGCTCCACGTGACCGCCACGCCTTGGGGCTCGGCGCTGGACATGCTGGCGATCAAGTGCTTCCTGCTCTGGTTCGTCGCCTGCTTCCTGCGCTGGATGATCGGCTGGACGTGGCCCAAGGCGCTCCTGGGCATTCCTGGCCTGTACCTGCTCGCCGAGGCGTGGTTCGCGGCGGGCGAGCCCGGTGCCCTCTTCGGACTGCACGCCTACCTGCCGGCGCTGTGGACGTTGCTGGCGTGCACCGTGACGCTGGCGTGGCGGCACGACCCGGCATGGATCACCTTCGGCTGGGCCGCGTTGGGGCACGGTGCCAGCCTCGCCATGCATCGCCTGGACGGCGAGTTGTGCGCCTGGGTGCCCGTCGGTACCCACTTCGTCTGGCACCTGGTCAACGCCTGGTTCACCTACACCACCGCACGCTGCCTGGTGCGGCGCGCGGCGATGATGCAAGGCGGCGTGGCGTCCTCGATCCCGGGCGGCGACCAGCGACTGCGGCGTGCTCAGGCCCGCAGGCCCTGATCGCGGGAGGCCGCCCGGCGGCCCAGCCACTCGGGCGCCGGCCCAGCGGCTTCAGGCATTGGTGCACCCGGCCCCACCGTGACGCGACCCAGGCCGAGACGATGGCGAAAGTAGCCGACGGTCTCCTTCAGGCCGTCGTCCAGCGATACCCGCGGCTCCCAGTCGAGCAGACGCTTGGCGCGCGAAATGTCCGGGCAGCGCCGCTTGGGATCGTCGGCAGGCAGCGGCCGATGGACCAGCTTGCTGCGGCTGCCCGTGTGACGCAGCACCAGTTCGGCGAGTTCGAGGACGGTGCTCTCGTGCGGGTTGCCCAGGTTGAGCGGGCCCTCCACGTCCGCGTCCATGAGCCGCAGGATGCCGTCGATGAGGTCATCCACGTAGCAGAAGCTGCGCGTCTGCTGGCCCTCGCCGTAGATGGTGATGTCGTCACCCCGCAGGGCCTGCACGATGAAGTTGCTGACCACCCTGCCGTCGCCCGGCTGCATGCGCGGGCCGTAGGTGTTGAAGATGCGGGCGATACGCACCGGCACGTTGAACTGGCGGTGGTAGGCGAAGCACATCGTCTCCGCGCAGCGCTTGCCCTCGTCGTAGCAGGAGCGCGGCCCGAGCATGTTGACGTGGCCGCGGTAGTTCTCCACCTGCGGGTGGACCTCGGGATCCCCGTAGACCTCGCTGGTCGACGACTGGAACAGCCTTGCCCCGCAGCGCATCGCCTGCTCGAGCATGTGGTGCACGCCCAGCACGCTCGACAGGGTGGTGTGCACCGGGTCGCGCTGGTAGTGCTCCGGGCTGGCCGGGCACGCCAGGTTGAAGATGCCGTCGGCGTCGAGGGGAATGGGGCGGATCACGTCGTGGACCGTCAGCGCGAAGCGCCGGTGACCACGCAGGTGAGCAATGTTGTCCGGCGAGCCGGTCGAGAAGTTGTCGATCACGCGGACCCGGTGCCCGCCTTCAAGCAGTTTGTCGACCAGGTGGCTGCCGAGGAATCCGGCACCACCGGCCACGATCACGTCTCGAGGATCCATCTGAGCGCCTAGCAGGGTTGGTACGGCGCAGGGAGCAATCGCCGTTCCTTCTGCCCCTTTGAATGCGAACTTCAGGCGGGCGTCAGGCCCGCCTCGCGCAAGCGGTCGCCGATGTCCAGGTTCAGGTCGCTCTGCAGTTGCTGTCGATGGATGTCCTGCGGGTGGAACCACACCTGCAGTTCGAAGCTGCTGGTGCCCGCGCCGAGCGACAGCAGCAGCACCTTGGGCGCGGGTTGCTGCAGCACCGCAGGATGCGCCGCAGCGGCCTGCAGCAGCACCCGCTCGACCTCACGTATCGCTGCGCCCGCCGCGACGTTGACCGGCAGGCGCAGGCGGATCTCGCGTTCGAGATAGAAGTGGTTGATGACGTTGTCGGTGATGAACTTCTGGTTGGGCACCAGGATCGCCACGTTGTCGTTGGTCACCACCGTCGTGCGGCGGGCGCCTATCTCCTGCACCACCCCCTCGATGCCCGCCAGCTCGACGCGGTCGCCGACCTTGATGGGGCGCTCCAGCATGATGATGAGGCCGCTGATGAAGTTGCTGAAAAGATTCTGAAGACCGAAACCTATGCCCACCCCCAGGGCCCCCGCGACCACGCTGAAAGCGGTGAGATTGATCCCGGCGTTCTGCAGGATGACGACGATGCCGACGACGAGCACGACGTAGCGGACCGCCGAACCGATGGACTGCCGTGTCCCGCCTTCCAAAGGCAGGCGCGCCAGCGCGCGGTGCACGATGAAGTGGCGCGCCCGGCCGGCCAGCAGGAAGAGCAGGATCAGCGCCAGCACCAGTTTCAGCGCGGACAGCACCGTGAACGAGGTGCCCCCGAGCGTGAAGAGGTGGATGTCCCAGCTTCGTAACGTCTCCATCCAGTTGTAGTCGCCCATGCCGCAACCCCGTGTCGCGGGGCATGCTGAGCACCTCTCATGCCGAAGGGGTGGTCTCGCAACTTTCACGGCCGGGCACTATCCTTGCCCTGACGGCATCGCTCTCGAATCCGACTGGAGGGTCGCCTGTGCGCATTGCCTATGTCACCGAAACCTATCCGCCCGAACTGAACGGGGTGGCCCTGACGGTGGAGCGCACGGTCACCTACCTGCGTGGTGCGGGGCACGAGGTGGAACTGGTGCGGCCACGCCAGCCGCATGAGCCGGCCCTGTGCGCAGACGACGAATGGCGCACCTTCGGCGTGCCGATCCCCATGTACCGGGACCTGCGCTTCGGCGTCACGTGGACCCGCTCGCTGCGCCAGCGCTGGCTGCGCCGCCGGCCTCAGTTGGTGCACGTCGCCACACCCGGCCCCCTGGGCTGGGCTGCCGTGCGGGCTGCCCGGGCATTGGGCATCCCGGCGACCAGCGACTTCCGCACCAATTTCCATCAGTACAGTCACTATTACGGATTCGGCTGGTGCGAACCGATGGTCAGCGCCTACCTGCGCCGCCTGCACAACGCGACCGACCGTACCTTCGTGCCCACGCACTCGGTGCGCCGAGACCTGGCCGCGCGCCGTTTCGAGCGGCTGGCCGTCGTCGGCCGCGGCGTGGACACCGAACGGTTCTCGCCCCGCCACCGCAGCCCGGCGTTGCGGGCCGAATGGGGCGTGGACGAGCGCACGCCCGTGGTGCTGCACGTCGGTCGCTTGGCCGCGGAGAAGAACGTGCACCTGGCGCTGTGCGCCTGGGAGGCCATGCGCGAGCAGTGCCCCGCGGCGCGCATGGTGGTCGTCGGCGACGGACCGATGCGCAGGCGCTGGGAGCAGGAGTTCCCCGCTGCGCGCTTCGTCGGCGCACAGCGCGGCGAGGCGTTGGCGCGGCACTACGCGTCGGCGGACGTCTTCCTTTTCCCCAGCCTCAGCGACACCTTCGGCAACGTGGTGCTGGAGGCGATGGCTTCCGGGCTGGCAGTGCTGGCCTACGACACGGGTGCGGCCGGGGAGCACATCGAGGACTGTGAAAGCGGTCTCCTGGTGCGGCCGGGAGACGAGGCTGCCTACATCGCCGCCGCCTGCTCGCTCGTGGACCAATGGGCCGATCTGGAGGAGATGCGGCGGGCGGCCCGCGCGACCGCGTTAACGCTCGCCTGGCCTTCCGTGCTCCAGCGCTTCGAGTCGCACCTGCAGGATGTCGCCCATGCGGTGGAAGCTACGGACGCACGAGCCGCCTGGTCGGTTTGAGGAGCTGTGGGCGCAGCGGGCCTTGTGGGTCGAGCGCGACCTGCGATGGACCCGGCGGCTGCACCAGGCGGCCAACATACGCGCCGTACTGATGCTGCTCGCCCTGGTCAGCCGCGTGGGCGACGGGTTGCTGTGGTACGCCACGATCGCCGTCCTCCCGCTCATCGGCGGCGGCCGCGGCTGGGCCTGCTCGCTGCGCATGATGGGGGTGGGCGTGCTGAACCTGCTGCTGTACCTCGCGCTCAAGCGCTGGGCCTGCCGGCCCCGGCCCTACATGACGTGCGAGGACATCCGCGCCTGCACCCGGGCGCTGGACCAGTTCAGCTTCCCCTCGGGACACACGCTGCACGCGGTGGCCTTCTCCGTCGTGCTCGTCGAGTACTACCCGGCACTGGCCTACGTGCTGGTGCCCTTCACCCTGCTCGTGGCGCTGTCGCGCATCGTCCTGGGGCTGCACTATCCCAGCGACGTGCTCGCCGGCGGCGCGATCGGCGCGCTGACGGCGTGCGGCGTGCTTGCCCTGTTCTGACCCTTGCGTCTCCCTTTTCTCTTCCGGGAAGTGGAGTTCAGGCCGCACTGCCCGCGCGCGGCTCGGCGGGGGCCTGCCCGGGCCCGGGATGGTAGGTCATCGGGGCGGTGGGCGCATCGACGCTGTCCTGCCAGAGGCGCACGAACTCCGCCACGGTGTAGGCGCGCCGGTACTGCAGGTGCCACTCCAGCAGCCGCTGCCATGAACGCCTCACCAGGGCATGGTCGGCGTCGTGAGGGTGCAGTTCGAAACGCACGAGCAGCTGGGAGTCCTGGCCGGCGCGGTGTAGCGCGTGGTTCCACACCACGGAGCTCGCCCGACGCCAGCGGGCGCGCGTCGAGTAGGCAATGGACTGGCTGGTGAGCGGGTGCCGCTGCGGCAGTGCGTACAGGCGGCGCACTGTGGCCGTGTAGGTCAGCGGCAGCAACGACAGCGCTTCCCAGGTACCGGGGCTCATCAGCCAGGCCGGGGCCACGAATCCATAAAGCGGCCATCCGTTGGCGCGGAACCACCCGGCGCCGGCCTGCAGGCGCTGCGCCGCCTGGTCTCGGTCCAGCGAGGCGAATTCGCCCTCGCCCGCCGTGTACCAGCGGCGACGGATGTGGTCCACGAGGCCCTGGGGCTGCCCTTCGTCCAGGTGCGTGTATCCATGCAACGCCAGCTCGT
>DATMBN010000053.1:0-5070 GCA_035559275.1 Burkholderiaceae bacterium
CGGGCCGGGTTCGAGGCTGTCGTCGTGCCCGGCGTCACCGCGGCGCTCGCGGCCGCCGCGGACACCCGCCAGCCCCTCACGCGCCGCGGCAGCGGCCGCAGCGTGAGCCTGACGACGGCGATGACGCGCACCGGGGACTTGCAAGCGACGCACGCGGCAGACACCGAGGTGTTCTACATGGCGGGCAAGCAGCTGGGCGCGCTCTCGCGCCGGCTGCGCGAAGCCGGCTGGGCCCCCGATACGCCTGCCAGCGTCGTTTCGCGCGCCGGTTGGCCCGACCAGTTGCACAGCCAGCACACGGTGGCCGACCTCGCCCGCGCCAGCCTGCTGCACGCCGGCCGGCCCACGGTGGTCGTCGTCGGCGCCGGTGCACGGCCCCTGTCCATGCCGCGTCAGGCGACAGCCGCCGCGCGCGCCGAGGACGCAGAGCTTGTCCACGCGCAAGCACCAGGGACGACCCTCGCGCCTTAAAATCCGATGTTTGCTGCTTTGATACCGGGCTGAAGAGTGCTTCGCCCATGCCGTGCGGCTCGCGCCGTCGCACGGCATTGCCGCACCCCGGCCGGCACCCGCGACCGGTTTTGGGGGCCGGCACGATCGATCATCAACCACATACGCGAGACCAGTATGACCCACGTAGTGACCGAGGCCTGCATCCGCTGCAAGTACACCGACTGTGTGGACGTATGCCCGGTGGACTGCTTCCGGGAGGGGCCCAACTTCCTCGCCATCGACCCGGACGAGTGCATCGACTGCGCGGTCTGCATCCCCGAGTGCCCGGTCAATGCCATCCTGCCCGAGGAAGACGTGCCGGCCGACCAGCAGCACTTCATCCAGCTCAACGCGGAGTTGGCCAAGAAGTGGCCGAGCATCACCAAGCGCAAGGCCGCGCTGCCCGACGCGGAAGAGTGGAAGGACAAGAAGGACAAGCTCTCCGAGCTGATCCGCTGAGCCCCGCCCCGATGGTCTCCGACCGCCCCGCGCCCATCGAGACCGACGCCCTCGTCGTCGGCGCCGGCCCCGTGGGGCTGTTCCAGGTGTTCGAGCTGGGTCTGCTGGAGATCAAGGCCCATGTGGTGGACGCCCTCGCCGAGCCCGGCGGGCAGTGCATCGAGCTCTATCCCGACAAGCCGATCTACGACATCCCCGCGGTGCCCATGTGCACCGGGCGCGAACTCACCGAGCGGCTGCTGGAGCAGATCAAACCGTTCGGCGCCACCTTCCACCTCGGCGAGGAACTCACCGAACTGTGCCGCCGTGACGACGGCCGCTTCGACGCGGCAACCTCGCGGGGCACCCGCTTCGTCGCCAAGACGGTCTTCATCGCTGCCGGCGTCGGCGCCTTCCAGCCGCGCAAGCTGCACCTCGAGGGGGCGGAGGCGTTCGAGGACAGGCAGATCTTTTACCGCGTGCGACGGCCGGAGGACTTCGCCGGCAAGCACCTCGTCATCGCCGGCGGCGGCGACTCGGCCCTCGACTGGGCCAACCACTTCGCGCAGGAGGGCCCGCACCGGGCGGCCAGCGTGGTGCTCGTGCACCGGCGCGACGGCTTTCGAGCGGCGCCGGCTTCGGTCGCGCGCATGCGCGAGCTGTGCGATGCGCTGCAGATGCAGTTCCTGGTCGGCCAAATCGCGGGTCTGGACACCACCGGGGGCTGCCTCACCGGAGTGAAGGTGACCGGCTCGGACGGCGTCACCCGCGTCGTGCCGGCGGACGACCTGCTGGTCTTCTACGGCCTCAGCCCCAAGCTGGGGCCCATCGCCGATTGGGGGTTGGCGATCGAGCGCAAGCAACTGGTCGTCGACACCGAGAAGTTCGAGACCAACGTGCCGGGCATCTTCGCGGTGGGCGACATCAATACCTATCCCGGCAAGAAGAAGCTGATCCTCTGCGGCTTCCACGAAGCGGCCCTGGCGGCCTTCGGCGCGGCGCCCTACGTCTTCCCGGACCGGCGCGTGCACCTGCAGTACACGACCACCAGCCCCAAGCTGCACAAGATGCTCGGGGTCGAGCCGCCGGTCTTCGACGACGAGTAAAGCGGCGCGACGAGTCCACGCCCGCCGCGCCGGACATCGGTCCTCCCGCGCACCGGTTGCCCGACGCAACCGGCCACGTTGGCGTCATAATCGAGCCCTCTGATCGCTGCGTCCTCGGCGCAGCGGCCATTCGCTAGGGGTGTTGGGACGGTCCTCCGTCCCGACTGAGAGAGTCCCTTCGAACCTGATTGAGGTAATCCTCGCGCAGGGAAGCGATCGAAAGCCGCGTGCACCCACGCCACTTGCGAGCCGCCACCTGCGCCAGCAAGGACTGCAGATGGCTCGCACGACACGACGATTCCTTTCCCGCCTGGCCTGGCGCCCCACGCCCATCGCGCTGGCCTGCCTGTTCGCTGGAGGCCATGCGGTTGCCCAGCCCGCCGACGCCCTTCCCGCCGTCACCGTCCGGGGGCAGGACGCGCCACCGGCGCAGGTCAGCGGCTTCGGCAACGTGCCGCTGGCGCGCACGCCCATGCAGGCGCAGGTCTGGTCGCAGGATCAGCTCAAGGATCGCGGCGCGACGCGCCTGTCCGACCTGGTGAACCAGGACGCGAGCATCAGCGACGCGTACAACTCCCAGGGCTACTGGGACTTCCTCTCGATGCGCGGCTACGTGCTCGACAACCGCTTCAACTACCGGCGCGACGGCCTGCCCATCAATGCGGAAACGTCCATCCCGCTCGACAACAAGGCGGCCGTCGAGGTGCTCAAGGGCACGAGCGGCATCCAGGCCGGCACCAGCGCCCCGGGGGGCCTCGTCAACCACGTCGTCAAGCGCCCGGACGGACGCGTGCGCAGCATGGAACTGGGTTGGCGCGGCAAGGGCAGCCTCGGGTTCGCGGCTGACATCGGCGAGCGCTTCGGCCACGACGACCGCTTCGGGCTGCGCGTGAATGCGGCGTACGAGCACCTCGACACGCCCCTGCACAACGACACCGGCCACCGGCGCCTGCTCGCGGTCGCAGGCGACTGGCGCATCGCGCCGGGCACCTTGCTGGAAGCCGAGGTCGAGTCGAGCCGCCGCAGCCAGCCCAGCCAGCCCGGCTTCAGCCTGCTGGGCGACCGGCTGCCCTCCCCCGTCAACCCGCGCATCAATCTCAACAACCAGAGCTGGTCGCAACCGGTCGTGATGGACGGGCTGACCGCCTCGGTGCGGCTGCGACAGGAGATCACGCCCGACTGGAGCATCACCGCGCACTACGCCACGCAACGGCTGGAGACCGACGACCGCCTCGCCTATCCCTTCGGCTGCAGCGCGGCCGACCAGTACGACCGCTATTGCGCCGACGGCAGCTTCGACTACTACGAGTACGTCAGCGACAACGAGCGCCGCCGCACCCATGCCTTCGACCTGCACGCCGACGCACGCCTGCAGTGGGCGGGCATGACACACCAGGTGACGGCCGGCGTGCTCGTCAGCCGCTTCAAGAGCCGCCTGGAGGACCAGATCTATTCGTGGGCGGGCACAGGCACCGTGGACGGCAACACGCAAGTGCCGCCTTCCGCAGGAGACCCGTACCCCAACACGAACCGCACCGAGCGCAGCACCGAGTTCTATGTGCGCGACGCGATCCAGATCGCGCCGGCATGGCAGGCCTGGGTGGGCCTGCGGCACACGCGTCTGCAGCGCGAAAGCGTGCTCACCAGTGCGGGGGACGATGGGTTCGAGCCCACGGACTATCGCCAGTCCTTCACGACCCCGTGGTTCGCGCTGAGCCACGAGGTCGCGCCCGGCCATGTCGTCTATGGCAGTTGGGGCCGGGGCACGGAGTCGGATGTCGTCCCCAACCGCTCGTACTACACCAACCGCGGGCAGGCCTTGCCGGCGATGAAGAGCCGGCAGATCGAGCTGGGCTGGAAGGCTCGGCCGAGCGCTGCGTGGTCCTGGGACGTGGCCGTCTTCGACATCAAGCGCCCCGTCGCCGGCGATCTGGACGGCGGTTGCACGGGGGACGATCCCTGCACCCGCCGCTTCGACGGCGACGCGCACCACCGGGGCGTGGAAGCCGGCGTGAACCTGCGCCAGGGCGCATGGACGGTGGGGGCGAGCGCCATGTGGTTGCGTGCCCGCCGCGAAGGCAGTGCCGACGCGTCGCTCAACGGCAAGCGGCCCGTGAACGTGCCCGAACACACTTTCAAGGCCAGCGCCGAGTACCGCGTGCCCACGGTGGACGGCCTGCGCCTGGCCGCCGCGATGGTGCATGAGGGCGAGCGCATGGTGCTACAGGACAACAGCATCCACATCCCCTCCTGGACGCGCTTCGATCTGGGCCTGGCGTGGCAGCAGCGGCGCGGCGGCACCACCCTCACCTGGCGTGCCGGCATCGACAACGTGACGGACAAGCGTGCATGGCGTGAGTCGCCCTTCCAGT
Source organism: Burkholderiaceae bacterium (assembly GCA_035559275.1). Classification (GTDB taxonomy): domain Bacteria; phylum Pseudomonadota; class Gammaproteobacteria; order Burkholderiales; family Burkholderiaceae_C; genus Caldimonas. The sequence continues at coordinate 4,409 of DATMBN010000053.1, forward strand.
TCGGCCACGTCTACCTCTACCCCCTTGCACCGCGCACCTTCCGGGTGTCGCTGCAGGCCGACTTGTAAAGCCCTAAAAATTCGTTCTATAATCCGAGGCTCTGTTCCCCGATAGCTCAGTCGGTAGAGCGACGGACTGTTAATCCGCAGGTCCCTGGTTCGAGCCCAGGTCGGGGAGCCAACAGATACAAGGGGCCGCCAGTGTGCGGCCCCTGGCTTTTTCGGGGTCGCTTCCTGGCTAACGCCCCGAGCACGCCCAGCCCTGCCAGCATCAGTGCGTAGGTCTGCGGCTCCGGCACCACCGCGACGCGGAACTCGATGTAGTCGATCGAGGCGTAGGACGAGACGAAGGGATCGCTGCTGACCGCGTTGAGCAGGTAGCTGAACGAAACCGCAAGCGGGCTGGAGGTGGCGGCAAACGCCACCGTGGAGCCAGTGGGCAAGGCGCCTGCGCTGAACACGCCCAGGCTCGTGGTCACGTTGTCGCTGTCGCCGCCCGCGCTCAGCACTTCCTGGTAGGTCAGCGTGGCGCTCTCGGTCGGGTTGTCGTAGCTGCCCACCACCCGCATGGACAAGCCGGTGAAGAGCGTGGCGCCCTTGGCCAGCAGCGAGAAGCCCGACGCGTCGGCGGCAGCATCGAACTCGACGGTCTCGGCGGGGCCC
>DATMBN010000054.1:0-38247 GCA_035559275.1 Burkholderiaceae bacterium
AGGCACGATGTGTTCAACTACATCGAAATGTTCTACAACCCCAGGCGGCGCCACGGCACTGCCGGCGCAACCTCGCCGGCAGAGTTCGAGCGTCGTCATTCCCAGCGGCTCACGGGTGTCTAGGAAACCCGGGGCGATTCATTCCCCGAGGCGTCCCGAGTTTTTTGGATCGCACACGCGTCCCTGTGGAGGGGGGCTAGGCTAGGACCGGGCCTTTGGCTGCGCCAGGGGACATGCTCCTCGCTCTTGCTTGGAAGTCATCGCCTCACGCTTCAGCTGATCCGAGAGTCTCCGAATGCGTCCTTCGATCTCCTTCATCTTCCCGGCCGCACCATCTGCTTGGCGCCCGGTTGATGCCGCTGGCGTGCCGGCAAGGCGCTGCGCTGTCGAGACGACCAGGCCGCGGCCAGCACCGCCAGCAGGCTCGCGCCGGTCGATAGCACGGCGATCGCCTGCAGAAACTGAGCCGTTGTTGCGGAGGACGTCAGGAAGCTGAAGAAGGGACCTGCCAGTGTCGCACCACCGGTCAGGCTGGCGCCGAAGATTCCGGCCGCACGGCCCGCCTCCCCCGGCAGGAATGCCTGAAGCGCTTGGAGGCCCATCACCATGACAGCCGAGACGGCCACTGCATTGAAGACCTGTGCAATCAGGAACCCGACCAGGTCGGACGCTGTCGCAATGAGAAGGCAATAGGCGGCAAAGGAGGCGATGCCGCTGGACACGACCGTCAGCGCGTGTCTTCTCGCGAACGAACTGCGAGACAGCGCCACCATCAGCAGCACCTCCAGGGCAGCGGCCGCGGCGAACAGGTAGCCCACCAGGGAGGGCGGATGCTGCAACGACTTGACGATATGTATCGGCACCATCAGCAGGGCGGCATTCGAGCACAGACTGAATAGCGCGAGCGCCATCGAAAGACAGTGCAGAGCGCCAGAGCGGGACCGACGGGATGCCAGAGCACGCTCATGCGCAGCAGGCGGGGGGACTGGTCTGGCGGCCAGGCACAGCGCGGCGGACAACACGCAGACTGCGGTGGCTGCCACGAAGGGGGCGGTGTAGCTACGGGAGGCTACCAGCATGCCACCCAGCGCCGGCCCGAGCGCCCAGGCGAGCGAATACGCCGCGCGGACGTACCCTTGGGCCGCGTGTGTCGAAGGTGCCTCATTGTCGGACATCGCAACCTTGGTCCAAGCCAGTGCCTGTGACGGTGTCGTCGCGAACAGGGCGAGTGCGACGAGGCTGGCAGCCATATAGGCCGCGGGCGATGCCAGCATGGCGCACATCCCGAATCCGATGGCACCAGCGACCTGCGTGACGAAGTACAGCTGACGATGGCGGCCGTGTTGATCGGTCCATTTGCCAATGCTGATGGCCAGGACGACAGAAATCGCGGCCGTCCCGCCTGCGGCCCAACCGAATGCCTCCAGCGAGAGACCGATGTGCTCGATCGCAAACACGCCGAGAAACGGCTGTGTGAGTGCGCTCGCAAGCCCGCCAAGAAAGAGGATGGCACACAAGAGTGCCGTCATTTCGACCGTACGGTGCAAGCCCGGCCTCACGCCACTATGGCCGTTTTGCAGATCGCTAGCCATGAGCGGCTACGGCCATGCCGACAGCGTGTTCCACAGTGCGCAGAAAGCGCTCGGAAGAATGCTGGGAACGCGCCCTGGCATGTGCCGCTCGCGACATCGATTGCAGGAGTGCCGGCGTATCACTCAGCTGACGCAATGCTTCCCTAAAGCCGAGTTCGTCACACGGGTGCAGCAGCATGCCTGTGCAACCATGATCAATCAGATCGGCGATGCCACCTACGTTGCTGGCGACGGACGGCACTCCCGCTGCGGCGGCTTCCACGACAACGAGCGCGCTGCAATCCCTGCGCGTCGGATGACACAAGATGTCGATGGAGGGCAGGAAGTCCGTGACGACGCGGTCGTTGGCCAAGCTGCCGTGCCAATGGGTATGTGGCACGGTGGCGTCGTGGAAGACACGGGGAGCGACGATGTGGAGTTCGACGTAGCGATGCAGTTCCTCGCGCTGCCACCGCAACAACGCTTGACCACCCTTGCGCTCGAAGTCGCTGCCGATAAAACCGACCCGCAACCTCCTATGACCCGCGTAGAGCGGGGCTCTACGAGGTGGATACAGGTTCACGAATGGAGGCAAGACGGTGACCCGCTCCGGCGCGATCCCGTAATCCTCGACCAGGCTGCGCCTGGCCCAGTTGGACAGTGCGAACGAATGCGACACCCTGCTGAAGTGCCGAGCCTCGGCATCGAGCCTGCCCTGCCGAATGTTGGCGATGTGAAAGTCGTCCCGGAACACCGCGCATGTGGCGTCGACGAGCTGCAGTATGGGGCGGTCGATGTCTGCGAACGTGAACGCGGCGGCCATCGGCCCTGTTGCTGCGACGACTGCTGCGTAGTCTCGGGCAAGGCGTCGCGGGCGGTGGCTGGCGAGATAGAACGCGAAATGGGGATCCAGGAGCGGCGCCGCCACCTTCTCGCCAGCACTGTAGTCTGCCGACCAGGTGACCTTCTCCAGCACTCGGGGCAAAGTGAATGCGTGGAATGCGTGGCGTCCTGGGCGGTGCAACTGGAGCGCCTGATTGACGCGCTGGCCCATCACGCGCCAGCCCAGATTCGTGGTGATGCAAAAGAGCGTCCTAGGCGTATCCGTCGGGGAGAGTCCAGAGGCAACGTCGGTCGCCAGGTCTGGGTCACGAAACACGGCGTCGCTCTCGAAGTGCTTCTGCGATGGTCTGCCGATAGCCTTCGGGAAGATTGATCCCGTCCAGGCCGGAGATCGGAAAGATGCCGATTTCCTTGTGCTCATCGCTGCGCTGGGCACGAGAGAAATCGTCGGCCTGGCAGCAGAACGGAACGATCAGCACGGGAACCGTGCCGGCCACCAGGTAGACGTAGCTGGTCAGCGGCTGGCCGACCTGCGCCTGCAGGCCCGTTTCCTCCCAGATTTCCCTGAGCAGGCAGTCGCGTACGTCTTCGCCCAGCTCCAGCTTGCCGCCGGGAAGCTCCCATTCGTCGCGCTCGTTCTTGAGCAACAGTACGTGGTCGCGTTGGATTAGCACGGCCTTGACGGAAACCGGGAATCGAGTGGCCCGCGTATCGCTCGGTGCGGCGCTGCTGTGGTCGTCCATTCAGGATGTCCTGCAGTGAAAGGCGACAGCCGAAGCGTCGTCCTTGAGTTTGACCCTCGGAAAGCGCTTGGCCTCGGCATCGATGCGCTCTGCCTCACGCACCTGCAAGAGCAGTTGCTCCAAGCCGCCAGGCTCGAATGCACGGCTGAAGAACTCTTGTTCGGTGCCGATGAGGTAGGTATCGACCCATCGGTACAGCCCATCGGTCGCCAGGACGACGTGCGCTTCCAGGTCGAAACTCAGCACGTATTCCTGCAACTGGGCCAGCGAAGAGGCGTCCGGCGACAGTACCCAGTAGCCGTCCGGGCGGTTCATCCTCCGGCGGTTGGCCCGGATCAACGGTACCAACTGTTGCCACAGGTCCCGGTGGGTGGAGGTCGGCGCCGTCTGCCGCAACTCCGTGTACCGCTGCAGCAGTTGTGCGTCGAGTTCTGCTACTGCACAGCTGCCGAAGCTCTGCATCGGCTGTTGATCGAGCTGATACAGGATGCGGCAATCGCCGAGATTGAAGAGCCTCAGCCGGTTGGCGTCGAGCTGCGCCGCGGCGAAGCTGGCAGACGGAGTGTCGACGCCAGAGCCCCAATCCGCCCAGAGTTGCGTCCCGAGCGACTGCGCACGGCCGACCGCCGCGGCCAGGGTCTCGCGGAGCTCTGCACTCGGATGAGCCGAAGAGAGCGCCTCGCACACTTGTCGGACGAACCAGGAGGCATCCGTTTCGTCCGCCAGCCGGCGGCCTGAGATGCTGGTGGCGCCATCGAGCAGCCACGCCGCGTGGGCGCGGTGGCCCAGGCCATCTTCATTGATCTGCCCGCCCGCTTGCGATATCGAATGCAGGTCGAAGCGCATGTCGTATCACCCCCGGCACGCGAGCACCCGGTATGCCGAGCGGCAGCCGTGGAAATGGGTGCGGCCGTGCAGCCAGCTGTGGTTGTTGACGATGTAGCCCTCGCCATCGTTCAGGCTGAAGCGCTCGGCAAGGCGCGTCATTAAGCGGTTGAGCAGCGGCAGCACGCCTGCGACGTCGGGTGCCATGTACACCATCTTGTCGTACCTGAAGCGCAGCAGCAGGCCCTTGTCGGTGAAGCTCACGATCTGCCCCTCTGACAGCCCGGCTTCGGACTTGAAGGCGACCGACTTGGGCCGAGTCAGCGCCCTGACCGCCTGCGGATCTTCGACCGACAGTTCCTCGATCAGTTTGGCGCCATTCACGAACGTGCTTGAGCCTCCGATGGCGGATTGGTGCTCGATCCAGAAGCCGAGGACATTCGGCGGTCTGTCCATGCCGCTGCGGTCGGTGTGGGGCGTGAGCGCAGAACTGGTCAACCCCACTTCGTTGCGAGCTTCGGCGTCGGCCGAATCCCATTGGTGCGCTGCTTTGACATGGGTGAGGCCATCCGGCGCGGCGTGGGGATGCCGGAAGACCGTTCCGAGCACTCCCGCGATGTCGAGCAGGTGCAATTGACTCTTGACGCCGCGCAATAGCACCAATCCGGCTTCGTCAAAGCGTTTCTGGAGGGGCGGGTAATCCGTCGGTCGGCGACCACCACAGGTCGCGTTGTTGCGCCAGCTCGGGCATGTCCGGGTCTCCCTGACCGTTCTGAAAACGTTTTCATTATCAACAAATGACATGCCTGATCGTCAGCTGTCAGCTCTTTCAGTGGTATTCACCACGGGTCTGTGCTTGGCGCTTTCCACCTCAGCAGGCGATGGGGACTTTCTGGGGACCCATCTGGTCAAGACGGAGCACGACAGAGCGAAAGATGATGGAACGAGGTGCTCATCAGCACTTGGCCCGTTCTTATTTGGCTTGCGCCCCCGTTCGCGCGCCGTCGTCCTCCAGCGCCTCGAATGCCGGCCAATTCTTGAGGTTTCCACGACGTCATCGGTCCCTTTTTTCCGCTTCTTCAGCGGCTTGCGTTGCCGCACGGAAACCAGCTGCTGAGGATCCTGCGCGGGGTTGCCCGAGCGGGGGATGTAGAGCTTTCGCGCAGTAAGGCGAGCCTTCGGGTGGTCAGGGCCCGCCCGAATGGACCTTGTGGCATGTCCGTTGCTGCACTCTCTCAGACGTGATGTCCGAGGCAGATGTGAGGCGGCGAGGAAGAGCGGGCCATATTGGAATCGCCTACGCAGGGCAGATCGCGCCGATCGCCGTGGCCCTGCTTGCTTTGCTGCTGCACTTGGCCTTGCGGCCCCAACGGCCTCACGCAGAAGAGCTGGTCGCGCTGGCGATGGTGCTGGCGGCGGCGACTCTCGCCATCTACCTTCTTCTGGGCGAGGCTTGGTCCCGGCTCAAACAGGACGTTCGTGAGGCGGAACACCGGCTTGCAGGGATCCTGGAGACCGCCATGGACGCGATCGTGACCGTGGATGAGACGCATCGGATCGTACTGTTCAATGAGGCCGCGGCGACGATGTTCGGCGTCAGTGCCGAAGAAATGCTGGGTCGCCCTCTCGATCCACTTCTACCCAAGGACGTGCGCGCAGGCCACGCGCGTCAAATGGAGCGGTTCGCGCGATCAGGCGAGACTTTGCGCCGCCTGGGGCGGCCGGCGAAGTTGCGGGGCCGCCGCTCCGACGGCACAGAGTTTCCCCTGGAGGCTTCGCTGTCGCAACTCGACTTCGGCGGCCGGCGGTACATGACGGTGGTCATGCGGGACGCCAGCGGGCTGCGGGAGATGGAGGAAGCCCGACAAGCAAGGGCGATGGCGGAAGCTGCGAACCGGGCGAAGAACGCGTTCCTTTCACGCATGAGCCATGAACTGCGCACGCCGCTCAACGCAGTTCACGGATTCGCACAGTTGCTGTACTCGGGGCACGCGGGGCCGCTCACGCCCGCGCAGAAGACCTATGTGCAGCGCATCCTCGACGCGGGCAGTCGCCTGCTTTCGCTCGTGGAGGACGTCCTGGATTTCTCCCGTATCGAGGGCGGTCAGCTGAGGTTGCAGCTCGAGCCCATCGCCCTGGAAGACGCCGTGCACCATGCGGTCGCCCTGTGCCAGGCGACCGCCGCCCGGCATGCGGTGACCTGCCGGATCGTGCCGTCCGAGCAGCCGCTCGCTGTGTGGGCCGACAGACTGCGTTTGTCGCAAGTCCTGGTGAACCTCGTGTCCAATGGCATCAAGTACAACCGCCCAGACGGAGAAGTGCTGATCACGTGGGAGGCGCGCGAGCCGCAGGACGCCGTGTGCCTTCGGGTGAGCGACACGGGTGTTGGCATGACCCAAGACCAACTCGAGCACCTGTTCGAGCCCTTCAACCGCCTGGGCTTCGAGGGCTCGGACGTGGAGGGCACCGGCATCGGCCTGACACTCGCGAAAGAGCTTCTGGCGAACATGAAAGGCAGTATCACTGCCGTGCACAGCGCCCCAGGCCGAGGCACTGACATAGAGATTGCGCTGGTGCGTGCACCGATCGAGCAAGTACGGGCGCCGGCCGTCGCGGCCCCGCTGTCGCGGCTTGGGAATGCGGAGCACACTGAGGTAAGTGGCACAGTGCTCTACGTAGAGGACAACGAGGTCAACGTCTTGCTGCTGCGGGAGCTGATGGTTCGCTGGCCGCGAATCCGCTTTGTGGCCGTCAGGACGGCCGGCGAAGGGCGACGCTGCGCGCGCCACTTGCGGCCGGAGGTGATACTGCTAGACGTGCTTTTGCCCGATGGTGATGGGCTGTCGCTGTTGAGGGAGCTACGCCAAGAGCCGCAACTGGCTCATACGCGCTTCGTCATCGTCTCGGCCAGCGTGTCGGAAGAGGACCTGCAGCGTGCTCGCTCCACAGGGGCGGATGCGTATTGGCCCAAGCCTCTCGATCTGAGCTACGTGACGCAGCGCCTGCCGGAACTGCTGCGGCAGGCAGGGGCAGCGGAAGAACGAAGGAACGATCTGCCGCTGTGACGCGGTAATGGTCTGGACTGGGGCAAGCATCGCGCCGTCGTACGTGATGCCTAGCAACACATCTCACAACGTGGACCTTCCCGTGCCCGGCACCTAGCGTCGATCCTGACATAGCCCTCGAGTAAGGGGGTGGGCACTGCGGCGCCTTGAAATTGGCGGCTCGGCCGCCGATGGTTGGACAGTTGCCGCCAAGGGCGCCCGGAACCCATTCACCATCACAGAGGAAGGTGCACATGAAGATCCACATGCCCGTTCTGACGGCAGCAGCCGCGCTCGTCGCCGGACTGGGGACCGCGCTGCAGGTCCAAGCGCAGGAGGCGTTCGCCTCGGAGGTGACCAACATGTTCCGCGGGGAGGCACCAGGCTCACAGCCCGGAGAGTGGTATGGCGGCTCCTTGACGGGCTCGTTCCCAGTGGTGTTTACCCCCGCACAAGCCCAGACAGCGGTACTCGGCGCGGCCGACGGGATCTTCACCACACTGCCGGGGGTGGGGCCCCAGGAGCCTGGGACGGCATTCCGAGGGGCCTACATCGAGGTGGGCTTTGGGAGAAACTTCGGGGCGGAGACGGTACTGACGGTCTACGAGGCGATCCGCTCGGACGAGGAGGCCTCGATCTGGGTCTGGTTCCTCGACGGCGGCTTTCTGCAACTGTCGACCGAGGGGCGTGCCGGTGACGCCGTGCAGTTCGATCTGCGCTCGTACGCGGACGTGCTCGCCTCCCACGGCGGGGCGTTCACCCGAGTGGGTATAGGGGGAGTGGACGTGGGAGGCAGCAGTCAAGGCTTCGACCTCGATGCAGTGTCTATCACACCCATCCCCGAGCCGGAAACTTATGCTCTCATGCTCGCTGGACTGGGCGCTGTGGCGGCACGAGGCTGGATCAAGCGCGCGAGGAGCAAAGAAGCATGAGGCCTGGGTCCCGGCCGGCGACTGACAGGCGGCTCATTCCGACGCTCCGGGCTTCAGTGGAAGCGCCGTTCCAGGCTCACCCTCTGGCGTGCTGTTCAGCGTACCGAACGATAGACGCCGGGACGCGAACGCGGGGAAAGCACGACCTGCCACAGCTGCCCTTGCTTTGAGCGGAAGAAGCCCGCGCAGCACTTGAGGTAGTAGATCCACATGCGGCGGAAGCGCTCGCCGTACCGTGGAGCCAACTCGGGCCAGGCGCGTTCGAAGTTCTCCGCCCAGGCCATCAGCGTGCGGTCATAGTCGGGGCCGAAGTTGTGCCAGTCCTCGATCAGGAAGCGGCCCTCCACGGTGCGTGCGATCTCCACGGCTGACGGCAGCTTCCCGTTGGGAAACACGTACCGCTCGATCCACGGGTCCGTGGAGGCGGTGGTGACGTGCGAGCCGATGGTGTGCAGCAGAAAGAGGCCGTCCGGCTTGAGCAGGCGGCGCGCGGTATCGAAGTAGATCTGGTAGTTCTTCGGTCCGACATGCTCGAACATGCCCACGGAGACGATCTTGTCGAAGCTGCCTTCGAGGCAGCGGTAGTCCTGCAACTTGAGCTCCACGGGCAGGCCGCGACAGCGTTCGTTCGCGAGGGCGAGCTGCTCCTTCGAGACGGTGACACCTACCACCTTCGCGCCATAGCGCTGCGCGGCGAACTGCGCGAGACCGCCCCACCCGCAGCCGATGTCCAGCAGCGTCTCACCGGGCTGCAACTGCAACTTACGGCAGATGAGGTCGAGCTTGGCCTCCTGGGCGGCCTCCAGGTCCTGTGCGCCCGCCCAGTAGGCGCACGAGTAGACCATGCGTGAGTCGAGCATGGCTTCGAACACGTCGTTGCCGGCGTCGTAGTGCTGCTCGCCCACCTGGAACGCCCGACCGCGGGACTGCAGATTGAAGAGCCGGTGCCTCAGGACGTCGAAGGCCAGGCGCAGCCGCGCCGCGCCCATCACCTGGTCGTCCAGGTCGGCGGCCATGAGACGGAAGAACAGCACGTCCAGCTGCTCGCAGTCCCAGTCGCCGTCCATGTAGGACTCGCCCAGTCCCAGCGACCACTCCGCCAGCACGCGCCGGTACACGCGGGGGTTGTGCACCTGGATGTCCCAGGGGCGGGAGCCGTTGATGCGCACGTCGGCCTGCTCGAGCAGCTCCTGCAGCGCCTTGGGTGGCTGGGCCTGCCGAGGCCGTGGGTGGGCGGGGCCGGGAAGGGCTTCTTCGGTGCGCATGGGCTCCTCGTGCGAATGGCTCTACGGTGGGAGGCTTGACCGAGTGATGTTAGGAAAGCCGTCGCCGCGCCGCCATAAGGCGGCGGCTATCGTCCCCATAGTCAAGGGGGATATGTCCGTTCTCCGCGCCCCGGTCGCCGGTCACCCCGGCAGGCCGGTTCGTTCAGAGGGTGGCCGCGGACATGGCACTGGCATCACCCGATGCCCCCCGGGCCAGGCACTTCGAGCAGCCGAAAGGCAGGGCGGTCGGGATAGGTGCGCTGCAGCAGGGGCCGGGCGACGTTATAGACCGGCGTGCCGTTGACCGTGGTGCCCTCGGGCGCGCCGCGGTGCGCATGGCCGTGGAATACCGCCGTCACGGGGTAGCGGATCAGCGGGTCTTCGAGGCGGCTCGTGCCGAGGAAGGCATAGATTTCCACGGGCTCGCCGCGCACCGTGGCTTCGATCGGCGCGTAGTGGAGCAAGGCGATGCGTTGCGGGGTGCGCAGTTTGGCGAGCGCGGACTCGAGCTTCAACGACTCCTGGATCGCCTCGTTGACGAAGACCTTGATGGCCTGTTCACCCCACGGTCCCAGCGCGCCGCGCCCGTAGCCGCCGCAAAAGCCCTTCACCCCGGCGATGCCGACACCGCGGATCTCGCAGGCCTCGCCGTCCAGCACGCGCACGCCAGCGGCATTGAGCACCTGGCGGACCTCGTCCGCGCGACCCGATTCGAAGTCGTGGTTGCCTAAGACCGCGACGATGGGGACCGACACGACCGAGAGTTCCTCGGCCAGCACCTTGGCTTCCTCGGGCAGCCCGTAGTCCGTCAGATCGCCGCACAACAAGAGGGCATCGGCGGATTCCGAAGCCTGGGCGAACAGGTCGCGCAGCTGGCCGCGGCTGTCCTTGGTGCAATGGAGATCGCCCACGGCGGCGAACCGCACCGGGGCGTCCGAGCGAGGGGAGGACGTGGGGGATGCTGTCATGGCAGCAGCGATGCAAGCAGGCGGCGTGCCGTAGGGGAGGTTGCGCGGGCACGGCGCTTGCCGCCCGAGGCTGCACCTAGGACCAATTGTGAGCACATCATGCAGGACGCCCCGATGACCAGCCCGCTCTGCCAGGACCTGGACGAGCGCACGCTTGCGTTCTACCGGGACGTGCTGGTCGCGCTGCGGGCCAGCGGATACCCCTTCCTGGTCGGTGGCGCATTCGCCTTCAACTGCTGGACGGGCGTGCCCCGCGCGACCAAGGACCTGGACCTGTTCATCCGGCGCGGCGACTACGAGGGTATCGCAGTGGCTTTGCGGCAGGCCGGGCACGAGGTGGAACTGACCTACCCGCACTGGCTTGCCAAGGTCCATGCGCACGGCGTGTTCATCGACCTCATCTTCAGTTCGGGCAACGGTATTGCCGTCGTCGACGACGCGTGGTTCGCACACGCGGGGAAGGCCCGTGTCCTCGATGTGGACGTGCTCATCTCTCCGGTGGAGGAGATGATCTGGTCCAAGGCCTTCATCATGGAGCGCGAGCGCTACGACGGAGCGGACGTCGCCCATTTGCTGCAGTCGCACGCGCCCAGCATGGACTGGGGGCGGCTGCTCGCCCGTTTCGACCGGCATTGGCGCGTGCTGCTGAGCCACCTGGTGCTCTACGGCTTCATCTACCCGGCCGAGCGCGACGTGATCCCGGCATGGGTGGTGGAAAGCCTGCTGGAGCGCATGCGGGCCGAACTCGGCACACCCGCGCCGGTGGAGCGCCTGTGCGGCGGCACGCTGCTGTCGCGGGAACAGTACCTCGACGACGTCGAGCAGCAGGGCTATCAGGACGGGCGGGTGGCGCCTTTCGGCAACATGACCGAGGACGAGGTGGCACGCTGGACAGGCGCCATCCCGGACCGCCAGCAGCCCGAGCGGGCCGGGGCGTGATGGGCGGCCCTCAACGGCGCTCGCGCCGGTCGAGCCAGCGGTAGCCGTAAGGGCCGAGACGGATTCGGCGGCGGTCACCCTCCGGATCGTCGCAGTACTCGTCCGTCAGGATGTCGTGGTTGCAGCCGGCCAGCACGTCCAGCGGCAGCGACACCTCCTGCGTCCGTCCGCCGAGGTTGTGCAGCACCACCACGCTGCGTCCGTCGCGGTCGAGGCGGTGGGCGAGGACTGCGGGGTGCCCGCTGTCGAGCCAGGTGCACGCCCCCTCGCCGAATTCCGGGTACTCCTTGCGTCGGCGCAGCATGCGTTCGAGCCAGTCCAGCAGTGAGTCGGGGTCGCGGCGCTGCCGCTCGACGTTGACCTGCTGATAACCGTACTCACCCTCGGAGATGACCGGCAGGTAGCACTGCTCGGGCGGGGCGGTCGAGAAGCCCCCGTTGGCCTCGGCGCTCCACTGCATCGGCGTGCGGACGCTGTGCCTGCTTTCCAGCCGCAGGTCGTCGCCCATCCCGATCTCGTCGCCGTAGCGCAGTACCGGCGTGCCGGGCAGCGTGAGCATGAGGCTGTGGGCCAGTTCCAGTCGGCGACGGTCGTTGCCGAACATGGGTGCGAGCCGCCGACGGATGCCCCGGCCGTACAGCTGCATGTGCTTGTCGGGGCCGAAGGCGCGGAAGACCTCTTGCCGTTCGTCTTCCGACAGCCGGGCCAGGTCGAGTTCGTCGTGCGTGCGCAGGAAGTTGTTCCACTGGCACAGCCGGGGCAGGGGCGGCAGGTCGCGGTAGGCGCGAAGGAGGGGTTCGGCCTGCTCGCGCGCCAGCGCGAGGAACATGTGCTGGTTGGCCCAGAAGTTGAAGCACATGTGGATCTTGTCCCCCTCGCCGAAGTAGTGGGGCACCTCGTCAGGCGTGAGATTGGCCTCGGCCATCAGGCACACGTCCCCTCGCAGGGTCTGCACGTGATGGCGCATCTCGCGCAAGTACTCGTGGGGCTGATCGCGCTGCTCGGGCGGTGCCCCCCGCATCTCGATCAGGAACGGCAGGGCGTCGACGCGAAAGCCGCTGACCCCGAGCTGGAGCCAGAAGCCGGTGATCTTCTCGATCTCGCGTCGCACTGCCGGGTTGGCGATGTTGAGCTCGGGCTCGTGGTGGTAGAAGCGATGGTAGTAGTAGGCGCCGGCCCGCTCGTCCCAGGTCCAGGTGGTTTCCTGTTCGCTTGGAAAGACCATGCCCTGGTCGGCGTCCGGGGGTTTCGTGGGCGACCATACGTAGTAGTCGCGGTAGGGCGATCGGGGATCGCTGCGAGCGGCCTGGAACCACGGATGGTCGATGGAGGTGTGGTTGACGACCAGGTCCACCATCACGCGGATGCCCAGTTCCCCGGCCTTGCGCACGCATTCCACGAAGTCGCCCAGCGTCCCGAGCCTGGGATCGACGGCATAGTAGTCGGCGATGTCGTAGCCATTGTCCCTCAGGGGAGAGGGAAAGAAGGGCTGTAGCCACACCGCATCGATGTTGAGGCCCGCCAGGTACTGAAGCCGGGTGCGCAAGCCATCGAAATCGCCGACGCCGTCGCCATTGCCGTCGGCGAAGGTGCGCACGTCCAGACAGTAAATCAGGGCATTCTTGTACCAGTGTTCAGCCATCGAGGGACTCCTTGGCTCGCTGCACCGCCAGCCATGCCCGCAGGCATTCCGCCACGCTCCACGCCTGCGCGATGCAGCCTTCGGGCTCGTGAGGCGGCTGTGCGTCGAACACCTCGCCGAGTTGTCCGATGCCGGCCTCCTTCAGGTGGTCCTGCAGCGCGGAGAAGAGCGGCTCCAGGGTGGACGCGTGGCGTCCGGCCCGCAGGGCCGCGTCGACATAGGCCCCGAGCAGCCAGGGCCACACGGTGCCCTGGTGGTAGGCCGCGTCGCGCTCGCGCAGCGTGCCCCGGTAGTGCGGCTGGTAGGCCGGCTCGCGCGGGCCGAGCGTACGCAGCCCGTAGGGTGTCAGCAATTCCCGCTCCACGACGGCGAGGACGGGATCCCAGCGGCCGCGGTCCAGCACGGGATGGTCGAGCGAGATCGCGAAGAGCTGGTTGGGCCTGAGGCTGGCGTCGTCCCCGTCCGGCCCGTCGATCACGTCCTTGAGGTGGCCGCGCGCTGCATCCCAGTAGCGAGCGTTGAACGACTGCCGTACCTGCGCGGCGAGCGCGAGGTGGTCGGCGTCGCGTCGATCGCGGTCGCGAGCCCACTTCGCCATCCAGCACAAGGCGTTGAACCAGAGTGCCTGGATCTCCACCGGCTTGCCCCGACGGGGGGTGACGACCCAGTCGTCGACCTTTGCGTCCATCCAGGTGAGCTGGTACCCCTCGGCCGCGGCACGCACGAGGCCGTCTTCAGGGTCCACGCCGATGCCGAAGCGCGTGCCCTCGCGGTGCCGCTCGATCACCTCCTCCAGCCGCGGGTAGAGCTCGTCGATCAGTGTCTCGTCGCCGGTGTACTGCACATAGCGGGCCACCGCGTGGAAGAACCACAGCGTCGCATCCACCGTGTGGTACAGCGCCTCCCGGCCGCCTTCGGGAAAGAGGTTGGGCAGCAGGCCGTCGCGGATGTAGTGGCCGAAGGTGTGCAGGATGGCCCGCGCCTCCGCATATCGGCCGGTGCACAAGGCGAGCCCTTCCAGCGAGATCATCGTGTCGCGCCCCCAGTCGCCGAACCAGGGGTAGCCGGCGATGACGCTGCGGAAGTCGTCCGGCACCGCCGCCTCGGTCGTGTCGCTGCGCGTGCCGGGCTGGATGACGAATTGGTCGCCCGCGAGGGTGAGCCGCGCGCTCCAGCCGTCCGGAGGGCCCGCCCGGTCGAGCAACGCGGCCTGGCGGTGCTGCTCGGCCTCGACGAGTGCATCGAAGGGGGCGGGAGGCGGCTCGTCGACCCACGCCTGCAGCACGACAGGTGTGCCCACCCGCAGCTCGACCTCCCAGCGCCCCGGGCTGTGCAGGTCGACGCGATGCTCGTACCCGCGGGTCTCTTCCACGGCCAGCCGCACGTCCGGTTCACGGTGAGGGGTCGGATCGAACGTTGCGGCCTCCGGGCTCACGCGCATGTGCAGCGCGAGGGCGGGCGCCCGGCTGGACACGCATTCGAAGGCCTGCGCGCTCTCGACCGTCCCGCACCAGCGGAAGCCGGGCTGTCCACCGCATGACAGGGTCTCGTCCTGGCGGCGCATGTCCAGGTACGGACGGAGCATCAAGCGGCAGGGCGGGCCGGACAGCAGCTTCCATTGCAGCGCGACGGCGTTGTGTCCGTGCGGCATCACGAGGCGGCGTTCGATCAGCAGGTCGCCGACCTGGTAGGTCCACACCGGCAGTGCGCCTTCGAGGCGGAACTCGCGCAGGCTGCGCCAGCGACCGCCGACCTCTTCCCGTGGCTCGCGCGGCGGACCGGCGAGCCGGGTCCGGCCTTGTGCGTGCGCGACGACCTCGTCGATGGCCGGGATCAGCACGTGCCTGCCGCGAGGATGGGAAAGGCTGGCGACGAGCAGGCCGTGATAGCGGCGGGCCGGCACGCCGTCGAGCGTGCCGTAGGCGTAGCCGCCGATGCCGTTGGTCACGATCCATTCGCACAGAGGCGCGGCGGGGTCGCTTCCAGGGCCGAGATCCCGGTCGAGGACGAGACGAGGCAGTCGGTGTACGAGGGTGTCGGTCATCGTGGACATGAAGCGAGGGGCTGACGCCTGCTGGCAACCTGCATACCAGCGTTCCGCGGAGCCGCGCCTGCCCGGGCGGCACGAGGGATGCGAACATTGCGACCATGCGTATCCAGGTGCTTTCCGATCTCCACCTCGAGACTCATCCGGAATACCGGCCCTGTCGCGCGCCCGCGGCGGATCTGCTGGTGCTGGCAGGCGACATCGGCTCGTACCAGCAGGGCTCACGGCTTGCCGAGCCCGACTACGGTCTGCGTCGCTTCGCACCGCGTCTCGGCGCGCCGTGGTCCCGCGTGCTTTACCTGCCGGGCAACCACGAGTACGACGGGCGGGACTACGACCAGACGCACGCCGAATTGCAGGCGGCCTGCGACCGGCTCGGTATCGAATGGCTGGAGCGCCGGACGCTCGTCATCGAGGGCGTCCGCTTCGTCGGCACGACGCTGTGGACGGACTTCGACGCCCTGGCGCAGGAGGCATTGACGCGGGGTGACGAGGACGAGGTGCTACGGCGTCGCGGCAAGGCACTGCGGGCGGCGAACTACTACCTGTCGAGGAACACGACGCTCAGGCATGGACAGCCGATGCTGGCGGAGGCCCTGCGCGACCTGGGGCTCGATTGCCAGGCCTGGCTCGCGCAGGCACTGGCGGTCCCGCACGCGGGGCCGACGGTGGCGGTGACGCATTTCGCGCCGACACTGCGCAGTGCGGATCCACGGTACGGGCTCGTCCCGGGGACCGCGGGCTTTTGCAACGCGCTCGATCCCTTGCTGTCGTTCGCGGACCTGTGGATCCACGGGCATCTGCATCACCGCGTGGACTACGAGGTGCGGGGCGAGCGCCAGGGGCGGCCTTGGCGATGCCGGGTGGTCGCCAATCCCATGGGCTACGCCCACAAGGGCGAGCAGGAGGGGTTCGACGACTGCTTCACGGTGGAAGTGTCGAGTCCAGCGGGGGCTCGCTGAGGCTGGCTTCCAGGAGCGAGCGGTCGCGGCCTTCGGCCTTGGCCCGGTACAGCGCCTCGTCGGCTCGGCGGATCAGGCTCTCCAGCGTGATGCTGCCGCCTTCGAATCCGGCGATGCCGGCGCTGTATGTCAGCTCCTCGCGCAGCGGAGCCGGGGCGGCCTGTGCAAGCGCCTGGCGCAGCCGTTCGTCGAAACTCTGTGCCGCCGCCGGGTCGGCGCGCGTCAACAACACGCAGAACTCCTCGCCGCCCCACCGGCACGCGAGGTCGCCCCGGCGCAGGCTGGCCTGCAGCACCCGCCCGAAGGCGCGCAGCGCGGCGTCGCCGGCCGCATGACCATGACGGTCGTTGAGGCCCTTGAAGTGGTCGATATCGAGTAGCACCAGGCAGCCCGAGTCGCCGTGGCGCCTGGCCTGCGCGAGCGCGTCCTCACACCGCAGTTCGAAGGCACGGCGGTTGAACAGGCCGGTCAGCGCATCAGTGTCCGCCAGCCGGCGCAAGTCACGTTCGGCTTCCTCGTGCCATGCCACGAGGAAGCCAAGCATCGTGAGCACGAGTGCGACGTGGTTGGTCAGCGCTGCGGCGATGTTGAGCGGGTGCGGTGCGCGGTAGTAGGGATAGAGCTCGGTGTAGAAGGCACCCAGCACGCCGCGACCGATCGTGACGAGCGCGAGCGCGCCGAGCGAGGCGGCGACCAGTGCCCGCCAGCGGAGGCTGGTACCGGGGGCAGGCCACAGGAGCGCGACGCAGACGCAGCCGATCTGCACCGCCAGGCCGAAGTTGGACCACCCCACCCGAAAGGCGTAGTCGCCGAAGCCGAACCCGTAGCCGAGCGGCGTCAGCACCGACGCTGCGATCAGGACCGACGCGCCGGGCCGCGGACCGAGCCAGCAACGCGCTGCCAGCCACATCGCGACGAAGCTCGCGCCGATCAGCCCGATCGACAGCGTGCTGACCCATTGGTCGTGGATGCCAGGCGCGACGAGAAACGCGACCCAGCCCAATGCCTGCCCGACGGCCGCGGCCTGGACATGGCGCGCTCCCGGACTGGCCCGCCAGCCGATCACCGCGGGCAGGGCCGTCGCGATCGCCAGGACACTGAGCATCAGGCAGACGAGCAGCGTCTGGACATCGAGCGACATCGGAAGGAGCGCGCAGGGCGCGAGAAGCGAGACACGTCTGCCGGCATTCTCGCGCAGACCGCGCGCGGGCCGCGTGACTTCCGGCATGTGGGCGCCCACATCGGCACCCCGTGCGCGCTATCTCACGTTCGCGCCGGCGTCGGCGACGACGCTGTGGCGTCCTACAGGTCGAACTTCACGCCCTGGGCCAGCGGCAGCGCGCGCGAATAGTTGACCGTGTTGGTCGCCCGTCGCATGTAGGCCTTCCAGCAGTCCGAGCCGGACTCCCGTCCCCCGCCCGTTTCCTTCTCTCCGCCGAAGGCGCCGCCGATCTCCGCGCCGGAGGTGCCGATGTTGACGTTGGCGATGCCGCAGTCCGAACCGCGCGCGGACAGGAAGGTCTCGGCTTCGCGCAGGTCGTTCGTGAAGATCGCCGACGACAGGCCCTGCGGGACGTCGTTGTGCAGGCGCAGGGCTTCGTCGAAGTCGCGGTAGCGCAGCACGTAGAGGATGGGCGCGAAGGTCTCCTGCCGCACGACCTCGGTCTGCGCGGGCATCTCGACCAGCGCCGGGCGGACGTACCACGCCTCGGGAAACCGCTCGGCCAGCACACGCTCGCCGCCTTCCACGCGGCCGCCGTCGCGGCGGGCCTGCTCGAGGGCGGATTGCATCGCATCGAAGGCCGCCCTGTCGATCAGCGGCCCGACCAGCGTGCCGTCTTCCAGCGGGTGGCCGATGCGCAGGCTCGCGTAAGCCTGGCGCAGCCGCTCCAACAGGGGGGCGGCGACGTTCTCGTGCACGATGAGACGGCGCGCCGTGGTGCAGCGCTGGCCGGCCGTGCCGACGGCGGCGAACACGATGGCACGCAGCGCGAGATCCAGGTCGGCCGAGGGGGTGACGACGATGCCGTTGTTGCCGCCCAACTCCAGCAGACAGCGGCCGAAGCGCTGCGCGACGCGGGGTGCGACCGCGCGGCCCATGCGGCTGCTGCCGGTGGCCGAGACCAGCGGCACGCGCGGGTGGTCGACCAGCACCTCGCCGACCCGCGCGTCGCCGATCAGCACCTGCGACAGCGCGGCGAGCGCGGGCTCGCCGTAGCGCTCGCAGGCGCGCTCGAAGAGGCGTTGGGTCGCGAGGGCGCACAGCGGAGTCTTCTCGGACGGCTTCCACACCACCGCGTCACCGCAGACCAGGGCGAGCGCCGCGTTCCAGGACCAGACCGCGACCGGGAAGTTGAACGCGCTGATCACCCCGACGACGCCGAGCGGATGCCAGGTCTCCATCATCCGGTGGCCGGGCCGCTCGCTCGCGATGGTCAGGCCATGCAGCTGACGCGCCAGGCCCACGGCGAAGTCGCAGATGTCGATCATCTCCTGCACCTCGCCGGCGCCTTCGGTCGCGATCTTGCCCACCTCCAGCGACACGAGCCGGCCGAGATCGTCCTTGTGGCGGCGCAGCTCCTCGCCGAAGAGCCGCACCAGCTCGCCGCGGCGGGGCGCGGGCACCTCACGCCAGCGCAGGAAGGCCTCGTGCGCGGCGTCGATGCGTGCGCGGGCCTCCTGCGCGGCGTGCTCGGCCACGCGACCCAGCAAGGTGCCGTCGATCGGCGAGCGGCTTTCCAGCGTGCCACCCTGCCAGTGCTCGCGCGGCACGCCCAGGCGGACCATCAGGGTCTCGATGTCCATCTCGTGTCTCCTTGTTCGCTTCAGCTGATCGACTCCACGTGGCGCGACTGCTGGTACGCCTGCCCGAAACGGTTGGACAGGAAGTCGTCCAGCTCGATCTGCTCCTGCCGGACGAAGCCGCTGCGCGGAAGTTTGCCTTGGCGGAACAGGTCCACGGCCGCGCAGACCCCCGCGGCGGTGGTGATCTGGATTGCGCTGAGCGGATGTTCGCCGTGCCGCTCGGCGAAGATCTTGCGCGCGAACACCTCCTGCACCAGCTGGCCGTGCTTGAGCCCGCTGACCGTCACGAACACCAGCACCACGTCCTGCATCGTGGTCGGCACCGAGCGGCGCAGGATGTTCTTGAGTGTTTCCTGGTCGTGCCGCAGCTGCAGTTCCTCGAGCAGGATCTTCATCAGCTCGCAATGGCCGGGGTAGCGCACCGACTTGTAGTCCAGCGCGCGCACGCGCCCGGCCAGCGTTTCGCACAGGGTGCCGAGCCCGCCCGAGGTGTTGAAGGCCTCGTACTCGACGCCGTCGAGCGCGAAGTGCTCCAGCCCCTCCAGCGGCAGCAGCTCCGTGCGCTCGCCGTCCCGGATGGCCTCGCACGGGTGGCAGTACTCGTTGATCAGCCCGTCCACGCTCCAGGTGAGGTTGTACTTGAGCGAGTTGGTCGGAAAGGCGGGCAGTGCGCCCACCCGCATCTTGACCTCGTGCAACTCGTCGAAGCCGCGCGTCAGGTGGTGCGCGACGATGCCGATGAAGCCCGGTGCCAGCCCGCATTGCGGCATGAAGGCGATCGGTGCGCCCTCGGCCAGGCGCTTGATCGCGCGCGTCGCGGCCACGTCCTCGGTCAGGTCGAAGTAGTGGCACCCGACCTCGCGCGCCTGCGTGGCGACGCGGATCGCGCAGTGATAGGGCAGCGCGTTGATCACCGCGTCGTGTCCGCGCAGGGCGGCCACCAGTGCGGCGTCGTCCTCGGTGTCGGCTTGGCGGACCCCGACCGCCCGCGCATCGAGCCGTTGCAAGGCGGCCTCGCTGCGGTCGATCACCGTGACCTGGTAGTCGCCCGCGCCGCTCAGGAGCCGCGCGATGGTCTGGCCGATGTGGCCGGCGCCGAGCAATGCGATCCTCATCTCGTCCTCCTGTTGCTGGTCTTGGCGAGGCCCAGTCTAGGAAGACCGTCTGACGATTGGTAGCATGAGTTCGACGAAAGAACATGATTGTTCGTCATAATGACGAACAACTTCGTCACTTCGTCTCGAATTGGTGAAAACACTGGATGATCTGGACCGGGCGCTGATCTCGCTGCTGCAGGTCAATGCGCGCGAGAGCTCGGCCAACCTGGCGCGCAAGCTCGGGGTGGCGCGCACGACGGTGCTGGCCCGGCTGGCACGTCTGGAGCAGCAGCAGGTGATCGCGGGCTACACCGTGCGCCTGGCCCAGGACGTGGAGGGGCGCTCCATCCAGGCCTACGTGGGCATCACCGTGCAGCCCAAGTCGGGCAAGGACGTCGCGCGCCACCTGTCACGCATGCCCGAGGTGCAGTTGCTGTGCACCGTGAGCGGCGAGTTCGACTACGTGGCCTGGCTGCGGGCGGAAACGCCCGAGCGGCTGGACGCGCTGCTCGACGAGATCGGCGAGGTAGAAGGCGTGATCAAGACCACGACGTCCGTCGTGCTGGCCAAGCGCATCGACCGCATGGCGCGTTGAGGTGCGCCGCCGCCGGGCTTCGGGTCGCGGGCAAATGCCTCACACCACGCCGCGCGACCGCAGCTCGCGCAGCCGCTGCTCGTCCAGCCCCAGCACGCGCTGCAGCACCTCGTCGGTGTGCTGCCCGAGGTCCGGCGGGGCACTGTGCGCCACGGGCGGCGTCTCCGACAGGCGCAGCGGGCTGGCGACACCGCCGATCCGGCCGAAGCGCGGGTGCGGCAGGTCCACACGCAGCCCGCGCGCCTGCACCTGCTCGTCGTCGAAGGCCTGCGCGATGTCGTTGATCGGCCCGCAGGGCACGGCCCGGTCTTCGAGCAGCCGCACCCACTCCCCGGTCGTGCGCCGGCGCGTCAGCTCGGCGATCATCGGCACCAGCAGCGCGCGGTGTCTCACACGCGAGGTGTTGGTCGCGAAGCGCTCGTCGCGCGCCCATTCCGGCACGCCCGCCGCCTCGCAGAAGCGTGCGAACTGCCCGTCGTTGCCGATGGCCAGCAGCATCGCGCCGTCGGCGGTGGGGAAGTCCTGGTACGGCACGATGCTCGGATGGCTGTTGCCCTGGCGCTGCGGCGCGCGGCCGGTGTTGAGGAAGGCCGACGCCTGGTTGGCGAGCATGGCCATGCCCACGTCCAGCAGCGCCATGTCGATGTGCTGGCCCCGGCCGGTGCGGTGGCGCACCTCCAGCGCGGCGAGGATCGCCGTGGCTGCGTACACGCCGGTGAACAGGTCGGTGATCGCCACCCCCACGCGCATCGGCCCGCCGCCCGGCTCCTGGTCGGGGCGGCCGGTGATGCTCATCATCCCGCTGGCGGCCTGCACCAGCAGGTCGTAGCCGGCGCGCGGCGCGTAGGGGCCGGTCTGGCCGAAGCCCGTGATCGAGCAGTAGACGAGACGGGGATTCAGCTCGCGCAGCGACTCGTAGTCCAGCCCGTAGCGCTTGAGCCCGCCCACCTTGAAGTTCTCGATCAGCACGTCGCTGCGCGCCGCGAGCTCGCGCACCAGGGCCTGACCCTCTGGCTGGGCGATGTCGATGGTGACCGAGCGCTTGTTGCGGTTGGCGCAGGTGTAGTAGGTGGCCTCGTCGGTGTCGCGCCCGTCCGCATCCTTGAGGAAGGGCGGCCCCCAGTGCCGGGTGTCGTCGCCTTCGCCGGGCTTCTCGACCTTGATGACCTCTGCGCCCAGGTCGGCCAGGATCTGACCGCACCAGGGGCCGGCGAGCACGCGCGACAGATCCAGCACCCGCAGGTGGCCGAGGGCGGTGGTCGGGGCAGGGCTGGAAGACACGCCGGTCATCACGCGCTGAAGGCCTGGATCCCTGTCTGGGCGCGGCCCAGGATCAGCGCGTGGATGTCGTGCGTGCCCTCGTAGGTGTTGACCACTTCCAGGTTCACGACATGGCGGATCACGCCGTACTCGTCGCTGATGCCGTTGCCGCCGTGCATGTCGCGCGCGGTGCGGGCGATGTCCAACGCCTTGCCGCAGGAGTTGCGCTTCATGATCGAGGTGATCTCCGGCGCGGCGGTGCCCTCGTCCTTCATGCGGCCCAGGCGCAGGCAGCCTTGCAGACCGAGGGTGATCTCGGTCTGCATGTCGGCCAGCTTCTTCTGGATCAGTTGGTTCGCCGCCAGCGGCCGGCCGAACTGCTTGCGCTCGAGCACGTAGTTGCGCGCGGCGTGCCAGCAGAACTCCGCGGCGCCCAGCGCGCCCCAGGCGATGCCGTAGCGGGCGCTGTTGAGGCAGGTGAACGGGCCCTTCAGGCCCTCCACGTTCGGCAGCTCGTTGTCGGCCGGCACGAACACGTCGTCCATCACGATCTCGCCGGTGATGGAGGTGCGCAGCCCGACCTTGCCGTGGATCGCCGGCGCGGACAGGCCCTGCATGCCCTTTTCGAGGATGTAGCCGCGGATGCGGCCCTCGTCATTCTTGGCCCACACGACGAACACGTCGGCGATCGGGCTGTTGGTGATCCACATCTTGCTGCCCGACAGCCGGAAGCCGCCCTCGACCCTGCGCGCACGGGTCTCCATGCTGCCCGGGTCGGAGCCGTGGTTGGGCTCGGTCAGGCCGAAGCAGCCGATCCACTCGCCGCTGGCGAGCTTGGGCAGGTACTTGCGGCGCTGCGCCTGCGAGCCGAACTCGTAGATCGGCACCATCACCAGCGAGGACTGCACGCTCATCATGGACCGGTAACCGGAGTCGACCCTCTCGACTTCCCGCGCGATGAGGCCGTAGCTCACGTAGTTGAGGCCGGCCCCGCCGTACTCGGCGGGAATGGTCGGGCCCAGCAGGCCCAGTTCGCCCATTTCCCGGAAGATGGCCGGATCGGTCTTCTCGTGCCGGAACGACTCCAGCACGCGGGGCATCAGCTTGTCCTGGCAGTAGGCGCGGGCGGCGTCGCGCACCATGCGCTCGTCTTCGGTCAGTTGCTGGTCCAGCAGCAGCGGGTCGTCCCACTGGAAGCTGGCCTTCGGGGCCTGGGCCATGACGGTCTCCTCGGAATGCGGTTCGAAACGGATGCCCCATGGTAGGCCCCGGGCCTGCCCGAGACAAACGAGTTTTTCGCAGCACGGTGTGAAAGAATGGAACTTCGAAGTGCGCCCGACGTCCTTCTCTTCGATCGTACCCTTGCCAGTTCCGCACAATGAAACGCAAGATCCCCAGTACCCAGGCGCTCGTGTGCTTCGAGGCGGCCGCCCGCCACGAGAGCTTCACCAAGGCCGCCGGGGAACTGGCGCTGACGCAAAGCGCGGTGTGTCGGCAGATCGGCTCCCTGGAGGACTACCTGGGCGTGCCGCTCTTTCGCCGCACGCGCCGCGGCGTGGTGCTGACCGAAGCCGGGGCGGCCTACGCGCGCCGCGTGGGCCCTCGCCTGGAGGCGGTCGAGCGCGACACCCTCGCGCTGATGGCCCACCCGGGCGCCGCAGGCACCCTGGACCTGGCCGTCGTGCCCACCTTCGCGACCCGCTGGCTGGTGCCCCGCCTGCCGCGCCTGGCCGAGCGGCACCCCGATCTGGTGCTGAACCTGGAGACTCGCACCCGGCCCTTCCTGTTCGCCGACAGCGAGTTCGACGCCGCCCTCTACGCCGGCACGCCGGCGCAACTGGCGAACTGGCCGGGGGTCGAGGCGGTGGCGCTGCTGCGGGAGGACCTCGCCCCCGTATGCAGCCCGGCGCTGCTAGGCGGCCGCGTTCGGTTGACGCCGCAGGAGCTCGCCGCGCTCCCCTTGCTGCAGCAGAGCACCCGGCCGCAGGCCTGGGGTCAATGGTTCGAGGCCCAGGGTGTGCACCACCCGCGCGACAGCGCCGGCCCGCGCTACGAGCTGTTCTCGATGCTCGCGATGGCGGCAGCGCACGGCATGGGTGTGGCGCTGATCCCCCCGCTGCTGATCGAGGCGGAACTCGCCCGCGGCGAACTGGTCATCGCCTGCGACCGCGCCCAGCCTGGCGAGCGGTGGTACTACCTCGTGCTGCCGGAGCGCAAGGTCGGCGATCCGCTGCTCGCGCGTCTGCGTGACTGGATCGTGGACGAAGCCGCACGCAGCACCGCGCGGAGCGACAATTGCCGTTGAATCGAACCCCGCGGCCGAGTCGCTCCGGCAGCGGGACCGCGCAAGCACGTCATGAGCAAGGCATTCACCAAGGAAACTGACGGCGCCGAGGACGACGACCTCGAGCTGCCGGCGCTGCCGCAAGGCACGAAGAACTACATCACCCCGCAGGGCTACCGCCGCCTGCGGGAGGAACTGATGCGCCTGATCGACGTCGAACGTCCCAAGGTGGTCGAGGTGGTGTCCTGGGCGGCTTCGAACGGCGACCGCTCGGAAAATGGCGACTACCTGTACGGCAAGAAGCGCCTGCGCGAGATCGACCGGCGCATCCGCTTCCTCACCAAGCGGCTGGACATCGCCGAGGTGGCGGACCCTTCGCTGCATCACGGCAGCGACCAGATCTTCTTCGGCGCCACCGTGACCTACGCCAACGGCAAGGGCGAGGAACGCACGATCACGATCAAGGGTATCGACGAGGCCGACAGCCTCAAGGGCGAGGTGAGCTGGATCTCGCCGATCGCGCGGGCACTGCTCAAGGCCCGCGAAGGCGACGAGGTGCAGCTTGTCACGCCGGGCGGTGTCGAGAAGATCGAGGTGCTGGAAGTGCGCTATCCCCAGCCGGGGGAGGCTTGAGCGACCCACGTGGTTGATGGCGGGGCCGCCACGGAGCCGGGGCCGCCACGCAGCCCGAAGACCGAATCACTGTGGCTTGATGCGCGCCACGCGCAGTACCAGCGGCGAGCGCTTGAGGGTGCGCAGCACCTGCGCCAGGTGCACGCGATCGCGCACGGAGAGCAGCAGGCGCAGCTCGATGGTCGCATGCCCGGGGTCATGGCCCATGTCGATGTGGGTGATGTCCGCTTCGGCCTCGCTCACCGCCTGGGCCACCTTCGCCAGCACGCCCTTGCCGTTCTGCACCAGCAGTGAGACTGCCGTCTCGAACGGACGCTGCAGTTCCTCGGCCCATTCGACCGCGATCCAGCGCTCGCTGTCCCGCTGGAAAAGCCGCTTGCCGACATGGCAGTCCGTCGTGTGCACCACGAGCCCCTCGCCGCGGCCCAGGTAGCCGACGATGGAGTCGCCCGGGATGGGGCGGCAGCAGGTGGCCATCTGCACCGTCGCGCCCTCGCTGCCGTCCAGCGTGACCAGCGTCTGGGCAGGGGTGCTGTCGTCGTGCAGGTAGCGGCTCATCGAGAGGGTCAGGGCGTCGGGCTTGGCACCCGCCTCGGCCATCAGCTTGGCCAGGCGCTTGGCCACGATGGTCGCGATCTTCTTGCCCAGGCCGATGTCGATCAGCAGTTCCCTGCGGGTGCGGTTGCCGCTCCAGCGCACCAGCGCCTGCCACAGCGGCGCGCCCTCGCCCTCGGACTCGTCCCCGGGCGGCAGGTGCAGGCCCTCGGCGCGCATCGCCTGGGTCAGGAGCTTCTCGCCCAGTTCGAGCGATTCCTCCTGCTTCATGTTCTTGAGGTAGTGGCGGATCTTGGAGCGGGCGCGACCGGTGCGCACGAAGTTGAGCCACGCCGGATTGGGGCGCGAGATCGGCGCGGTGATGATCTCGACGACGTCACCGCTGCGCAGCTCGGTGCGCAGGGCCACCTGCTCGCCGTTGACCTTGGCCGCCACGGTGTGGTCTCCGATGTCCGAGTGGATCGCGTAGGCGAAGTCCACCGGGGTCGCCCCACGCGGCAAGGCCAGGATCTTGGACTTGGGCGTGAACACGTAGACCGCGTCAGGGAAGAGGTCGATCTTCACGTGCTCCAGGAACTCTGCGGCATCCCGCGTTTCGTCCTGGATGTCGATGAGCGACTGCAGCGAGACCATGCCCACCCGCTGGGCCTCGGTCAGTCCCTGATGCGCCGTGCCCGCGGCCTTGTAGACCCAGTGGGCGGCGATGCCCTTCTCCGCCACCATGTGCATCGGCTCGGTGCGGATCTGGAACTCCACCGGTGTGCCCAGAGGGCTGACCAGGGTGGTGTGCAGCGACTGGTAACCGTTGGCTTTGGGGATGGCGATGTAGTCCTTGAAGCGCCCGGGCATCGGCTTGTAAAGCTGGTGCAGCACACCCAGCGCCAGGTAGCATTCGGGCAGCGTGGAGACCACCACCCGGAACCCGAAGATGTCATTCACCTGCGCGAAGCTCAGGTGCTTCTCGCGCATCTTGCGGTAAATGGAATAGAGCGTCTTCTCGCGGCTGTGGATCTGCACCGGCAGGGAGGCATCGTTGAAGGCGCGCTCGACTTCGTGTCGGATGCGGTCCACGATGTCCCGCCGGTGCCCGCGGGCCTTCTGAACGGCCTTGGCCAAGGCCGAGAATCGCCAGGGCAGCAGGTACTTGAACGACAGCTCCTGCAGTTCGCGGTAGACCTGGTTCAGGCCGAGGCGGTGGGCGATGGGGGCGTAGATGTCCAACGTCTCGCGGGCGATGCGGCTGCGCTTGGCGGCCGGCATGGCCTCCATCGTGCGCATGTTGTGCAGCCGGTCGGCCAGCTTGATCAGCACGACGCGCACGTCGCGCGCCATCGCCAAAAGCATCTTGCGGAAGGATTCGGCCTGCGACTCCTCGCGGGTGGAGAACTGGAGCTTGTCCAGCTTGGTCAGCCCGTCGACCAGTTCGGCGGTCGAGGCGCCGAAGCGCTCGATCAGCTCGACCTTGGTCGCGCCGCTGTCTTCCATCACGTCGTGCATCAGCGCGGCCATGATCGCCTGGGCGTCGAGCTTCCAGTCGGCGCACAGGCCCGCTACCGCGATGGGATGGGTGATGTACGGCTCGCCGCTCGCACGGAACTGGCCCAGGTGCGCCTCGTCGGCGTACCGGTAGGCTTCGCGGATGCGCTTGATATCGGTGGGGTCGAGATAGTCCAGCCGATGGACCAGGGCGGCGAAGGAGGCCGCCGCCGCATCCTCGTGCGCGCCATGCACCGGCGCCTGCGCAGGGGCGGGCGCGTGCTTCTTGCTGGTGGAAGCGGCGTGAACGGCCATGCAGCGAATGTAGCGCGGTTTTCGCGGTCCAGCTGCCGCCTTCCGGAATAGAACTCCCGCCCAGGGCGGATTCCGGGCCGCCGGCGCGCCGGGCCGCCCTGCGTCGGTTCGCCCTCGGCCTACCGAAGGAACCGGGACCCAGCCCAGCGGCTGTCGTGGATCCGGCTGCGCCGGTCCACCGGCAGCGCCCCCCTTCCAGGGGGGAGCGCCGCAGCCGCTCGGGAGGTGAGCAGAATCACGTCGGCACCTTGCGCAGCATCTCCAGACCGACCTCGCCCGCCGCGATCTCGCGCAGGGCCGTCACGGCCGGCTTGTTCTTCGCGTCGATCTTGGGTGCGTGGCCCTGACTGAGCATGCGGGCCCGGTACGTGGCGGCCAGCACGAGCTGGAAGCGGTTCGGGACTTTCTGCAGGCAGTCTTCGACGGTGATGCGAGCCATAGCAATTCTCCAGACGCCGGCGTGGGACGCCTCAGAACACAGCAAAAGGGTGGGTCACTCGAGGCCGAGCGCTTCGAACACGAGCTTCTTCGTGCGGCGCTGGGCAGCGTACTTGAGTCGCTGCGCGTGGACGATCGCCTTGAGATCGAAAAGCGCCGTCTCGAATAGAGCGTTGATTATAACGAAGTCGAAGTGCCGGGCCTGGGCCACTTCCACGCGGGCATTGGCCATCCTGCGCTCGATCACCGAGTCGCCATCCTCGCCCCGGCGCTTGAGGCGCTGCAGCAATTCCTCCCAGCTGGGCGGCAGGATGAAGATCAGCACCGCGTGGGGGAAGAGCTTCTTGATCTGCAGGGCGCCCTGCCAGTCGATCTCCAGCACCACGTCCTCACCGGCCGCGATGCGCGCCTCGATCGCGGCGCGGGAGGTGCCGTAGAGGTTGCCGTGCACCTCGGCCCACTCGAAGAATTCGCCGCGGTCGATCATCTGGCGGAACTCCGGCTCGCTGACGAACCAGTACTCCCGTCCATTGCGCTCCTGGCCGCGAGGCGGCCGCGTGGTATGGGAGATCGAGACCACCAGGTGCGAGTCCAGTTCCAGCAGGGCCTTGACCAGGCTGGATTTGCCGGCACCGCTCGGCGCCGCGACGACGAATAGATTGCCGGGGTATTCCACGGTGACGCCCTCACTCGATATTCTGGACCTGCTCGCGCATCTGCTCGATCAGCACCTTCATCTCGACCGAGATCTGCGTGAGCTCGAGCGCGGCGGATTTGGAGCCCAGCGTGTTGGCCTCGCGGTGCAGTTCCTGGATGAGGAAGTCGAGGCGCTTGCCGATTTCGCCCCCGGCGCGCAGCAGCCGCTCGATCTCGTCCAGGTGGGCCTGCAGCCGGCCCAGTTCCTCGGCCACGTCGATGCGCAGGGCGTAGGCCGCCGCCTCGTTGAGGGCGCGTTCCTGCAGGGCTTCGGCGCTGACCGACTGTGACGCGCCGGCTGCCTCCAGCGCCTGCTGCCAGCGTTCGAGGAAGCGCTGCTGCTGGCGCTCGACCACCTGCGGAACGAGGGGGGCTGCCTGCTGCGCGAGCTGGCGCAGGCGCTCGATGCGCTCGATCAGGATGCCGACCAGCCGCTCGCCTTCGCGAGCCCGGGCCTCGCGCAGGCCTTCGACGGCCTGGCGCGCGGCCCGCAGCGCGGCCTCGTCCAGGCGCTCGGCGGGCGCACTGCCGCGGCACCACTGCAACACCTCGTGCACGCTCAGCGAGGCGGCCTGCGGCAGCCAGGACTGCACCGTCGCCTGCAGGCCGGCCAGCCGGTTGAGCTGTTCGGGCTGCGGCTGGGGCAGGGCATTGTCGGTGTCCCGGGCGGCGTTGAGGCGCAATTCGATCTTGCCGCGGCGCAAGGCGCCGGTCAGCAGCTCGCGCAAGGCCGGCTCGATCGCCCGCAGTTCGTCCGGCATGCGGAAGGCCAGGTCGAGGAAGCGGCTGTTGACGGAGCGCAGTTCGACGGTCACCGCGCCGGCCGGGGAGGCAGCGCGCGCGAAACCGTCTTCGCTTGGGGGTGCCGACAGGTGCGAGGTGGCGCTCGCATAGCCGGTCATGCTGTAAACTGCCATGACACTTATCGCATTGCAAAATCCGATTATGTCAAAGCCCAAACCAGCCCCGTTGCCGCCCGGCACCGTGGTCGGTGGTTACCAGATCGTCAAGAAGCTGGCGGCCGGGGGCTTTGGCGTGGTCTACCTGGCCGAAGACCAGGACAAGCGGCTGGTCGCGCTGAAGGAATACCTGCCGGCCTCCCTGGCCGAGCGCAACCCCGGAGAACTGGCACCGCGCGTCAAGCCCGAGAAGCAGCCGCTGTACCGGCTGGGCCTCAAGAGCTTCTTCGAGGAAGGCCGGTCGCTCGCGCAGATCTCGCACCCCAGTGTCGTCTCGGTGCTCAATTTCTTCCGCGAGAACGAGACCGTCTACATGGTGATGAACTACCTGCAGGGTGACACCTTGCAGGACTTCATCGTCACCGCGCGCGAACTCAAGCGCGACAAGGTCTTCCGCGAGTCGACCATCCGTTCGCTGTTCGACGAGATCCTGCGCGGCTTGCGCATCGTCCACCAGCACAAGATGCTGCACCTGGACATCAAGCCGGCCAACATCTTCATCACGAACGACAACAAGGCCGTACTGCTGGACTTCGGCGCGGCGCGCGAGGTGCTGTCCAAGGAGGGCAACTTCATCCGCCCGATGTACACGCCTGGCTTCGCCGCGCCCGAGATGTACCGCCGGGACGGCACGCTCGGCCCCTGGACCGACATCTACGCGATCGGCGCCTGCATCTACGCCTGCATGCAGGGCTATCCACCCAACGACGCGCCCCAGCGCCTGGAGAAGGACCGCCTGACGTTGTCGCTCTCGCGCCTGCGCAACATCTATTCGGACAACCTGATCGAGGTGACCGAGTGGTGCATGGCGCTCGATCCGCTGTCGCGCCCGCAAAGCGTGTTCGCGCTGCAGAAGGAACTCGCGCGTGAGACCGAGCGGCGCTACACCAAGCTCAGCTTCAGCGAGCGGCTGAAGCTGCAACTCGAAAACCTCAAGGGCGGCAAGCCTGCGTGAGCTGGGCCGAGTGAAAGCGAAAGGGGGCGGCTCCATGAGGTTCTCGGTCTATCAGGTCAGCCGCAAGGGCGGCCGCGAGAAGAACGAAGACCGCATGGGGTACTGCTACACCCGTGACGCAGGCCTCTTTGCGCTGGCCGATGGCATGGGCGGGCATCCGGAAGGCGAGGTCGCCTCACAGCTGGCGCTGCAGACCATGGCCGCGCTCTTCCAGCGCGACGCCAAACCCTTGCTCAAGGACCCCATCCGCTTCCTGCACGATGCCATCATCGCCGGCCATCACCAGCTGCTGCGCTATGCGACCGAGAAGGCGCTGATCGACACGCCTCGCACGACGGTCGTGGCCTGCGTGATCCAGAACGGGGCGGCCTACTGGGCCCACTGCGGCGATTCGCGCCTGTACCTGGTACGCGGCGACAAGCTCATCGCGCGCACCCGCGACCATTCCTACTCCGAGTTGCAGGAGACGCTGGCCAGCGTGGTTCCCATGGGCGAGCGCTTCAACCGCAACGTGCTCTTCACCTGCCTGGGCAGCCCGGGCAAGCCGGTGGTCGACACCGTGGGCCCGATGCTGCTGCACCAGGGCGACCGGCTGCTGCTGTGCTCCGACGGCCTCTGGAGCAGCGTGCCCGACGCCGAGATCGTCGAGCAACTGGCGGTCCGGCCGGTGTCCGACGCGGTGCCGGAGCTCGTCGAGCAGGCGCTGCGCCGCGCGGGCGGAAAGAGCGACAACGTGACCGTGCTTGCGGTCGAGTGGGAATCCTCGGAGGATTTCGACTCGACCAAGTCGATCTCGACCCAGACCCTGGCGGAGGACGTGTTCGCGTCGACGATCCAGGCGGGCCTGGGCGGCCAGGAGCCGGACGACCTGGATGAGGCCGAGATCGAGCGGTCGATCCGCGAGATCAACGAGGCGATCCGCCGGTCTTCGCAGAAGAAGGGCTGAGCGCCCTTCTTCTGCTGCGCCCAACGATGGCCTGCGGCTGCCCGTTGGGCCCCGAGCCCCCTCCCCGAGGGGGCTCCGGCATGGGCGGCGATGTCGACCTGCCGGCCGGGGGACAATAGGGCCCTCACTGAAGGTTGTTTCCATGCCATTCCAACGTACTGCAGGGCGTGCGCACGATGCGCTGCGCCCGGTGAAGATCACGCGCCACTACACCAAGCATGCCGAGGGTTCGGTGCTGGTCGAGTTCGGCGACACCAAGGTGCTGTGCACCGCCTCGGTGGAGGAGAGGGTGCCGCCGCACAAGAAGGGCAGTGGCGAAGGCTGGGTGACGGCCGAGTACGGCATGCTGCCGCGCTCGACGCACACGCGCAGCGATCGTGAGGCGGCGCGCGGCAAGCAAAGCGGCCGCACGCAGGAGATCCAGCGCCTGATCGGCCGCTCGATGCGTGCCGTGTTCGATCTGGCCGCACTGGGCGAGCGCACGATCCATCTTGACTGTGACGTGTTGCAGGCCGATGGGGGCACGCGCACCGCGAGCATCACAGGCGCGTTCGTGGCGGCGCACGATGCGGTGACTTGGCTGCTCAGCCGCGGCCAGGTCACGCGCTCGCCGATCCGCGACTTCGTGGCGGCCGTGTCGGTGGGCGTCGTCGACGGTACGCCGCTGCTGGACCTGGAGTACGTCGAGGACGTGGCCTGCGGCACCGACATGAACGTCGTCATGACGGGTGCGGGCGGCTTCGTCGAGGTGCAGGGCACGGCCGAGGGCGAGCCCTTCTCGCGGCAGGAACTGGAATCCCTGCTTGCGCTGGCAGACAAGGGTATCCGCGAACTGATCGCATTGCAGCGGCAGGCGCTAGGCATTTGAAGGGGGCCGTCATGCGCGTGGTGCTGGCGTCCAACAACGCGAAGAAGCTGCAGGAACTGCAGGCACTGTTCGCCCCGCTGGGCGTCGAACTGGTCGCCCAGGGCACCCTGGGCGTGCCGGAGGCGGCAGAGCCGCATCCGACCTTCGTCGAGAACGCGCTGGAGAAGGCGAGGCACGCCTCCCGCCTGACCGGGCTCGCCGCGCTGGCGGACGACTCGGGCCTGAGCGTGGAGGCGCTGGGCGGTGCGCCGGGCGTGCTCTCGGCGCGGTACGCCACGCTTTTCGGCGGCCCGCGCGAGGACGACGCGAACAACCGGGAACTGTTGCGCCAGCTGGCCGGCGTGACGGAACGCCGGGCCCGCTTCGTCTGCGCCTTGGTGGCCGTACGCAGTGCGAACGACCCCGAACCCCTGATCGCCATGGGGCGCTGGGAGGGCGAGGTGCTGGAGGCCCCGCGTGGCGCGGGCGGCTTTGGCTACGACCCGCTCATGTGGATTCCTGCCCTGGGGGCGAGCGTTGCCGAGCTGGGCGCCGAGGTCAAGAACACGCACAGCCACCGCGCCCAGGCCGCACGCCAGCTCACCGCGATGATGCTCGAGGTGTGGCTGGCCGGCCGCTGAGGCCGCGCAGCCGTCGTCGCGATGAACCCCGAGGTCGTCCACCGCTACCTGCGGCCCGGCACGCTGAACCTGGGGGCAGTGCCGCCCCTGGCGCTCTACGTGCACCTGCCGTGGTGCCTCAGGAAGTGCCCGTACTGCGACTTCAACTCCCACGAGCTGGCTCGCTCGCGGGTACAGACCGTCGCGCTGCCCGGGCAGGTTCCGGCCCTGGGGGGAGCGCGCGGCGAATTGCCCGAGCCGCGCTACCTCGATGCCCTGCGTGCAGACCTGGAAGCCGCACTTCCGCTGGTATGGGGCCGGCGCATACACAGCATCTTCATCGGCGGCGGCACGCCCAGCCTGTTCTCGCCGGAGTCGATCGACCGGCTGCTGGCCGACGTGCGCGCGCTGCTGCCATTGGAGCCGGGCTGCGAGGTCACGCTGGAGGCCAACCCGGGCACCTTCGAGCGGGACCGCTTCCGAGGGTATCGGGCAGCCGGTGTGACGCGCTTGTCCATCGGCGTGCAGAGCTTCGACGATGCGAAGCTCAAGGCGCTGGGCCGGGTGCACGACCGGGCGCAGGCCGTCGCGGCGGTCGAGGAGGCGCGCCAGTGCTTCGAAACCTTCAATCTGGATCTGATGTACGCGCTGCCCGGCCAGACATTGGCCGAGTGCGAGGCCGATCTGCGCCAGGCGCTGTCCTTCGAGCCGCCCCACCTGTCGGTCTACCATCTCACGCTGGAGCCCAACACCTACTTCGCCAAGTACCCACCCCAAGTGCCGGACGACGACCTGGCGTCGCAGATGCTGGACCTGATCGCAACGCTGACCGCGCGGGCAGGGCTGGAACGCTACGAAGTCTCGGCCTACGCCCGACCGGGCCACGCCTGCGCGCACAACCTCAACTACTGGCGTTTCGGCGACTACCTGGGCATCGGTGCCGGCGCGCATAGCAAGCTGAGCTTTCCCCACCGGGTGGTCCGGCAGGTCCGCTTCCGGGAGCCCGCCCGGTACATGGAAGGCGCGTTGGCGGGGCAGGCGGTGGCGCAGGACGAGGAGGTGCGACGCGAGGACCTGCCGTTCGAGTTCATGCTCAACGCGCTACGCCTGCGCGAGGGCTTCGAGCTGGCGCGGTTCACCGAGCGTACCGGGCTGCCGGTCTCGGCGATCGCGGCGGGCCTGGACGAGGCGGAGCGCCTGGGGTTGGTCGAACGCGACCTGCACCGCGTCTGGCCGACCGCGCGCGGATTCGACTTCCTGAGCGACCTGCAGGCCTTGTTCCTCTCGGAATGACCACCGGAGGGACCGCTCGCGCCCGCCAGGGCGCCTGGGCATTCCCCTTGCTCTTCCCGGTTTGCGGATGGCGCAAGTCGTGGCAGCATGACGGTGACGCGCATCGCAGGCGCGATGGCGGATCCCGGCGTGGACCATGAGCGGTCACGTCGAAGCCCTCCACTGTCAACCGAGGACAGGATCATGGCGTCCCCCGAGAGCGCCCTTCCAGACCCCGATGAGGGCGGGCCCTTGCGCGTGCTGGTCGTCGACGACGACAGGGTGCAGCAACTGCTGCTCACCACGCACCTGGAGGCAGGCGGCTGCGTCGTCGATGTGGCCGACGACGGGCAGGAGGCGCTGGACCTCTGGCGTGCGCACCATCACCGCCTGGTGATCACCGACTGCCGCATGCCGCGCATGGACGGCTACGAACTCGCACGCACCCTGCGCGCCGAAAGCGGCGGCAGTGCCGTCCATGTGGTCGGCACCAGTGCGGACACGGAAGACGCGCCGCTGGCGCTGGCCGCCGGCATGGAGCAACTGCTGGCCAAGCCCGTGCCCCGCGAGGAACTGCTCGCGCTGTGCCGGCGTGCCCGGCAGGGGTGAGAAGGCAAGCGCGTGCCCCGTGGGGTCAGGGTCTTGCGCCCGGATGCTCAGAGGCGGTTCAGGCTCACGCCGGCCGTCGTGCGCAGCCGCTCCAGCAGCGCAGGTGCGATGCGGGTCAGGGGCAGCACCTCGTGCGCGGCGCCGGCCTGGATCGCCTCGCGTGGCATGCCGAAGACGACGCAGCTCGCTTCGTCCTGCGCATAGTTGTAGCTGCCGGCGTCGCGCATTTCCTTCATCGCGCGGGCACCGTCGGCCCCCATGCCCGTGAGCATGATGCCGATCGCGTTGGGGCCGACGACGCGGGCTGCGGAACGGAACAGCACCTCCACCGACGGCTTGTGGCGGTTGACCGGCTCGCCGTCCTGCACCCGCGCAATGTAGTTGGCACCGCTGCGGTCCACGCAAAGGTGCAGGCCGCCGGGAGCGATGTAGGCGTGGCCAGGCAGGATGCGTTCGCCGTCCTGGGCTTCCTTGACCGCGATGCGGCACAGGCCGTCGAGCCGCGCGGCGTAGCTGCGGGTGAATCCGGGCGGCATGTGCTGCGTGATCACCACCGCCGGCGCATCGGCCGGAAGCTGCATCAGGAGTTCGCGCGTGGCCTCGGTGCCGCCGGTGGATGCACCGATGAAGATGATCTTCTCGGTGGACAGGCGGCCCACCGGGGTCACGGCCGCCGGCTCCACCGGCCCGTGCGCGGAGCCCGCCGGGGCCACAGCGGGCTTGTGCACGCGCGCGCGCGCCGCGATCCGGATCTTGTCGGTGATCTCCTGCTCGAGCTGCTGCAGCCCGTTGGCCACGCCGATCTTGGGTTTGGCGACGAAGTCGATCGCCCCGAGTTCCAGCGCGCGCAGGGTGACGTCGGCGCCGCGCTCGGTGAGCGTGGAGACCATGACCACCGGCATAGGGCGCAGGCGCATCAGCTTCTCGAGGAAGTCGAGGCCGTCCATGCGCGGCATCTCGACGTCCAGCGTGATCACGTCCGGATCCAGGTTGCGGATGGTCTCCCGGGCGGCATAAGGGTCGGCCGCGACGCCCACGCACTCCATGTCGGGCTGGCGGTTGATGATCTCCTTGAGGAGGCTGCGCACCAGCGCGGAATCGTCGACCACCACGGTACGGATCTTGGACATCGCGGTTTCCTTGGAACTTCAGAACAGGTCGACCGTGCCCGCCCCGCTGGCGGGCGGAATGATGCGCTGGCTGGCGGCGCGGTCCTGCGCGATGAGCGCCTCGGGATTGGTGACGGCCAGCCGCTTGACCATGGCCTTGCCGCTGGCCGGAAAGAAGCACACCTTGCGCGGGTACACGTCGAGCACGTCCTTGGACACCACCGGGATGTGCTCGGTCTTGAGGTACTGCAAGACGAACTCGGTATTGCGCTGTCCCACGTTCAGCGTGTTCATGCCGGCGATGACCTGCCCGCCGCCGAAGACCTTGGCCTCGAGCGTGGCGCGCGTGGCTCCGCGCTTGAGCAGCTCGTTGATCAGCAGCTCCATCGCGTACGAGCCGTAGCGGCCTCCATCCTGCGCGCCACCCGCGTCCGGGAGCATGAAATGGTTCATCCCGCCGACCCGTGCCTGCCGGTCCCAGAGGCACGCCGCGATGCACGAGCCGAGCGTGGTCATGATGAGCAGGTCCTCGTCGTGCACGAAGTACTCGCCGGGCAGGACCTTCACCGCGTCGTTCTTGAAGTGGGCGTCATAGAAGAAGAACGACGCCTCGCCGGGCTTGCGCGGCTGGGCCTTGAGCCGTTCCAGCCGTGCCGTCGAAGGAGCGCCGGCAGTTCCGCTCAGGCGGGTGGCGGGCTGGGGCAGTGCGCTGGAAGTCATGTGGACGATATCGGCAGGGCGGCGCGTGCGTAAAGAGCGCTCAGACCCGCACGTACACGGTTTTGCCACGCAACTGGAACAGCTCGCGCGCATCCGTGAAATTCTCGGAGTGGCCCACGAACAGCAGCCCATGCGGCTTCATGACCCGATGAATGTGCTGCAGGACGCGCCGCTGCGTCGGCGCGTCGAAATAAATCATCACGTTGCGGCAGAACACGAAGTCGAACCCCTCCCCGAATGCCCACTGTCCGCTCACGAGGTTGAAGGGGCGGAACTCGACGAGCCGGGCGACCTCGGGCTTGACGCGGATGTGTCCTGCGTTGCGGCCGGTGCCCCGCAGGAAATGGCGGCGCAGGAGCTCGGGAGACAAGCCGCGCGCGTCCTCGGGGTAGACGCCGCGACTGGCGGTGGCCAGCACCTTGGTGTCGATGTCGCTCGCGAGGATCTGCACCGGGGCGGCACTGCCGAGGGCGTCGATCGCCGTCATCGCGAGTGAATAGGGTTCCTCGCCGGTGGAGGCCGCGTTGCACCAGATGCGGATGGGCCTGGAGCTGCCGCGGCGCTTGAGTTCCTCGGCGAGCAGACGGAAGTGATGCTCTTCCCGGAAAAACGCGGTGAGGTTGGTCGTGAGGCAGTTGACGAACTCCTGCCACTCAGCCTCCGCCTGCGGGCCGTTGGCGCGCTCCAGCCACTCGAGATACTCGGAGAAGGAGCGGTGGCCCGTCTCGCGCAACCTGCGCGACAGGCGGCTGTAAACCATGGCCTGCTTGCCGGCGTGCAGGCTGATGCCCGCGCGCTGGTAGATCAGCTGCCGGATCCGCTCGAAGTCGTGCTTGTCGAAGCTGAACTCCCGCGTCAGGTCGTTCAGCGGTTCGAGGGGTGCAGGGGGCGAGAGCACGGCGCTCATGGTGGCTTTCAGGGTCGCAGGACGTCGCGCCGCTGGGACGCTACCGGTATATCGGCAAGGTGGCGCGCCGACTTGAGGCGGGGCCGAAGCTCGCGGCGGTCAGGCCCCGGGTCCTTCAGCGCCGCTGCGGCTGGCGGGGATTGAAGAGGTGCCAGTTGACGCGCACGGCGTAGTGGTCCCAGCCGTCCTGGCCGACGGTGCGCCCGGCATTGAAGCCCAGGCCGAGCCGTCCGGGGACGACCCACAGCTCGCTGCCGATGCTCTGCTGGGTTGCCATGCCCTGCGCGGCCTGCATCTCTCCGGCCAGCTGGATGCGGTCGTTCCAGCGCCACTGCAGTGCGGCCTTGAGCAAGGTGCCCGCTTGCCCGCTCACGGCATCGATGCGCGGCCCCACGTTCAGGCGCAGTTGCAACTGGGCAGGCAAGCTGACGCTGGCCAGCCCCAGCAGGCTGGTGACCCCCGGCTGCCAGCCGACATCGCTCAGGTGTTGGGCGAAGGAGGAGAACTTCAGACCCCAGCGCACGGGCCCCAACTGCCAGTCCGGCTCGGACCACTTGGCGGTCGCGCCGACCCCCCAGTTCTCGGGCGGTGGCGGCACGATGCCGCGCGGCAGGGGCGCGGCCCGGGCGGGACGCAGATCGGTGCGTGGCGTGATCGCGCCGAGGTTTTGCCCGGCCAGCGTGCCGGGCGCCGTGCGGCTGCACGCCGGTGCGCTCACGGAGGCCCGCGCGCCCCGGCTGTGCTCGTACCACCCCTCGATGTGACAGCCGCCAGCCGGCACCTGGGAGGGGGTGTCGGTCAACAGCATCGCCTGGGCCTGCACCCCGCCGGTGCCTGCCAGTGCCGCGGCGGCGACGAGCAGGCGCCAGCGGCCCGCACGGGACGCGGCACCGGAGGGTCGACCTGGCAGGCGTGGGCGGCGGCACTCCATGGCGCGCCATTACACCGGATCGGACCGTGGGCGGACAAGTGAAGAAACCACGCCGGATCCCCTCAGGCGTGGGGCCGGCCGGGAACGAGGTTTGCGCCGGACGCCAGTGCGCACTGCGTCACGATTGGGGCATCGCGACCGCGGCCTTTGTATCTTTGCCCCCGGGGCTTGCGCCCCACCCCCCGCGGGGTGGCAGCCCGGCTTCGGGGGGCCGGGCGCCCGGGCCTCAGGCGGGCTGCGGGGCCAGGGGGACGGTGGATTCGGGGGCGAGGTCCGGCGCCGGGGCGCCGGCGTCCAGCTTGAAGGCGCTGACGACCTCGGCCAGGCGGTGGGCCTGCTCCTTCAGGCTTTCGGCGGCGGCGGCCGACTCCTCGACCAGGG
Source organism: Burkholderiaceae bacterium (assembly GCA_035559275.1). Lineage (GTDB taxonomy): Bacteria > Pseudomonadota > Gammaproteobacteria > Burkholderiales > Burkholderiaceae_C > Caldimonas. The sequence continues at coordinate 38,192 of DATMBN010000054.1, forward strand.
CGGCGTTTTGCTGCGTCATCTGGTCGAGCTGGTTGACGGCGGTGTTGACCTGGCCG
>DATMBN010000055.1:0-62175 GCA_035559275.1 Burkholderiaceae bacterium
CCGCCGGCACGGCGCTCGGCGGCGATGCGGCGGCCGGCGGCCCAGGTCCCGCCCTCCAGCACGCGGGCCAGCGGGAACGCGGCCTCGTCCAGCCCCAACCGCTCGCGCACGCCCCGAGCGATGCGGTCCAGTGCGACGACGGTGACCGCGCGCCACTCGACCACCGCCGGCTCGCCCAGCTCCAGCGGGCGGGTGAAGAAGCTCCTGTCGCGCGGCACGAGCAGGCCCAGGTCGAGCACGAGCCCGCCGTTGCGGTACTCAGGCAGCCCCGTCAGCGCGCCGAGCCCCGTGACTTGCAGCCCGGCGTCCTCCAGTGGCTCGAGCAACGAATAGGTCAGCCACTGGGTCAGCTTGTGGAACGGCACCCAGCCATCCGGCGTGGCGTCATGGCGCCAGCAGTCGCCCAGGGGCACGCCTTGCCATTGACCGCCGGCCGGCCAGACGGGGCCCAGCGCACGGAGCAGCGTCTCGAGCACGAAAGACGCCTCGACACGGCGGGCCGGTGCATGGGCGAGCAAGAAATCGACCAGGTGACCCAGCCGGGCGGGAGAGCCGAAGACCGTGGGCGTGGCCTGCGCGACCTGCCCCAGGCGCCGCAGCAGCGCCAGGCGGCCCGGCACACCGACCAGCCGGTTGCCGTGCCGTACCTGGAAGCCCTCGGCCAGCACGCGCTCGTCCAGTCGCGCAAGAGCCAGCGCGTCGCTGCGCAGTGGCCGGTGCGGGTGGGATGAGAACGCGCCCCGCTCGAAGAGCCGCAGGCTTGCGACGCCCAGCCCCTCCGACCGTGCAAGCCACTGGTCGTGCGCCACGTCGTGGTAGCGCCAGTCCGGCCCCGCCCCCGCATCGAGCAGCACGCTGGGGATCACGAGATCGACACGCACGCGCGCGCGCTCGTGCGGATCGTCCAGCCCCGCGTCACGGCGCAGCTGCATCCACCGGTCCACGCCTTGCGCCTCGAAATGGCGCCAACGGCTGTGGTACGGCACCTGCAGGTCCGGATAACGCGCGCGCAGCGTGCCGATGACGTACTCGGCCGCTTCGCCGAGCCTGTCCTCGTGCCACAAGAAGTGCGGCGATGCCCCGGCCTCGACATGGCGCGTCACGGCCTCGCATCGGGCGCGCACCGCCGCCGCCGACAGCAGCGCGGCGGCCGGGTGGCCCCTGGGTACGGGCGTGTGCCAGCCCGATGCGTCGAAGACGGCATCCTTCATTCGGTCAGTCCCCGCCCCTTGGGCACGACCAGCTCGCCCGGATCGGGCGTGTAGTGCGAAAAGTAGCCCGCGGCCTTCTTGGCGTCCATCTCGACCTTGGCGTCGGCCGGGATCAGCTCGTCGGGAATGGGCACGCGCTCGACCACCTCGATGCCCTGCGCGGTGAGCGCGCCGTGCTTCATGTTGCTCATCGATGCCCAGCGGTCGATGCGGGTGATGCCGAGCCAGTGGAACACGTCGGGCATCAGTTCCTGGAAGCGCATGTCCTGCACACCGGCGACGCACTCGGTGCGCTGGAAGTAGGTCTCAGCGCGGTCGCCGCCCGCCTGGCGCTTGCGGGCGTTGTAGACGAGGAACTTCGTGACCTCCCCCAGCGCGCGCCCCTCCTTGCGGTTGTAGACCACCAGCCCCACGCCGCCTTGCTGCGCCATCTCGATGCACACCTCGATGCCGTGCGCCAGGTACGGCCGGCAGGTGCAGATGTCGGAGCCGAACACGTCGGAGCCGTTGCACTCATCGTGCACACGACAGGCGACCCGCGTGCCGGGCAGGCCCAGGCGCGAGATATCGCCGAAGAAGTACAGCGACATGCCGCCGATGGGCGGGAGGAAGACCTTGAGGTCCGGCCGCGTGACCAGCTCGGGGAACATCCCTGCCGTCTGCTCGAACAGCCCCCGGCGCAGCACCGACTCCTTGATGCCGAAACGTTTGGCGATGCCAGGCAGGTACCACACCGGATCGATCGCCGCCTTGGTGACGCGCACGTCGCCGTGGGCGTCGAGGATCTCGCCGTCCGGCTCCAGGCGGCCCGAACGCACCGCCGCCTGCAGCTCCGGCATGTTGATGTGCGCCTTGGTCACCGCGATGGTCGGCCGCACGTCCACGCCTTTGCCGAGATGTTCCGAGAAGACCTGCGACACCAGATGCCCCCAAGGATCGAACGAGACGATCTTGTCCGGGTCGGCCCATTGCGGATGCGGGCCGATGGCCTCTGCGGGAGCGGTGTCGGTGAGGTCGGGCCGGTGGTCGCGCTGCAGCACGCCGGAGGCGATCGCCAGCGCCCGGTAGACCGCGTAGGCGCCGGAGTGGGTGCCGATCGCGTTGCGATGCGCCGGGTTGCTGAGGCTGGCGACGACCGGCCCCCGCTCCTTCGGCGTGGGCGCTCCCCAATGGATCTCGAACGCGGACCTCTCGCGCTTGCGCGGATGCGAGGTCAGGACGATGTGCTCGGACATGGGGCCCCCGGAACTTGACCGATCGGTCAACTTTGCGCCGGTGAAGCGAGACGCGTGCCAGAACAAACCCCTAGAAGCGCCCCAATACGGGGCTGCCGGCCCTCGCTGGGCCGCGGCGGCACTCGACGGTCCCCAGGGCAGTGCGCAGGCGCACCGTTTGCCATGGCTTGTCGGACGGCGCCGACACGTCTGTCGGTGCCCCGACGATCCACCGCGTGCGAGCCCCTGCCTAGCATGGTTGCGATCCAGACATCCCTCCTTATGCTCAGACAAACCGACAGTCTCGGCGCGTCCTCGGCTTCCCGTACCGGACAGACGCCCCTGACGGTGCGTGTGCTGACCGTCAACACCCACAAAGGCTTCACCGCGTTCAACCGCCGTTTCATGCTGCATGAACTGCGGGATGCCGTGCGCGAGGTCTCGGCCGACATCGTGTTCCTCCAGGAGGTGCAGGGCATGCACGAACGGCACCCGCAACGGGTCGAGAACTGGCCGGACGCCCCCCACTACGAGTTCTTGGCGGACTCCATCTGGACCGCGTACGCCTACGGACGTAACGCCGTGTACCCGTTCGGCCACCACGGCAACGCCGTGCTGTCGAAGTTCCCGATCCTGCGCTACGAGAACCGGGATGCCTCGGTCTCCGGCCCAGAGAAGCGGGGGCTCCTGCACTGCGCCATCCAGTTGCCGGGCCAGGAGCGCGAGCTGCACGCCATCTGCGTCCATCTGGGCCTGCGCGAAACCCACCGGCGCGTGCAACTGCGCATGCTGTGCGACCTGATCCAGGAGGCGGTCCCGCCGGACGCCCCCCTCGTGATCGCCGGCGACTTCAACGACTGGCGGCTGTCCGCCGAACGCCACCTGCGCGACTGTGCCGGGCTGCGCGAGGTGCATGCCACCGCGCACGGCCGTCTGCCACGGACTTTCCCCGCCCGCTTTCCGCTGCTGCGCCTGGACCGCATCTACGTGCGTGGCGTGCAGACGCACCGGCCGATGACCATGCCGTCCCGGCCCTGGGCCCACCTGTCCGACCACTCGCCCCTCGCCGCGGAGATCGTGCTATGAACGTCTGGCGCCCCGGAAACCAGATCCGCCTGCTGGAGAACGGCGAGGCCTACTACCCCCGCGTATACGCCGCGATCCGTGCGGCGCAGCGGGAGGTGCTGATCGAGACCTTCATCCTGTTCGACGACAAGGTAGGCCGGACGCTGCGGGACGAGTTGATCGCCGCCGCCTCCCGCGGCGTCACGGTCCACGTGACCATCGACGGCTACGGCTCGCCGGACCTGTCCGACGAGTTCCTCGCCGGCATGATTGGCGCCGGTGTGCGGCTGCACGTGTTCGATCCGCAACCCCGGCTGCTGGGCCTGCGCACCAACCTGTTCCGCCGGATGCACCGCAAGATCGTGGTGATCGACGGCGCCGTCGCCTTCGTGGGTGGCATCAACTTCTCTCTCGACCATCTCCAGGAGTACGGGCCCGAGGCCAAGCAGGACTACGCGGTGGAGATCGTGGGACCGGTGGTCGGCGACATCCAGCGCTTCGCTGCCAGCACGGTAGGCGCACCGCCCGCGCCGCACAGGTGGTGGCGTTGGCCCGGGCGGCGGCACCTGGCCACCGCGCCGCCGGACACCGACGACGCGCTCGTGCTGTTTGCCGTTCGAGACAACCAGGACCACCGGACGGACATCGAGGACCACTACCTGGCGGCGCTGCGCAGGGCCAGGCGCAGCGCATTGATCGCCAACGCCTACTTCTTCCCGGGATACCGGCTGCTGCGCGAGTTGCGCAATGCGGCGCGTCGCGGGGTAGATGTAAGGCTGGTGCTGCAAGGCGAGCCGGACATGCCCTGGGTGCAGTTCTTCGGGCGCATGCTCTACGACTACCTGCTCAGGGAAGGCGTGCGCATCTACGAGTATTGCGAGCGTCCACTCCACGGGAAGGTGGCGGTGATCGACGACGACTGGGCCACGGTCGGCTCCAGCAACCTCGACCCGCTCAGCCTGGCGCTCAATCTCGAGGCGAACGTGATCGTGCGCGACCGCGCTTTCGCGGGCCGGCTGCGGGAACGCCTGGAGAGCCTGATCGCCCGTCACTGCAAGCTCATCGGTGCCGAGCGGGCCGCGCGGCGCAACCCGTGGCGGCTGACGCTCGGCTTCCTCGCCTACCACTTCGCCCGGCGTTTCCCCGCCTGGGTCGGCTGGCTGCCTGCGCACACCCCCAAGCTGGAACACCTCCTGCCCCGAGAAGACCGGGCAGACCTGCGCGAGGCCGACCGGTCGCACGAGCCGAAGGGAGCGCACGGTCTGTGACGGCCACCACCAAACCCGCGCCCGGCAAGGCCGGCCCGGGCGACCGCGCGCACCGGCCGGCTGCGCGCGGATGGCGCCGGCACTGGCCCTGGATCCGCCGGGTCCTGCCGTGGTTGTTCCTCGTCCTCGTGCTCACACTGGTGGCGAGCCAGGCGCGCGAGCTCGACTGGCAGGAAGTGCGTACCGCCCTGACCCGCTACGACGCTCGCACCCTGGCCACTGCTGCCGCGATCGCCGCCGGCAGCTACCTGCTCTACAGCTGCTACGACCTGCTCTCCCGCGCCTACGCGGGCCATCGGCTGCCGACGCGACGAGTACTGGCGATCACCTTCGTGAGCTATGCCTTCAACCTCAACCTCGGCTCGCTGGTGGGCGGCGTGGGGTTCCGCATCCGCCTGTACTCGCGCATGGGGCTGGACCAGGCGCAGATCTCGCGGGTGCTGGGCTTCAGCGTACTGACCAACTGGCTCGGCTACCTCCTGCTGGCCGGTGCCGTGTTCGCTTCGGGCACCGTGGAGTTGCCCGATCAATGGAAGATCGGCTCGACGGGCTTGCGCTGGCTAGGCGCGGCCCTGCTGGCCGTGGCGGGCGCCTACCTCGCGGCCTGCATGTTCTCGCGCCGCCGCAGCTTTCAGCTGCGCGGCCACGAACTGTCGCTGCCTTCGCCGCGCCTGGCGCTCGCGCAGTTCGCGCTGTCCACCTGCAACTGGCTGGCCATCGCGGGCGTGCTGTACGTGCTCTTCCGCGGACAGCTCGCTTTCGGGACGGTGGTGGCGGTGCTGATGGTCAGTGCGGTGGCGGGCGTCGTCACGCACGTGCCGGCAGGCCTCGGCGTGCTCGAGGCCGTGTTCATCGGACTGCTCGGATGGAAGTTCTCGCGCCCCGAACTCGTCGCCACGCTCGTGGCCTACCGGGCGCTGTACTACCTCGCGCCCTTGATCGCTGCGGCCGGCCTCTACGCCTTGCTGGAGTGGCGGGCCCGTCACGCCGGCGGGGACACGGACGAACCGCGCGGGTCGCGATAACGGCTCGCGATGACGCGTCGCGGCGGCGCGGGCCCGCCCGGGTCGGCCCGCTCCTACTGCTTGGTGGCGGAGAACGGAGCCACGATACCCGCGCTCTCGGAGAGCTCGGCCAGCATGGCGCGCGCCACCGGGTTGAGCGACTCGTTGTGCGACGCGGCCTCCAGGGCCGAGGCAAAGACCGGCATGTTGGCCCGGCTGGCCGCAGCCAGTGCCAGCAGGGACTGGCGCAGCACCTGTTGGAGGATGTCGAGGGTCTCGCTTTGGACGGCGTTCATGGATGTGGCGTCGGTCGTGCGTGGATCGAAGAAGGGCTGCCCACTGGCAGCCGGTCAGGTGCACACGAGCAGACGGCATACCCGCCCACCGAGCATCCGGGCCGCCCCTCGAGGGCCCGCGTGTAGGTCGATTCCGACAAGCCCGTCGGACCACGCGGGATTCGTCGCGGTGTCATCGATGACTAGCATGCTGGCACCTCAACGATCGCGACGACCACTGCATGATTGACATGGACCGACCGACTTGCGGCAAGTACCTCGTGCTCGTCGACAGCGAAGACGCGCCCCGCGCGCTGCTGTTCGCAGGCTCGTTCGACTACCTCGCCGAGCTGGAGCACGACAGCCTCACCGTCGATCACCTCGTGCAGGGCGGCCGGCCCTGCCCGCCCCCGCAGCCGTTGAGCAGCAACCAGCTGCTGCGTCAGATGGGCAAGCGCGTGCTCGGCTGCTACGAGCTGGGCGAGTAGCACCGCCGGCGACCCGCGGCCCCGCCTCTCGAACCTCTCACACCGCTCAGACGGGCGGGGCCACGATCACTTCGCGGATCTCCCACGTCAGCGCCGCCTGCGCGTGCTCGGGGCGCGCCGCCTCCAGCAGCCGGCCTCGCCCCCGCTGACCCGGGCTGGCCTGAGCCGGGTCCAGTCCCTCCAGCACGATCGCCGCCCCCATGTCCTTGGCGATCATCAGGCGGCATAGGCCGTCGCGGCATTCGAGCGGCCCGTCATGCCAACGCAGCAGCCGATGCGGGTCGTCGGTGAGCCAGCGGTCGTGCCGCAGTTCGAAGCTGACGCTACCCCCGTCGGGCAGACCCAGGTGTCCGAGTACGAGTCGCTGGTCGTCCATGTGTCACTCCGCCGATGGGACCACCACCTCCGGCGCGGCGTGGGTCTTCAGGTACTGGGGCGAGGACACCCCCATGGAGACGTAGATGCTGGTGACCGCCTCCACGCCGAGGTCGGCCGGCTGGACCCATTCCGCAGGGACGTACAGCAGGCCGCCGCCGATGGGCACCGGCGCGGTGGGCACCAGCACCGCCAGGTAGGGCTTGCCGTTCAGCTCTACCGGGGTCGGGGCGGACAGCAGGCCCAGGACCGCCGCGCCGCCTGGCCCGCCGAAGTGGCACCAGACGGCGCTCATCGACTTGAGCCCGTCCTTGCCTTCCTTCTTGGTGACCAATCCGACGAAGCGGTCGATGAAGTCGTAGATCGTCCGGACGACCGGAATGCGCAGCAGCATGGCGTTGACCGCCTTGCGCCAGCCCCGCTGCACCCCGGATTCCACCAGCAGGCCGAGGAGAAAGACGAAGCCTGCGACGACAAGAATGCCGAGCAGATACGCGATGGCCTCGGACCCCGCGACCCCCACGCCTATGCCGACGAGGATGCTGCCGAAGACGCTGTGGGGGCCCACCCATCGGTAGACCAGCATGACGATCCAGACCAGCACCGTGACCGTGACGGCCAGCGGAAGCACGGCCAGCAGACCGGTCACGAAAGTGCGGGCAAGGGAGCGCAGACGCAGGGGCAACGGCATGGTCCTCCAGATCCGGTACATCGCCCGCATGCGGCGCGCCACGGACGACAGGCGCTCTATTGTGCGCCGTCGCCCCGGCCGCGCGGCGTTTCCGCCCCCGCCGGGCGGCTCCACCCCTGCTCCGGAAAGCGAACGGGGGGCGAGAGGATCGGGTTCGGGACTCACGCGGGAGGACATCGATGATTGGATCGGGTGCGGGGGCGTCTGCCCCGCGCCATTCCGGGCTGGGGCAGCATGCGGGTGGCCACGGCGCCAGCCCTGCGCAAGGGAACGCCGGGGCGTCTACCGCAACCCGGCGGGCTGGCGAAGACGGGGCTCTAGTCCTCCGCTTCGGCGGAGTCTTCCTTGGCTGGAGGATCCTTGGGCTTGAGTTCCCAGTCCTTCTCGTCCCTGGGGGTGCGGGTCCGGCGTTCCAGGTGCTCTGCCGCGCTGGGTGCGATGGGATCGCTGGCCGGGAAGGTCTCCTCCAGTGCCTCGTCCAGGCGCTCCTGGTAGGTCGGCAGCTTCTGCTGTTCGTCCTTGCCGGCCTTCGTGTCTTCGGGTCGACCCGATGTGCTCATGGTGCACTCCTTTCCCCAGGGCCCCAGCAATCTACATGCCTTGCAAGTCCGCCCGGGCCGTGGCGGCGAGCGGTGGCGCCTGCCGAGGGGTCGACCGCAGGCCCGCCTCGTCGATGGCCTCCTCCAGCATCTGGAGGAAGGCCCGGGTGCGCGCCGGCATCAGGCGGCGCCCCGGCATCACCGCCCAGGCGGGGGAAGGCGGGAGGCACCAGTCGGGCAGCAAGCGGACCAGGCGGGGGCGTCCGTCCGGCCCGATGCAGCCCGGGTGGTTCACCAGGGCACCGGGCAGGCCGGCGATGCCCGCGCCCTGCTCGGCCAGGCGCATCAGCAGGGGCGGTGAATTGGCCATGGCACGCGGCACCGGGAGTTCTTCCCAACGGACCTCGCCGCGCTGGAGGATCCAGGGCCAGGGCTCGCCTCCGCGCGTGCGCAACGTCAGTGCATCGTGCTGTGCCAGGTCCTTGGGCTCGCGCGGCTCGCCCTTGAGGGCCAGGTAGTAGGGCGAGGCGTAGAGGCCCCATCCGTACTCGAACAGCTTGCGCGCCACCAACGTGGCATCGTCCTCGAGCGCCCCCATCCGTATCACCAGGTCGTAGTTCTCGCCGATCAGGTCCACGTGCCGCGGGGTGACATCCAACTCCAGCGACACCCGCGGGTAACGGGTGAGGAAACGCGCCAGCAGCCGGTCCAAGTCCAGGCCCGGCATGTCTCCCGGCAGCGAGACCTTGAGCCGGCCGCTGGGCTCGGCCTGGCGGTGCAGCACCAGCGCCTGGGCGGCGTCCACCTCGCTGGCCACCTGCCGCGCGTGCTCCAGCAGGTGCCGGCCGAAGTCGGTGACGCTCAGCTTGCGTGTGGTGCGCAGCAGCAGCTGCTCTCCCAGTTGCCGCTCCAGCGCGGCGAGCCGGCGCGAGACGCTGCTTTTCGGCAGCCCCAGCCGCTCGGCCGCCCGCGTGAAACTGCCAGTCTCGGCCACGCGCGCGAACAGCAGCAGGTCATTTGGGTCCATCTGCACATGGTTCTCCAGATGGAACAAAGTTATGCTCCACGCCTGATTTTTAGCACGGGCTTGCATCAATAAAGTGGACTCCATCGTGAACGCCGGGCCTCGGGCCCGCCAAGGAGACCGCCATGAACATCCTGCAAGTCAACTCCAGCGCCCGCGTCGAGGGCTCGCACTCCACCTCGCTGGCGAACCACCTGGTCGAGCGGCTGCAGAAAGCGCGCCCCGATGCCCGCCTCACCATCCGCGATCTGGCCCGCACCCCGCACCCCGTGCTCGACGAACAGGCCCTGCAGGCCCTGTTCTCGCCCGCGGAGGCGCGCACCGCCGAGCAGGCAGCCCGTGTGGCGCTGGACGACGTGCTGATCGCCGAGATCCAGGCCGCGGACGTGGTGGTCCTGGGCGTGCCGATGTACAACTTCGGCGTGCCCGCGCAGCTGAAGAACTGGATCGACGCCATCTCCCGCGCGAGGGTCACGTTCCGTTACACCGAGCAGGGCCCGGAGGGCCTGCTGAAAGGCAAGAAGGTCTACGTCGTGCTCGCCCGGGGAGGCAAGTACCGCGACACTCCGGCCGACACCCAGGTGCCTTACCTTCGCACGGTCCTGGCCTTCCTGGGCATGACGGACGTGGAGTTCATCTACGCCGAAGGGCTGGCGATGGGACCTGACGCGGAGCGTCAGGCCCTGCGCGAGGCGCGAGCCCAGATCGAGGCGCTCACCGAGGCACTGCCGGCCTGAGCCCCGAGCCGGCCTCGCGCCCCCCCACCGACGAAGACGGGCCCTTGGGTCTTGCATGGAGGAACACATGAATCCGACCACTGCCGAGCATCTCCACCGCGCGGCCGCCGTGGTGAAGCGACCGTGCCAGGTGGAACGCCTGGTCCGCGGCACGCCGACGTCGGACGGCGGGGGCGTGAAGCTGACGCGCGTGCTCACCCAGCCGCTGCAGCGCCGGCTCGACCCCTTTCTGATGCTCGACGCCTTCCGCAGCGACGACCCGAACGACTATGGCGCCGGCTTTCCCGACCACCCCCACCGCGGCTTCGAGACGGTCACCTACATGATCGCCGGGCGCATGCTCCACCGCGACAGCGCAGGCCACGAAGGGGTGCTGCAAACGGGCGGCGTGCAGTGGATGACGGCCGGGCGCGGCGTGATCCATTCCGAGATGCCGCAGCAGCAGGAAGGGCTGATGGAGGGTTTCCAGCTCTGGCTCAATCTGCCGGCGGCGCAGAAGATGACCGCACCCTGGTACCGGGACATCCAGTCCGACGAGATCCCCGAGTTTCATCTGCCGGGCGTGAAAGTGCGCGTGATCGCCGGTGAAAGCCATGGCGTGCCCGGTGCGGTCACGCGCGAGCATACCGAGCCGCTCTATCTGGACCTGCATTTCGAGCCTGGCGCGCGCTTCAGCCAACCGCTGCCGGCCGCGCACAACGCCTTCGCCTACGTCTACCGCGGAGCCTTGCGCTCCGGTGACCAGACCTTGCCGGCCGGGCAGATGGCCATCTTCCGCAACGAATCCGAGGCGGACGGCGTCGAACTGACCGCGGGCGGCGAGGCCTGCCGTGCCCTGCTGATCGCCGGGCGCCCGCTGAACGAGCCCATCGCGCAGTACGGCCCCTTCGTGATGAATTCGAACGAGCAGATCTTCCAGGCGGTGGAGGACTTCCGTGCGGGCAGGTTCGCCGGCTGAATCCGGTCAGCAGGCGACAAACGAGTATTGGCTTGCGGGCAGTCGGCGCCAGACGCGCTAGCATGGGCGCAACGGGCCACCAGGCTCGTGCCACCCAATGCATTTTCTCGTCGTCGAAGACAACCGGGTCAACCAGCTCGTCGCCTGCGAAATGCTCAAGGCGCTGGGCTACGAGGTGCGCACGGCGGACGATGGCGTGGAGGCCATCGACGCCTGCCTCGCCCAGGCACCCCTGGCGGTGCTGATGGACGTGCAGATGCCGCGCATGGACGGACTGGCGACCACGCGGGAACTGCGCAGTCTTCAGGGGCAAGGCCGGTTACCCCCATTCCCGGTGATCGTCTGCAGCGCGTTCTACACCCCCTCGGATCGCGCCGCCTGCTTCGCCGCGGGCGCCGACGGTTTCGTCACCAAACCCTTGATGCTCGCCAAGCTCGGCGCCGAGATCTTCCGCGTCCTCAAGTCGCGCCGATCGAGCACCACCCCCGGCTGAAAACCGATGCTCCCGCCTTCCGATGCCCCCCAACCCGCCCATGCGCTGAGCGAGACCGTCGCGTCGCCCCATCTGGCGCTGGCCTTCCGTCTGCGGCCCGCCCGCACCAGCGACACGCGGCGTCCGCTGTTGCTGCTGCTGCACGGCGCAGGGGGTGACGAATCGAGCCTGGCGCCGCTGGTGCCCCATTTGCCCGCCGATGTCGGCGTGATGCTCCTGCGTGCGCCGATCGCGGCGCCGCAAGGCGGCTACACCTGGTACACGCTGCAGGAGACCGCCGCGGGGTTGCGACCGGACGCCGATCAGGCCGAGGCGAGCCGCCAGCTGTTGCTCCGCTTCATCGCCCAGGTCCGGCAGGTGCACCCCTTCGACCCGCGGCAGCTGTACATCGCGGGTTTCAGCCAGGGCGGTGCGATGAGTGCGAGCGTGGGGCTGACCAGACCGGACAAGGTGGCCGCCATCGGCATTCTGAGCGGCCGCATCCTGTCACAGGTGAAATGGCAGCTCGCGCCGACCGAACAGCTTTCGCAGCTGCACGCTTTCCTCGCCCATGGCGGCGCCGACGAGGTGATCCCCTCGGAGCATGCGGTCGATGCCATGCACACCCTTGCCGAACACCGGGTACGCCTGGTGTACCGGGACTATCCCGGCGGCCACGAGATCTCGGGCGCGATGGCTCGCGACTTCGCGGACTGGGTGGCCCAGCGCGCCCGCGTGGCCTACGAAACGGCGCAGGACTGAAGAGCCGGCCGCCCCACCCGCCGGGCTGCATGCCGCGGCGTCAGCGGCCTCGGTGAGCCCCTTACTCACCAACTTGCAAGCTTGCCCGGCCCTTGCACGACCCGTCTGCGTGCAACCCGTCCCGAGCGCGCCTGTCTACTGGGGTTGATCCTCCGCGTGATCGCGTGGGGTTGCGGGCACGCCGGCTGCTCGTTCCTTCCCGAGGGATCAGTTCTGCCGGGCACGCCTGGCAGGCGGGACGCAAGAACACTGCCCGCTAAGGCCGGCCCTCCTGTGTTCAACCTCTCCAGGAAAGGAACAGCCAGATGCAACTGAAACAACTGATCGGATACCTGATGGCGGCCACTTTCGCGGCCGGGGCCTATGCCCAAAGCGGCACCTCGGGCAGCGACATGGGCGGCGCCGCCGGGACGCCTTCGGGGGCGGCCGGGGCCGACAGCAGCACGATGGGCACTACGCCATCCCAGGACTCTGTGTCCGCGCCGGGATCCTCGTCGTCTTCGGGTGCCTGGGGCCAGTCCAGTGACACGGCCTCGTCCATGAGCGGCAGCGTCGGCTACGACACGAACGCATCGTCCCAGGCCTACGAGCCCCGCGGCTCGCAACTGCCCGGTCCGGTGGGCGATGGGGAAGCGACGCGCACCCCCGAGTTCTATCAATGAACGCGACCCCGGCTGGAACGCGGTTCTAGCGTAGCGACGCAGCCAGCCGGGTTCCCTCCTCGATCGCCCGCTTGGCGTCCAGTTCGGCCGCCACGTGGGCGCCTCCGACGAGATGGGGTCTGAGGCCGCCCTCCCGAAGGGCGGCCTCGAGTTCGCGCAGCGGCTCCTGGCCCGCGCACAGCACGACGTGATCGACCTCGAGCCAGGCCGGTTCTTGCCGGGCCTCGCCGCGGCTGATCAGCAACCCCTGCTCGCCTATCCTCTCGTAGTTCACGGCGCTGATCATTCGCACCTGCTTGTGCTTCAGCACCGCCCGGTGGATCCACCCGGTCGTCTTGCCCAGGCGGGCGCCGGGCTTGCCGGCGCTGCGCTGGAGCAGGTAGACCTGTCGCGCCGGCGGCCCCACCTGCGGCTGCACGCCCTCGACGCCCCCACGGGCGACGGCAGGGTCGCCCACGCCCCATTCGGCCAGCCAGGCCTGCAGGTCCAGCGTAGGGGACCTTCCGTCGTGCACGAGGAACTCCGCCACGTCGAAGCCGATCCCTCCTGCGCCGACGATGGCCACCCGGGGGCCCACGGGACGGCGATGAAGCAACACGTCGACGTAGCTCAGCACCCTGGGGTGGTCCTGGCCCGGGATGCCCGGGTCGCGGGGAACGACCCCCGTCGCGAGCACGACCTCGTCGTAGCCGCGGGCCAGGAGGTCTTCGGCCCGGATGCGCACGCCCAGGTGCACCCGCACCCCGGTCGTCGCGAGGCGCCTGCCGAAATAGCGCAGCGTCTCGGCGAACTCCTCCTTGCCAGGGACGATCTTGGCCATGTTGAGCTGACCGCCGATCTCCTCGGCCGCCTCGTACAGATCGACCTCGTGCCCCCGCTCGGCCAGCACCGTCGAGGCAGCCAGCCCCGCCGGCCCCGCCCCCACCACGGCCACGCGCGCGCGCCGCCGCGCCGGCCCCCACGTCAGTTCCGTCTCGCGGCAGGCGCGTGGATTGACGAGGCAACTCGCTGTCCTGTTGACGAAGATGTGGTCGAGGCAGGCCTGGTTGCAGGCGATGCAGGTGTTGATCTCGTCCGCGCGACCTTGCTCGGCCTTGCGCACGAACTGCGCATCTGCGAGCAGTGGGCGTGCCATCGACACCATGTCCGCATCACCGCGCGCGAGGATGGCCTCGGCCACGTCGGGTGTGTTGATGCGGTTCGTGGCGACCAGTGGAATGGCCACCTCGCCCTTCATCTTGCGGGTCAGCCAGGCGAACGCCGCGCGCGGCACGCTGGTCGCGATCGTGGGCACCCGCGCCTCGTGCCAGCCGATGCCCGTGTTGATGATCGTTGCGCCCGCGCGCTCGACGGCGCGGGCCAGGGTGACCACCTCGTCCCAGGTGCTGCCACCGGGCACGAGGTCCAGCATGGAAAGCCTGAAGATCAGGATGAAGTCCCGCCCCACCGCCTCGCGCGTGCGCTGCACGATCTCGACGGCGAAGCGCATGCGGTTCTCGTACGGTCCGCCCCATTCGTCGTCCCGCAGGTTGGTGCAGGCGGCCAGAAACTGGTTGATGAGGTAGCCCTCGGACCCCATGATCTCGACGCCGTCGTAGCCGGCCTCGCGAGCGAGCACCGCCGAGCGCACGAAGGCCCGGATCTGGCGCTCGACGCCGCGCGCACTCAGCTCGCGCGGCCGGAACGGTGAGATGGGGGCCTTGAGCGCCGAGGGCGCCACCGCGAAAGGGTGGTATGCGTAGCGGCCGGTGTGAAGGATCTGCAGGGCGATCCGGCCACCCTCGGCATGGACCGCCCGGGTCACCTCCCGATGACGCTCGACCGCGCCGCGGCTCGACACGCGACCTGCGAACGGCTTGACCCAGCCGGCCACGTTCGGCGCGAACCCCCCGGTCACCATCAATCCCACCCCGCCGCGCGCGCGCTCGGCAAAGTAGGCCGCCAGCTTGTCGAGCCTGCGCCCGTCCTCCAGCCCGGTGTGCATGGATCCCATGAGGACGCGGTTCTTCAACGTGGTGAAACCCAGGTCCAGCGGGGCGAGCAGGTGGGGGTACGGCGTGGGTGCAGCGGGGCTCAAGGCGTTCTCCGGAGATGCCACCGCATTATGCGAACGGCGCAGCGCGCGGCGGGCCCGTCGTTTGCTGGTGCGTGGGCCGTTGCCTCGTTGCCCTCGCATGCCCTGGCTGAAGTTCCTGCACATCGTCGCGCTCGTGCTGTGGTGCGCCAGCCTGCTGTACCTGGCTGCCGCGCTGGTCGCGAGCACACGGTCCATGCCTCACGACCCGGCGCCCGGGCTGCCGCTGCGTCCCATCTTCACGCTCGCGGCCACGCCAGCCGCGCTCTTTGCGATCGCGTCGGGCACGGCGGTCTTCGTCGCCGACTTCACGCTGGGCGTGTGGCTGGTCGCCAAGCTGACCGCGGTGGCCGGCCTGGTGCTGGTCCATGCCTGGTGCGGCGTGCTGACGATCCGCCGCGAACAGGGCGATGACGTGCATGCGATCCGTCGACGCGCCTCCACCGCGGGGATCGCGGGCCTTTGCCTCATCCTGCTGATTCTGTGGCTCGTGCTCGCCAAGCCCCTATGAAGAAGCGAGAACCTGCGTTCGCGACACACGCGGCCGAGCGCTCATTCGCTCGTGTCCACGCCCACGGTGTGCTCATATACGAGCCGCCCGCCGAGGTAGGCGGCCAAAGCGATCAGCACGGCGGTCAGCAGCGACAGGTACAGGCCCCAAGGCCGGACCATCGCGCCCGGATCGCCGACGCGCAGCAGCCAATTGAGGGACGCGATGGACAGCATCATCACCGCGATGATCGCGTGGCACGAGGCCGTGATGAGCCGGCGGATACGCCCCACGGTGTAAAGGTCGATCAACCCGGCGATGCTGGCACCCCAGCCACCCAGAGCGCCGACGCCCGCGAGCCACAGCCCGGCGCGCGCCCAGAACGGGTCCTCGCTGTGCAGGAAGGCCAGGTCGGTGGCGACCAGTCCGATGAGGGCGGCAACCGGGAAGTGGATCATCATGGGGTGCAGCGGGTGCCCCGCGATGGCGGCCCGGCTCGCAATCGGTTCCTCCTGTCGGGGCATCAGCGTGCTCTCCTCGTCGCCGGCGGTTCCTGGGCCGCCTCGTCCCTGGCAGGGTGCCGCGGGCCGGGCTCGATCATCGACCCGGCCGGCCCTGCCGCCAGGGACATCGCGACCCTGTGGTGGTGGATGCTCGGGTACGGCTCCATCGTCCTGTTCGTCGTGGTGGCCCTGTGGTGCTACGCGCTCCTTCGCCGCGCGCCCGAGCGCGACGAACCGTCGTCCCGCCGGGTGGCCGCGCGCTGGATTTGGGGCGGTGGCGTGCTGCTGCCTTTCGTCAGCATCGCGCTGCTCTTGGCATTCGGCATACCCGCGGGCCGCACCCCGGTCGACGCCGCCGCGCGGCCCCTGCACATAGAGGTCACGGGCTATCGCTGGGGATGGGACGTGCGCTACCCCGACGCGGACCGTGAAGTGGTGGGCGAACTGGTCCTGCCGGTGGGACGCACCGTCGCGGTGGACGTCTCGACCCGTGACGTGATCCACGGCTTCTGGGTCCCACGCCTGGGGGTGAAGGTCGACGCCATCCCCGGCCGCACCAACCGCGTCCACCTGCGCGCGGACGAAGCCGGTGTGTTCCACGCCCCGTGCGCGGAGTTCTGCGGCACCGGACATGCGCACATGACCCTGCGCGTACGCGCCGTGCCCGCGGGCGAATTCGAGCGCTGGCTGCGGCCCGAGCTCCCGGCGGCGGCCGCGGCGGAGCCCCACCCCGATTCACCTGCTTCCGTCCCCATGCCGCGATGACGACGACCACGCCTGCCCGCGACCCGTCCGACCTGCACGCCGAACTCGAGCGCGTGTGGGCCAACCCGACCGGCTGGCGCGCCCTCACCATCGTCAACCACACCACCGTGGGCCTGCGCTTCATGGTCACCGGGCTGGTGTTTTTCCTGATCGCCGGGGCTCTGGCGATGCTGATGCGCTCGCAGATCGCCCTGCCCGGCCAGACTTTCATGAGCGCCCAGGCGTACCAGCAGGCCTTCACCGCGCACGGCACGATGATGATGTTCCTGTTCGCCGTGCCCATGGTCGAAGGCCTGGCCTGCTACCTGATCCCCAAGATGATCGGCGCGCGCGACCTGGTGTTCCCCCGGCTCGGCGCCTTCGGGTACTGGTGCTACCTCTTCGGGGGAATCATCTTCACCTCCAGCCTGCTGTTCGGCCTTGCGCCCGAGTCGGGCTGGTTCATGTACACGCCGCTGTCCGACCGCACGTACAGCCCCGGCGTCAACGCCGACTTCTGGCTGATCGGCATCACCTTCGTCGAGATCTCCTCCGTCGCGGGGGCGGTCGAGCTCCTCGTCTCGATCCTGCACACACGCGCCCCCGGCATGGCGCTGCACCGCATGCCCATCTTCGCTTGGTACATCCTGGTCACCTCCGTGATGATCCTGGTGGGCTTTCCTCCGCTCATCCTGGGCAGCATCCTGCTCGAGCTCGAACGCGCCGCGGGCTGGGCCTTCTTCGACGCCAACCGCGGCGGGGACCCGCTGCTGTGGCAGCACCTGTTCTGGCTCTTCGGCCACCCCGAGGTCTACATCATTTTCCTCCCGGCGGCGGGCGTGGTCTCCACGCTGGTGCCCGTCTTCGCGCGGCGGGCGTTGGTCAGCTACAGATGGACGGTGGTGGCCGTCATCACCACCGGTTTCATCAGCTTCGGTCTGTGGGTGCACCACATGTTCACGGTCGGCATCCCGCTGTTGGCACTGGCGTTCTTCTCGGCAGCGAGCATGCTGGTGGCGGTGCCGACCGGGATCCAGATCTTCGTCTGGCTGGCCACGTTGTGGACCGGCCGGCCCCACGTCCGCATCCCCATGCTGTGGCTCGTCGGCTTTCTCGTGATCTTCGTCGCCGGAGGGCTCACCGGGGTCATGCTGGCGCTCGTACCCTTTGACTGGCAGGTCCACGACACGCACTTCGTCGTCGCGCACATGCACTACGTGCTCGTCGGCGGCATGCTGTTCCCATTGCTGGCGGGGCTCTACTACTGGTTGCCGCTCGGCACGGGGCGCATGCCCACCGAGTGGCTCGCGAAGTGGGGCTTCTGGCTCACCTTCATCGGCTTCAACGGAACCTTCCTGATCATGCACTGGACGGGCCTGCTCGGCATGCCGCGCCGCGTTTACACCTACGAGGCCGGCTTGGGATGGGCCCTGCCCAATCTCGTCTCCTCGATCTTCGGCTTCGTGATGGCAGCGGGCATCGCAATGGTCATCGTCGACGTGGCGACGCACGCCCGGGTGGGCCGGCGGGCGCCGCGCAACCCGTGGAGCGCCGACACGCTGGAATGGGCCTGCGCCATGCCGCCGCCGCCCTACAACTTCGCCAGCCAGCCGCGCATCGAGACGCGGCATCCCCTGTGGGAGCAGCCCGACCTGCCCGCGAGCATCGAACGAGGGCTGCACCCGCTGGCGCATGCCCGGCATGGACGGCGCGAGACGTTCGGCACCGATCCGGTCACCGGGGAGCCCCGGGAGGTCATCCACCTGCCCGGCAACTCCTGGTGGCCTCTGATCTGCGCCGCCGCCATCGCGGTGGTGTGCATCGGCCTGCTGCTCAAGGTCTACGCCCTCTCGATCGCCGCGACGCTCGCCGCCTTCGCCGCGCTGCTGCGCTGGTCGTGGGAGAACGGCGTACATCCGAGCTGCGCGCCGCGGGATGACGACGTGCCGCCGGGTCTGAAGCTGCACTCGCGCACCTTCGACGGGCCCGGCCTCTGGGGCATGGGCTCGACGCTGCTCGCCGATGCGGCGCTGTACGGCTCGCTGTTGTTCGGCTGGCTGTACCTGTGGGTCGTCGCGCCGAAGTTCCAGCCCCCACCCGATTCGCCTGTCAGCGCGGTGGCCCTTTCCGCCGCCGCCCTTCTCGTCACCGCCGGGGCGTGGACGATGCGCCGGGTGCAGCTTGGCCTGCGACGCGGGCAGGATCGCGGTCTCGTCCTCGGTCTTGCGATCGCCGTGCTGCTCGGCGCGGCGCAATGCGCCGTGCTCGGCTGGCAGATCGCCGCGGCCCCTCTCGCGCCACGGCACAGCGCGCACGACGCGGTCGTGCTCTTCATGCTGATCTACGCGCTGGTGCATGGCGGCATTGGCGTGGTCGTGACCGCCTTGCAGGTGCTGCGCGTGCGCCACCGCTACGTGGGCGCCTTCGCTCCCTACGAGCCGGCCGTGCTGCTTCAACTGTGGTGGTTCAACGCAGGCACCGGGTGGTCGAGCGCGCTCGCGCTGCTCGGTGCACCCCTGGCCCTCGGAGGCCTGCGATGAAGCCCGCGCTCCATCCCTTGCAACTCGCGCTGGGCCTGAGCGTCTGGATGGTCTGGTTCGTGGTCATCTACGGGGGCCTGTCGCTCGGTTGCATCGTGGACCATCGCGTCGGCGGTGTCCCGCCCGCGCTGCTGCGCGGGGTCTTGCTCACATCTGCCGCGATCGTCCTGGCGGGCCTGGCATACGGCGCCCTTCGCTGCATGCGCGCCGCCCGGCATGCCGAGGGACCCGGGCGCTTCGTCGCTGCGGCCAGCGGCTGCCTTCATGTCGCCGCTGGGCTCAGCGTGGTGTTCGTCGCACTGCCCCTGCTATGGCTGCCGCTGTGCGGATGAATCGTGGCGCCCGTTCCCGCCTTGCGGCAGGCCTGGGATTCGTGGCGGACGCCGCGTGGGCCCACGGCGGCCTGCAAGGAGGGCTCGAACATGCCCCCGTGTGGCTCTCGCAGATCCTCTATGTGGTCGCTTGGTTCGGCTATGCGGTCGGCGCCGCGCGAGTGCAGCCCGCCCCGGCGCGGCGGCTTGCCTTCCACGCCGGGATGCTGCTCGCGGGCCTTGCCCTCTTCGGCCCGTTGGACGACTGGGCGGCGGGCAGCACGGCCATGCACATGGTGCAGCACATGGCGCTGATCGTCGGCGTCGCGCCACTGCTCGTGATCGCTCAGCCCTTGGCCCAATGGCGACGAGCGTTCGGCCGCACGGCGGTGGCGCTCGCCCGCGCGCCGTTGCGCCTGGCCCAGCGCCCCATGGCGGCAGCCGTGGCGCATGCCGCCGCCATATGGATGTGGCACGCCCCAGGGCCTTACACCGCCGCCCTGCTCCACGAGGGCTGGCACGTGCTGGAGCATGCCTGCTTCCTGTTCAGCGCATGGATCTTCTGGTGGTCCGTGTGGCAGGCGCCGGTCACGCGCGGATTCGGTGCGCTCGCGGCCCTGCTCTTCACGCTGATGCACACCGGCCTGCTGGGCGCCGTGCTCACCTTCGCCCCGCAGCCCCTCTACCTGCGCGAATCGCGCGAGCTGTGGGACCAGCAGCTGGCCGGCCTGGTGATGTGGGTTCCCGGCGGCGTCGCCTACCTCTGGGCGGCGGCCTGGTGCGCCGCCCGCCTGCTGGGGCGGGTGCAGCGGCGCACCGCGGGCTGAGGCGGGCGCGCAGGAGGCGCCATCAGCTGCTCTGGCGTACCACCACCTCGTAGGGCAGGCGCACGCACGAGGGACGCGGCTCCTCGCCCCGCATCAGCTGCAGGAGCATCCGTGCCCCGGCCGCGCCGACCTCGCTACGTGGCGTGTGCACCGTGGTCAGCGGCGGCACCATCTGGTCGCTGCCTGCCAGGTCGTTGAACCCGACCACCGCGAGGTCCCCGGGAACGTGGATCCCGAGCCGCTGTGCAGCGAGCAACCCGCCCTGGGCCAGGTCATCGTTGCAGAAGAAGACCGCGTCCACGTCGCTTCGTGTGGCCAGCAGCTCCCCCAGCAGCCGCCCCCCCAGGGCGATCGACGAGCGCTCGGCGCTCAGCAATTCCAGCCGCGCGTCGTAGCAGCCGGCCTCGCGCAGCGCACGCCGGTAGCCCTCGGCGCGCTGCAAAGTCCGTGGATCGAGCTGCGCCGCGACGAACGCGATCCGTCGCCGGCCTCGGGCGAGCAGGTGCCGGGTGATCGCGGCCCCTGCCTCGAGCTGCGAGAAGCCCACGCAGTACACCCCGGGTGCGTCGGTGGTCTCCATCATGTGCACACAAGGCAGCCCGCTCCCCTGGATCAGCCGCCGGCTCGCCTCGGTACGATCGAAGCCGGTGACGAGCAGGCCTGCGGGGCGGTGGGCGAGGTAGCTGCGGAGCAACTGTTCCTCTTCCTGCGGGTCGTAGTGGGTCACGCCGATCAGGGCCTGGTAGCCGGCGGGAAAGAGGACGCGGTGCACCGCCTCGAGCAGGTCCACGAACAATGCGTTGGACAGCATGGGCACCAGTACCGCCACCTGCGTGCTGCGCGAGCTGGCCAGCGCCCGGGCGGCAGGGTCGGGCACATAGCCCAGCCGCTCCACCACCGCCTGCACGCGGGCAACCAGTTCGGGCGCCACACCGCGCTCGCCCCGCAACGCACGCGAGACGGTGATGGGACTGACTCCCGCCTCGCGTGCGACATCCTGCAAGGTCACACGACCGCTGGAGCGGCGGCGTCGCGCCGGGGTGTCCATATCCGGGTTTTCCCTATTCGTGGATGTGTGGTTCGGCGTAGGATAGCGCTACCAATCGGTTCAGGCAATCTCGTCGCGCCCACGGCATTCAGCGCCCGCTTGCTGCGCGCAGTGGTCTGAGGGAAGGAACGACGACCGAAGTCGACCCCGGCGGTTGCGCAGGCATCCGCCTTTTTTGATCAAGAGATGGATAGCGCTACCAACGCACACACCGACATCGCGCCCGGCCCCGCACTGGTGGTCATGGGCGTGGCCGGCTGCGGCAAGTCGAGCCTGGGTCGCAGTTGCAGCGAAGCGCTCGGCTGGCAGCTGTTCGAGGGCGACGACTACCATTCGCCAAGCAACATGGCCAAGATGCAGGCTGGCGTTCCGCTCACCGACGAGGACCGCCAAGGGTGGCTTGACCGCCTCGGCCGTCTGCTCAAGGAGCACCCCGAGGGCGCGGTGCTGACCTGCTCGGCGCTCAGACAGCGCTACCGCGACCACTTGCGCGCCGCCCGCCCCGGGCTGCACTTCGCCTTCCTCGACCTGGACGAGCCGACCGCCTACGCCCGCGTGGCCGCGCGCCCGGGGCATCCCTTCCCGCCTTCGCTCGTGGCCAGCCAGTTCCGCACGCTCGAGCGCCCGGACGGGGAACCCGGCGTGCTGCGCCTGGACGCGACGCGTCCGCTGGCAGATCTCACCCGGCAGGTCGTCGAATGGCTGCGCCTGGACATCAGCGCGATGGAGGCGTCGCGATGACGCAGGTCGCCCCCACGTCCTCCTCCGTGCGCTGGCTGCGGCACCTGGCCGAAGCGGCCATGGCGCTGGGTCTTGCCGGCATGGTGCTCTCGGTGTTCGTCAACGTGGTGCTGCGCTACGCCTTCGACACCGGCATCGTCTTCTACGAGGAACTGTCCCGCCTGCTCTTCGTCTGGCTGGTCGGCATCGGGGCCGTGCTGGCCTCCTTCGAGAACAAGCACCTCGGCTTCGACCTCGTCACCTCACGCCTTCGTGGCACCCCACGCCAGGTATGCCTGTGGCTGTCCCGCGCCGGCGTCGCCTACGTGATGGTGCTGGTCGCACAAGGATCGTGGGCCCAGGTGCGTGCCGGCCTGGACAGCCACAGCACCGTCATCGGCTATCCGCTGGCGCTGGCGGCCGCGTCGACGCTGGTGGTCGCCATCGGCGTGCTTGCGGCGCTGGCCGCCGAGATCGCCCGTCACCGCACGCGCACGCCGCACGCGGACGCCGACGGGCAGTTGGTCGACTGAGGAGGAGAGGATGACCGTCACCCTCATCTTCCTGTCCGTGCTGCTCGTCTCGATGGCGATCGGGATGCCCATCGCGCACGCACTGTTGCTCACCGGCGTGGCGTTGATGTACCACCTGGACTTCTTCGACGCGCAGCTGCTGGCCCAGAACCTGCAAGCCGGCTTCGACAACTTCCCGCTGCTGGCGGTACCGTTCTTCATCCTGGCCGGGGAGCTGATGAACGCCGGCGGATTGAGCCGCCGCATCATCGACCTGGCGCGCGCCTTCGTCGGCCACATCCGGGGGGGCCTGGGCTTCGTCGCGATCGGCGCTGCCATCCTGCTGGCGTCGATGAGCGGCTCGGCGATCGCCGACACCGCCGCGCTGGCGACCATCCTGCTGCCCATGATGCGGCAGCAGCAGTATCCCGATGGCCAGAGCGCCGGTCTGCTCGCCTCGGGCGGCATCATCGCCCCCATCATTCCGCCATCGATGCCGTTCATCATCTACGGCGTCACCACCAACACCTCGATCAGCAAGCTCTTCCTGGCCGGCATCTTCCCCGGCCTGATGATGGGACTGTTCCTGGTGTTCGGCTGGTGGTGGGTCGCGCGCAGTCGCCAGTTGCCGGCCATGGAGCGTTTGGGCTGGGGGCAGCGCCTGCGGGCGCTGGGCCGCAGCGTCTGGGCGCTGATGATGCCGGTCATCATCCTGGGCGGACTCAAGGGCGGCATCTTCACGCCCACCGAAGCGGCAGTCGTGGCCGCCGCCTATGCGCTTTTCGTTTCGCTGGTCATCTACCGCGAGCTGAGCCTCGCGGGCCTGTACCGGGTGCTCGTCGAGTCGAGCAAGACCACCGCGATCGTGATGTTCCTCGCCGGCGCTGCCACCGTCACCGCCTACATGATCACGCTGGCCGACCTGCCCAACCAGCTGGCGCAGAGCTTCGCGCCCCTGATGAGCGATCCTGTGCTCTTCATGGCGGTGATGATGGTCTTCCTGCTCCTGGTGGGCACGGCCATGGACCTCACACCCACCATCCTGATCTTCGCGCCGGTGTGCGCCCCGCTGGCCGTCAAGGCCGGCATCGACCCCGTCTACTTCGGCTTCATGTTCATCTTCGTCGGCTGCCTCGGGCTCATCACGCCGCCGGTGGGCACCGTGCAGAACGTCGTCGCCGGCGTGGGGCGCATCCGCATGGAATTGGTCATCCGCGGCACGATGCCCTTCCTGCTGATGTACTTCGTGCTGCTGGCGCTGTTCGTGATGTTCCCGCAGCTCATCCTCACCCCCCTGAAGTGGGTCCTATGAGGTCCACCGCAATCGCCAACTCGAAGGAGATGTTCGCCATGAAACTCAACAAGATCGTTGCCGCCGTCGGCGTGGCCCTCGTGGCCGCCACCACCGCGCTGTCCGCCGCTGCCCAGGACATCAAGCCCCGGCTGATCCGCTTCGGGTATGGCCTGGTGGAGCAATCCAACCAGGGCCGCGCAGTCAAGGTGTTCGCCGACGAGGTCGAGCGCCTGTCCGGCGGCAAGATGAAGGTGCGCGCGATCGGCGCCGCCGCCCTCGGCTCCGACATCCAGATGCAGCAGGCCCTCATCGGCGGCGCCCAGGAGATGATGGTGGGCTCCACGGCGACGCTGGTGGGCATCACCAAGGAAATGGCGGTGTGGGACACGCCGTTCCTCTTCAACAACGCCCGCGAGGCAGACCAGGTGCTCGACGGCCCCGTCGGGCAGAAGGTGATGGACAAGCTGCAGGAAAAGGGACTGGTGGGCCTGGTCTACTGGGAAAACGGCTTCCGGAACCTCACCAACAACAAGCAACCGGTCCAGAAGCTCGAGGACCTGAACGGCATCAAGCTGCGCGTGATGCAGAACAACGTGTTCCTCGACAGCTTCAAGGCCCTGGGCGCCAACGCCGTGCCGCTGCCTTTCTCGGAACTCTTCACGGCCCTCGAGACGCGCGCGGTCGACGGCCAGGAGAATCCGTACAACACCATCCTGTCCAGCAAGTTCTACGAGGTGCAGAAGTACCTCACGGTCACCAACCACGTCTACAGCCCTTGGATCGTGCTGGTGAGCAAGAAGTGGTGGGACGGTCTGTCGAAGGACGAGAAAAACGTCCTGCTCGAGGCCGCCAGGAAGAGCCGCGACTTCGAGCGCAAGGACACCCGCGAGGAAGCCGCCAAGGCGCTGGCCGAGCTCAAGGCCAAGGGCATGCAGGTCAACGAGCTGTCGCCCGCCGAGGCCAACCGGATGCGCGAGAAGCTCTCGGCCATCCACGCGAGCATCGCCAACCAGGTCGGGCAGGACCTCTGGAAGGAAGTCCAGTCGGCCGTCGCCCAGGCACGCGGCGCGACCAAGTAAGGCGACGTGCGTGGGCCGGTCCTGCAAGACCGGCCTCCCCCCACGACCCCGGCCCGCGCGCCGGGGTCTTGCCTTCCAGGCGAGGAGTTTCACGCCGCGCGGGCCGCCAGCCTGCGCCCGCCGGCCTCGCCGCCACTGCGTCCACCTCGCGCAGTTCCGCTCAGCGGAATCTCGTTCACGCGCACGGCACCCGTGCGACAAGCGGCATGCGCCGCCCCGTCTAGTGTCCTTCCCGGTGCCCCCAGAAAAGAGGAGACGCGATGACCGTGAACGATACGATGGGCCGCGAGCCCCAGGCGGCAGGCGGCGCAGCAGCCCCCGCTTCGTGGCGGGCCAC
Organism: Burkholderiaceae bacterium; assembly: GCA_035559275.1. GTDB lineage: Bacteria > Pseudomonadota > Gammaproteobacteria > Burkholderiales > Burkholderiaceae_C > Caldimonas. The sequence goes on from DATMBN010000055.1 coordinate 25,225, forward strand.
GACGGCCTTGTGCGCCGTGTGCATGGCCACGCTTGCCGGATGCGCGCAGGCCCCCCACCGCGCCGCGTCGCACCTCGATCCCGCCGCGATGCAGCGCTTCGAAAGGGTCGTGCGCACGGACATCGAGCGGGCCCGCCTGCCCGGGGCCACCGTCCTGATCTGGAAAGGCGACGGCATCGTCTACGAGGCAGCCTGGGGGCAGCGGCGCCCGGGCGAGTCCGCGCCGATGACGATGGACACGATCTTCCGCATCTACTCGATGACCAAGCCCATCGTCTCGGTCGCCGTGCTCATGCTGGTGGAGGAGGGGCGCGTCCAGCTCGACGATCCTGTCTCGCAGCACCTGCCCGAGTTCGGTCAGCTCCAGCTGGCTGTCGAGAAGAAGGACCCGGCCGGCCAGCCCATGCTCGAGCGCGTGCCCAACCCACGCCCGCCCACGGTACACGACCTTCTGCGGCACACCGCCGGCCTGACCTACGGCGTGTTCGGCAAGTCGCTGCTGAAGACCGAATACCTGCAGGCGGGTGTCGAAGGCGCACGCCTGTCCAACACCGACTTCTCGCGCCGGCTGGCGACGCTGCCCCTGGCCTACGTGCCGGGCACGACCTGGGAATACAGCCGCGCCACCGACGTGCTGGGTGCGTTGATCGAGCGCGTCACGGGCCAGACGCTCGGTCAGTTCCTGCAGCAGCGCATCTTCACGCCGCTGGGCATGCGCGACACCGGCTTCCACGTCCCCACCGAGCAGCTCTCGCGGGTGGCCGAAGCCTTCTCGACCGATCCGGACACCGGCCAGCCGGTGCGGCTGCTCAACGTGTCGCGCCCGCCCGTGTTCGAGTCCGGCGGCGGCGGACTGGTCTCGACCGCGCACGACTACCTGCGCTTTGCGCGCATGCTGCTCAATCGCGGCGAGCTCGACGGCGTGCGGCTGCTCTCACCCAAGACCGTGGACTGGATGACCAGCGACCATCTCGGTTCCGACGTGATCCGCGCCAGCCGCATTCCGGGCGCGACGACCGGCTACCTACCGGGGCCCGGCTACGGTTTCGGGCTGGGGGTGGCCGTGCGCCTCGTGACCGGCGAGGCACCCCTGCCCGGCACGCCGGGCGACTACCACTGGGGCGGCCTGGGCGGCACGTTCTTCTGGGTGGACCCGAAGGAGCGGCTGATCGCGATCTGGATGATGCAGGCGCCAGGGCAGCGCGACCACTACCGCAGCCTTTTCAAGCAGATGGTCTACGCCGCCTTCTGAGCAGGCCGTCGCAAGAAGGAACACGGGCCAGGACCTCAAGGCCGGCCGTGGACCGCCCCAGGTGCCTGGTCCGCCTCGCGTGCGGCGGCGCCTGCCATCAGGTCGCGCAGCGAGGACAGCGCCAGCACCAGGAAGGCCACCGCGCAGGCGCGGTACGTCCAGCGCGCCCATTGCCGTCCCACGCCGCGGAAGACACGGTCGACCAGCGCTGCGCAGATGAAACACCACAGCACCGACGAGGTCATGAAGCCGGCGAAGAAGACCGCGTAGTCGCCCGCCGCGGGTTGCTCGACACCGACCGCCCCCATCGCGCTGCCCACGGCGGCCCAGTAGGCAATATTCTGGGGGTTGGTCACCGACAGCAGCACGCCCGCACGCAACGCCTTGCGCGGGCTCACCATCGGCCCCCGCTGCACGCTGAACTCCTGGTTGGCCGCCTTCCACGCGTCCCATGCCAGCCAGACGAGATAAGCCACGCCCGCCACGCCGATCGGCGTGCGCAGCGCAGGGTTCTGCAGCAGGAGACCCACGCCCGCCAAGCCCAGCACGGCCCACAACGCGTCGCCCACCAGCGAGCCGATCTGGACGGCGAAGGCCGGGCGGAAGCCGCCGCGCACGCCCTGACGCACGGTTTCCGCGAAGACCGCGCCGGGCGCGGCGTTGAAGACGAAGCCGAGCACCAGCGCGGCGGCGAACAAGGTGAGCACGGGGACTTCCTCCGGGTTGCGGTGACGTCCCTGCCATTGTGCGGCAGTTGCCCGGGCGCCGGAGCGCCGAACACCCGCGACGACGACAATGTCGGTGCCTGCAAATTCATCGACCAACGGAGACCCCGATGAGCACTCCCTCCCCGGCCGACAGAGCCGCCGAAACGCTCCTAGCCTGGCAGCAGCGCGAGGCCGAGCAGCGCAGCCGGCTGCGCGACCCGGGCCTTGCCTCCCCGCAGGAGATCGCCGGGTTGAGCGGCATGGAGATCTTCCAAGCCATGCTGGCCGGCCGCCTGCCGCCTCCGCCCATCTCGCAGACGCTGGACTTCCTGATCGTGGAAGCCGAACCGGGGCGCGTGGTGTTCCAGGGCAAGCCGCTCTTTCGTCACTACAACCCGCTGGGCTCGGTGCACGGCGGCTGGATCGCGACCCTGCTGGACTCGGCCGTCGCCTGCGCCGTCCACACCACCCTGCCCCCGGGCAAGAGCTACACGACCGTGGAGCTGAAGATCAACTACGTGCGCGCCCTGACGGACAAGGTGCCGGTGGTGCGTGCCGAGGGCAAGGTCGTCCATACCGGGTCACGCATGGGCACGTCCGAGGGACGGCTCTACGGCCCTGACGGCAAGCTGTACGCGCACGCATCGACCACATGCTTTATCTTTGACAGCCCGACCTCTGCTTCCGCACCACGATGAGAATCCTGCACACCATGCTGCGCGTCGGCGACCTGCAGCGCTCGATCGACTTCTACACGAAGGTGATGGGCATGAAACTGCTGCGCACGACCGATCGTCCCGAACAGCAGTACTCGCTCGCCTTCGTCGGCTACGGCACCAACCCGGAGCACGCGGAGATCGAACTGACCTACAACTACGGCGTCGACCGCTACGAGCTGGGCACGGCGTACGGGCACATCGCGATCGAAGTCCCGGACGCCTACGCGGCGTGCGATCGCATCCGCGCGGCCGGAGGCGTGATCACGCGCGAGCCGGGCCCGGTCAAAGGCGGCACGACCGTGATCGCCTTCGTGACGGATCCGGACGGCTACAAGATCGAGCTGATCGAGCGCAAGCCGGCTGGTTGAAGCCGTTCGGCGCTGCAGCGGGGCACAGTGCTCAGCGCAGCGCGGCGGCTTCCTGCGCCAGTCGCGTGATGCGCGCCCAGTCCCCGTCACGCACCGCGTCGGCCGGCGTGAGCCACGAACCGCCGCACACCTTGACGTTGGACAGCGCGAGGAATTGCGGCGCGGTCTCGGCGGTGATGCCTCCGGTCGGGCAGAAGTGCACATCCGGGAACGGGCCCGCCAACGCCTTGAGCATGGGTACGCCGCCGGCGGCCGTGGCCGGAAAGAACTTCAGGAAGTGGTAGCCATCCGCGTTGGCCGTCATGACCTCGCTCGCGGTCGAGACGCCGGGCAGCAGCGGCAGCCCGATGTCCTGGCAGGCACGTCCGACCTCCGGCGTGTAGCCCGGGCTGACGGCGAAGCGGCAGCCGGCGTCCTTGGCCGACTGCGCGTCCAGGGCGCCGCGCACCGTGCCCGCGCCGACGATGGCCTCCGGCACCGCTTTCGCTATCGCTTCGATGCACTGCAGCGCCGCCTGCGTGCGCAGCGTCACTTCCAGCACCCGCACGCCCCCGGCGACGAGCGCCTCGGCCAGCGGCACCGCGTCCTGCACGCGGTCGATGACGATGACGGGAATGACGGGGCCGTGAGAGGCCAGTTCCAACGTGCTCATGTAGGGGTCCTTGCTTACAACCACGTGCAGGCGCCTTCCTCGGCGCTGGTGACGTTGCGGCGCATGCCGCCGAACAGCTCGCGGCCCAGCATGTGGGCGCTCTCGTCCGCCTGCTCCGGGCTGCGCTGGGCGACCGGCCGCGCGGCCCATTCGGCGTCGGGCACGAGCGCGTTCAGCGTGCCGTTGACGGCGTCCAGGCGGATCAGGTCGCCATCGCGCACCTTGGCGAGCGGCCCGCCCGCCAGGGCCTCGGGGGTCACGTGGATCGCGGCCGGCACCTTGCCCGACGCCCCGCTCATGCGCCCGTCGGTGACGAGCGCGACGCGAAAGCCCTTGCCTTGCAGCACCGCCAGCGGCGGCGTCAGCTTGTGCAACTCCGGCATGCCGTTCGCGCGGGGTCCCTGGAAGCGCACGACAGCCACGAAGTCGCGCTCCAGCTGTCCGGCCTTGAAGGCCTGCTGCAGCGCCTCCTGGCTGTCGAACACCACCGCCGGCGCCTCGATCACATGACGATCCTCGGGCACCGCCGACACCTTGATCACCGAGCGACCCAGGTTGCCTTGCAGCACCTTGAGGCCCCCCGTCTTGCTGAAGGGTGACGACGCCGGGCGCACGATGTTCTCGTCGCCGCTGGCCTGCGGCAGGTCCTGCCAGCGCAGGTGGCCTTCCTCCAGGGTCGGCACGCGCGTGTACGCCCTCAGGCCCTCCTGCGCCACCGTCAGCACGTCGGGATGCAGCAGGCCTGCGTCGAGCAGCTCGCGCAACACGAAGCCCGGCCCGCCGGCTGCCTGGAAGTGGTTCACGTCGGCGCTGCCGTTGGGATACACGCGGGCCAGCAGCGGAACGACCGCCGACAGGTCCGAGAAATCGTCCCAATCGATGAGGATGCCCGCCGCGCGCGCGACCGCGACCCAGTGGATGAGATGGTTGGTCGAGCCGCCCGTGGCGAGCAGCGCGACCATCGCATTGACGATGCTGCGCTCGTCCACGACGTGGCCGATCGGCGTGAAGCGCTTGCCCTTGATGTTGGCCAGCGCGGTGCGCACCGCCTCGCGCGTCAAGGCCTCGCGCAGTTCGGTGTGCGGCGGGATGAAGGCGGCGCCCGGCACGTGCAGGCCCATGGCCTCCATCAGCATCTGGTTGCTGTTCGCGGTGCCGTAGAAGGTGCACGTGCCTGGGCCGTGGTAGGCCTTCGACTCGGCCTCCAGCAGTTGCTCGCGACCCACCAGACCTTGCGCATAGAGTTCGCGCACCTTGGCCTTTTCGTTGTTCGACAAGCCGGTCGTCATCGGCCCGCCCGGCACGAACACGCACGGCAGATGCCCGAAATGCAACGCGCCGATCAGCAGCCCGGGCACGATCTTGTCGCAGATGCCCAGCAGCAGCGCGGCGTCGAAGACGTCGTGCGTCAGCGCGACCGCCGTGCCCATGGCGATGGTGTCGCGCGAGAAAAGGCTCAGCTCCATGCCGGGCAAGCCCTGCGTGACGCCATCGCACATCGCCGGAACACCGCCCGCCACCTGGGCAGTGGCCCCACGCCGCACGGCCTCGTCCTTGATCAGACGGGGATAGTCCTCGTAGGGATGATGAGCCGACAACATGTCGTTATACGCGGTCACGATGCCGATGTTGGGCGCTCGCTCGGCAACGACCCTCACCTTGAGTGGATCGGGCAGCGCGGCGAAGGCGTGGGCGACGTTGGCGCAGCCCATGCGGTCCGCGCCTCGCGGCCGGTCGGCGGCCCTGGCCACGCGGTCCAGGTAGGCACGGCGGGTTGCTTCGCTGCGCCGCCGGATGCGTTCGGTGACTTCAAGGACGGCCGGCTTCATGGCTGGGCCCCCAGGGTAGGACGACAGACAGGAGATGTAACCATGATCCGGATTATTAGGTAACTGGGTTACATGGTCAAATCGGCGTGAAGGACTCCGCGCTCGCGTCGGGGCTGGTCGTGGGACACTGGGCCCTCGTGCGGCCCGCGAATGCGTGCAAGCCGCGGTCCTGCGTCTTCCCCATGCCTGCGCTCGAACCTCCGCCCACTTGCGTCCCGCCCGCCTGCCCGGTGTCGCCACCGACGCCGCTCGACGTCCATCCGCTCGCCCTGCGCGACCCCCAGCGGCTGCTCGAGGAGACGTTGCGGCATTGGGAGGGCGGGGACTTGTGGGTGTTCGGCTACGCGTCGTTGATCTGGAACCCGGAGATCGAGCATGCCGAGCGGCGCATGGCCACCGTTCTTGGTTACCACCGGGCCTTGCGCATGTGGTCCCGCATCAACCGCGGCACCCCGGCGGTCCCAGGGCTCGTCTTCGCGCTGATGCCGGGCGGATCGTGCCGGGGTGTCGTCTTCCGCGTGCCAGCCGGCGTCGCGCGGCGCGAGCTGGACCGCCTGTGGTTGCGCGAGATGCCCACGGGCGTGTACGACCCCCGCTGGCTGCCCTGCCGTACCGAGCAAGGCGTGGTGCGCGCGCTGGGCTTCACCCTCAGCCGGCGCAGCCCGAACTACACCGGTGAACTCGAGGAGTCGCGCCTCGTGGAGATCCTGCGCCTGGCCGAAGGCCGGTACGGCACCACGCTGGACTATGTGCGGCGCACGCATGACTGCCTGCAGGCGCACGGCATCCGCGACCGACGGATCACGGAACTGCTCGCGCTGGCAAGACGTCACCGGCTCATCGACTGATCGGCACGCGCGGCCTCGGCTCGCGGTTGGGTCTGGTGCCCCTGGACGTGCAACTCCTGCAGCAGTTGCAGGTCATCGAGCGTGTCGAGATCGAGCAGCACGCCGCGGTCCTGGACATTGACCGCCACCGCGGGATAGCGGGCCACGATGCGACGCGCCCCATCGTCCCCCGTCAGACGGGCGAGCTCCGAGAACAACTCACCGGCGAAGCCCACCGGATGTCCGCGCTTGCCCTCGTGCTGGGCGTAGGCCACCGGATGGTCGACAAGGGCATCGGCCACCGCGCGCAGGGTGGGCGGCTGAACGAGCGGCATGTCCCCCGGCAGCACGAGCCAGCCGGGCGCATCGCCGTTGGCGCGCACCCCTGCGGCGATCGAGTAGCCGATACCCGCCTCGGGCGAGTCGCCCGCCGGGGGCACGACCACGACATGCTGGGCGGGCAGCCATTCGAGCACACGGGGCTGCAGGGCCGCCGTCGTGACGACCCGCACGGGCAGGCCGCTGCGCACCGCGTGGCTGACGGTCGTGCCGAGCACCGTCGAGTCGGCGAATGATTGCGTGAGCTTGTGCCCGTCACCGGCGAAGCGGGAACCTGCTCCTGCCGCCAGCACGATCACGACCGGTGAACCTTCCATGACAACTCTTCCGACCCGACTCACCCGCCCCTTGCGGGGGGTATGTCCATGATGGAACCGCAGTTGGCGACGTGCATGTAGTGGTATCTCTCCCTACGGAATTGCCCGCCCTGTCAGGCCACACAGGCCGGAGGAGGGCCTCTCTATACTGCCTCAATGGACAAGAATCTGGCCGAGCTGCGGAAAAGCTATGAGCGTGCGGAACTGGACGAGCACGCCTCCCATCCGGACCCACGACGGCAGTTCGAGCAGTGGCTGCACGAGGCCCTGCAAGCCGAGATCCCGGAACCCAATGCGATGACGGTGGCCACCGTCGGGCCCGACATGCGGCCTTCGACCCGAGTCGTGCTGATCAAGGGGTGCGACGAGCGCGGCATCGTGTGGTTCACCAACTACGAAAGCCGCAAGGGCCGAGAGCTCGCCCAGAATCCATATGCGGCGCTGCAGTTCCACTGGGTGGAGCTGGAACGCGTGGTGCGCATCGAAGGCAAGGTCGAGAAGACCAGCGACGAGGAGTCCGACGCCTACTTCCGCTCCCGGCCCCTCGACTCGCGCATCGGCGCCTGGGCCTCGCCGCAGAGCCGGCCCATCGCCTCGCGGGCGGTGCTGCTCGCCAATGCGGCCCGCTATGCCGCGCAGTTCGGTCTGAACCCGCCGCGGCCCCCGCACTGGGGCGGCTTTCGCCTGGTCCCCGACCGGTGGGAGTTCTGGCAAGGCCGCAAGTCACGCCTGCACGACCGTCTCTGCTATCGCCTGGCCGACGGCCACTGGGTACGGGAACGGCTCGCTCCCTGACCCAGCTGTCCGCAACGCACGGGCCCTGACACGTCACAAGCGCCGGTCCATGTCAAGCGGGCCGGCCTCGACCCAGCAGCTGCTCCAGCGATTGCCAGAAGCGCTGCACGTCGATCGGCTTGGTCCAGTATGCTTCGAAGCCGGCCGCGAGCGCCCGCTCGACATCCTCCGGCATCGCGTTGGCCGACAGGGCGACGCAGCGCAACGCCGCCGTCTCCTGACGTGCCTTGAGCCGCCGCAGCACCTCGTCGCCTTCAATGTCGGGCAGTTGCATGTCGACGATCACCAGGTCCGGCTGCAGCCGGGCGGCCTGCTCCACCCCCTCGAGGCCCGAGCCGGCGATGGCCAGTTCCACGCCCGGGCGCAGCCGCACCAGTTCCTCGACGAGCAGTACGTTGACCGGGTTGTCCTCGATGTAGAGCAAGCGCAGGCCGGCGCCCGGCTCCCACGACATCGGCAACGCCCCGGGCTGCGTGCGCAATGCCGTGCGCGCACCTTCCTCGCCGGCCGGCAGCCAGACGCGAAACTCGCTGCCCTCGCCCACGCGGCTGCGCACCTTGATCACCCCGCCCATGTGCCGCACGAGTTGCTGGGCGATCGCAAGACCGATGCCGGTGCCTTCGATGCCTTCCCGTTCCATGCCGAGACGGTTGAAGGGTTCGAAGAGGCGTCCGAGCTGCTCCTCGCTCATGCCTCGCCCGGTATCGCGCACGCAGATCCAGGCCCAGGGCGGGCGGCCCTGCGCGCCCACCACCACATCGCCCCCGGGCCGGTTGTACTTGATCGCGTTCGACAGCAGGTTCATCAACACCTGACGCAGACGCCTGCGGTCGGCGACCACGAGGCCCTCGACCGCCTCCACTCGCAGCCGGATGCCGTGCTTGCGCGCGATGGGCGCCACGAGGTCCATGGCATCGGCGAGCACCTCATCGAGGCTCAGCGTGCGCGCCTCCAGTTCGAGGGCGCCTGACTCGATGCGGGCGAGATCGAGCACGTCGTCGATCAGCGCGAGCAGGTGGCGACCGGCCGCCACGATGTGCTCGACCCGCGAGCGCTGGGAGGGCGTGAGGGGCTCGTCGGTGTCCGCTTGCAGCACCTGCGTGAAGCCGAGCACCGCGTTGAGGGGCGTGCGCAGCTCATGGCTCATGCGCGCGAGGAACTCGGACTTGGCGCGGCTGGCCTGCTCGGCCGCCTCCTTCTCACGGCGCGTCTGCTCGGCCTGCTTCAGTTCGGTGACGTCCCAGTTGACGCCCAGCATGCGCAGCGCCCGGCCGTCGGCTGCGCGGACGATGTGGCCGCGGCTGGCCAACCATCTCACCGTGCCGTCGGGCCACACCACCCGGAACTCGTGCCCCACGACCTCGCAGTTCGGGTTGGAAAGCGCACCCTCGTAGGTCTGCAGCATGCCCTCCACGTCGTCGGGATGCATGCATGCAATGCGCAGCTCGTTGACCGGCCGCCGCTCGTTCGCGGGTAGCCCGCGCAGCCGATACATCTGCGCGTCCCAGAACGACTGGTCGCGCATCAGGTCGCGCTCCCACGTCCCCATGCCAACCGCCTCGGTGGCCAGCGCGACGCGCTCGCGCGCTTCCACCAGCGCTGCTTCCGTGCGCTCGCGGTCGGTCAGGTCCAGTGCCACGCCGATGATGGCCACGCACCGGCCCTCCGCGTCGCGCTCGGCCACGCGACGCGTGAGCACCGACTTCACCGTGCCGTCGGACTGCAAGTAGCGCAGCGCCTGGTCCACCGGGCCCGCCTGGGAGGCGGCCCGTTCGTTGGCACGAGCCGCCGCCGCGCGGTCGTCCGGATGCACGTGGGCGCGGATGTCGTCGATCCCCATCGGTTGCGGCCGAGGCAGACCCAGCAAGCGCGCACCTTCGGCATTGAAGTGGGTGATCCCGGTCTGCCAGTCCTGCCGCCACATCACCAGCCCGACCAGCTCGGCCGCCATGGTCAGGTGCGTGCTGACCGACTCCATCCGTCGCGCAATCTCGTAGCTCTCGGTGTCGTCCAGCATGACACCCACCACCCGCGCGGGGGCACCCGAGGCGTCTGTCTTGACGAGCCATTGGGCGTGGATGCGCTTGAGGCCCCCGCCTGGTTGCATCACCCTGAAGTGCGCGTCGTAGCGCCCGGCGCTGCGCAGGCTGCGCGACCACAGCTCGCGCATGCGCACCCGGTCGTCTGGGTGGATGTGCTCGCTCGCTTCCTCGAACGAAGGCGCGCCGTCGCCAGGAGGCAGGCCGTAGAAGCGGAACACGTGATCGTCCCAGTACCCGGCGCCGGTGCCCACGTCGCGTTCCCACACGCCGAGCCGACCGAACTCCTGGGCCACGTCCAGGCGCTCGGCGAGCACGTGCGCCCGGCACTCGGCGCGCACCAGCGCTTCGCGGTCCGACCAGCGAACGAGCCAGCCCGCCACCCCCTGCCCCACCTCGAAGGGTTGCAGGACGCATTCGCCGGCAAAGGCGGTGGCCGCCGGTCCGTCCGGCTGCCATCGGACGAGCGCCGGTCCGCACGGCAAGCCGGCCTCGAAGGCCAGCGCCAGCGCCTCCGCGCCATCCTGCAGCAGTCGCCCCATCCAGTCCGCGCCGGACAGTTCACCGAACGCGGCACGCCAGGCCCGGTTGGCGTACAGCAGTTCTCCCTGTCGCCCCCAGACGGCCAACGGCTCGGCAGCCAGGTCGAGCAAGGCGAGCAGCGGCGAAGGCGCGGCAGGAAGCGGTGGCAGGTGCATGACGGCCTCAGAGCCCAGGCGCTGGCAGTGTGCCATCGCCTGCGGCGTGCCCCAAGAGGGGCGCTGCAGGCCGTCGCCGGGCCGCCCTCGCCCCCCCTGAGCCCGGCGCGCGGGCGTGAGGTGCCCATCACCGGATCACTGGACGGGAGTGGCGTCGACCAGGCGGTAGAAGATGCCGTAGGGGTCATCGTCCAGCACCGCCAGCCGGCCTTCGACGACGACCGGCTCGATGCCGTAGCGAACCGGCACCTTGCTGCGCACCTCGACCAGGCCCTCCGGCCCCGCAGGCACGCAGAACGCACAGGTGGTGGGCACCGCCGAAAGCAGGAAATGGCGCTGCCGTTCACCGGGCTCCAGGGGCATCATGAAGCCCTGGATACGCACCACCTTTTCGTGCAGCGCCTTCACCGGCTCGGGAAACTGCGGGCGTACCCGCTTGCGCTCCGTGCGTGTCGTCACCGAGCCCAGCAGCTTCCACGACACCACGCCCTCGCGTTCGCGCAAGGGCGCAATGGGACTCAGCGGGCTGTGGTAGCCGGGGCCGCTGCCGGCCGGCGCGGCAATGGGCGCGGACAGCGCCGGTCCGTCCTTCTCGCGGGGGGCGGACTGCGCCGCGGCCAGGCCGGGCAGCATGGACACGGCCGCCAAGGTGGCCGCGATCAGGCGGGATATTCGCATCCTGGCCTCCTGCCCAAGTGGAGGTCGAGCCATGTCAATGTTCGTGGCGCATGCCGCAGTACTTGCCGATGGCCAGACCCTTGCAAGCGGCCTGCAGTTCCTTGAGGCATGCGTCCTCCTTCTTGCCGGACTCCAGGCAGCGGGCCGCGGCCTCGTGGGCAGCCGCCATCGCCCGGTGCCGCTCGATGTCCTTCCTGACGTGGTCCGAGAGCCCCTTTGCAGGCGCCACCGGGGTCTGCGCGCCGGCCAGTCCGGCGGCGGCCAGCAGCACCCACGCCATGCATTGCCACTTGATCCTCATCATTCGTTTGCACTCCCAACACTCGAGAAGTTCAGCGCGGTGCCTGCAGCAGCCGCGTCACATCCACACGATAGGCCCGCCAAGCCGGCAGCGCCGCGCTCACGAGCGCCAGGCCTAAGGCGAGCGCGGGCACGCTCCATTGCGCGGCAGGCCAGGTCCAGGCCGTCACCGTCATCGAGTTGCGGGCATCCAGCCACCAGCCTAGCAAAGCCGTCAAGCCGTGCCCCAAAGCCAGGCCTGCCACACATCCGAGGGCCGCGAGCCACAGCGCCTCGAACACCACCAGGCCCGCCACCCGGCGAGGGCCCGCGCCCAGCATGCGCCACATCGCCAGATCGCCGATGCGCTCGCGCACCGCGTGATGCAAGGCAATGAAGACTGACAGCCCGGCGACCGCGAGCAGCACCGCTGCGAAGCCGCGCAGCACGTCGACGCCGATGCCCACCATCGCGAGCAGCCGGGCGGTCTCGACCGCGGGAGCAGCCGCCTGCAACCCCTCCTGCGCGTTGACCCACCGCGGCAGCGTGACCGCCGCCAACGGACTGCGATAGCGCACCAGCAGCATCGTGACCTCGCGCTCCGCGGCCAGGGCCAGGCGGTCCGCCTCGTCCAGCGCGGTCGCGGCCTCGTGGACCTCCCATACCGACTCGGTCGAGGTGAGTACCACCCGATCGAGCACGGTGCCGGTCGGCTCGAGCACGCCCACCACGACGTAGGGATGGTCCCCGTGCACCTCGCCCTCGGCTCCCAGGCCATGGCTGCCAAAGAACCGGTCGCCGGACGACAAGCGGTGACGACGCGCGACCTCGCTGCCCAGCACGGCTTCCAGGGGCGCCTGCCACATCCGGCCTTGCGCCAGCCGTGCACCGTACAGGCCGGCATAGTCGGGGGTCGTGCCGACGATGCGCGCCCCGCGGTAGGTGTCGCCCAGGGAGAGCGGCACGACCTGAGCGACCAGCGGATGCCCGCGCAGCGTCTCGATCGCAGAGACCGGGATGTTGCCCGGAGGCACGTCGAGGTGGTAGACGCCGGCGAGGATGAGTTGCATGGGGCTGCCCTTGGCCCCCACCACCAGATCGATCCCCGCCAGGTCGCGGCGCAGCCGCTCGTCGACCTGCCCGCCGACGAGCAGCAGGAAGCTCATCGCGGCGAGGGCAAGCCCCAGCAGCAGCAGATTGAGCAAGGTCGCAAGGGGCCGCGACCACAGGTAGACCCAGGCCAGCCGTGCCAGGCTCACAGCCGGACCTCCACCGCGCCTCGCCCCAGCGCCTGCACCACGCGGGTGTCGTGCGTCGCGATGACCAGGGTGGCGCCCACCTCGCCGGCAGCCTCTCGCAGCACCCCGAGGGCCTCGTGGGCCGCCTCGTCATCCAGGCTGGCCGTGGGCTCGTCGGCAACCAGCACCCGCGGCCGGCGCAACACCGCCCGGGCGAGGGCGACCCGCTGGGCCTGCCCCACGCTCAGCGATTGCGGCCGGCGGTGCTTCACCGCCTCCAGGCCCAGCCGAGCCACCCAACGTCCCACCTCCTCGAGCGACACGTCTTCTGCACTCGCCCACCCGGCGAGCGCGACGTTCTGCTCCACCGTCAGCGCCTCGCTCAGATGCAGCCGCTGCGGCATGAAGCCCAGGGTACGGGCCCGCCACGCGTCGCGCGCGGCGGGCGCCAGGGCCGCCGGTTCCTCACCGTGCACCACCAGGCGCCCCTCGGTGGGCGTGAGCAGCCCGGCCAGCAGGGCGAGCAAGGTGGATTTGCCCGCGCCCGATCGCCCGCGCACCAGCATCACGCCGCCCCCCGGGATCAAGGCATCGGGAAACCGCAGGACCGGCCCGCCCGGGTAGGCAAGGCAAAGCGCTCGCCATTCGATCATGCCTGGCGCAGCCGGTCGGCAAAGGTCTGGCGGAACTTCTCGACCTTGGGCGCGACCACGTAGGCGCAATAGCCCTGGTAAGGATGGCGCTCGAAGTAGTTCTGGTGGTAGTCCTCCGCCGGCCAGTACTGCCGCAGCGGCTCGACCTCGGTGACGACCGGTGCCTGGACGGCGCCACTGGCGCGCAGTTGCTCGATCACCTCGCGCGCGACCTGCGCCTGCTGCGGGTCGACCCAGTAGATGCCCGAACGGTACTGCGTGCCCACGTCGTTGCCCTGGCGGTTCAGCGTCGTGGGGTCGTGGATCACGAAGAAGATCTCGAGCAGCTCACGCAGGCCGATGCGGGCGGGGTCGAACACCACCCGCACGACCTCCGCGTGCCCCGTCTCGCCGGTGCATACCGCTTCGTAGCTGGGCCGTGCGAGGTGCCCGTTCGCGTAGCCGGACTCCACGTCCAGCACGCCTTCGACACGGTCGTACACCGCTTCGAGGCACCAGAAGCATCCGCCGGCCAGGTAGATGGTCTCCTGCCGCGCGCGATCGGTCTCGCTCATGTCTCTTCCCCTGGGTGGCCCGGCCACCCCGTCGTGCAGAAGGGCCGCCAAGCATATCAGCGTGCCGCCCCCGGCCCTGGGGGTGGGGGCACCGGCGCACCGTCAGCCGGCCCTCGACCTCGCGTAAGCTTGCGGGCTTTCGTCCTGATCCTCCCGCCGATGCCTGAGTTCCTCGCCGCCTACAAGCCTGTGCTGACTGCGCTGGCCCTGCCCCCGGTCCCGCTGATCCTGTTGGTGCTGGTCGGCGCCCGGCTGATCCTGCCGCGGCGCCTGCTCGGTTTCACCCTCGTGCTGCTCGGTTGCATCGGGCTGTGGCTGACCTCGACCACCGGCTTCGCGAAAGCCTTGCAGGACTTCGCGCTGCGCATCCCGCCCGCCCTCACCCAGCCGGAGATCGACGCACTGCGCAAGCAAGCGCAGTCGCAGCCCCGCGGCCGCACGGACCTGGCGATCATCGTCCTGGGTGGTGGGATGAAACCCCGCGCCCCGGAGTACGGCATCTCCGACCTCAGCGCGCCCTCGCTGGAGCGGTTGCGCTACGGCATCTGGCTCTCGCGCGCGACCGGCATCCCGCTCGGCTTCACGGGGGGGCTGGGTTGGGCGCAGCCGGACGGAGGCCAGGCCGAGGCGCGGATCGCCGAGCGCATCGCCCAGGAGGAGTACGGGGTGCGGCTGCGCTGGGTGGAGGACCTGTCGCGCGACACGCACGAGAACGCCGCCCGTACCGCGGCGCTGTTGCGAAGCGCCGGTGTACGCAAGGTCGTCGTGGTGACTCACGGCTGGCACATGCCACGGGCCCTGCGGGCCTTTCGGGAGGTGCTGGGCAACGAGATCCAGGTCGTGGGCGCGCCCATGGGCCTGTTCGCCAGGCGCACCACGCCCGCGCTCGAATGGCTGCCCAGCAGCAACGGGCTCTACGAAGGCCGGGTCGTCCTGCGGGAGCTGCTGGCGTGGGCGGTGGGCAGCTGAACCGCCCCCGCGCCGAGGCTCCCAGTAGAAACCCCTCCGGCCCCGCGGCACGGAGGGGGCGGTGGCTGCCGCCACCTGGCGAAGCTCCGAGAGACTCGTCCCGGGGCCTCTTCGTGCGCAGAGACTGCGCCCTCGTATCACCTGCAAACCGCAGGCACCCCAACGATACGCCCGCCGTCCCTCCCTCGCCAATCGGCCTTTCCAATGATGGCCGTTGCCCTCATTGCGCTGTCGCCGGGCGCATCAGTTCCTCGTACAGCGCATCCATGCGCCGGCGCACGGCGGCGTCCATCTCGATGACCCGGCCCCACTCGCGGTCGGTCTCGCCAGGCCACTTGTTCGTCGCGTCCAGCCCCATCTTGCCGCCCAGACCGGAGACCGGCGAGGCGAAGTCCAGGTAGTCGATCGGCGTCTGGTCGACCAGCGTGGTGTCGCGGGCGGGGTCGGCGCGGGTGGTGATCGCCCAGATCACGTCCTGCCAGTTGCGGATGTCCACGTCGTCGTCGGTCACGACGATGAACTTCGTGTACATGAACTGACGCAGGAAACTCCAGAGCCCGAACATCAGGCGCTTGGCGTGGCCGGGGTAGGCCTTGCGCATGCTGATGAGGGCCATGCGGTAGCTGCAGCCCTCGGGCGGCAGGTAAAAGTCCACGATCTCCGGGAACTGCTTCTGCAGGAGGGGTACGAACACTTCGTTCAGCGCCACCCCCAGCACCGCGGGTTCGTCAGGGGGCTTGCCCGTGTAGGTGCTGTGGTAGATCGGGTCGCGCCGCGTCGTGATGCGGTCGATCTCGAAGACGGGGAACCACTCCTGCTCGTTGTAGTAGCCGGTGTGGTCCCCATAGGGGCCTTCCAGTGCATGCAGGTAGCCGGCCTTTTCCTTCAGCGGCACGCCGGCCGTGGAAAGGCCCTCGAAACCGGGCGGGGCCGGGGGGATATGGCCCTCGAGGATGATCTCCGCGCTCGCCGGCACCTGGAGCTTCCATTCGCCCTCGCCGACCCGGGTGTGGGCCAGCTCCGTGCGGCCCCCGCGCAGCAGGCCCGCGAACTGGTATTCCGACAGGGTGTCGGGCACCGGCGTGACCGCGCCCAAGGTCGTCGCCGGGTCGGCGCCCAGCGCCACGGCGAGGGGGAACGGCCGCCCCGGGTTGGCCAGCGCGAATTCGCGGAAGTCCAGCGCCCCGCCCCGGTGGGCCAGCCACCGCATGATGACCTGCCGCGGCCCGATCACCTGCTGGCGGTAGATCCCCAGGTTCTGCCGACGACGCGGGTTCGGCACACCTTGCGGGCCGCGGGTGACGACCAGTCCCCACGTGATGAGCGGCGCGACGTCTCCCGGCCAGCAGTGCTGCACGGGCAGGCGACACAGGTCGACATCCGCGCCCTCCCAGACCTCCTCCTGGCAGGGCGCGGACCTCACGACGGCAGGTTTCATGTCCCACAGGGCCTTGGCCATCTGCAGCAGTTTGCCCGCGTCCTTGAGTCCGCGGGGGGGCTCCGGTTCCTTGAGCCCTGCCAGCAGGCGGCCGATGTCGCGCAGTTCCTCCACGCGATCGACACCCATGGCGCGTGCCACCCGGCGCGTCGAGCCGAACAGGTTCGCGAGCACCGGCATGCGGTAGCCGGTCGGCTGCTCGAACAGCAAGGCGGGTCCATCCGCCTTCAGCACCCGGTCGCTGAGCGCGGTCATCTCCAGATGTGGCGACACCGGCACCGGGACGCGCCGCAGGTCGCCCTCGCGTTCGAGGCCGTGAAGGAATGCACGCAGATCCGCGTACTTCATATAATTCCGTGCATAACAATCGAAAGCCTTATGCTTGACCCGTTATGAAACGGGTCCCTAGAATCCGCCCCGTCCCCCAAGCAGGGGATAACCCGCACCTCGCGTTTGGTGCGACGCTGCTGGCGCAGCGACACGAGCCGCGCACCTCCTCACAGCCGGGTACTGCTGGTTGCAGATTCGGCGACGAGCGCGGCGCATTATCGCCGTCGGTCCCTCCTCCGCCCTTCCGGGTGGATCCTGCGGGGGCTTGCGGCAGGAAAGGAGTGACATGACAGCGTTCGAATCCTTGCGCCGCTCGCTGGCGAGCGCGCGCAATGCGACGGTCGCCTCGGTCACGGTGTTCGTCAAGGACGTGGGCCACGGGCTGCTGGAAATCAGCCACAACGGCCTGGCACTGCTCGGCTTCCTCGTCCTGGGAGCCGGTCTGTTCGCCGTCACGCAGCCCCAGCTGCGCCACGAACTCGAGACCCGTACCTTCGGCTGGCTCCAGGCCCGCCACGAGGCCCGCCTGGAGCAGTCGCCCGACGGGCTGCTGACCCTGCTGGCAGAGCCGTCCGCGATCCAGCGCGCGACCGCGGCGGACCCCGGCGAGTTGTCCAAGCAGCAGGCGGCCGTGGCCTTGTGGCTGTCGCGCCGGTACCGCGTGGCGCCCGAACCCGTCGCCCGGCTGGTCCAGGAAGCCTGGGCCGTCGGCACCCGCGCGGGCGTCGACCCCACGCTGATCCTGGCCATCATGGCCATCGAGTCGAGCTTCAACCCCTTTGCCCAGAGCTCAGTGGGGGCGCAGGGGCTGATGCAGGTCATGACACGGGTCCACGACGAGAAGTACCAGCCGTTCGGAGGCGTGCACGCCGCCTTCGACCCGATCGCCAACCTGCGCGTCGGCGTGCAGGTCCTCAAGGAGTGCATCGCCCGCGCGGGCAGCATCGAGGGAGGCCTCAAGTACTACGTCGGTGCGGCCAATCTCGCCTCCGACGGTGGCTACGCCGCCAAGGTGCTCTCGGAGCAGGCGTATCTGCGCCGGGTGGCGGCGGGCCAGAAGGTACCCATCCTCGCGCCGCACCTGCTGCAGGCCGTGCAGCCGGCCCCCGCAGAGGCGGCCGCCTCCGGCGTCGAACCGACGGCCGGCAAGCCCTTGGACGACACGGTCGAGCGGGTCGCGCTGGCGCAATGACGCGTCCTCCGGGCGCCTGCGGCGCTCGGACGGGCTCTGCTCACCGGGCTTCCTCGCCGGTTCCCCCCCCCCGAAGGCTTTCCCCTTGGACGACGCCGTCCTCGCGCGGCGCGCGACCCCGCATCCGCTACACTACCTGGGCCGCACAACTGGCGATAAGGCCCCGGCCCCTGCCGGCGAGCCCGAGGTGGCGTAACCACCGGGAAGTGCGGTCGGCCCCGGTCCGTCCGGGCCCGTTCAGCCGTTCGCCTGGGCAGCCCTTTCGATCTCGCGCGCCTGCGCGGCGCCGCCGAATTGAGGGACTTCTTGCACCGAAGAGGACTGCCGGACCATGTTTGACCGCACCGTTTCCACCGTCGCCAACGTCGACCCCGAGCTCTGGGCTGCCATCCAGAAGGAAAACCAGCGCCAGGAAGAACACATCGAGCTGATCGCCTCCGAGAACTACGCCTCCCCGGCGGTGATGGCAGCGCAGGGCTCCCAGCTGACCAACAAGTACGCCGAGGGCTATCCCGGCAAGCGCTATTACGGCGGCTGCGAATACGTCGACGTGGTCGAGCAGCTCGCGATCGACCGCCTCAAGGCCTTGTTCGGTGCCGAACATGCCAACGTGCAGCCCAATTCGGGCTCGCAGGCCAACCAGGGCGTGTTCTTCGCGCTGCTGCAGCCGGGCGACACCATCATGGGCATGAGCCTGGCCGAAGGCGGGCACCTGACCCACGGCATGCCGCTCAACATGTCCGGCAAGTGGTTCAAGGTCGTCAGCTACGGCCTGAACGACAAGGAAGAGATCGACTACGAGGCGATGGAGCGGCTGGCCCACGAGCACAGGCCCAAGCTCATCATCGCCGGCGCCTCGGCCTACAGCCTGCGCATCGACTTCGAACGCTTCGCCCGGGTCGCCAAGGCCGTCGGCGCCTATTTCATGGTGGACATGGCCCACTACGCGGGGCTGATCGCCGGCGGCGTCTACCCCAACCCGGTGCCGTTCGCCGACGTGGTCACCTCCACCACCCACAAGAGCCTGCGCGGCCCGCGCGGCGGCATCATCCTGATGAAGGACCACGTCGCCAAGCAGATCAACAGCGCCATCTTCCCCGGCATCCAGGGCGGCCCCCTGATGCACGTGATCGCTGCCAAGGCCGTGGCCTTCAAGGAAGCGCTCACGCCCGAGTTCAAGGCGTACCAGCAGCAGGTCGTGAAGAACGCGCAGGCGATGGCCGAGACGCTCGTCAGTCGCGGCCTGCGCATCGTCAGCGGCCGCACCGAGAGCCACGTGATGCTGGTCGACCTGCGCGCCAAGGGCATCACCGGCAAGGAGGCCGAGGCGGTGCTGGGCCAGGCGCACATCACCTGCAACAAGAACGCGATCCCCAACGATCCGGAAAAGCCGATGGTCACCAGCGGCATCCGGCTCGGCTCGCCGGCCATGACCACCCGCGGCTTCAAAGAGGCCGAGGCCGTGCTGACCGCCAACCTGATCGCCGACGTGCTCGACAACCCGCGCGACGAGGCCCACATTGCCCGCGTGCGCGCCCAGGTCAACGAGCTGACCCGGCGTTTCCCGGTCTACCGCTGACCGACCCGCCCTCGCCCGCCATGCGCTGCCCCTTCTGTGGCAACGAGGAAACCCAGGTCGTCGAGACCCGGGAGTCGGACGAGGGCGACGTCATCCGCCGCAGGCGGCGCTGCGTCGCCTGCGACAAGCGCTTCACCACGTACGAACGGGCGGACATCGAGTTCCCGACCATCGTCAAGAAGGACGGCCGCCGCACCGACTACGACCCCGCCAAGCTGCGCGCGTCCATGAACCTTGCCCTGCGCAAGCGCCCAGTCAGCGCCGAGACGATCGACCTTGCCGTCTCCCGCATCGAGAACTCGTTGCTGCACAGCGGCGAACGCGAGGTCACCAGCACCTTCGTCGGCGAGCTCGTCATGCGCGAGCTCAAGCGCCTCGACAAGGTTGCCTACATCCGCTTCGCGTCCGTCTACCGCAGCTTCGACGACGTGAGCGAATTCATGCAAGCGGTGCGGGAAACTTCACGGAAAGGGCGCTGAGCGCCCGTGTGGCCGACCGGCCGTCACGCCGATCGGCCCACTCATCGACCGTTCCCGCACCGGGCCTGCCTCCATTGGTACCTTTCCGGCGCGGCTTGTGTGCCGCCTGCCGTCCGTTGCCCGCCGGCAGCCCACGTCGACCCCAATGACCGGAACATCTCGCCTTTCTCACCGCCCCTGCCCCCAAGCCCCACGCCGGGGCGTGCGCGGCGTAACGCTCGTGGAACTGATGGTCGTGCTGTCGGTGCTGGCAGTCGTCCTGGCCCTGGCCGCCCCGAGCTTCACCGAGACCCTACGGAGCAACCGGCTCACGACCCAGGTCAACGAGCTCGTCGGCGCCATGCAGATGGCCCGCGCGGAGGCTGTGCGTCGAAACACGACGGTCCAGTACTGCGCCCGGCCCGCCGACTCCCGGTGGACGGTGTCCATCAAGGGGGGCGACGAACTGCGGCGCGGCGACCTCGCCCCGGGCATCCAACTGTCCGAGCACTGCGTGGATTTCCGCGCGGACGGTATCGCCTACAACCCGGCGACGGGCGTCGTGCTCACGGACACGGCCGCCGAAAGCAGGCGGCAGATCGCCCTCGAGGGGACCACCCTGAAACGCTTCATCTACGTCAACGTGGCATCGGTCTATGTGGCCAAAGAGTAGAAACCACGCCCGCACCAGGCGCGGGCAACGAGGTGCCGGGCTCATCGAGGTGCTGGTCGCCGTCCTGGTGCTGTCGATCGGCATCCTGGGCATCGCCGGACTGCAAGCGCGAGCGCTGAAGAACAACCAGGGCGCGTTCGACCGGAGCCAGGCCGTGATGCTGAGCTACTTCATGCTCGACGCCATGCGTGTCAACGCGGATCAGGCGAAATCGGGCGCGTACAACCTCGGCAAGACCTGCACGGCGCTCAACGACGGCTCCACCCTGATCTCGAACGACCAGGAAGCGTGGATCCAGGCCTTGAAGGCCGAACTCGGCGACCGCGACACGACCTGTGGACAGATCCAATGCGACTCCGCTTCCTGCACCGTCCGCGTGTACTGGGAGGACCGCAACCTGCAGGGCGAGGATCGCTTCCAGATGATCGAGACCACGACCCGCCTATGAACGCCCCCCTTTTGCTCTCCGCCCGCAGAAACACGTGCCCCCGTGTGCCTGCGCCTTCGCGGCGAATGCGCGGCCTGACGCTGGTCGAACTGATGGTCGCCGTCGTCCTGGGACTGCTCATCCTCGGCGGCGTGATCTCGATCTTCATCTCCAACCGCCAGGCGTTTCGCACCACCGAGCAACTGGCGCGGACACAGGAAAACGCGCGCACCGCCTTCGAGTTGATGGCTCGCAGCATCCGCGAAGCCGGCGGCTCGCCATGCGGCCGCAACCTTCCTACGGCGAATGTGCTGAACAACAGCGCCACCGCATGGTGGGCCAACTGGGGGGACGGGTTGCGCGGCTATGGAGGTGCGGAGGCCTTCCCGGTGAAGAACTTCGGCAGCGCGCCGGGTGACCGCGCCAGCGGTACCGACGCGCTCGTGCTGCTCTACGGCGACAGCAACACCTCCAACGCCATCGTCACGCACAACCCGACCTCCGCCGAGTTCAAGGTGGGCGCGGCGACCCACGGCGTGAACGACGGCGACGTGCTGCTCGTATGCGACTACAAGCAGGCCGCCGTCTTCCAGGCCACGAACAGCAGCGCGAGCAACGTGACCATCGTCCACAACACCGGCAACTCGCAATCTCCCGGCAACTGCACCAAGGGCCTCGGGCTGCCCGTGGTGTGCTCGGCCTTGGGTACGGAGTACGAATTCAAGGGAGGGCAGCTGATGAAGCTGTCCGCCGAAGCCTGGTACATCGGGAACTTCAGGCGGGCCGATGGCCGCACCGGGCGCTCGCTCTTTCGGGCGCGCCTGGGTACGAGCGCGACGGTGGTGGTCGAGGAAATCGTGGAGGGTGTCGAGGACATGGAGATCGCCTACCTCGTCAACACCGGAACCGGCCTGGCCACGGACTATGTGGACGCGGCCAGCGTCACCGACTGGAAGTCCGTCGTCTCGGTGCGCCTGACGCTTACCTTCCTGGGCAGCGAGCGCGTCGGCACCGATGGACAGCCGCTGCGCCGGCAGTCCATCCACGTCATCGGGCTACGCAACCGTCTGCCATGAAGTCACGTCCCGTTCCTCATCCACGGTCCGTCCGCGGGGCCACGCTGATCGTCGCGCTGGTGCTGCTGATCGTCGTCACGCTGCTGGGTGTGGCCAGCCTGCGCGGGGTCATCCTGCAGGAGAAGATGGCCGCCAACCAGTACGACCGCAGCTTGGCTTTCCAGGCCGCGGAAGCTGCACTTCGTGCCGGCGAGGCCGCCGCCCTCGCTCAGGCGCAGTCCGCCCCACCGAATTCCGCGTTTCCGTCGCACAAGTATCCCGACGACGATCCGGATCCGAACGCCTGCAACCTGCAGCCCTGCGTCGCGGGCACGGGACTGTGCGGCATGCCGGACCCGATGTGCGAGGCCCCCTGGAACCAGCAACCGGCGGCCAACTGGGCGACCGTGTCGGGCTCGCTAGGCAGCCTGGCGGGCACCCCCCGGTACCTCGTCGAGTACATGGGGATCGGCTTCCCCTGCAACCCGGGCAACCCGTACACGGCCATGACGTGCAAGTTGTACCGCGTGACCGCCAAGAGCGCCCCGGGCACCGACCGCGCCGAGGTCACGCTCCAATCGATGTTCACCGCCCCCTGAGCCCATGCCGGGAGACGCGCTCATGAAAAATCACACCCGCACGCGCCGCCAGCAGCGCTGGCACCGGGCTTGCATTGCCCTGCTCGCCCTGCACTTCGGCCTGTCGTCCACCGCGTTGGCGGCCATCGACATCCCTCCCATCCCCCTGCAGTCCGGCACCATCGTGCCGCCGAATGTCCTCTTCATCCTGGATGATTCGGGCTCGATGGCGTTCAACTACATGCCTGACGGTTTGACCAACAACGAGTGGTCGCGCAACAGGTACACCAGCAACTCGATCTACTACAACCCCCACATCACCTACCAGCCTTGGCGCAAGGCGGATGGCACGTACATGACGGGGGGGACCGACTACACGGCTGTTTACGGCAGCTTCAATGCAGCCTCGGGCGATACGATAAATCTCTCCGATCCGAATAGCTGCCGGAACTATGACTACAACGGATCGCAAACCGCGGTATGCGGTGGCGTGCAAACCTTCTATGTTCCCAAACAACCGGACAATACGGATCCGACATACCTGTCGAACCAGGACAACTACTATCGCTACCAGATCCTGACGGACGGCCGCGTCATTCGTAGCGAGAGGCTTGCCCGGAGTGGGACAGCGCCCAACTACAACAACGGACTGGCCGACTCGGGCTGCACGAATACCCAGAACACCACGACATGGCGCAATTGCACGCGGGTCACGCCCACCGGGCGCAGCGAGGCAGACGAGCGCAAAAACTTCGCCACCTGGTTTTCCTATCACCGCACGCGCATCAAAGTAGCCAAGGCCGCGGCGGGCAGCGCCTTCGCGGATTTGGGCGAGAACTACCGCGTCGGTTACATGACCATCTGGAACCGCAATACCTTCAGGATCCCCGTGCAGACCGATGGGGGCTTGTTCCGGGGCACCAACAAGCAGACCTGGTATGACAGGCTCTACGCCGCCTCGGGTTCGAGCGGCACGCCCCTGCTGCCGGCGCTGCAACGCGCTGGTCAGTACTTCTCGGAGAGGGGGGGCGATGGCCCCTGGGGCCCGGAGCCGGCAGCCAACCAGGTGGCCTGCCGGCAGAACTTCGCGATCCTCACGACGGACGGCTACTGGAACGACAAGACGAACTACACACCCGTCGGCAACTCCGACGGCACCGCAGGCGGTGTCAACTACACGCCATCGAAGCCCTACAGCGACACCTACTCGGACACCCTCGCGGACGTGGCGATGCAGTACTGGAAGACCGATCTGAGGTCGGACCTGCCGAACATCGTGCCGACCACCAGCGGCAACCCTGCCTACTGGCAGCACATGGTCACGTTCGGGATCTCGATCGGCTTGCGCGGCACGCTCGACCCTGCGACCGACCTGCCGGCGCTCACGGCGGGCAGCAAGAGTTGGCCGGACCCCACGGACCGCGAAGACGCCGAGCGCATCGATGACCTGTGGCACGCCACGGTCAACGGACGGGGCCGCTTCGTGGCGGCCGGCGATCCGCAACAACTCAACGACGGGATCCGCCAAGCCCTTGGCACCATCAGCGAGCAGGTCAGCTCTGCCTCCAACGTCTCCGCCAACAGCACCCAGCTGGACACCGGCACCACGGTGTACCAGGCGAGCTACATCGCGGGAACCTGGACCGGGGAACTCAAAGCCTACGCCATCTCCGGCCAGGGCATCAGCACCAACGCCAAATGGCTCGCCTCGGAGAAGATTCCTGCCCACGCAGACCGCAGGATCTACACCCGCAGCGATGACCAGAATGGCAAGGGCATCGAGTTCAAGTGGAGCGCCTTGACCAGCACGCAGAAGACCGCGCTGGACAACAGCGAGGATCTTGTGAACTACCTGCGAGGGGACCGGAGCAAGGAGCGCTCGCAGCCCGGCGGGGTGTACCGCACCCGGGCCGGCGTCCTGGGCGACATCGTCAACTCCTCGCCCGCCTACAGCGCCGATTCGAACACCATCTTCATCGGCGCGAACGACGGCATGCTGCACGCCTTCAACGCGAGCACGGGGGCAGAACGTTTCGCGTATGTCCCCGGATCGCTCATCGGCGGGCTGAAGGCCTTGGCCGACCCGCACTACAACCACCGCTACTTCGTGGATGGCGAGATCGCCGTGTCTGCGAAAACGCAGACCAAGGACAAGAACTACCTCGTCGCCGCGCTCGGGCGGGGCGGCAAGGGCGTGATCGGCCTGGACGTCACCAACCCCGGAAACTTCTCGGGCACCGACGTGCTCTGGGAAATCGGCGCGAACGACAACGACATGGGCCTGGTGGTCGGCAAGATCTTGATTGCCAAGGCCAACAACGGCAAGTGGGTGGCGATCTTCGGCAACGGGTACAACAGCACGAACGAGAGGGCCGTGCTCTACATCGTCGACCTGAGCACGGGCAGCACGACCAAGATCGACACCAAGGCCGGGTCCGCGGCCAACTCCAACGGGCTCGGCTCCCCGGCGTTGCTGGACGTCGACCGGGACGGCACGGTGGACTATGTCTATGCCGGAGACCTGCTGGGTAACCTCTGGAAGTTCGATCTCACCGACAAGTCCGCGAATTCCTGGAAGGTGGCGTTCGGCTCTCAAGCCGCACCCGCCCCGCTCTTCGTGGCCAAAGACGCTTCCGGAGCGACCCAGCCGATCACTGGTCAGCCCGCGGCGGTCATCAACGACGTGGAGGGAGACCCCAACCGCGGCAAGCGCTTCGTCCTGTTCGGCACGGGCCGCTACCTCGCGGCGGGCGATCCGACCAACCTGCAGGTTCAAACCTGGTACGGGATCATCGACAACGATGCGCAGATCGACAGCCGCTCCCAGCTGAAGGAGCGCTACATCGTGGAGCAGAACACCGTGTCGGGGTTGAAGGTGCGGGCGTTCTCGGCCGCCTCGGGGAACGACATGACCGGCATGCAAGGATGGTTCGTCGATCTCAAGGTCGGAGCCACGGTCGAAGGAGAGCGGATCGTGTCCGCCTCACGCGTCCTGAACCTCGGCCGACCGGTGCTGATCGCCAGCAGCATCATCCCCGAATCCACCCACTGCTCTGCCTCCGGCCGTGGCTACGTGAATGCGATCAATCCGTTCACCGGCACGGCACTCGACGACATCTTCTTCGATCTCAACGGGGACGGCACCTTCAACAATGCAGACACGCTGGGCGGAAAGATCGTCGGATCGGTGGACCTCGGGGTGGGCATGCCCACGGAGGCCATCGTGGTGGGCAACCGGCTTGCCGTGGGCGGCTCCAAAGGGCAGCTCAATTCGGTCGGCATCAACATCTCCGCGGCCGGCCGGATCTCCTGGCGCGAAATCGTCAAGCGTTAATCTGGATACACCATGCGCACTCTCCGCAGTCCCCATCGAATCGGCCACCGGATGCTCCCGGCGCAAGACGGTTTCACCCTTGTCGAACTGATGATCGTCGTCGCGATCGTCGCGATCCTCGCTGCCATCGCGTATCCCAGCTACCAGCAGCACGTGATGAAGTCGCGCCGCGCGACCGCCCAGTCCTGCCTGCTGGAAATCGGGCAGTTCATGGAGCGCTTCTACGCGACCCATATGCGGTATGACAAGACCACGGCCGGCGCGAGCGTCACGCTTCCCGCCACCCAATGCACGACCGACCTGGCGGGCCACTACCTCCTGCAGTTCGCGTCGGGAGAACCGACCTCGGGGAGCTACGTCGTCGAGGCCGTGCCCCAGGGCCGTCAGGCGACCTTGGATACCCGGTGCGGAACGCTCATCTTCAACCACCGGGGCGAAAAGAAGGTGAGCGTCAGCGGCACGCCGGTGAGCGACTGCTGGAAGTAGCGGGGGCCGCCCGAGGAGCCGCTCCTGCGCTCGGGCGCTAGGCTGTGGCGCAAGGACGGTCCAGGCGCTCCTGCCGCAGCCGCCCCGCCGCATTCATCACCAGTTCATAGACCGGCGGTCGGTGCGGCGTGCAGACGATGAACCGCCCGCTCAGAAAAGCGCCATTGAGCTGCGTCGGCCGGCCGGAAGGGTCGAAGGAGACGTAGCGCGCCATCGCCCCGTTGGCCGAGATCGTCATCAAGGATCGGCGGTCGCCCACCGCCACCACCTCCTCCCCCGGGTCGACCTCGCCGTTGGCGTTAGGGTCGACGAAAACCTGCCACCCCTCCTGCCAACCGAAGCGCGCGGCCCGCATCGTCACCCGCAGCCCCCTGGACACGGCGACTTGCCGGGCCAAGGAGAGGTGGGCGTGCAACGCGGAAACCGCCGCTTGCTGACGGTAGGTGGTCACCAGCCGTTCAAGCGTGGGAACGGTAGCGCCGGCCAGTACGCTGAGCACACCCAGCACCGCCACCATCTCGATGAAAGAGCGGCCGCAGGAACGCGGCCGCGGGTACCGGTGCCGCTGCACGGGTACAGTCCTCCCTGATGCCTGTCCATGTGGTTGTGCCCGAGAGTCTAGAGAGATGACTTCCGAATCCGCATCCCCCGAAGTGGGTGATCTCGACGATGTGCGCTGGATGCAACGCGCCCTGAACGAAGCAGCCGGCGCCTTGCTTCATGCCCCCCCCAATCCCGCCGTCGGATGCGTGGTCGTCATGCCGGACGGGACGGCGATTGCCGGACACACGCTCCCCCCGGGGCAACACCATGCGGAAGCGCGGACGCTCGCGCTGCTGCGCGAACGCGGGCTGTCCCCGGCCGGCGCGACCGTCTATGTGACCCTCGAACCCTGCTCCCACTTCGGCCGCACGCCACCTTGCGCCGACGCGCTCGTGTCGGCCGGTGTCTCGCGCGTCGTGGTGGCGGTGCAGGACCCCAATCCCCTGGTGGCGGGACGCGGAATCGAGCGCCTGCGCGCGGCGGGGATCCATGTGGACGTGGGCCTGCTGGCAGATGAGGCACGCGAGTTGAACATCGGCTTTTTCTCGCGCATGGTGCGCGGGATCCCGTGGGTGCGGATGAAGATCGCGGCCTCCCTGGACGGGCGCACGGCGCTGGAGAACGGGCGCAGCCAGTGGATCACCGGGCCCGAGGCTCGCGCAGACGGCCACGCATGGCGCGCACGGGCAGGGGCGGTGCTCACGGGCATCGGCACCGTGCTGGAGGACGACCCGCGTCTGGACGTGCGCGAGGTCCAGACGCCCCGG
Organism: Burkholderiaceae bacterium; assembly: GCA_035559275.1. Taxonomy (GTDB): domain Bacteria; phylum Pseudomonadota; class Gammaproteobacteria; order Burkholderiales; family Burkholderiaceae_C; genus Caldimonas. Next base: position 52,998 of record DATMBN010000055.1, read on the forward strand.
CAGCCGCTGCGGGTGATCGTGGACTCGCGGCTGGAGACTCCTGCTTCGGCCCGGATCCTGCAGCCCCCCGGGCAGGTACTGGTCTATGCGTCGCAGGACGACCCCGCCCGCCGCGCCGCGCTGGAGGCCAGTGGGGCCGAAGTGGCGCTTTGCCCGGGGCCGGGCGGCAAGGTCGATCTGAAGGAGATGCTGCGCGACCTGGCGCGCCGGGGCGTCAACGAGTTGCATGTGGAGGCCGGACACAAGCTGAACGGCTCCTTCCTGCGCGAAGGCCTGGTCGACGAGTTCCTCGTCTATCTGGCACCGAAGCTCATGGGCGTCGGACGGGAAATGCTGCACTTCGGCCCGCTGGAGGCGATGGACCAGGCCGTGCCTTTGCGCTTCCTGGATGTCGAGTGGGTCGGCGAGGACCTGCGGTTGCGCGCCCGGCCGCTGGGGCGCGAGCGGTTCTGATCGCGCGCGCGCGCCGTTGCCGCGGGGTGAATCGAAGCGCAGGACCAGGCCCTGCCTCTTTCGCGCCGGGATGGACACAAAGCACCTGCGCGAGCGTGGGCCGGCCCGGCCTGCGACAATCGCCCGATGTTCACCGGCATCATCACCGGGGTCGGCCTGATCGTCGCGGTCGACGCCCTGGGCGCGAGCGACGCGCATGGCAAGCGCCTCACCATCGAGGCACCTGCCGGTTACCTCGACGACGTGCAACTGGGCGACAGCATCGCGCTGAACGGCGCGTGCATGACCGTCACCTCGCTCGACCCCGGGCGGCGGCGCTTCACGATCGACGTCTCGCAGGAAAGCCTGTCCAAGACGGCAGGCCTGGCCGAAACCGGCCGCGTCAACCTGGAGAAGGCCTTGCGGGCGCACGACAGGCTCGGCGGTCACATCGTGACGGGGCACGTGGACGGCCTGGGTCGCGTCACGCACTTCCAGCCGGTCGGCGAATCGTGGGAACTGCGGGTGCTGGCACCGAAGGAACTGGCCCGCTACCTCGCGCGCAAGGGTTCGATCACGGTCAACGGCGTGAGCCTGACCGTCAACCGTGTCGAGGATCGGGACGACGGCGCGCAGTTCAGCATCAACCTGATCCCGCACACGCTCCAGCACACCACGCTGGGCGATCTGGCCGAGGGGCGGCTGGTGAACCTGGAGATCGATCTGATCGCCAGATACGTCGAGCGGATGGTCTCCGGCACCTGACCGGCAGGGGGCGCTACGGCCACCTACAATGGCGGCCATGCCCATTTCTCCCGTCCCCGAAATCATCGCCGAACTTGCGGCCGGCCGCATGGTCATCCTCGTCGACGAGGAAGACCGCGAGAACGAAGGCGACCTGGTCATCGCGGCCGACCACGTGACGCCCGAGGCGATCAACTTCATGGCCAAGTACGGCCGCGGGCTGATCTGCCTGACGCTCACCCGCGAGCGCTGCGAGCGGCTGCAGCTGCCACCGATGGCCTCGCGCAACGGCACCAAGCATGGCACGGCATTCACCGTCTCCATCGAGGCGGCCGAGGGGGTGACCACCGGCATCTCCGCGGCCGATCGGGCCCACACGGTCAAGGTCGCGGTCGCGCGTGACGCCAAGCCGACCGACCTGGTACAGCCCGGCCACATCTTCCCGTTGCAGGCGCAGGACGGCGGCGTGCTGATGCGCGCGGGGCACACCGAGGCGGGCTGCGACCTGGCGGGGATGGCAGGCCTCACACCGGCCGCCGTGATCTGCGAGGTGATGAACGACGACGGGACGATGGCCCGCTTGCCCGATCTGGAGCGCTTCGCCCAGGAGCATGACCTCAAGATCGGCACCATCGCCGACCTGATCGAGTATCGCAGCCGCAACGAAACGCTGATCCAGCGCGTCGCCGAGCGGGCGCTGGTGACGCCGGCCGGGGCATTCGATTGCATCGCCTATCGGGATCATTCGGGCGGACTGCATCTGGCGCTCACCGTCGGGTCCTGGAACGGCGAACAGGAAGTGCTGGTGCGCGTGCACGAGCCGCTGTCGGTCTTCGACCTGCTCGACGCGGGCCCTTGCAACCATTCCTGGCCGCTGGCCAAGGCTCTTGGCCGGCTGCAGCAGGAAACGCGCGGCGTCGCGGTGCTGCTCAACTGCGGCGAGGATGTCGAAGCGCTGATGGACAAACTCGCGCCGCGCGGCGAAGCCTCGCCGGCTCGGCGCAACGCGCAGATGGACCTGCGCACCTACGGCATCGGCGCGCAGATCCTGCGCGACCTCGGCGTCGCGCGGATGAGGCTCATGGGCCGCCCGCGCCGCATGCCGAGTCTGGTGGGCGGCTACGGGCTGGAAGTGACCGGCTTCCTCGAGGCCGGCGAATGACGAGCGCTGCCGCGCGAATACATCAAGCTGAGGAACACTGACATGCAAGGCGCAGACAAGGGCCAGGCCGCGCGCCTCGACGGCGAGGACCTGCGCATCGGGATCGTGCAGGCCCGTTTCAACGAGGCGATCACCGATCGCCTGGCGCAGGCGTGTCTCGCCGAGTTGGAATCGCTGGGAGTTGCATCCAAGCACGTCCGCCACGTGACCGTACCGGGCGCGCTCGAGGTCCCTGTCGCCCTCCAGGCGTTGGCCGAGATGGAGCACTTCGATGCGCTCATTGCACTGGGCTGCATCATCCGCGGCGAGACCTACCACTTCGAGTTGGTCGCCAACGAGAGCGGGGCCGGCGTGAGCCGGGTGTCCCTGGACTACGGTGTGCCGATCGCCAACGCCATCCTGACCGTGGAGAACGAGGCCCAGGCTTGGGCGCGTGCGGACGAAAAAGGCCGCGACGCGGCGCGCGTGGCGGTCGAGATGGCCAACCTGCTGGAAGACCTGTCGTGAGTTCCCCCGAATCCAAGCCCGACAAGACTGGCGCATCCGCCAAGCGCGGCGCGCCCAAGTCCGCCCGCAGGCGCTCGCGCGAGTTCGCGCTCCAGGGCCTGTACCAATGGCTCGTCGGCGGCGCAGAACCCGGCGAGATCGAGGCCCATGTGCGTGAGCTGGAAGGCTTCGCGAAGGCGGACCTCGCGCATTTCGACGCGCTGCTGCATGGTTGCATCCGCGAGGCCGCGGACATCGACGCGACGCTCGCCGCGCACGTGGACCGCAAGACGACCGAGCTGTCGCCCGTCGAGCACGCGGTGCTGATGATCGGCGTCTACGAGCTCAAACACTGCATCGACGTGCCGTACAAGGTCGCGATCAACGAGGCCGTCGAACTGGCCAAGGCCTTCGGCGGCACCGATGGGCACAAGTACGTCAACGGCGTGCTGGACAAGGCGGCGATCGATCTGCGTCCGGCCGAGGTACAGGCCGCGCGGCAACGCGCCGGCGGCGAACGGCGATGAAGCTCTCGCGGCGCGCAGGGGCCATCGAACCCTTCTACGTGATGGAGTGCGCCAAGGCCGCCGATGAGCTGGCCCGCAGCGCCGTCTGCGACCCGGCGCGCGGCGGCCGGCCGATGATCTACCTGAACATCGGCGAGCCGGACTTCACCGCGACCGAGCCGGTGCGCGAGGCGGCAGAGCGCTGCCTGCGCGAGGGGCGCACGCAATACACCCCGGCGCTGGGACTGGACGCTCTGCGCGAACGCATCAGCGGGTGGTACCGCGAGCGCTTTGGCCTCGACATCCCGGCGCGCCGCATCGTGCTGACCGCGGGCGCATCCGGCGCGCTGCAGCTCGCCTGCCTGGCGCTGATCGACGCCGGCGACGAGATCCTCATGCCGGACCCCAGCTACCCGTGCAACCGTCACTTCGTGACGTCGGCGGGCGGCCGGCCGGTGCTGGTGGAAAGCGGCCCGGCCGAGCGCTTCCAGCTCAGTGCCGAGCGCGTGCGCGCTGCCTGGGGAGAACGCACCCGGGGCGTGCTGCTGGCCTCGCCGTCCAACCCTACCGGCACCTCCATCGCTCGCGACGAGATGCGCCGCATCGTCGAGACGGTGCGCGCGCACGACGGCATCACGCTCGTCGACGAGATCTACCTGGGGCTGAGCTTCGACGAGGCCTATGGCGCCAGCGCCCTCGGACTCGGGGACGACGTCATCACCATCAACAGTTTCTCGAAGTACTTTTGCATGACCGGCTGGCGGCTCGGCTGGCTGGTGGTGCCCGATGCGCTGGTGCCGGCCGTCGAGCGCCTGGCGCAGAACCTCTACATCTGCCCGTCGAGCGTGGCGCAGTTCGCGGCCCTCGCCTGCTTCGAGCGCGAGAGCATCGCGGAATACGAGCGCCGCCGGGCCGAGTTCCGCGCGCGACGCGATTTCCTCGTCCCCGCGCTGGACAAGCTCGGCCTGCGTGTGCCGGTGATGCCCGACGGAGCCTTCTACGCCTGGGCCGACTGCTCGGCGCATCACGCGAGCAGCTGGGACTTCGTGTTCGATCTGATGCAACGGGCACAGATCGCGATCACACCGGGCCGCGACTTCGGACAGGCGGACACGCGGCGCTATGTGCGGTTTTCGTACGCGAGCCGCCGCGACCTGTTGGAAGAAGCTGTCGCGCGCCTGGCGGGCGCGCTGTGACCACCCCTCCTGCGCTCGGCCGTGATCCGACGAGCGGCGCACCGGGCAGGTCCGAACGGTCGACGACACAAGGAGTTACTGCAAGCCCGAAAATAAGGGACATTTCTCACGCCTCTTCAGGTTGAGCGGGCTGCAGAAGTTCGTCTAAGCTGGCGCCACCGTGGAATTCCGCAAAACCGTTTTCGCCCTGTCGTCCGGCCTGCAGCGTGCCGACTCTGCGGCCGTGAACCGGCCTGTGGCCGCGCGCGAGCGCGATACGGTGGCCGACGACGCGCAGGACTCGGTCCTGGACGAGCGTGCCATCGCGAGCGGCCCGGGCACCGGGGAAGGCATGCCGACGATCGGGCACATCGGCCGCTACGCCCTCAAGTACCGCCTCGGCGAGGGCGGCCTGGGGACGGTGTATGCCGCGCAGGATCCCCTGCTGTCCCGGCTCGTGGCCATCAAGACGCTGAGCGTCGAGCTCTCTCCGGAGGGCCGCGAGCGCTTCAACGAGATGTTCCTCAACGAGGCGCGTGCCGTCGCCAGCCTCACGCACCCCCACATCGTCACCGTCTTCGATGCCGGCACCAGCGAACAAGGCGCCTACATCGCGATGGAACTGCTCAAGGGCAAGGACCTGCGCCAGTTGCTCAAGGAAGGCTGGAGGCCCAAGCCCCAGGAGGCCGCGGTGCTCGTCCGCCGCGTGGCCGATGCCTTGGCCTACGCGCATTCCAAGGGCGTCATCCACCGGGACGTCAAGCCGGCCAACATCTTCATGGTGGGCCGCACGCAGCCCAAGGTGCTCGACTTCGGCATCGCCCGGGTCGCACGGCAGCAGGAAGGCCACTCCGGGGGCGACGAGTTCGCGGTCGGGTCGCCCTACTACATGGCGCCCGAGCAGGTCCGCCACGAGCCCGTGGACCGCCGCTGCGACGTGTTCTCGCTCGGCGTCGTACTCTACGAACTGCTCACCGGCACCAAGCCCTTCCGCGGTGCGACGCTCACCGACATCGCGACCGCCGTCGTCGCCCACACGCCGCCCGCTGTCCACGAAGTCAATCCCCTGGTGCCGCCCGCCCTCTCGGCCATCACCGCCCGGGCGATGGCGAAGAACCCGCAGGACAGGTACCGTTCGGCACGCGCGTTCTCTCGGGAACTGCGGCACTGGCTGGAGGAGCAGGCCGACACCACATTGCACGACGAGCGAGAGCAGGCCGAGCGCCGCCAGCGCCGGCGGCTGTGGGCCCTCCTGGGCACCGGGAGCACGCTGTTGGTGGCCAGCCTCGCGTACCAGGTCCTGCACGAGGAGCCGTCCGGGGCAGTCACGTCGCCGGCGGCCATGGTCTCTGTCCCGGCACAGCCGGAGGCGCCGGCCGCTGTCGAGACCGTGCAGGAGGATGCGGAGCAGGAGGGCATCGCGCTGGACGAAACGACCCCGCCAGCCACCGTCGCGGCCGAGGCGCGGCCCGCCGGGCGAGAGACGACGGGTCGGCGGGCACCTGCGGGGGCGGCCCCCGCTGCCGCTCCGGTCGCGGCGGCCCCGGCGCCTGCCGCGACCGGCACCGTCGCGCTGGCCGTCAGCCCCTGGGCTCATGTCGAAGTCGACGGCGCTCCGGCGGGTACGGTCCCTCCGCTCAACCGGCTCACGCTCACCGAGGGCCGGCACACGATCACCTTGCGCAACGACGAATTTCCGGCCCACACCGTGACCGTGCAGGTCACGGCGGGCCAGCCGGTGACCATCAGGCACAAGTTCGGATCATGAGGCTGCTGTCCTACCCCTTGCTCGCCCTGGCGGCGCTGCTGTCCGCCTGCGCCGCTCTCCAGCCGCAGAACCAGCCCGTCGTCGTCGGGATCACCGAGCTGGCCGAACGGCCCGCCGAGAAGGCCTTGCTGGCGGGCATCCGCGCCTACGAGGACGCCCAGTACGACGACTCCGAGCGGCACCTGAACAAGGCGCTGCAGGCCGGACTCGCCTCCCCCAAGGACCAGGCGGCGGCGCACAAGTACCTCGCCTTCATCTACTGCACGAGCCGACGCACGACATTGTGCGAGGCCGCCTTCCGCGCGGCGCGCAAGGCCGATCCCGCCTTTGGGCTCAGCAAGTCCGAGGCGGGCCATCCGCTCTGGGGCCCGGTGTACGCCCGCTCTGCGCGATAATTGCCGTTTCTTCCTTTGCCAGTGCGCGAGCCCCTGGCCGCGCGGGCCTCACGCATGTCCGATCCGCAGGCACCGGCTGCTGCCGCAGCGTTCCGGTTTCCGATCCGCGTGTACTGGGAGGACACCGACGCCGGCGGCGTCGTGTTCTACGCCAACTACCTGAAGTTCTTCGAGCGGGCGCGTACCGAGTGGCTGCGCGCGGCCGGCTTCTCGCAGGAACGCATGCGCGCGCAGGCCGGCGTGATGTTCGTCGTCGCGCACACGGCCGTGCGCTACCTGCGCCCGGCCCGGCTCGACGACCTGCTGGAGGTGACGGTACAGGTGCGGCAGGCGGCCCAGGCCTCGTTCCTGATCGCGCAGCAGGCCTGGCGCGAGGGAACCTTGCTGGCCGAAGGTGACATCAAAATCGGTTGCGTGGACGTCGCGAGCTTCCGGCCGCGTCGCATCCCCGCGGACATCCTAGAGAAACTCACATGAACCAGGACTTGTCGATCATCCAGTTGGTGCTGCATGCGAGCTTCGTCGTGCAGGTCGTGATGGGCGTACTGCTCTTGATGTCGCTGGCGAGCTGGACGGTCATCTTCGGCAAGTACTTCGGCCTCGGGCGCGTGCGCACGCTCAACGACGACTTCGAGCGGGAGTTTTGGTCCGGCCGCAACCTCAACGACTTGTACGGCATGGCCTCGGACAGCCCCGCGAACGGCGGACCGATGGAACGCATCTTCGCCTCGGGCATGCGCGAGTTCCTGAAGCTGCGCGAGCGCCGGGTCACAGACGGGGGTGCCCTGCTGGACGGTGCCCGTCGGGCGATGCGCGCGAGCTTCCAGCGGGAGATGGATGCGGTCGAGTCCCACCTGTCGTTCCTGGCCACGGTGGGCTCGGTGGCACCCTACATCGGCCTCTTCGGCACCGTGTGGGGCATCATGCACGCCTTCACCGGCTTGGCGAACCTGCAACAGGTGACGCTGGCCACCGTGGCCCCGGGCATCGCCGAGGCGCTGGTGGCCACGGCCATCGGCCTGTTCGCCGCCATCCCCGCGGTGATCGCCTACAACCGCTTCGCCCGCGACATCGACCGCATCGCGATCAAACTGGAGACCTTCATCGAGGAGTTCTCCAATATCCTCCACCGCAACATCGGCCACACGCCGGGCGTGAGCCCCGGGCAGCCGTCGAAGTTCTGACAGGGAGCCGGACATGCCTGCCGTGTCGCCACGAGGCGGTTCGCGCCGACGCACCATCAGCGAGATCAACATGGTGCCGTTCATCGACGTGATGCTGGTGCTGCTGATCATCTTCATGGTCAGCGCGCCCTTGATCACGACCGGCCTGGTGGACCTGCCCAGCGTCGGCAAGGCGCCCCGCCAGCCGGACAAGGTGGTGGAAGTGGTCGTGGACAGCGACGAGTCGATCAAGCTTCGCGTGGACGGCAAGGACGCCGGTCGCGTCGGCCTCAACCGCCTCGCGGCGGAGGTGAAATCGGCCCAGTCCGGCGCCGAGTCCGCGCCAGTGGTCATCTCCGCCGACAAGGCGGTGAAGTATGAAGCCGTGGTGAAAGTGATGGACACCCTGCAGCGCGCGGGCGTGCAGCGCGTGGGGCTGGCCGTGCGGACGACGCAATGAACGCCCCCGCCGATCGCGACGACCTGATTCCGCGCGCCCCCGACAGGCGGGGGCGCGGCCTCCTGCTCGCGCTGTTGATGCACGCGCTCCTGGTGATCGGGCTCGCGCTGGGGGTCAACTGGCGCTCGAGCGAACCGGACGCCGTGGAGGCCGAACTGTGGGCGACGGTGCCCCAGGCGGCCGCGCCAGCACCCGCGCCCGAGCCTCCTGCCCCTCCTGCGGAGCCGGTCAAGCCGGTGCCCGAAAAGCGCGTGGAACCGCCTCCAGCCCCCGTGCCCGACCGAGAAGCCGAGATCGCACTCGAACGCGAGCGCAAGCTCAAGGAGCAACGCGAGCGAGAGGAAGCCGAGCGCCGGGAGCGCGAGCGCAAGCTGGCCGAACAGAAGAAGAAGGAAGAGGCCGAGCGGCGGCAACGCGAGGAAGAGCAACGCAAGCTCGCCGAACGCAAGCAGCGCGAGGAGCAGCAGCGCAAGCAAGCCGAGGAGAAACGGCTGGCGGCCGAACAGGAGAAGCGCCTGCAGGCGCAGCGCGAGGAAAGGCTCAAGCGGTTGATGAGCGAAGCCGGCACGGGCACGGGCGAGACCGGCCTGCCCACGGGCGGCGCTGCCGGCTCTCCCTCGGTAGGCTATGCCGCCAAGCTGCGCGCACGCATCCGGCCCAACATCGTCTTCACCGATGCAGCGGCGGGCAACCCGCAGGCCGAGGTGGAGGTGCGGGCCGCGCCCGACGGCACCATCCTGTCGTCCCGCCTGATCAAGCAAAGCGGCAACGCGGAGTGGGACCAGGCGGTGATGCGCGCGATCGACAAGACGCAGACGCTGCCGCGAGACGAGAACGGGCGCGTGCCCTCGCCCATCGTCATCACCTTCCGCCCGCGCGATATGTGA
>DATMBN010000056.1:0-17314 GCA_035559275.1 Burkholderiaceae bacterium
TTCGGCCGCGGCATGCTGACGGTGGTGCTGATCCTCGGCTTGACCGGCTGGACAGGCGTGTACCGCCAGGTGCGGGCGGAGTTCCTGAAGCACGCGGTGCGCGACTACGTGCGCGCGGCCGAAGCGATGGGCGCCGGTCCCTGGGCGCGCATGGTGCGCCACATCCTGCCCAACGTCTCGCACGTGATCCTGGTGCAGCTGTCCATCCTGGTCGTCGGCTTCATCAAGGCGGAAGTCATCCTCTCCTACCTGGGCCTGGGCGTGCCGGTCGATCGGGTCTCCTGGGGCACCATGCTGGGAGAGTCGCAGAGCGAGCTGATCCTGGGCCACTGGTGGCAGCTGGCGACCGCCACGGTCTTCATGGCCGTGTTCGTCACTGCGTTCTCGCTGCTCACCGACGCGCTGCGCGACGCGCTCGATCCGAAGCTGCGCGGGGTGGACGCATGAGGCGCGACGCGTCGCCTCCCGAAGCCGGACCTACGCTGCCCGGGGGACCCGACACGGAGCCGCTGCTCTCGATCGAGGACCTGCGCGTCGCCTTCCGGCTCGGCGAGCGCGGTCACGTGAGGCGCGTGGTCGCCGTCGACGGGGTGAGCCTTGCGGTGCCGGCCGAGCGCACGGTCGCGCTGGTGGGCGAGTCGGGCTCGGGCAAGAGCGTGACGGCCATGTCCATCCTGCGCCTGTTGCCAGACAACGCCGAGCCCGCCGGGCGCATCCGCGTCGAGGGCGAGGATCTGCTGCAAGCCCCGCTCGGCCGCCTGCGGCAGCTGCGGGGACGCCACATCGCCTGCGTGTTCCAGGACCCCATGGCCTCGCTGAACCCGGTGTTCACCGTCGGCGATCAGATCAGCGAACCGCTGCGGCTGCACCTGGGCCTGTCGCGGCGCGAGGCGCTCGCGCGCGCCGAGCACCTCCTGGACGAGGTGGGCCTGCCCGAGCCGCGGCGGCGCCTGGCGTCGTACCCGCACCAGCTCTCGGGCGGGCAGCAGCAGCGGGTGATGATCGCGATGGCGCTGGCCTGCGAGCCGCGCCTGCTGATCGCCGACGAGCCCACCACCGCGCTGGACGTGACGGTGCAGCGCCAGATCCTGGAGCTGCTCGCACGCCTGCAGGAGCGGCACCGGATGGCCATGCTCTTCATCAGCCACGACCTGGGCGTGGTGGCCGAGGTGGCGCACGAGATCGTCGTGATGCGCCACGGGCGCGTGCGCGAGCGGGGGCCGGCCGGGCAGGTGCTGCGGTCTCCCCGCGACGCCTACACGCAGGCGCTGCTGGCCTGCCGTCCGCGCCTGGACCTGCGCGTCCACAGGCTGCCGGCGATCGACGCGCCCGCGCGCGCCGGCGAGCCCCCCCGCCGCGCCACGGACGCGGACGCCCCGGTCGTGCTGGACGTGCAGGCGCTGGCGCGCAGCCATTGGATCCGGCGCGGCTGGCGGCGCGAGGAGTTCCACGCGGTGCGCGGGGCGAGCTTCCAGCTGCGCGCGGGCCACACGCTGGGCATCGTCGGAGAATCGGGCTCGGGCAAGACCACCCTGGGCCTCACCTTGCTGGGCCTGCAGCCCGCCTCTGGCGGTCGTACGCGCGGCCGGGCGCTCTACCGAGGCGGCGGGGCGGAGCTGGACCTCGCGCGCCTGGCGCCCTCCGAGTGGCGCGCGATGCGCAGGCACTTGCAGATCGTGTTCCAGAACCCCTACGCCTCGCTCAACCCGCGCTTCACGGTCGGGCAGGCGCTCGTCGAACCCATGCGCATCCATGGCTTAGGCCGCGACGAGCGCGAGCGCGAGGAGCGGGCCCGGGCGCTCCTGGCCAAGGTGGGGCTGGACGCGGGCGCGCTCGCCAAGTACCCGCACGAGTTCTCCGGCGGCCAGCGCCAGCGCATCGCGATCGCCCGCTGTCTCGCGCTGGAGCCGCGCGTGCTGGTACTCGACGAGGCCGTCTCGGCACTGGATGTCTCGGTGCAGGCCCAGGTGCTCAACCTGCTCAAGGACCTGCAGGAGGAGCTGGGTCTGGCCTACCTCTTCATCGGCCACGACCTCGCGGTGGTGCGCTTCATGGCCGACGAGCTGCTCGTGATGAAGGACGGCGAGGTCGTCGAGCAGGGGCCGACCGAGCAAGTGCTGGCCGCGCCGCGCGAAGGCTACACGCGTCGGCTGCTCGATGCGGTGCCAGGACGGGGGTTGTCGTTGCGCGCGGCCTAGCCGCTGCTCGCACGTTCCGCGGCCCTTTGGCATGGGCCTTGCAGCAAGCGCCCGTCCCGCGCCTCCCCAAGGCTGGTCATGCACGAAGCTGGTGCCGCGCATCCCTCGCTGCCTCCCGTATCCGCTCGCTGGTGGAAGGATCGCCTGCGCCTGCTGCTCGAGTCCACGGGCGAGGGCATCTACGGCGTCGACGTGACCGGCCGCTGCGTGTTCATCAACCGGGCGGGGGCGCGGATGCTGGGCTACGAGCCGCAGGAGGTGCTGCACCGCGACATGCACGAGCTGGTGCACCACACGCACGGCGACGGCACGCACTACCCGAGCGACGCCTGCCCGATCTACAACGCCTTTCGCCGGGGCGTGCCTTGCCGGATCGACGACGAGGTGCTCTGGCGACGCGACGGCACTTCCTTCTATGCCGAGTACTCGTCCTATCCGATCTTCGAGGGGGGACAGGTGCAAGGCGCGGTCGTCACCTTCGTGGACATCACCGGACGTCGCCACGCCGCGGAGCTGCTGCGGCGGACCAATGACGAACTGGAGCGCCGCGTCACGGAACGCACGCGGGAGCTGAGCGATGCCCTCGCGCGGTTGCGCGAGCTCTCGGCGTATCTGGAACGGGTGCGCGAGGACGAGCGCACGCGCATCGCCCGCGAGATCCATGACGAACTCGGCAGCCTCCTCGTGGCCCTGAAGATGGACGTCTCATGGCTTGCGCGACGCGTGGAAGACCGGCCGCCCCTGCATGCCAAGTGCGGGGCGATGTCGCACCTGATCGAGACGGCGGTGGACAACGTCGGCCGCATCATCACCGACCTGCGGCCGTCCATACTCGATCACCAGGGCTTGTGGGCGGCGCTGGAGTGGCAGGCGCAGGAATTCGCGCAGACCTGCGAGCTGGAGTGTGACTGGAAGATGGACGTCGACCCCCTGCTGCCGCCCCTTCCCCAGCAGCAGGCCAATGCGGTATTTCGCATCTTCCAGGAGCTGCTCAGCAACGTCGCGCGCCATGCGCGGGCGAGCGCGGTGCGCATTCGCATCGAAGCGCGCGGCGGGCTGCTGCGGCTGGAGGTGACCGACAACGGACGCGGTGCGCCCGCCCGTGCCTTCGCGAGCCCGCAGGCCTATGGCGTGCTGGGCATGCGCGAGCGCGCCGGCCACCACGGAGGCCGCCTGCTGATCGACAGTATGCCCGGGCAGGGCACGCGGGTGGAGCTCACCCTGCCGCTGCCCGGCACGACCCCGTCCGACCTCGCCCGAGTGGTGCCGCCATGATCGATGTGCTCATCTGCGACGACCACTGGATCGTCCGTCAGGGCCTCAAACAGACGCTGGAGGACGCGCAGGACATGCGCGTGGCCGGCGAGGCGGCCGACGGTCGCGCGTGCGTGGCCCGCGTGCGCGAGGGCGGCGTGCACGTGGTGCTGCTGGACATCGCGATGCCTGGCCGCGACGGGCTGGACGTGCTGCGTCAGCTCAAGGGCGAGTTCCCCCGTCTGCCGGTGCTGATGCTCAGTACCTACCCGGACCGCCACTACGCCGTGCGCTGCCTCAAGCTCGGCGCCGCGGGCTACCTCAACAAGAGTGCCGATCCCGAGGACCTGCTCGCCGCGATTCGCAAGGCCGCCTCCGGCGGGGCCTACATCACGCCGGCGATCGCCGAGGCCCTGGCGACCTCGATCAGCGAGACGGCGGGCAAGCAGGTGCACGAGACGCTTTCGCACCGCGAGTACCAGGTCTTCCGGCTGATCGCCCAGGGACAGACGGTGAGCCAGATCGCCGAGCAGCTGCGGTTGTCCCCCAACACGGTCAGCACGTACCGCTCACGCATCCTCGAGAAGACCGGCGCGCGCAACGATGTCGAGATCGCGCTCTACGCGGTCAAGCAGGACCTCCTGCCCGTGTGATGCGCCCGGGGCCCTTGTAGGGCCAGCACTACAACGCGTCCTTCCCGGCACCACAACGATATCGTCGCCGCCGCGATGTCGCGGCCTGGGTTTCGTGCCTAGAGTTCCTCTCACGCCCCTGGTCGGAAAGGAACTCCGCATGTCTGGCTACTTCGACCCCTACGACGCCGATCGTCCGCTTGCGATGCGCTGCGGCTGCGGTCGCCACCATTCGCCCGAGGAGCATGCCGCCGAGCAGGCTGCGGCCACGCTGAGGCGACGCGCGGACGACGCCGACTTCCAGCACTACGCCAACGAGTTCGTCGAAGCGAGCCTGGTGAAGGCGCTGTTCCCGCAGGACGTCGTGCGCCGTCGCTTTCTCAGGGCCGTGGGCAAGGGCACGGCGATGGCGGCGATCGCCAGCGTCGTCCCGATGGCCAGCCTGCAGGCGATGGCCCAGGAAAAGGGCACGCTCGAGAAGAAGGACCTGAAGATCGGCTTCATCCCGATCACCTGCGCCACGCCGCTCATCATGGCCCACCCCCTCGGCTTCTACGCCAAGCAGGGGCTGAACGTGGAGGTCGTCAAGACGGCGGGCTGGGCCCTGATCCGCGACAAGATGCTCAACAAGGAGTACGACGCCACGCACTTCCTGTCGCCGATGCCGCTGGCCATCTCGCTCGGCGCCGGCTCCAACGCGGTCCCGATGCGCGTTGCGACGATCCAGAACACCAACGGGCAGGCGATCACGCTGCACGTCAAGCACAAGGACGGTCGCGACCCGAAACACTGGAAGGGTTTCAAGTTCGCGGTGCCCTTCGAGTACTCGATGCACAACTTCCTGCTGCGCTACTACCTGGCGGAGGCCGGACTGGATCCCGACCGCGACGTGCAGATCAGGGTCGTGCCTCCGCCGGAGATGGTGGCCAACCTGCGCGCCGGCAACATCGACGGCTTCCTCGGCCCGGATCCCTTCAACCAGCGGGCGGTGTACGAGGAGGTGGGCTTCATCCACGTGCTCAGCCGCGATCTATGGAACGGCCACCCCTGCTGCGCGTTTGGCACGTCGGCCGAGTTCATCCAGAAGCATCCCAACACCTTCGCCGCGCTGTTCCGTGCCGTGCTCACGTCTGCGGCGATGGCGCGCGAGGCCCGCAACCGCGAACTGATCGCCAAGGTGATCGCGCCGCAGGCCTACCTCAACCAGCCCGAGGTGGTGCTGCAGCAGGTGCTCACCGGGCGCTTCGCCGACGGCCTGGGCAACATCCGCAACGCCCCGGACCGCGCCGACTTCGACCCCATCCCCTGGCAGTCGATGGCGGTGTGGATGCTCACCCAGATGAAGCGCTGGGGCTACATCAAGGGCGACGTGGACTACAAGCAGCTGGCCGAGCGCGTGTTCCTGCTCGCCGACGCGAAGAGGCACATGAAGGCGCTGGAGCAGAAGGTGCCCGAGGGCGCCTATCCCAAGTTCACCGTCATGGGCCGCGAGTTCGATCCGAGCAAGCCCGACGCCTATGTCGAGAGCTTCGCGATCCGCCGCGCGTGAAGGGACGACCGGCATGACGCGTCTCGCCCCTTCGGCGCTGGCTTCCGCCGTGCTGTCGCTGCTGCTGTTCGGCCTGATCGTCGGGGTCTGGCACCTGGCCACCCGGCCCGATGCCGCGGCCGTGTCCCACCTCACGCCCGAGCAGATCGAGTACATGAAGCTCATGGGCAAGGACCCGCGGGCCGCGGGCGGCGACAGCGGCAAATCCGGCTTCCCGACGCCGGCCCAGCTCGGCGGGACCATCGTGGAGCATATGTCCCGGCCCTTCTACGACAACGGCCCCAACGACAAGGGCGTCGGCCTGCAGCTGCTGTACTCGCTGGCCCGCGTGGGACTGGGGTACCTGATCGCGGCGTGCGTCGCCATTCCGCTCGGCTTCGTGATCGGCATGTCGCCGCTGATCCATCGCGCGCTCGACCCGTTCATCCAGGTGCTCAAGCCCATCTCGCCGCTGGCGTGGATGCCGCTGGCGCTTTATACGATCAAGGACTCGTCGATCTCCGGCATCTTCGTGATCTTCATCTGCTCGGTCTGGCCGATGCTGATCAACACGGCCTTCGGTGTGGCGAGCGTGCGGCGCGATTGGCTCAACGTCGCCAAGACGCTGGAGGTGCGGCCGCTGCGACGGGCCTTCGAGGTGATTCTTCCGGCTGCGGCGCCCACCATCCTCACCGGCATGCGCATCTCGATGGGGATCGCCTGGCTGGTCATCGTCGCGGCCGAGATGCTGGTCGGCGGCACCGGCATCGGCTACTTCGTCTGGAACGAGTGGAACAACCTGTCGCTCACCAACGTGATCTTCGCGATCCTCGTCATCGGTGTGGTCGGCATGCTGCTGGACCTGGTGTTCGCCCGGCTGCAGAAGGCGGTGTCGTATGTCGAATGAATCGCGGCCCTTCCTTCGGGTCGAGGGGCTGGCCAAACGCTACCCGGGCGCGGCCGAGCCGGTCTTCGACGGCGTGAACTTCGTGATCGAGCGAGGTGAATTCGTCTGCCTCATCGGCCACTCGGGCTGCGGCAAGACGACCATCCTCAACGTGCTCGCCGGGCTGGAGTCGGCCAGCGCGGGCCACGTCTTCATGGACGGGCGCGAGGTCGTGGGCCCCAGCCTGGACCGGGGCGTCGTGTTCCAGGGCCACGCGCTGATGCCCTGGCTCACCGTGAGGCGCAACATCGCCTTCGCGGTGCGCTCGCGCCGGCCGGACGCCCCGCGGGCCGAGATCCACGCGCAGGTGGAGAAGTACGTCGAGCTGGTGGGCCTGACCCACGCGATCGACAAGAAGCCGGCGCAGCTGTCCGGCGGCATGAAGCAGCGGGTCGGCATCGCCAGGGCGTTCTCGATCCAGCCCAAGATGCTGCTGCTCGACGAACCCTTCGGGGCCCTGGATGCACTCACGCGCGGCACGATCCAGGACGAGCTGCTGCGCATCTGTGCCGAGACGCGGCAGACCGTCTTCATGATCACCCACGACGTGGACGAAGCCATCCTGCTGGCCGACAAGATCCTGCTGATGGGCAACGGTCCCCAGGCACGCATCGCCGAGGTCGTCGCCAATCCGCTGCCGCGCGACCGGCATCGCGCGAGCCTCCACCACCACCCGGACTACTACCCGCTGCGCAACCACCTGGTGGACTTCCTCGTGTTGCGCGCGGCCGGCCTTGCGCATGGCAAGGCGCCCGAGCGCCCCCCGGTCGTCAGGCCGGGCGCCGGGAGCATCGTGTCGGCCGAGGTGGCGGCGGACGACGTCGAGCGGCCCTCCCTGCAACGCATCGCCTGAGGTCCCACGCACCATGGAACCTGCCCGCCCGCCCCTGCCGCCCTTCACGCCCGAGACGGCCGCGCTCAAGGTGCAGCTCGCCGAGGACGCCTGGAACAGCCGCGATCCCGACCGTGTCGCGCTCGCCTATACCGAGGATTCGGTGTGGCGCAACCGCGCCGAGTTCTTCGCCGGCCGGGAGGCGATCCGCGAGTTCCTGCGTCGCAAATGGGCCAAGGAGCTCGACTACCGGCTCCGAAAGGAGCTGTGGAGCTTCACCGGCCACCGCATCTCGGTGCGCTTCGAGTACGAGTGGCACGACGCCGAGGGCCACTGGTACCGCTCCCACGGCAACGAGCAGTGGGAGTTCGACGACCGCGGGCTGATGCGCCGGCGCGAGGCGAGCATCAACGACCAGCCCATCGACGAGTCCGACCGCAAGTTCCGCTGGCCGCGCAAGTGAGCCGCAGTTTCCCAGGAGCCGACCATGAGCAGATTGGAAGTGACCGAGAAGATCATCGCCGCCAAGGTGGCCAAGGGCCTGAAATGGTCCGAGGTGGCCGCCCGCGTGGGCCTGAGCAAGGAATGGACGACGGCCGCGTGCCTCGGCCAGATGACGCTGACTGCGGAGCAGGCCCAGGTGCTGGGCGAGCTGTTCGACCTGACGGAGGACGAGCGCAAGTGGCTGCAGGTGGTTCCCTACAAGGGCTCGCTGCCCACCGCGGTGCCCACCGACCCCCTGATCTACCGCTTCTACGAGCTCGTGAGCGTGTACGGCACGACGTTCAAGGAACTGATCCACGAGGAGTTCGGCGACGGCATCATGAGCGCCATCGACTTCGAGATGGACCTCGCGCGCGAGCCGGACCCGAAGGGTGACCGCGTGAGGATCGTCATGAGCGGCAAGTTCCTGCCGTACAAGACCTACTGAGGATCGGCGGGCTGGTGGGGCGCCCTCGCGTGCCTTGCCGGCGGCGTTCGCATCGCATGGCGTTTGCTAGGGCAAGGAGGCGTTTCCGAGGTACGCCCCATGCCCGCCACCGACCACCCCGACCCGCCCTCACCCCGCTCCCGCCGCCTCCGTGCGGCCGCCTTCCTGCTCGGCGTGGGCTTCGGCGGGTTCTTCGACGGCATCCTGCTGCACCAGGTGCTGCAGTGGCACCACCTGCTCTCGGGCCTCCAGGGGGAGGTCTACGGCGATCTGCGTGTGCAGGTGATGGCCGACGGGCTGTTCCACGCGCTGATGTACCTGATCGCCTCGGCCGGCGTGGTCCAACTGGCGCGCAGCGGCGAGGGCTTGCGGGCGCCTGGTGCCGCGCGCGTGCTGGTCGTCGGCTTCCTCTACGGATTCGGCGCCTGGCACGTCGCCGATTCGGTGCTCTCGCACTGGCTGAGCGGCATCCACCGCATCCGGATGGACGTGCCCAACCCGTTGTTCTGGGACCTGCTGTGGTTCGCGCTCTTCGGCATCGTGCCCCTGGTCGCGGGCTTTGTGCTGCGGCGCGGGACCTTGCCATCGCAAGGCTGGCCGGCCACGACGGCCGCGTGGCTGCTCGTCGGCGCAGCCGTCCTGGCCGGGGCGATCGCCGCGCGTCCTGCCGATGCGGCGTCATCCGGTGTGGTGGTCGTGCTCAGGCCGGGCGCCCCGGCCGGACCGCTGCTCGCGGCGCTCGCCCGATCGGACACCCGCATCCTCTGGAGCGACCCCTCCGGCGCCGTGTGGGCCTTCCAGCCGGGTGACGGTTTCGACACGATCGACCTGTACCGCCGTGGCGCGATGTACGTAAGCGGAGGGCTCGTGCCGGCCGGGTGCGCGGCCTGGGTCGCGGACACGCGCACCGCGACCGGCGCCCGGTGAGGGACGTCGCGGCATGGTGCCTCGGTGCCCCTGTGCCGCAGCCACCCTGGCGCGCCCCGAAGCTCAGGGCCTGACGGCCAGGCGGTCGGCCGCGCGCGCCAGCCGCCGGTAGAGCCACGCCACCGCCAGCGCAAGTGCGAGCAGGTACAAGAGGCTTGTGGTGAAGCCCGAGGCCGCCGTACCGCCCGCTCGGCCCTGGAAGAACACCAGCCCCACCAGCGCCACCCCTGCCGCATTGCCTACCTGCTGCGTGCTCGTCAGCACGCCCGAGGCCACGCCCGCGTGCGCGGGAGGCAGTCCGGCGAGGATGGACGACACCAGCGGCGCCATCACCATGCCCAGCCCCACGCCTTGAAGAACGAGCAGCGGCAGCAGCGCGGCGGACGGCCCCATGTGCAAGGGGCCGAGCGCCAGGTAGAGCATTGCGTGGCCGGCGGCCAGCACCAGCGCGCCGACGTAGATCGCCTGCGGGCCGAGCCGATGCGCGAAGGCCGGTGCGCGCAGCGATGCCGCGACGAAGCCGGCCGCCAGCACCGCGAACACCCCGCCCGAGGCCAGCGGCGACAGCCCCAGCCCCTGCTGCAGGTACAGCGCCAGCACGAAGTAGAACGACGCATTGCCGGCATAGAAGAGCAACGTCACCGCCAGCCCCAGCAGGAACACCCGGTTGCCTCGCAGGGCGGGCGCGACCAGCGGCTGCCCGCCCGGGCGGCGCGCGGCGCGACCCTGCTGCCCGACGAACAGCCCCGCCAGCGGCAGGCTCGCGGCCAGCCACGCCAGGCTCCAGAGCGGCCAGCCCTCCTCGCGCCCGAGCGCCAGCGGCCCCAGCACCGACGCGAGCGTGAGCGCCGCCAGGGCCGCCCCGGCGAGGTCCAGCCGGCTGCCGGCCGTCTGCTCGCCGCGTGGCAGCACGCGCAAGCCGGCTGCCAGGGCCGCGAGCCCGATCGGTACGTTGATGAGGAAGCAGCTGCGCCAGCCCAAGCCGGCGATGTCCACGTGCATCAGCAAGCCGCCGATGAGCTGTCCGCTCACCGCGCCCAGGCCCAGCGTGAGCCCGTAGGCCGCGAAGGCCCGGCTGCGTCGCGGACCGCGATACAGCTCGCCGAGCAGCGCCAGCACCTGCGGCTGCAGCAGCGCGCCGGACATGCCCTGCAGCACGCGCGCGGCGATCAGCGTCGCGGCCCCTGTCGCCAGACCGCAGGCCGCAGAGGTGAGCGTGAACGACAACATCCCCAGCAGGAAGACACGCCGCCGCCCGTGCACGTCGCCCAGCCGCCCACCGGTGATCAGCACCGCCGCGTTGGCCAGCCCGTAGCCGATCACCACCCATTGCAGCGCGGCCTCGCCCGCGCCCAGGTCGTGCTGGATGGCCGCGAGCGCGACGTTGACGATGAAAAAGTCGAGCACCACCATGAAGGTGCCCGAGAGGATCACCACGGCGGCGAGCCGGTGCGGCGGGGCAGCGGCGTCGGCCGGCGTTTCGGACAGCGTCGCGCGGGCGAGGGAGGACGTCGGGGGCATCGGGGTCTCCTGGACTTGCGGCCAGGATCGCCGCACGATCACCCCGCGGCAATTACGTGGGACGTCAAGTCCCGCACGCCGCGGGTCAGGGATGCGTTCCGTCGCACCTGGCCGTCGCGGGCTGAAACACAATGGGGCCACCCCCTCACCGACAGGAGCGCCGATGACCTCCAACCCCTTCAAGGCCGCCCTGGCCCGACGGCAGGCGCAGGTAGGCCTGTGGCTGTCGCTGGCCGAGCCCTACACCGCCGAAGTCTGCGCGACGGCCGGCTTCCAGTGGCTGCTGATCGACGGCGAGCACGCGCCCAACGACGTGCGCAGCATCCTCGCGCAGCTACAGGCCGTCGCGCCCTATCCGGCGCATCCGGTCGTGCGTGCCGTCAACGACGACGTGCATCGCATCAAGCAGCTGCTGGACCTAGGCACGCAGACGCTGCTGGTGCCCATGGTGGACACGGCCGAGCAGGCGGCGGCGCTGGTCAGGGCCACGCGCTATCCGCCAGTCGGCGTCCGGGGCGTGGGCGCGGCCGTCGCGCGTGCCTCGCGCTGGGGCCAGCGGCGCGAATACGTGCATGAGGCCGATGACCAAGTGTGTCTGCTGGTCCAGGCCGAGACGGTCACCGCCCTCGCCAACCTGGAGGCCATCTGCGCCGTCGACGGCGTGGACGGCGTGTTCATCGGCCCGGCCGACTTGTCCGCCTCCATGGGCCATCGCGGCAATGCCGCCCACCCGCAGGTGCAGGCCGCCATCGACCGCGCGATCACCACGATCGTGCGCAGCGGCAAGGCCGCCGGCACCCTGACGAGCGACCCCGACCTCGCGCGCCACTACCTGGCGCTGGGGGCGACCTTCGTCGCCGTCGGCGTCGACGTCACGCTGCTCGCCAACGCCACGCGCCAGCTCGCGGCCGACTTCGGCCTGGGGACCCCGCCCGTGGCCGGCCCGGGCGCGATTGCATACTGAGGGCGCGGGCCGCCCGCGGGTCTCAGGCGCTCAGAAGCCGAGCTTGAAGCCGAGCGACCAGTTGCGGGTGCGCGGCGCGCCATCCTGCACGGCCCAGGACGCGTTCAGGCTCAGACGCTCGCCGACGGACCAACGCACGCCGGTCCCCACCCAGGCACGTTCCCGGTCGGTGCCGTAGACCTCGGCCATGAGGTCGACGCCGTGTCCGACGGCGCGCTCGACGGCCAGGTTCCACGTTGCCGTGCTCGCCCCCGCGCTTTCGCTGCGGGACCAGCCGAGGTTGGCGTGGGCCAGCCAGTCAGCTCGCCAGGCGCGGGTCGCGACGAGTGCCAGGGCGCTGGTCTCGTGCTTCAGCGAGCGGCCGGGCGTGCGTCGGGCGTCGAGCAGCCACGCGAGGGTGAGACCGATGCTCTCTTCGCCGCGCGGGACTATGGCGCTCTTGCCGCTGGCCGCCCAGCCGGTCGAGGTGTCTCCTTGGGAGCGGGTGCGGCCGGTCGCGAGGGCGAACTGAAGACCTCGATCGATCCCGCAGCCGAACTGCAGCGCCGCGCCGTGCACTGCCGGCTGCCCACGCGCCAGCTCCCGCGACCCGTAGCCTTCCAGTTCGCACTCGCCGCGCGCCAGCACGTCGGCGTCTTCAGTGGCGAGCGGCCGGCCGGCATGGGCCATCGACGCAAGCAGGCCCAGGGCCAGCGCCGCGCCGGCCCTCATGAGCGGCAGGTGCATCAGAAGGTCTCCGAGTCGTGCGTGCCGGTGCGCAGGCCACGTGCTGTCACGGGAACGGGTGCCGATGGCAGTCGCAGGTGTACGACCTTCCCGGGGAGGTCCGACCCGTGGACCGCGTCAGAGGACAACTTGAACACCGCGACTGCGCGCACCAACTGCTCCGCCTGTGCCTTCAGGCTTTCCGCCGCTGCCGCGCTTTCCTCGACAAGTGCAGCGTTCTGCTGTGTGGCCTGGTCCATCTGCGTGACCGCCTCGCCGACCTGCCCGACGCCCGCGCTCTGCTCGGTGCTCGCGTTGCTGATCTCACCGACGATGTCGGAGACGCGGCGGATCGACGCGACTGCTTCGTCCATCGTCCTGCCGGCGTCGTCGACCAGGGCCGTGCCGTGCTCGACGCGTTCGACACTGGCGGAAATCAGCGACTTGATCTCCTTGGCCGCCTCGGCACTGCGTTGAGCCAGAGTGCGCACCTCGCCTGCCACCACGGCGAATCCGCGGCCCTGCTCACCCGCGCGCGCGGCCTCGACCGCGGCGTTGAGCGCGAGGATGTTGGTCTGGAAGGCGATGCCGTCGATGGTGCCGATGATGTCGGTGATCTTCTTCGAACTCGCATCGATCTCACGCATCGTCCGCACCACCTCGCCGACCACCTGTCCGGCCCGTTGGGCCACGTCGCTGGCTCCGTGCGCCAGCCGGTTGGCCTCGCGGGCGTTGTCGGCGTTCTGGCGGACTGTCGAGCCCAGCTCTTCCATCGAGGCGGCTGTCTCTTCCAGCGCGCTGGCCTGCTCCTCGGTGCGGCTGGACAAGTCCGCGTTGCCTTGGGCGATCTGGGCGCTCGCCGTGGCCACGCTTTCCGCTCCCGTGCGCACGCCTGCGACGACCGCTGCGAGCCGCGCCTGCATCTCGGCGAGCGATGCCATCAGGCTCTCGCGGTCCCCGGCTCGCAGCTCGATGGATTGGCTCAGGTCGCCCGCGGCCACCGTGCGCGCCAGTTGCATCGCCACGGTCGGCTCGCCGCCGATCTGGCGCATCAGTTGGCGTGCGAGCCCGTAGGCGATGCCGCCCGTGACGATCACGCCCAGCACGAAGATCACGAACAGCAGGGTGCGGGCCAGCGACGCGGCGTGTTCGGCCTCGGCGTGCGAGGCGTCCACCGCCTGGTCGTTGTAGCGATGGAGAGCATCGATCGCGTTGCCCACGGCGACGAAAGCCGCCGCTGCGGCCGCGGTAGCCAAGCTGCGGGCCTGCTCCAGCTGGGCCGGGTCACCGGATCCGACGAGCGTGCGCGCTTCGTCCGTCAACGCGATGAAGGCCATCACCGCAGACCTCATCGCATCGTAGAGCGCGCGTTCCTCGGCGTTGTCTATGCGGCGTTCGTATTGCGCCAGGTGCTGCGCGAGCGATTTGCTTCTTTCGCGGATCACCCCCTCGACCTGCGCCAGCTGCGGCGTGCCGGCCAGCTGCGTGAGCTCGAACTGCGCGAGGCGCAGGTTGTCGGCGTCATCATTGATGTCGGCGATCAGGCGCAGACTGGGCAGCGCATCTTCGGCCAGCAGGGTCTCGGCGTTTCCGAGGCTGCGCAACCCGAAGAAGGCGGTGAGCGCCACGAGCGCGCAGGCGCCCAGGCCGGCGAGGCCGATCATTGCCAGGCGCGTGCCCAGCTTCGCGTTGGAGAGTTTCATGGTGAGGAGGGGGGAGGGAGGGGATCGCTCGGCGATGGGTACAGACCGCTGCCGGGCTGCCCCAGAAGGGGTATCGGCAGAGCCGCCACGGACTTGAGGAGCGCGTCGCGGCCGCGCGGCCCCGCCCGATCGCCTCACGCCTTGCCCGCCTCCAGCTCCGCCCGCAGACGCTCTTCCTGCTCGCGCAGCTCGGGTGTCAGGGCCTCGCCGAAGTCCTCGGCCTCGAAGATCTGCCGGATCTCGATCTCCGAGTCGCTGAGCATCGGGTTGGGGCAGCGCTTGACCCACCCGATCGCCTCCTGCAGCGAGGCGCATTGCCAGATCCAGAAGCCTGCGACCAGCTCCTTCGTCTCGGCGAACGGCCCGTCGATGACCGTGCGGTTCTTGCCGGAGAAGCGCACCCGCGCCCCCTTGGAGCTGGGGTGCAGCCCCTCGCCCGCCAGCAGCACGCCGGCCTGGGCCAGCTCCTCGTTGAACCGGCCCATCTCGGCGAACTGCTCCGCCGTGGGCATCACCCCCGCCTCGCTGTTCTTGTCGGCCTTGACCATGACCATGAATCGCATCTCGATCTCCTGTGTGGTTGAGGGACAGCGCACGAGCGCTGCGCACTACACAGTCGAACGGGCAGAGGCGGTTTCGACACCCGACTCGTCGACAAAGAGGGGCGAGGGGAGGGAGGAGCCTTGTAAGCACACGTTCGCCGATGCCCGTCTCAACTCCTGGCGGATACAAGACGCCACGTGCTTTCGTGCGAACATCGTGCGGTCAACGGCTCTGACCTGGAAGGAGATCGACATGGCATCGATCTACAGGGAGTTCGGGATCGCGGTTCCGGCAGACGTCGCCTGGCGGGCGATCCGCGACGCGGGCGCGGTGCATGAGCGCCTGGCTCGCGGCTTCGTCGTGGGCACCGTGCTGGAAGGCGACGAGCGCGTGGTCACGTTCGCCAACGGCTTCGTTGCGCGCGAGCGCATCCTGGCGATCGACGACGAGCATCGTCGGCTGGCGTACCACGTGATCGATGCGGGGATGACGCACCACAACGCTTCTTTTCAGGTCATTCCCGAGTCGCCCGCCAGCGCGCGCATCGTGTGGGTCACGGACCTGCTGCCGGACGAAATGAAGGAGCCGATCGGGCAGATGGTGGACCAAGGGGTCGAGGCGATCCGGCAGACCTTGGTCGGGGCACACGCAGCCGCGCGCTGACCGCCTCCACTGCACACTGATGCCGCACACGGTGTCGCGGAACGAGGCCGGCCCGCGGCCGCCGGCCAGAGGGTGCAAGGAGAGGCTCCCATGACCACCGTCGTCCTCGTTGCCATCGGCCTCGTCGTGGCCACCACCGCCTGGCACTACGAGGTGCTGCGCATGCTGGGGCCGCGCATCGCCCAGCTGCACGTGCGCCCGCGCCTGCGACTGCTGTTCGTGGTGTTCGGCTGCCTGTTCGCCCACCTCGTGGAGATCGGCATGTACACCGCGGCAGTCCATGCACTGGCCCACGCCGGGGACTACGGCCGTTTCGTCGAGGACAACGCTCCGTCCTGGTGGCGTGTGTGGTACTACTCGGCCGAGACCTACACCTCTCTTGGTTACGGCGATGAGCTGCTCGAGGGGCCGATGCGGCTGCTGTCGGGCATCGAATGCCTGAACGGACTGGTGCTCATCGGCTGGACGGTGTCGTACCTGCACATGGCGATGCTGCGCGCCTGGCCGGACCAGCTGCGCGGCGTCGAGTGACGGTGCGCCCGCTTTGCACACCGGGTGCGGCCCGGTTCTCTCGCGCGAGGGCGGTGGGAAGGCTCAGGCGGGTGTGTGCCGGAACTGGCGCCGGTAGGCGGCGGGCGTGGTCCTGAGCGTGCGCCGGAAGGCCGCGCGGAAGGTTTCGAGGGAAGCGAAACCACAGTCTTGCGCGATGCGCTCGAGCGGCAGGTCCGTCGTCTCGAGCAGGCCCTGGGCCCGGTGCAGACGCTCACGGTTGAGCCAGGCCTTGGGCGTTGCCCCGGTCGCTTCCGCAAAGCGGCGCAGCAAGGTGCGGCGGCTCATGGCTGCCCGCCCGGCCATCGCGTCCACCGTGATCGGCTCGTGCAGGCGCTCGCGTGCCCAGGCCAGCACCGGGCCGATGCCTCGGCCGGGCCGTTCGCTCACCGGGGCCTCGACGTATTGGGCCTGCCCGCCGTCGCGGTGCGGCGGCACGACCATCGCGCGCGCCACCCGGTTCGCGGCCTGGGCTCCGAAGTCCCTGCGGATCAGGTGCAGGCAGGTGTCGATGCCGGCGGCGCTGCCCGCGGAGGTGATGATGTCGCCCTCGTCGACATACAACACGTCCGGTTCCAGCCGCACCTGCGGGAAGCGCCGCTGGAAGGCCCGCGCATAGGCCCAGTGCGTCGTGGCGCGGCGTCCATCGAGCAGGCCTGCGGCCGCGAGCACGAAGGCGCCGAGGCAGATCGAGACGAAGCGCGCGCCGCGACCGCTCGCCGCCTGCAGCGCGCGCACCATCGAGGCGGGCGGCGCTTCCCGGTGGTCGCGCCAACCGGGGATGACGATGGTATCCGCGGATGCAAGAGCTTCCAGCCCCGCCGTGGGCACGCCTGCCGCGCCCTGGAGGAGCTTGCGCGTCGCGCGGTCGGCGGCGACCACGGTGCACTCGTACCGCGATGCCGCTGCGGGCCGCGGCCGCGCGAAGGCTTCCACCGCGATGCCGAACTCGAAGAACTGCAGTCCCTCGTAGGCGAGGATCGCGACGCGGTGCGGTCCAGGCAGCGTGCTTCTCATTGGCGCGAATTTACCGAACCTTGTCTCCTGCGCCAACTTACGCGCGCCGGCCGCGCCGCGCAGAATGGCTTCGTCATTCACACGAAACCCTCCCTTGCCATGCTGCCGATCGCCCAGACTCCCGAGCCGCCGTACTACGCCGTCGTCTTCACGTCCCACCCGGGTGCGGATCAGGACGGCTACGCCGAGACGGCCCATCGCATGGTGGCGCTCGCCTCGCGCCAGCCGGGCTTCCTCGGCATCGAGGCGGCCGGCTCGGACCCGCAGATCGTCGTGTCTTACTGGCGAGACGCAGAAGCCATACGCGCATGGAAGGCGCATGCCGAGCACCAGCTGGCCCAGCGCCTGGGGCGCGAGCGGTGGTACGGCGCCTTCCGCGTACGAGTGTGCAAGGTCGAGCG
>DATMBN010000057.1:0-12298 GCA_035559275.1 Burkholderiaceae bacterium
CGCCTGATCAAGCAAAGCGGCAACGCGGAGTGGGACCAGGCGGTGATGCGCGCGATCGACAAGACGCAGACGCTGCCGCGAGACGAGAACGGGCGCGTGCCCTCGCCCATCGTCATCACCTTCCGCCCGCGCGATATGTGAACCGAGGGCTGCGACGCTACGGCCCGCGCGGCGGCTGCGAGGCGATCTCCAGGTTGCCGGTGGAGGCGAACAGCCGCGAGTCGAGACGGCTGGACAGCACGTCGGGGGATGCGTAGAAGCGGATGCGGTTCCGTCCGGCGCGTTTGGCTTCGTACAGGGCGTCGTCGGCCTGGCGCAGCAGGTCCACCACGTCATGCCGCCCCTCGGCGAGCACGCGCGGGGACGCGTAGGCCACGCCGATGCTCATCGTGCAGCTGACGAAACTGCGGCCGGTGTCGATCTCGAGCGCCTCAAAGCTGCGCCGTAGACGGTCGGCGAAGACCTTCGCACCGGGCACATCCGTCCCGGGAAGCACGAGGCAGAATTCCTCGCCGCCGAGGCGCGCGAAGACATCGGTTTCTCGCTTGGCCCGGTGTACCAGCTGCGACAGCGCGCACAGCACGCGGTCCCCCACCTGATGCCCGTGCGTGTCGTTGACCCGCTTGAAGTGGTCCAGGTCGAGCATCAGCAGCGCCACCGGTTGGCCCATGCGGGCCGCCAACGTGGTGAGCCGGGCGGAGGCGATCTCGAAACCTCGCCGGTTCAACGCGCCCGTCAGCGGGTCGCGCACCGCCAGATGGCTCAGGCGCTCGCCCAGCCTGAAGTTGACCAGCAGAACGAACAGCAGCGTCAGCACGCCGGTCGCGACGAAGGAGAAGAGCACCAGAACCGAGTTGGCGAACGGAATCGCGCGCTCCAGATCGGCCGCGCCCGTCCAGACCAGCCACCCGCGCAGGGCCCACCCCAGCGCCTCGACCAGCGCGCAGGAGGCCACGCCGGTCATCAGTGCCACGTACCCCGGCCGTAGCTGGCGCAGCGCGGTCCAGGCGGCTGCGAGCCACAGCACGACCGCGACGGCGGACATCAGCAAGCCGTGGAAAAGCGGCTGCTGGCGGGCCAGGAACCAGCCCCCCAGCACGAGCTCGATCAGGGCCACGCCGGCCACCCAGCGCAAGGACGATCGCTGCCCGAAATGCCGCCTCAGCCCCTCCACGACCAGCCCGATGCCGGCCAGCACCGCGGCGTCGGCAATGACATAGACGGCGCGGCGCCAGGCCGCCTCGGCCTGCATCTGCCCCCCGGCGACCAGCATGCCCGCCAGCGCCAGGAGCACACCCGCCAGCCAGCAGCCAGGGCCCGGCGCGTCGGGCACGGTGCGCACCAGCACAAACAGCAGGACCGCCGCGACCGCCAGCTCGATCGAAAACGCTGTCGCCAGACCCCAGAACTGGGGCACGCCGAGGACTACCCAGTCGTTCACGCCCACTCCCCTGCCGCCGCAGGCTGCCGCCCCGCCCCCCTCGCCGGGTCCTCCCAGGTAGCGCGATTGCGGCCCGCGGCCTTGGCCCGGTAAAGCGCTGCATCGGCGCGAACCAACAACGTGGGCCAGGTGTCGTTCGGTTGCTGTGTGGCCACCCCGATGCTCACCGTCACGGCCGTCGCGGCATCGCCCCTCAGGGCGAAGCGGTGGGACTCCACGACCTGCCGAAGGTGCTCTGCCCGCCGCAGGGCCGCCTCGGCCCCGACGCCGGGCAGCACGATCACGAACTCCTCCCCACCTTGCCGCGCGACCAGCTCCTGGTCGGCGAACTCGCGCTCCAGCAGGCGACTGAAGGCCTGCAGCACCTGGTCGCCGCCGGCATGGCCATACCGCTCGTTGATGCGACGGAAGTGATCGAGGTCACAGGCGAGCACGGCCACCGGATGGCCGACACGACGTGCGAAAGCCAGAGCCGCCGTGGCCGCGTCCTCGAGGCCGCGGCGATTGAGCAGCCCCGTGAGGCTGTCGCGCACCGACACCTCAGCGAGCGATTCGTTCATCCTTGCAGTCATCAGCAGCGTCAGGCCGGCGATGACGGCTAGCACGAGCATGATCGTGACCACCCCGGCCAGCTCGTGGAAGAAACGAACCTGCTGCTCGTCCAGCGGGCTCGGCAGCAGGAACAGCGCCGCGCGCAGCAACGCCAGCAGCGCGATCGCGGCGAAGGCCAGCTGCAGAAAGAGCCGCACCTCCCGCACCAGCCCACCTTCCACGTGGCGCAAGGTGATCGCCGCCGCGCCCGTCAGCACGACGATGCCGGCCAGGCGCACGATCATGCGGCCCGCGTGGCTGGGCAGCACGGCGACGAAGACGGCGCTGGCCACCAGGGCGGCGAACACGACCGAGCCCGCGAGGGCCCACGTTCGCGAGCGCCGGAGGTATTGGCGCAGGCCGATGAGCAGCAGGCCGTATCCGGTCAGCAGCAGCGGCTCGCGCAGCACGAGCAGCAGCGCGGGCAGGTTTTCTCCGCGCCCCACGAGGAAACTGCCCAGGCCCAAGGGCACGACCGCCACCGCCCAGAGTTCGGCACCTTCGGATTGCGGGACCTTGCGGACGGTGAGCGCGAGCAGGGCTGCAAGCAGCAGCCCGAGCACGGAGCTCGCAAGGGCGACGATGGAGAAGTCCAAATTGAAACGCGGTGCGTGTGGGACGGCGCGCGGCCGCAGTATGCCAACCCCGTCGTGGCGGGGGCAAGGCGCCCCAACCCGTGAAAATACGGGGCAACAGCCCCCCTTCTGCCCGCATTGTGAGGCCTGCGGCGACGCATAGTGTTGCCATCGGTCAGAGCGCCCTCCCGGCGCGGCCTCCTCGACGCCCCGACGCCTATGTCCCTGCCTCCGCTCAACTTCGGTGACGCGACGGTGCCTATGCCGTTGGAGGATCTGCCCTCCCTCGAGCCGGTGCCGCGTCGCGAGAAATCGTCCCGCCCGTCCTTCCGTTGGCCGACGCCACCCTACGGCGCGTACCCCGCCGCGACGGAGCAGACCCACCCCTTGCCGTGCGAGGTCGAAGGGCTGAACGGCCGCTCGATGCACGGCCGGCTGATCTTCTTCGTGCCCGAGGAAGGCGTGGTGCATGTACAGGTGCCGCCCGCGCGCACCACCATGCCGCTGCGCTTCGACCAGTTCCGCAGCCTGCGTCTCACGCCGGTTCTGCCGGCTCAGCACACCGCTCCCGACGACCCACACGCCCCCCTGCTCGCTGCCACCCCCCGCACTCCCTATCGGGTGCAGTGCTCCCACCGGTTGCTCGAAGGCGAGACGATCGGACACGTCGAGACGGACTTCGGGCTGTTCCTGTTCCCTCCGGCCGACGACCAGGGAGGCGTGAGCCGGCTCTTCATTCCGCGCCAGCACTACCAGTCGGCCGAGATCGGGCCGCGCATCGGCGAACTGCTCGTCGCCCAGCAGGCGGCCACCGCGCAGCAGATCGAGCAGGCCGCCGCGGCCCAGCAGGAAATGCGCGGCCGCAAGCTGGGCGATATCCTGCTGACCCGGCAGATCGTCACGCCCGACCAGCTGCTCGCGGCACTGGAGCAGCAGTCGCGCATGCCCATGGTCCGCATTGGCGAGGCCCTGCTGTCGCTGGGCATGGTCACGCAGGCTCAGCTCGAGGAGGCGCTGGCGCAGCAGAAGCAGGATCGCAGTGTCCCGCTGGGCGAACTGCTGGTGCAGCGGCAATGGGTCTCGCGGCAGGACTTGCAGTCCGCACTGGCTCACAAGATGGGTTATCCGCTGGTCGACGTCGCCAACTTCCCGGTCGAGCCGGAGGCCTTGCGCAAGGTGCCGTTCGCGATGGCGATGCGGCTGCATGCCCTGCCGCTGCTGCTGCGCGACAGCCGCCTGGTCGTCGCGCTGGAGGATCCTTCCAGCCGCTCGGCCATAGACGAGCTGGAGTTCGCCACCCAAGTCAAGGTGGTGCCGGCCCTCGCGCGTTCGGGGGCAATCGACGAGGCGCTTCGCACTGCCTACGCCCGCGTCGGCGTGACCGACGTGTGGTCGCCCCAGCTGGGCATCGTGCCGCTGTCCATGGACTTCGAGCCGATGGACGCGGGCAAGCTGGTGGAATCGCTCGAGCGCGACCGCCCGACGCTCGCCGAGGACGACGACGCGCAGATCGAGCAATCGGACAACTCTCTGGTGCGGCTGATCAACACCATGATCAGCGAGGCCCACTCGCAAGGGGTCTCGGACATCCACATCGAGACCTACCCGGGCCGCGAGAAGGTGCGCATCCGCTTCCGCAAGGACGGACTGCTACAGCCTTACCTCGAGCTGCCCCACACCTACCGCAACGCCTTGATCTCGCGCATCAAGGTGATGTGCGAGCTGGACATTTCGGAGCGCCGCAAGCCGCAGGACGGCAAGATCAACTTCGCGCGCTTCGTGCCCGGGCACAAGATCGAGCTGCGTGTGGCGACCATCCCCACGAACAACGGCCTGGAAGACGTCGTCATGCGCATCTTGGCCTCGGCCAAGCCGCTGCCCATCGACGACCTGGGCTTGGCGCCGCGCAACCTGGATCTCTTCAAGGAAGCGATGCAGCGCCCCTACGGCCTGGTGCTATGCGTGGGCCCGACCGGCTCGGGCAAGACGACGACACTGCATTCGGCGCTGAGCTACATCAATGTGCCCGAACGCAAGATCTGGACGGCCGAGGACCCGGTCGAAATCACCCAGCCGGGTCTGCGGCAGGTGCAGGTCAACCCGAAGATCGACTGGACCTTCGCCAAGGCGCTGCGCGCCTTCCTGCGGGCCGATCCGGACGTCATCATGGTAGGCGAGATCCGCGACGAGGAGACCGCTCGCATCGCCATCGAGGCCTCGCTCACCGGGCATCTGGTGCTGTCCACCCTGCACACCAACAGCGCGCCCGAAACGGTCACCCGCCTGTTGGACATGGGCATGGACCCGTTCAACTTCGCCGACTCGCTCCTGGCGGTGCTGGCGCAGCGCCTCGTGCGGCGCCTGTGCGCGGAATGCCGCACGGCGCGCCCCGCGACGCAGGAGGAGATCGAGGAACTGCTGGCCGACTACCTGCACGGCTGCCCGGACGAGGACCCTCAGTTTCATCGGGACGCCGTCCTGGCCGAGTGGACGCAGCGCTATGGCCGCCACGGGCGCCTGATGCATCACGAAAGCGCGGGCTGCGACAAGTGCAGCCACACGGGCTTTCGGGGCCGCGCCGGCATCCACGAGCTGATGGTCGCCTCGCGCGAACTGCGGCGACTGATGCAAACCGGTGCGCGGTCCGAACAGCTCCTGCAGCAGGCCCTGCGCGAGGGCCTGCGCACCTTGCGGCAAGACGGCATCGAGAAGGTCCTGCAAGGCGTGACCACGCTGGCCGAGGTGCGGGCGACGAGCAACACCTGACAGCGGGCGCCCCCAGCTCGCTGGCGCGATCACGGACTGAAGCGGCCCGCGATGTGGTAGCGCGAGCCGGGGTGGACCAGCCTCGCCCAGGTGATCGGCATGCCACGGAACACGGTGCGCCGCTCGACCACGAGACAGGCGTCGCCCTCCCCGATGCCCAGCAGCCTCGCTTCGTCGGCGCTCGCGGGGCACGCGCTGAGCGCGTACTCGGCATCCCACATCGGGGCGACCTCCAGGAGATAGCGAGTGGGGGTGATGCGGGTGAAGTCGACCGACAGGTAGTCCGGCGCGGCCGCGGGGTTGACGTAGCGGTCCTCGCATTGCAGGGCGACGCCGTTCTCGTGATGCACGATCAGCGTGTGGTACACACGCGCGCCCGGCTGGAGACCGAGCCGCCGGGCGATGACGGCGCTCGCCGCCTCGCACGCCTGCAGCCGCACCTCGGCATGGTGCCGGTGCCCGCGCTCCTCGATTTCCTCGTGCAGGTCGCGGATCGTCAGCGTGGACGAGACGTGATGCAGTTGGGCCGCGAAGGTCCCCACCCCCTGCAGCCGCTCGACCAGGCCCTCGGCCTGGAGCTCACGCAACGCCCGGTTGACCGTCATGCGACTCACCCCGAACTGGGCCACCAGTTCAGCCTCGGACGGCATCAGTTCCCCCGGCCGCCAGCGGCCCTGGGCCAATCCGTCCTTCAAGTACTGCTTGACCTTCAGGTACGACGCCGAGGCGGCGCGGGGTCCGGGCATGCTCACATCCATGGGGTCACCATGGTAGTGGGGCGGCATTGTCTATACAAGATTCGCGTCCGAGGATGCGAGGTGTCGGTCCCGCATACCGTGAGGCTGAGCTCCTCACCCACCGCCGCGCTGCATGTAGAGGTCGAAGTACCGCATGAAGCGCACCCGCGTGTCCTGCCCCACGCCCTCGAACTGGAATCTGACGATCAGGCGGGGCAGGCGCACCAGGCCGATCACACGCGCCGGTGCTTCCCGCCACCGCAGCAGGAGGCGACCGCCTGGCAGCGGCACCTCGGCTTGACGGGCCTGGATGCACAACGGCGCCTGGCCCACCGCGCCGGGCAGCCACTGCAGCCACTGCGCCTCGGTACAGGCCATGTCCCGCTCGAACGCCTCGGGATAGTGCTGCAGCATGAGACGCGCGGTCGCCCTCAGCCACCCGCGATCGGGGGCCAGATCGCGAGCACGTCGCCTTCCTTCAGTCGGTAGGTGCCCCGGTCCTCCGGCGCGATGTAGTGGCCGTTGACCAGCACCAGATGCACCAGCTTTTGCGGCAGCCCGAACGGTTCCGTGACGTCGTGGATCGTGGCGCCCTCCCGCACGTCGAGCAGCAGCCGGTTGTCGCGCCGGGCCTCGACGGGGAGGTGGTCGGTGAGCGTCGCGTACAGTTTGAACGTGATCTTCATCGCCAGGCAGCGCGCCGTTCCTGGGCCTGGGCGCGGGCCAGGTAGGCCTCCATCAGTCGCGTCGGGTCCGCGAGGAGCCTGTCCTTCCACGTGCCCAATCGCACCCGCCCCTCCACGAGGCCCCTCATCACGCCCACGTGCTGGGTCCATCCCACGCTGTTGCAGCCGACCAGCCGGTCACCGTCGAACTGCAGGCTCAGGTGCCGGTACTGCTCCCGGTCCGTCAACTCCACGTGCTGCCCGCCCGGCACGCCCTGCCAGTCGCCGAAGCTCGATGAGATCAGTCCCAGCGTGTCGAGCACGTTGATCTGGGTGACCCCGCGCAGCACGGCGTGGCGCCCCGCCATGTTGAGCGCCGCCACGTATGCCTGGTCCGCCGCATTCGGCTGGATGGCGCTGACGATCGTGCGGTTGCTCGCCAGGTCATACGCCTGCGCGCAGTCGCCGGCGGCGTAGATCCCGGCCACGTTCGTCTGCATGTGCTCGTCGGTCAACACGCCCTGCAGGCATCGCACGCCCGAGTTCTCCAGGAAGCCGATGTTCGGCCTGACACCCGTCGCGCTGATGAGCAGGTCCACGTCGAGCCGCTCGCCGCTGTCCAGACGCACCGCGAGCGGCGCGCCTGCCTCGACCGCCTCCACGCGGGTGCCCGTGTAGACCCTCACGCCCTTGCGTTCACACCAGTGCTTGATCATCCCGCCGGCGGTGGGCCCCATCATGCGGGGGACCATCCGGTCGCCCATTTCGACCACCGTGAGCTGGACGTCCCGAGCCGCCAGCGCCTCCATGATGATGCAGCCGATGAAGCCCGCGCCCATCTGCAACACACGCGCCCCGGGTTTCGCGAGTTCGAGGATGTGGCGAGCGTCCTCAAGCGTCCAGCAGCTGTGCACTTGAGGCAGGTGCATGCCGGGAATGGGCGGGCGCACCGGCGTCGAGCCGGTGGCGACGAGCAGCGTGTCGAACGCGAGTGCCTGCCCGTCGTCCAGCAGCACCTTGCGCGCGACGGCGTCGACCTGGGTGGCGCGGCCGCGGCGCACCGCCACGCGCAGTTGCTCGAAGTGCCGCGGGTCCTTGCGCAGGTAGGTGCCCCGCTCGTCGATGCGGCCGACCAGCAGGTACGGAATCGCCATGCGCGAATACGGCGGCTCGGGCTCGTCACCGACGATGACGATCTCGTCGGCAGGAGCGTGCTTGCGCAGCGTCTCGGCAGCAATGACACCGGCCGGGCCGGCGCCGAGGATGACATGTCGCTTCATGACGGACGACTCCCTCGTATGGAAAAGGGCGGGACCTGCCCGCCCTTCGCGTCAGGCGGCCAGGCCTTCACAGTCCCAACCGCGCCCGCGTCTCGGCCTTCAGCTGTCCGTTGGCGTCCCAGCCGCGGACCTCGTAGTACTTGGGCAGCATCTCGCCCAGCTTGCTGGTCAGCCCCTGCGCCGGACCGGTCTTCGCGCCCTCGGTCAACAGCCGCTTGGGCAGCGTGTCGTCCTTGGCGGTGAAGCCGGCGCGGTTGTTGAAGTCGCGCTCCAGGTTCCAGATGCGCTCGCCGATGGTCGAGAGGTTCTCCAGCGTGAATTCCGAGCCGCAAGCCGCGGCCACCTGCGGCTGCACGTCGGCCAGTCCCCAGGCGAAGCTGGTGAAGATGCAGATGCCGGCCGAGTCGAACACGGCGGTCGCATCCTGGAAGGCCTTGACCAGCTCCGGCTTGCCTGCGGCCGTGTGCGGATCCGTCTTGGCCGGGATGCCGAGGATCTCCGACGCCACGGTGTAGCTGCGCAGATGGCAGGCACCGCGATTGGACGTTGCGTAGGTCAGGCCCATGCCCTGGATCCCGCGCGCGTCGTAGGCCGG
This sequence comes from Burkholderiaceae bacterium, assembly GCA_035559275.1. GTDB lineage: Bacteria > Pseudomonadota > Gammaproteobacteria > Burkholderiales > Burkholderiaceae_C > Caldimonas. The sequence goes on from DATMBN010000057.1 coordinate 8,651, forward strand.
GAACTCCTGGCCCTTGACGCTCATCGAGAGCTCCGGATGGCCGTACCTCTCGCACAGCCGCTTGCTGCCCAGGCCGATCTCCTTGCCGAAGCCCTCCCCGCGGGCGGTGACCTCGGCGAAGTAGGCCAGCGCCTTGGCCGATCCGAAGGGCGCCTCGATTCCCAGCTGCTCCTTCGTGAGCACGCCCATCTCGTACAGCTCCATCACCGCGCCCACCGTCGCCCCGAAGGAAATAGGGTCCATACCCTGTTCGTTGCAGATCAGGTTGGCGTACTGCAGCGCTTCCAGATCGTTGACGCCGTTGGCCGCCCCCAGCGCCCACGCCGCCTCGTACTCCAGGCCGCCGGAGGCGCCCCAGTACTGGGGCTTGTTCTCCACGGTGAAGTGGGTCTGGTCGATCTTGCTCACCCGGCCGCAGGCAATGGTGCAGCCGAAGCAGGCCTGGTTGGTGACGAGCTGAGCCTTGCCGTCGGTCTTGCGCGGTGCGGCCATGGCTTCGGCGGAAATATCCTTCGCGCCTTCGAACTGGCTGTCACGGTGGTTGCGCGTGGGCAGCGCGCCGACCTCGTTGATCACGTTCATCAACACCTGGGTGCCGTAGGTCGGCAGACCCTGCCCGGTGACGGCGTTGTCGGCCAGCACCTTCTTCTTCTCGGCCGTCGCCTTGAAGAACGCGGCGGGGTCCGCGATGTTGCCCACCCCGATGGTGCCGCGCACGGCGATCGCCTTGAGGTTCTTCGAGCCCATCACCGCCCCGACGCCGGAGCGGCCCGCCGCCCGGTGCAGGTCGTTGACGACGGCCGCGAACAGCACGCCGTTCTCGCCCGCCGTGCCGATGCACGAGACGCGGATCAGCGGATCCTGGTGCTGCGCCTTGATCGTCTCCTCGGTCTGCCAGACCGAGCGCCCCCACAGGTGGGCCGCGTCGCGCAGCTCGGCGCGGTCGTTCTCCACGTAGAGGTACACCGGTTTCGGCGCCCTGCCCTCGAAGATGACCATGTCCCAGCCGGCCATCTTCAGTTCGGCCCCCCAGTGGCCACCCGAGTTGGAACAGGCGATCGCGCCGGTCAGCGGCCCCTTGGTCACCACGGTGTAGCGGCCGCCCGTAGAGGCCATGGTGCCGGTGAGCGGGCCGGTGGCCCAGATGATCTTGTTTTCGGGCGACAGCGGGTCGACCTTCGGGTCGATCTCGCTGGTGAGGTACTTCGTGGCCAGGCCCCGCGAGCCGAGATAGGCCCGCGCCCAGTCCATGTTGAGCGGTTCGGAACGGACTTCGCCGGTGGTGAGATTGACGCGCAGGATCTTGCCAGCCCAGGACATCGTGGTCTCCTCGTGTTCGGTGCGATTTGCTGTGGGCCACCGCCGGAAAGCGGGGCGGGTGGGCCTCGTATCTTTGCCCCCGGGGCTTGCGCCCCACCCCCCAGGGGGGTTGCGGCCCGGCTTCGGGCGGCCGAGCGCCGGGCCTCAGGCCGCCGCCTGGTTGCCCAGCTTCTCGGCCCAGGTGCGCATGCGCTCCAGTCCGGTCCAGTTGGCATCCACGTAGGTGATCGCGGACGTGGGACAGGCCTCGGCGCAGGCGGGCTGGCCTGCGCACAGGTCGCACTTCTGCACCTTGCCGGTCTCCTGCACGTAGTTGATCGTGCCGAACGGGCAGGCGATGGTGCAGACCTTGCAACCCACGCAGGTGGACTCGCTCACCACCTTGGCGCCGGTGAGCCTGTCGATCGTGATGGCCTCGACCGGACAGGCGTGCAGGCACCAGGCTTCGTCGCACTGCGTGCAGGTGTAGGGCACCTTGCGGCCGGTGTCATGGAAGTCGAACACCTTGATGCGGGACTTGGCCGTCGCGAAGACGCCGTAGTTCTCGTAGCTGCAGGCCATCTCGCACTGCAGGCACCCGGTGCACTTGTCGGCATTGATGTGCAGGACCTTCTGCATGGCTCACCTTTCGGTTGGCTGGTCGTTGCCTCGGAGCCGGTGTTGGGAGGCCGGCCGCGTACCTATGAAATGTTGTGCCTAGGCGGGCACACTGCCTACCTAGGCGTAACCCCTAATTCGCGCCCCTGCGGAGGCGGTCCTGCGCCACGCTGGAACAACCGGAGGCCAGCCGCGTCGGGGCTGTCCCGCATTGCGGTCACCAAAGGTTGCATTGCGGGAGGCGGCCGGTGCATAGTCGGGAGGGTCATCCCCTCGCGAAAGAGGCCGCCGATGCCTGCGCACCCCCACTCCAGCGACCGCACTCCGGGCGGCAGCGTCCCGGCGCTGTTGGGCCCCGAACACGGCTCGTCGATCGCTCAGTCCCATGAACGCTGCCGCGCACTGGGCGTGGAGGAGGACCGGCTGCCCGACCTCAGCCCGGTGCCGCCTGCGCGTCTGAAGGAAATGCGCGAGTTGAACCGGCGGTTGTGCGAGCACGCCGCGCCCATCATGGAGATGCTGTTCGAGCAGATCGTCTCCACCCGCAGCATCGTGGTCCTCACCGACACGCGCGGGACCATCCTCCACAGCATCGGCGACGACCAGTTCCTCGATCGCGCCCAGCAGATCGCGCTCGCGCCGGGCGTGAACTGGTCGGAGCCCACCAAGGGGACCAACGCGATCGGCACCGCGCTCTTCGACGAGGCACCCACGGTGGTCCACGGCGGCGAACACTACATCCGCGCCAACCGTTTCCTGACCTGCTCCGCCGCACCGATCTTCGACCACGCCGGCCGGGTGCTTGGCGTACTGGACGTGACCGGCGAACAGCGTTCGTACCATCCGCACACGCTGGCCATGGTTGCCATGTCCGCCCGGCTGATCGAGAACCACTGGTTCAGCGACCGGTTCCGTCATGGCCTGCGCCTGCACTTCGCCGACCGCCCCGAACGCCTCGGCACCGTGCGCGAGGGCATGGTCGCCGTCTCGCCGGACGGGGCCATCCTGGGTGCCAACCGCTACGCACTCGCTCAACTAGGCATGAGCGCCGCCGCGCTGCGCGTCCGGGGGCTGGAATCCGTGTTCGGCGTCTCGTTGCCGGAGTTGGCCGACCATTGCCGGCGCCGTGCCGATGAGCCGCTCGTGCTGCACGTGACCGACTCGCAAGGAAGCACGCGCATGCTCCATGCACGCGCCTTCTTCCACTGGCCGACACGCTGGCCGGCGAGGGTGGGGGCACCGGCCGCGCCGCCTCGCCAGGCAATGACCGGGCACAGCCCGCCACCGCACAGCGCGATTGCCAGCCCCACGGCCTCGACCGTGGAGGTGCCGCAGGACCGTAGCCCCGCGGCCTCAGGCGAGGCTGCGCCGGCTGGCGCCACGCTGGAGTCACTGGAGTTGCAGGCCATCGAGCGGGCCCTGGCCGCCTGCGGCGGCAACGTCTCGCGCGCGGCCCGCCAGCTGGGCATCGGCCGCAACACGATCTACCGCAAGCTCAAGCGGCTGCGGGGACCGTCCGCCCCTGCCTGAGCGAGCCTTGTATTTTTGCCCCCGGGGCTTGCGCCCCACCCCCCAGGGGGGTTGCGGCCCGGCTTCGGGCGGCCGGGCGCCGGGCATGCATGTCGACCCCCGGGGCTGCGCCCCACCCCCCGCGGGGGTTGCAGCCCGGCTTCGGGCGGCCGGGCGCCGGGCATGCATGTCGACCCCCGGGGCTGCGCCCCACCCCCCGTG
>DATMBN010000058.1:0-8985 GCA_035559275.1 Burkholderiaceae bacterium
GAGATGGTGATGCCGGGCGACAACGTGAAGATGTCGGTGTCGCTGATCAACCCGGTGGCGATGGACGAGGGCCTGCGCTTCGCGATCCGCGAGGGCGGCCGCACCGTCGGCGCCGGCGTGGTGGCCAAGATCCTGAAGTAAGCCCCTGCGGGTCCCGGCGACGGGTTCGCCGGAAGCGCGAAGGGCGGGCCGGAACCTCGGTCCGCCTTCGCCGTCTAAGGGAAGTCCAAGGTTCGAACGTACGCCAGTAGCTCAATTGGCAGAGCAGCGGTCTCCAAAACCGCAGGTTGGGGGTTCGAGTCCCTCCTGGCGTGCCACTTCCCCATGCCCCCGAGGGCGGGCCGGCGAGGCCGGCCGGTAACGGAAACGAGAGCGACAGCGACTTGAACAGCAAGATCGACCCGGCACAGTCCGCCGCCAGCGGCGGCGACATCCTCAAGTACGCCGTCTCGGCGCTGCTGGTGCTGGGCGGCCTGTTCGTCTGGTTCTGGTTCGGCGCCCCCGAACGCGCCGCCCAGCTCGGCACCTGGGCGCCCCAGCTGCGCGGCCTGGCCGTGGCCGCGGGCCTGGTGGCCGGCGCGCTGGTGTTCCTGGTCAGCGCCAAGGGCCGCGACGCGCGCGAGTTCCTGGCCGAATCCCGGTTCGAGCTGCGCAAGGTGGTGTGGCCGACCCGCCAGGAAACCACCCGAATGACCTGGGTCGTCATCGCCGTGGTGGTGGTCCTGAGCCTGATCCTGGCTGGCTTCGATTTCTTCGTTAAGTGGGCGATCGAGCTGTTCCTGAACTTCGGCCGCTGAGGAGAACGTCGCAGTGAAGCGTTGGTACGTGGTTCACGCCTATTCCGGTTTCGAGAAGAGCGTCGCCCAGGCGCTGCGCGACCGCATCGTCCGCAACGGCATGGAAGACCGCTTCGGCGAAGTCCTGGTGCCCACGGAGGAAGTGGTGGAGATGCGCTCCGGCCAGAAGCGCCGTTCCGAGCGCAAGTTCTTCCCCGGCTACGTCCTGGTCCAGATCGAGACCCACGACGAGAACGGCATCCCGCGCATCGACAGCGAGAGCTGGCACCTGGTCAAGGAGACCTCCAAGGTCATGGGCTTCATCGGCGGCACCGCCGACCGCCCGCTGCCGATCCGCGACGACGAGGCCGACGCGATCCTGCAGCGCGTGCAGGAGGGTGTGGAGAAGCCGCGCCCGAAGGTCCTGTTCGAGCCGGGCCAGATGGTCCGGGTCACCGACGGCCCGTTCAACGACTTCAATGGCGTGGTCGAGGAAGTCAACTACGAAAAGAGCCGCCTGCGCGTGGCGGTGCTGATCTTCGGCCGTTCCACCCCGGTGGAGCTGGAGTTCGGCCAGGTCGAGAAGGCCTGACCCGGGGCGGCCCCACGGCCGCCCGGAATCCTGATATACTGCGCGGCTTTCCTGCCCGGTCAGCCGGGCACCCGCATCGGCCGCCGCCCTGGCGGCCTTTTGCGCGGATGGAACCAGGGCGTCAAACGCGAGGCCGGGACGCGTGATTTTCCCGGAACGATGGGGAGCCTGAACAGGCGCTAGCACCCGGAGAGCATCGAAATGGCAAAGAAAGTCGTCGGTTACATCAAGCTGCAGGTGAAGGCCGGCCAGGCCAACCCCTCGCCGCCGGTCGGTCCTGCGCTGGGCCAGCGCGGCCTGAACATCATGGAGTTCTGCAAGGCGTTCAACGCCGCCACGCAGAAGCTCGAGCCGGGCCTGCCGATCCCCGTGGTCATCACGGCCTATTCGGACCGCACCTTCACCTTCGTCACCAAGACGCCGCCGGCGTCGATCCTGCTGAAGAAGGCCGTCGGCATCCAGTCCGGCTCCAAGCGCCCCAACACCGAGAAGGTGGGCAAGGTCACCCGCAAGCAGCTCGAGGAGATCGCCAAGGCGAAGGAACCCGACCTGACCGCGGCCGACCTGGACGCGGCGGTGCGCACCATCGCGGGCTCGGCCCGTTCGATGGGTCTGGTGGTGGAGGGCTGAGATCATGGCACTGAACAAGCGACAGAAGGCAATCAAGGCGGCGGTCGAGCCGGGCAAGGCGTATCCGATCGACGAGGCGCTGAAGATCATCAAGGGCTTCACCAAGGCCAAGTTCGTCGAGTCCGTTGACGTGGCCGTGCGCCTGGGCGTCGACGCGAAGAAGTCGGACCAGCAGGTGCGCGGCTCGACCGTGCTGCCCGCCGGCACCGGCAAGAGCGTGCGCGTGGCCGTGTTCGCCCCCGCCGGCGCCAAGGCCGACGAGGCGCTGGCCGCCGGCGCCGAGGCCGTGGGCATGGACGACCTGGCCGAGAAGATGCTGGCCGGCGACCTGAACTACGACGTGGTCATCGCCACCCCGGACGCGATGCGCGTGGTCGGCAAGCTCGGCCAGGTGCTGGGTCCGCGCGGCCTGATGCCCAACCCGAAGGTGGGCACCGTGTCCCCGAACCCGGCCGAGGCGGTGAAGAACGCCAAGTCGGGCCAGGTGCGCTACCGCACCGACAAGGCCGGCATCATCCACGCCACCATCGGCAAGGCCGACTTCGGCGACGACGCCCTGAAGTCCAACCTGCAGGCGCTGCTGCTGGACCTGATCAAGGCCAAGCCGGCGACCTCCAAGGGCACCTACCTGCAGAAGATCTCGCTCAGCTCGACCATGGGCCCGGGCGTGACCGTCGACCAGGCTTCGCTGTCCCTGAAGTAACCGTTCCATCCCGCGCGGCCGCATGACGGCCGCGGGGGCAAGTTTTGAGGGCAGTCGTCCCGGGTTCCCGGGGCGACAGCCGTCAAAGACCGCAGGTGCGATCGCCGCACGTCGACGTCGGGCACGGAAGCTCGCACTGGCAGGGAATCGCCGTCGACGCCGCGGAGGCCGCTTAATCCGGGCCCCGGCCCGCGCCTGCGCAGATGGTGCCGCCTTCTGGAAGTTTTCCCGGTACGACCGACCCGTCGGGACGCCGGATCAGAAAGGCCAGCACCGGGATGCGCCCCGCATCCCCGGCGCGCAGGGAAGGGCGCCGCCCAGGACCGCAAGCGGCAGGAGCCGCGAGCGGAGTTCATACGAGGAGTGTTATGGCTCTCAATCTGTCCCAGAAGAAGGAAGTCGTCGCCGAACTGGCCGACGTCGCCGCCAAGGCGCACTCCCTGATCGCAGCCGAGTACGCAGGCACCACGGTCTCCCAGATGACCGAGATGCGCAAGAAGGCCCGCGAGACCGGCGTGTATCTGAAGGTCGTCAAGAACACGCTGGCCGCCCGTGCCGTGGAAGGCACGGAGTACGAGTGCGCCAAGGACGCGCTCGTCGGTCCGCTGCTGTATGCGTTCTCGACCGAGGAGCCCGGCGCCGCCGGCCGCCTGATCAAGGAGTTCGCCAAGGGCAACGACAAGCTGAAGCCGAAGGTGGTCGCCGTCGGCGGCCAGCTGTACCCGGCCAGCCACGTCGAGGTCCTGGCTTCGCTGCCGACCCGCGAACAGGCCCTGGCCATGCTGGCCCGCGTCCTGGCCGAGCCGGCCGCCATGTTCGCCCGCGCGGTCAAGGCCGTGGCGGACAAGCAGGGTGGCGGCGAAGAGGCCGCGCCGGCGGAGGCCGAGGCCGAAACGGCCTGAGCCCCAGCGACGATTCCAATCCCTTTCCAGAAATAATCCAGAAGGTAAACACAATGTCCCTTACCAACGAGCAGATCGTCGAAGCCATCGCCGCCAAGTCGCTGATGGAAGTGATGGAGCTGGTCAAGGCCATCGAAGAGAAGTTCGGCGTCTCCGCCGCCGCCCCGGTCGCCGTGGCCGCCGGCCCGGCCGCCGCCGCCGCCCCGGTCGAGGAGCAGACCGAGTTCACCGTCGTGCTGAAGGCCGCCGGCGACAAGAAGGTCGAGGTCATCAAGGCCGTCCGCGCCATCACCGGCCTGGGCCTGAAGGAGGCCAAGGACCTGGTCGAGGGCGCGCCGAAGGACGTCAAGGAAGGCGTGTCGAAGGAAGATGCCGAGAAGTTCAAGAAGGAACTCGAGGCCGCCGGCGCCACCGTCGAGCTCAAGTAAGCGTCACCTTGCGTCGCCGGCATGCTCTGGCGATGCGCGAAGGCTGGGGGCGAAAGCCCCCGGCCTTTGGTCGTTCCGGGGCCTGCGGGTTCCGGGCGGCCTGAAACTCAGCAAAACCCAGTTCCGCCGCGGAGCTGGTAGTCGGAAGTAGCGGGAGATGGCGTGCTGGTGCCGGCAATACCAGCGACTACCGACTGACAGCTTCATGTTCCCCCCGGGTCGCGGACGCGCGGCCCGCCCTGCCAAAGGTGGTAGACCCATGACGTCGTATTCGTTCACCGAGAAGAAGCGCATCCGCAAGGACTTCGGCAAGCAGCGCTCGATCCTGGAAGTGCCGTTCCTGCTGGCCATCCAGGTCGATTCCTACCGCGATTTCCTGCAGGCCGACACCGATCCGGCCAAGCGCCGCGACCAGGGCCTGCACGCCGCCCTGAAGTCGGTGTTCCCGATCACCAGCTACAGCGGCAACGCCGCGCTGGAGTACGTCGGCTACAAGCTGGGCGAGCCGGTGTTCGACGAGCGCGAGTGCCGCAACCGCGGCCTGTCCTACGGCGCGCCGCTGCGCGTGACCGTGCGCCTGGTGATCTACGACCGCGAGTCGTCCACCAAGGCGATCAAGTACGTCAAGGAGCAGGAGGTCTACCTCGGCGAGATCCCGCTGATGACCGAGCACGGCACGTTCATCGTGAACGGCACCGAGCGCGTCATCGTCTCGCAGCTGCACCGTAGCCCGGGCGTGTTCTTCGACCACGACCGCGGCAAGACCCACAGCTCGGGCAAGCTGCTGTACAGCGCCCGCATCATCCCCTACCGCGGCTCCTGGCTGGACTTCGAGTTCGACCCGAAGGACGCGCTGTACACCCGCATCGACCGCCGCCGCAAGCTGCCGGTGACGATCCTGCTGCGCGCGCTCGGCTACTCGAACGAGGAGATGCTGCGCGCCTTCTTCGAGATCAACACCTTCCACATCAACCCGGACGAGGGCGTGCAGCTCGAGCTGGTGCCCGAGCGCCTGCGCGGCGAGACGCTCAACTTCGACCTGTCCGACGGCGAGAAGGTCATCGTCGAGGCCGGCAAGCGCATCACCGCGCGCCACGTGCGCCAGCTGGAGCAGTCGGGCATCACCGCGCTGGCGGTGCCGGACGAGTACCTGCTGGGCCGCATCCTGGCCCACGACATCGTCGACGCCAACACCGGCGAGCTGCTGGCCAGCGCCAACGACGAGATCAGCGACGAGCAGCTGGCGGCCTTCCGCAAGGCCGGCGTGGCCAGCGTCGGCACGCTGTGGGTCAACGACCTCGACCGCGGCCCGTACCTGTCCAACACCCTGCGCATCGACCCGACCCGCACCCAGCTGGAGGCGCTGGTCGAGATCTACCGCATGATGCGCCCGGGCGAGCCGCCGACCAAGGAAGCGGCGCAGAACCTGTTCCACAACATGTTCTTCACCTTCGAGCGCTACGACCTGTCCACGGTCGGCCGCATGAAGTTCAACCGCCGCGTCGGCCGCAAGGACGTCGTCGGCCCGGCCGTGCTGTACGACCACAAGTACTTCGGCGAGCGCAACGACGAGGAGTCCAAGGCGCTGGTCGCCGCCCAGGGCGAGACTTCCGACATCCTGGAAGTGCTGCGCGTGCTGACCGAGATCCGGAACGGCCGCGGCGTGGTGGACGACATCGACCACCTGGGCAACCGCCGCGTGCGTTCGGTCGGCGAAATGGCCGAGAACGTGTTCCGCGTGGGCCTGGTCCGCGTGGAGCGCGCGGTCAAGGAGCGGCTGTCGATGGCCGAGTCCGAGGGCCTGACCCCGCAGGAGCTGATCAACGCCAAGCCGGTGGCCGCCGCGATCAAGGAGTTCTTCGGTTCCTCGCAGCTGTCGCAGTTCATGGACCAGAACAACCCGCTGTCGGAGGTCACCCACAAGCGCCGCGTCTCGGCGCTGGGCCCGGGCGGCCTGACCCGCGAGCGCGCCGGCTTCGAGGTGCGCGACGTGCACCCGACCCACTACGGCCGCGTCTGCACCATCGAGACCCCGGAAGGCCCGAACATCGGCCTGATCAACTCGCTGGCCGTGTTCGCACGCACCAACCAGTACGGCTTCCTGGAGACGCCGTACCGCAAGGTCGTGGACGGCCGCATCACCGACGAGGTCGACTACCTGTCGGCGATCGAGGAGAACGAGTACGTCATCGCCCAGGTCAACGCCGCCCACGACAAGGACGGCCGCCTGACCGAGCAGTTCGTGCCGTGCCGCTACCAGGGCGAGTCGCTGCTCAAGCCGGCCAGCGAGATCCACTACATGGACGTCTCGCCGATGCAGACCGTGTCGGTCGCCGCGGCGCTGGTGCCGTTCCTGGAGCACGACGACGCCAACCGCGCGCTGATGGGCGCGAACATGCAGCGCCAGGCGGTGCCGACGCTGCGCGCCCAGACCCCGCTGGTGGGCACCGGCATCGAGCGCGCCGTGGCGCGCGACTCGGGCGTGACCGTCAACGCCCGCCGCGGCGGCGTGATCGAGCAGGTGGATGCCGGCCGCATCGTGGTCAAGGTCAACGAGTCGGATATCTCCGGCGAGCACGACGCCGGCGTGGACATCTACACGCTCACCAAGTACACCCGTTCCAACCAGAACACCTGCATCAACCAGCGTCCGCTGGTGCACGTGGGCGATCGCGTGGCGCGCGGCGACGTGCTGGCCGACGGCCCGTCGACCGACATCGGCGAGCTGGCGCTGGGCCAGAACATGCTGATCGCGTTCATGCCCTGGAACGGCTACAACTTCGAGGACTCGATCCTGCTGTCCGAGCGCGTGGTGCAGGAGGACCGCTACACGACGATCCACATCGAGGAACTGACCTGCGTGGCCCGCGACACCAAGCTGGGCCCGGAGGAGATCACCGCCGACATCCCCAACGTGTCCGAGCAGGCGCTCGGCCGGCTGGACGAGTCGGGCGTGGTCTACATCGGCGCCGAGGTCCGCGCCGGCGACATCCTGGTCGGCAAGGTCACGCCGAAGGGCGAGTCGCAGCTGACCCCCGAGGAGAAGCTGCTGCGCGCGATCTTCGGCGAGAAGGCCTCCGACGTTAAGGACAGCTCGCTGCGCGTGCCGCCGGGCATGGACGGCACCGTCATCGACGTGCAGGTCTTCACCCGCGACGGCATCGAGAAGGACAAGCGCGCCAAGCAGATCGAGGAAAACGAGATCAAGCGCGTCAAGAAGGACTTCGACGACCAGTTCCGCATCCTGGAGGCGGCGATCTACGCGCGCCTGCGCTCGCAGATCGTGGGCAAGGTCGCCAACGGCGGCCCGGGCCTGAAGAAGGGCGACACGCTGACCGACGCCTACCTGGACGGCCTGAAGAAGTCCGACTGGTTCCTGCTGCGCATGAAGGACGAGGAGGCTTCCGAGGCCATCGAGCGCGCTCAGAAGCAGATCCAGGCGCACGAGAAGGAGTTCGAGCGCCGCTTCGCGGACAAGCGCGGCAAGATCACCCAGGGCGACGACCTCGCCCCGGGCGTGCTGAAGATGGTCAAGGTGTTCCTGGCGGTGAAGCGCCGCATCCAGCCGGGCGACAAGATGGCCGGCCGTCACGGCAACAAGGGCGTCGTGTCCAACATCGTGCCGGTGCAGGACATGCCGTACATGGCCAACGGCGAGACCGTGGACATCGTGCTCAACCCGCTGGGCGTGCCCTCGCGCATGAACATCGGCCAGGTGCTGGAAGTGCACCTGGGCTGGGCCGCCAAGGGCCTGGGCCGCCGGATCCAGGAAATGCTCGACGCCCAGGCCAAGGTGGCCGACCTGCGCAACTTCCTCGACCAGATCTACAACCACGACAGCAAGCTGGCCGGCGAGCGCGTGGACCTGTCGCAGTTCAGCGACGAGGAACTGGTCAACATGGCGGGCAACCTGAGCAGCGGCGTGCCGATGGCCACCCCGGTGTTCGACGGCGCGAGCGAGGCCGAGATCAAGTACATGCTCGAGCTGGCCGGCCTGCCCACCAGCGGCCAGACCACGCTGTACGACGGTCGCACCGGCGAGGCGTTCGAGCGCCCGGTGACGGTCGGCTACATGCACATGCTGAAGCTGAACCACCTGGTCGACGACAAGATGCACGCCCGTTCGACCGGCCCGTACTCGCTGGTCACCCAGCAGCCGCTGGGCGGCAAGGCGCAGTTCGGCGGCCAGCGCTTCGGCGAGATGGAAGTCTGGGCGCTGGAAGCCTACGGCGCGGCCTACACCCTGCAGGAAATGCTGACGGTGAAGTCCGACGATGTGCAGGGCCGCAACCAGATGTACAAGAACATCGTCGACGGCAACCACGAGATGGTCGCGGGCATGCCGGAATCCTTCAACGTCCTGGTGAAGGAAATCCGCTCGCTGGCCATCAACATGGAGTTGGAGGACGAGTAAGGCCCGTGGCCCGGGGTCCGGGCCGGTAACCCGCCGCAGGCGGTCCCGGCTCGCCCAACCCCGGCCCGACGAATCCCGAACCTCGAATCCCGATTCCCGGAGAAGAAAATGAAAGACCTGCTCAACCTCTTCAACCAGCAGCGCCAGACGCTGGACTTCGACGCGATCAAGATCGCGCTGGCTTCGCCGGACCTGATCCGCTCGTGGTCCTTCGGCGAGGTGAAGAAGCCCGAGACGATCAACTACCGCACCTTCAAGCCGGAGCGCGACGGCCTGTTCTGCGCGGCCATCTTCGGTCCGATCAAGGACTACGAGTGCCTGTGCGGCAAGTACAAGCGCATGAAGCACCGCGGCGTGGTCTGCGAGAAGTGCGGCACCGAGGTCACCCTGGCCAAGGTCCGCCGCGAGCGCATGGGCCACATCGACCTGGCCAGCCCGGTCGCGCACATCTGGTTCCTGAAGTCGCTGCCGTCCCGCATCGGCCTGATGCTGGACATGACCCTGCGCGACATCGAGCGCATCCTGTACTTCGAGGCCTAC
>DATMBN010000059.1:0-25475 GCA_035559275.1 Burkholderiaceae bacterium
GGGCCTTGTATCTTTCAGCCCGCGGACCGGCTCGGGTAGCCCGTGCGGCCTCTGGGCCAGTCGATGAAGCCCGCGCCTGAGCACTGGGCGCCTGTGCCGGACCGTCCTTTCTTGCAGCCCGAACGGTTGTAGGAACTCGAAGTTCGCATAGACAAGGATGGGAGCGAGAGGACGTGTCCGACTCTGTTTTCGTGGGTATTGATGTGTCCAGTCAGACGCTGGAGATCGCCAGCAGCGCCGCAGCGAAGACCTGGCAGGCGGCCAACGACACGGCTGGCATCGAGCAGTTGGTTGTTCAGCTGACAGGGATGAAGCCGGCTCTGGTGGTGTTGGAGGCCACGGGCGGCTATGAGTTCGAGGCCGCTTGTGCGATACAGGCCGCGGGCCTGCCGGTGGCGGTGGTGAACCCGCGCACGGCACGCGACTTTGCCCGCGCCATGGGAGCACTGGCCAAGACGGACACGCTGGATGCCCGGATGCTGGCAACGTTCGCCCGCGTGCTGCATCAGCACCCCGAGCGCGAACGGTTCATCAAGCCGCTGGCAGATGCCCAATTGCAGCGGCTGCAGGCGCTGGTGCTGCGCCGGCGTCAGATCGTGCAGATGCTGACTGCCGAACGCCAGCGCATGCGTATCTCGCATGCGGCCGCGCGCCCCAGCATCGAGCGGGTCATCGAGTTCCTCAAGGCCGAACTCGGCGACAGCGATGCCGAGGTGGCCGACCATGTGCAGCGCCATCATGCCGAACTGGCAGCCGCCCTGAGCAGCGTGCCCGGCATCGGTGCGGCCAGCGTCGCGGTACTGCTGGCGCAACTACCCGAACTGGGCAAGCTCGACAGGCGCCGAGTTGCCGCCTTGGTCGGCGTTGCGCCGCTGAACCGCGACTCCGGTCAGATGCGCGGCCAGCGCTCGATATGGGGTGGCCGTGCCGACGTGCGACGCACCCTCTACATGGCCACGCTGACGGCCGTTCGTCACAACCCCGTCTTGGCCGCCCATTACGAGCGCCTGCTCGCCGCAGGCAAGCGCAAGAAGGTCGCCCTCGTGGCTTGCATGCGCAAGCTGCTGACCATCCTCAATGCCATCGCCAAGCACGGCTCGACCTGGAACCTGTCTCTTCATCACGCTTGACTGCCAAGACGGTTGCTCAGGCCGCCAAGGCCGTCCTCACCGTCAGCGCCGAGGTGAGCAGGGCGCTGACGGCGCGTGCGGTGCGGCCGCGCAGGTCGCGCAGCGGGTTGTATTCGGCCAGCTCGAAGGCCTTGAGCTGCGGGTCGGCGATGCATGATTCGAGCACCCGCAGCGCGTCGTCGAGCCGGATGCCGGTGTCCACCGGCGTGCCGGTGCCCGGCGCGTCGGCCGGGTCCAGCGCGTCGACGTCGAAGCTGATGCCCCAGCCGGCTGTGCCCTGCCGCACGCGGGCACGCGCCTCCTGGAAGCAGGCCGCGAAGCCGCGCTCCTGCACCTCGGGCATGTACATCACGCGCACGCCCAGGCGTTCCAGCAGCGCCCGCTCACCGTCCTCGTAGCTGCGCGCGCCGATGATGACCAGATGCTCCGGCCGCAGCTTGCCGCGCCAGCCGAAGAGATCCGTCAGGCCGGGCCTGCCATGGCCCATCAGGGCCGCGAGCGGCATGCCGTGCGGCGCCTGCGTCTCGGAGGTCTGCGGCGTGTGCGCGTCCAGATGCGCGTCGATCCAGACCAGCCCCATCGCGCCTTGAGGCCGCAATGCCTGCGCGACGCCGCTCCAGGTGCCGACCGCGCAGGAGTGGTCGCCGCCGATCACGAGCGCAAACCGCCCGCGCGCGATCACGTCCTGCACCACGGCGGCCAGACGCGGACTGAAATCCTCGACCACGCCGAGCCGGTCGTCGGCGTGCAGCGGATCGGAGACGACCGTCGTCCCCTCCTCGACCAGCGCGCCGGCTTCCGTCAGCGCCCGTGCGAGCCCCAGCTCGCGCAGGGCCTGCGCGCCGTACTTGCAGCCGCTGTCTCCAGCGCCTTCGCCGATGGCCGCGCCCACCAGTTCGAGCGCAGGCAGCCCGTCCGTCATCGGTCCCACGTCCTGGTCCTCACGCCACGAGGCGCACCGCCGCACCGGGTGCGACGCCGCCGTACAAGTCCTTCGGATCGTCCAGCGTCGGCACCAGCTCGATCGCGCGGCCGACGTGATGGATCCGCGCGAGATCTCGCAGGTAGCGCAGCGCCGAGTAATCCTCCAGTGCGAAGCCGACCGAGTCGAACAGCGTCACCTCGGCGGCGTTCTCCCTCCCCGGGCTGCGTCCTGACAGCACTTCCCACAGGTGCGTGACGCCGAAGTCCGCCGGCATCTGCTGCAGTTCGCCCTCGATGCGCGTCTGCGGCTCGTACTCGACGACCACCTTGGCACGCTGCAGGATGGCCGCTTCCAGCTCGGTCTTGCCGGGGCAGTCGCCGCCCACGGCATTCAGGTGCATCCCGGGCTCGATCATGTCCGCCGTGAGGATCTTGGCGCGCGTCTTGTCGGCCGTCACCGTCGTCACGATGTCCACGCCCCGCACCGCCTCGGCGATGCTGTCGCAGGCGCGGATGGTCAGACGCCCGGCCTGCACATAGGGCTTGAGGTTGCGCACCAGCTTGGCCGTCGCGGCGGCGTCGACGTCGTACACCCGCACCTCGCGGATGCCCAGCTGGCTCATGAAGGCCAGCGCCTGGAACTCGGCCTGCGCGCCATTGCCGATCAGCGCCATCGTGCGCGAGTCGGGCCGCGCCAACGCACGCGCGACCAGCGCCGACGTGGCGGCGGTACGCAGCGCCGTCGTGAGCGTCAGTTCCGACAGCAGCAACGGGTAGCCGGTCGAGACCTCGGCGAGCACGCCGAAGGCCATCACCGTCATCATGCGGCGCTGCGGGTTCTTCGGGTGCCCGTTGACGTACTTGAAGCTGTAGAGCGTGTCATCGCACACCGGCATCAGCTCGATCACGCCGTCGGGCGAGTGGTGCGCGGTGCGCGCCGACTTCTGGAAGGACGGCCAGCGCAGGTAGTCCTGGCGGATGTATTCGGCCAGTTCTTCCATCATGCGCTCGGGCCCGAGCGTGCGGACGAGCCGCTGCATGTCGGCCAGGTCGATGAAGGTGGTCATGCGTCTCCTTGGCGGCTTGCGATTCCAGATCAGAAGTCTAGGAATCTGCCGGCGCCGTAGAGGAAAACTTTGGCGATCAGAGCAAGCCGCTTCGGTACTTCGGGACGAAGTTGATTTCCGAAACGGAATTCAACCTCGGCGCCGTCGAGGGCCTAGTAATCTTGTCTGCCCCCGGGGCTTGCGCCGGGGTGTGGGCCCGGCTTCGGGCGGCCGGGCGCCGGGCATGCATGTCGACCCCCGGGGCTGCGCCCCACCCCCCACGGGGGTGGCGGCCCGGCTTCGGGTGGCCGGGCGCCGGGCTTGCATGTCGACCCCCGGGGGCTGCGCCCCCACCCCCCGCGGGGGTGGCGGCCCGGCTTCGGGTGGCCGGGCGCCGGGCCTCAAGCGTCCCTGTCCTCCCCCCACCCGATCGGAAACCCCGCGAACTCCTTGACGGTCTGCAGTTCGGTGCTGGTCACGATCTTGTCGATGCCGAGCGTCGGGTCGTCGAGCCAGGCGTTGGTCAGGTGCCGGTAGTGGGTGATGTCGCGGCAGCACAGGCGCACGAGGTAGTCGTAGCGACCGCTGACGAGGTAGCAGGCGACGACCTCGGGGGTCGAGAGCATGCGCTGTTCGAAGCGCTGGGCGGTGGACTGGCGCTGGTCCTTGAGGGCGATTTCGGCGAAGACGGAGATGTGCTCGCCCAGCGCGTCGCGGCGGATGACCGCCCGGTAGCCCTCGATCACGCCTTCTTCTTCGAGGCGGCGGATGCGGTTGAGCGTGGCGCGCGGCGTCAGGTTGACGTGCTCCGACAGCGCCTGGGCGCTGCTGCGGCCCTGGCGCTGCAACAGTTGCAGCAGGCGGCGGTCGATACGGTCCACAAGCGTCCTCGTACGGGCCTCGGCGCGGTCGGCCGGTGGCGATGGGCGCAATGGTACGCGGGCGGCAGGAGGCGGGATCCTGTGCGGTCTCAGGCGGAGGCGTGCGCGATGGCTGCCGCGCGGCCCATCACCTCGTGCCAACGGATGCAACGCGCATGGTGCCCCGGCTCCGTCCTTTCCGGCGACGGCAGGGCGACGTCGCACGCGTCCACATGCCATTCGCAGCGGCCTGCGAACGGGCAGCCTCGGGGCAGATCGGCCAGCTCCGGCACCCTGCCGGGTATCGTCCTCAGGCGTTGATGGCGTGCCCGCCCCAGCCGTGGGCGCGCGGCGAGCAGGCCTTGGGTGTACGGGTGCGCGGGATGCTCGAACACCTGCAGCGCGGTGCCCGTCTCGACCAAGGTGCCGCCGTACATGACGGCAAGACGCGCCACGCTGCGCGCGACGAGACCCAGGTCGTGCGAGATGAGCAGCAACGCCATGCCGCGCTCGCGCACGAGAGACAGGATCAGCTCGATGACTTCGCGGCGCAGCGTCGCGTCCAAGGCCGTCGTCGGCTCGTCGGCGATCAGCAGGGCCGGATGGCAGGCGAGCGCGATCGCGATCAGCACGCGTTGCCGCTGGCCTCCCGACAGTTGATGCGGGTAGGCGTCGAGCCGCTCGCGCGCCTGGGGCAGGCGGACTGCCTCCAGCAGGCGCAGGGATTCGGCGCGCGCCGACGCGGCGTCGAGGCCGCGATGCCAGCGCAAGGGCTCGGCGATCTGGCGGCCCACGGTGTGCAGTGGATTGAGCGCGGTCATCGGCTCCTGGAACACCATCGCGATGCGGTTGCCGCGCAGGCGGCACCAGGCATCCTCGTCCAAGCCCACCAGCTCGTGGCCGTCGAAACGCACGCTGCCCGAGACCTGCGCGCCTTCGGGCAGCAGGCCCATCAGCGCCAGCGCGAGCATGGACTTGCCGCAGCCCGATTCGCCCACCAGCCCCAGCGTGTCGCCCGCCTCGAGCTGCAGGTCGATGTCGCGCAGGGCCGGCACGGGCCCGCGGGCCGTGGGCAGGCGCACTTGCAGGTCACGCACGTCGAGCAGCATGGCGCGACGATAGCAGCGACTGGGCGTGCCTGCCGTCACGTCCCCCGCACCCTCTGTCCAGTGTGTGGTGCGAATGCGTCGCCACGAGGAGGCACTGCCGAGTACACTTCGCGCCGCCTTGCATTCGCAGGCCCTGCGCCCGCTGGGTGCGCGGGAGACACCAGAAAGAAGTTTCGAGAATGAATCGCGTTGAACTGATCGAAAAGCTCGCTGCCGAGCACGACCTGAGCAAAGCTGCCGCCGGCCGCATCCTCGACACCCTGATCCAGACCATCGTGGGTGCCGTCAAGAAGGGCGACGCCGTCCAGCTGGTGGGCTTCGGCACCTTCAAGCAGGTGGCCCGCGCCGCGCGCACCGGCTTCAACCCCCGCGAAGGCAAGGCGATCAAGATCGCTGCCACCAAGGTGCCCAAGTTCGTCCCGGGCGCCGCGTTCAAGGCCGCCGTCGATCCCAAGGCTGCGGCCCGCAAGGCGGCCAAGGCCGACGTGAAGGCCCCGGCCAAGAAGGCCGCCGCCAAGAAGGCCGCGAAGAAGTAATCGTGCCTGGAGCGACTGGGCGCGGCGCGTCGCGCGCCCCGGCCAGTCGCCTTCTGTCCTCCCCCGCTCTTCCTGTTCTTCCCCGCGTCCCCCGGAAACGCGATGGCGGCTGCACCTCGCGAACGACCGGCCGGGTGGGCGCCTCAACGGCGGCGCGAGAGTTTGGGGTCCAGCAGATCCCTCAGGCCGTCGCCCAGCAGGTTCAGTCCCAGTACGGCCAGCGCGATCGCGACCCCCGGGAATACCGCGAGCCGCGGCGCCTGAAAGAGCTGCGCCTGCGCATCGGCCAGCATCCGGCCCCATGACGGCTGCGGCGGCTGCGTGCCCAGCCCCAGGTAAGACAGTGCCGCCTCCGCCAGGATGGCCGTCGCGAACTGGATCGTGGCCTGCACGATCAGCACGGAGGCGATGTTGGGCAGCACGTGCTCCAGCGTGATGCGCAGCCGGCCCTTGCCGCAGGCCCGTGCCGCGAGCACGTACTCGCGTGTCCACACGCTGCGCGCGGCGCCGCGCGTCACCCGCGCGAATACCGGAATGTTGAAGATCCCGATGGCGATGACGGAAATCGCCAGCCCCGGCCCGTAGACGGCGCTCAGCATCAAGGCCGTCAGCAGCGCGGGGAAGGCGAAGGTGAAGTCGGCCAGGCGCATCACCAACTCGTCCACCCACCCCCCGCGCGCGGCCGCCCAGGCGCCGAGTGTCACGCCGACGACGAGCCCGATGGCCACTGCCAGGACGCCCACGACGAGAGAGTTCTGCGCGCCGGCGAGCAACTGGCTGGCGACGTCACGGCCGAGCGCGTCGGTGCCCAGCCAGTGCGCCGCCGTAGGACCTTGCAGGCGGCTGGGCACGTCGATCTCGTGCGGTGGATAGGGCGTCCATACCAGCGAGACGGCCGCCGCCCCGACGAGCAGCAGCGCGAGCAGCGCGCCGAGTGCGAAGCTCGGATGAAGCCAGGCGCGACGCGCGAAGCCGGACGGGGCACGGGGCGCGGCACTCATCCGGCACGTTCCGCGTGCAGCGGTGCGCGGCTCATGCCGCCGCCGCCCGAAGCCGCGGGTCGACCCAGGCGTAGAGCAGGTCGACCACGAAGTTGATCAGCACCACCGCTCCTGCGAGCAGCATCAGCACGTCGCGCACGACGACCAGGTCGCGGTTCGCGATGGCCTGGAACACCAGCCGCCCGATGCCGGGCAGCACGAAGACGTTCTCCACCACCACCGTGCCGGCGAGCAGGTTGCCGAACTGCAGCCCCATGATGGTGAGGATGGGCACCATCGCGTTGCGCAGCACGTGCCGCCACAGCACCGTCCGGCGCGGCAGCCCCTTGGCCCGCGCGGTGCGCACGTAGTCCTCGCGCAGCACGTCCAGCACCGCCGAGCGCGTCACGCGCGCGAGGATGGCGGCCTGCACCAGCGCCAGCGATACGGCCGGCAGCAGCAAGGCCTTCATGCCGGGCCACAGGCCGTCCTCCCAGCCCGGGAACCCGCCGGCGGAGAACCAGCGCAGGTGTACCGCGAAGAGCAGGATCAGCAGGATCGCCAGCCAGAAGTTGGGTACGGCCAGGCCGATCTGGCTGAAGGCCATCACGCCGACGTCGCCCGCGCGGCCGTGGCGCGAGGCGGCATAGACGCCAAGCGTGAGTGCCAGCACGACGGTGAGCGCCATCGCCATGACGGCGAGCGGGAGGCTCACCGCCAGCCGCTCGCGCAGCAATTCGGCGATCGGCGTGCCGTAGGCGTGGCTGGTGCCGAGGTCACCGGTGGCAAGGCCGCCGATCCACTCGACGTAGCGTTGCGGCGCCGGCCGGTCCAGCCCGAGCTTGCGCGACAAGGCCTCGACGGCCTCGGGGGTCGCCGTCGGCCCGAGCATGACCTGCGCCGCATTACCGGGCAGGACCTCCAGCACCGCGAAGATCACGGCGGAGGCGACAGCCAGCGTGCCCAGGAAGCTGGCAAGCCGCCTCAGCAGGACCAGCGTCATGCGCTTGGCGTGCAGCGGCGCGCCGCACCGCTCATCAAGCCAGCACCGCCGCCATCGCGACGGCCACCGGCTCGACGTTGTGCTGGTTCAGCCCCGCCACGCACATGCGACCCGAGCGCACCAGATAGACGCCGTGCTCCTCGCGCAGGCGATCGACCTGGGCGGGCGTCAGGCCCGTGTAGCTGAACATGCCGCGCTGCTGGACGAAATAGTCGAAGTTGCGGCCCGGCAGCTTGGCGCTCAGCACTGCGTGCAGGCGGCGGCGCATGACCTGGATGCGCTCGCGCATCGCACCCAGCTCGCCGGCCCACAGGTCGTAGAGGGCGGGCGTCTGCAGCACACGTGCGACGATCTGGCCGCCATGCGTGGGCGGGCTCGAGTAGTTGCGGCGCACGGCCGCCTTCAGCTGTCCCAGCACGCGCTCGGCCTGGTCGCGGTCCGGGCAGACCACGCTCAGGCCGCCGCAGCGTTCGCCGTAGAGCGAGAAGCTCTTGGAGAACGAGTTGGCGACGAAGAAGCTCACGCCCGCATCGGCCAGCGCGCGGATCGCGTAGGCATCCTCGTCGATGCCATCGCCGAAGCCCTGGTATGCGATGTCGATGTAAGGGATGAGCCTGCGCTCGCGGATCAGCGGGATCAGCCGCCCCCACTGCTCGCGGGACAGGTCCACGCCGGTGGGGTTGTGGCAGCAGGCATGCAGCAGCACGATGCTCTGCTCGGGCAGCGCCTGCAGCGTCGAGTACATCGCGTCGAACTTGAGACCGCCGGTGGCCGCGTCGTAGTACGGATAGGTGTTCACCTGGAAGCCGGCCCCCTCGAACATCGCGCGGTGGTTGTCCCACGTGGGGTCGCTCACCCAGACCTGCGAGTTGGGGAAGTAGCGCTTGAGGAAGTCGCCGCCGACCTTCAGGCCGCCCGAGCCTCCCAGCGTTTGCAGCGTGGCGATGCGGCCGCTGGTGACGGCTTCGTGGTCCCTGCCGAAGAGCAGGTGCTGCACGGCCTGGCGGTAGTTGGCCGCGCCTTCCATCGGCTGGTAGGGCCGCGCGCCGATCTCGCGCAGCAGCGACGCTTCGGCCTCGCGCACGGCGCCCATCACCGGCAGCCGTCCCGCGTCGTCGAAATAGATGCCGATGCTCAGGTTCACCTTGTTCGGCCGCGGGTCCTTCTGGAACTCTTCGTTGAGCGTGAGGATGGGGTCGCCGGCGTAGGCGTCGACATGCTGGAACATGGGGTCTCCTGCTTGGGGAAGCCCCGATTATCGAGCCTGGGGGGTGGCCGATTCGGCGAGCGCCCGCTCGATGTCCGCCGCCAGCGCCTCGGGCCGGTCCGTGGGCGCATAGCGGCGGATCACCCGACCGTCGCGGCCAACCAGGAACTTGGTGAAGTTCCACTTGACCGCGCGCGTGCCGAGCACCCCAGGCGCCTCGCGCGTGAGCCACTGGTACAGCGGGTGGGCTCCCCCGCCGTTGACCTCGATCTTGCCCATCATCGGGAAGCTCACCCCGTAGTTGGCCTCGCAGAAGGAAGCGATCTCCTCCTCGGTGCCCGGTTCCTGGTGACCGAACTGGTTGCAAGGGAAACCGAGCACGACCAGACCACGGGCGGCGTAGGTCTGCCACAGCCGCTCCAGGCCTTCGTACTGCGGGGTGAAGCCGCAGCGGCTCGCGGTGTTGACGATGAGCAGCACGCGGCCCCGGTAGTCGCCGAGCGAGACGGGCCGGCCGGCCAGGTCCTGTGCCTGGAAGTCGAAGGCGGTGGTCATGGCTCGATGGTAGTGGTCCGTGCGCAAACCGCCCAGACCCCCGAACCATGGGCTTGACGCTGGAGCGCTTGTCGCCAGAACATCCTGTTACAGCCCCCCGACCAGGGCGGCCCGCCGGGTCGCGTGCGCGGGAACTCGCCAGGAGTGCAGCAGCATGCGTTACCGCGTCGCGGTCCAGGGATTCAGCGCGTTCGAGCGCGCAACCTTCGAATCCTTCTTCCGACTGACCGCCCGCCGGGCGCCGGCCTACGACCACGTGGGCAGGCTCAGGGACTGCGACTACGCGATCGTCGATGCCGACCTGCCCGCCGCCATGGATGCCGCGCGTGCGGCCGGCAAGCTGGAGCGGGCCCTGTTGATCGGCTCGGCTGCGCCGGGCACCGGCGCGGCCTGTCTGCCACGGCCGATCAACCTGATGCACCTGCTGCGGGTGCTGGACGAACTGACCAGCGAGGAGGCGCCGGTCCGGTCGCCCGTCCCGCCGCCTCCGGCCCGGCCGGGGCCGGCAGAGGCGGCTGCTTCGGCGACGACGGCCGCGCGCGTTCCCGCGGCGGCCGTCGTCGCTCCCATCCCCGGATTCACCACGCGGCGGTTGCTGCCCGACGACCCCGCCGCCTCCGGCCGCAAGCTGCCCCGTTCGGTGCTCACGGAGGGCGACGAAAAGTTCGACCACATCCTGGTGGTCGACGACAGCGACATTGCGTTGCGCTTCATGCAATCCCGGCTGCGCCGCTTCGGCTTCCAGGTGCATCTGGCCAAGAGCGGCGAAGAGGCCTTGCGGATGCTCGACGAGCGGATGTTCCAGTTCGTCTTCCTGGACGTCATGATGCAAGGCATGGACGGCTATCAGACCTGCAAGAGCATCAAGCGCCGCAGCTATGCACCTGAAGGGCGGCCGCCGGTGGTGGTGATGCTGACCAGCCGCGCCGGCGCCATCGACAAGATCCGGGGCACGCTCGCCGGCTGCGATGCCTACCTCACCAAGCCGCTGCTGGAGGACGAACTCGTGCGGGTGATCGGCGAGCACGATGAGGCCTTTCAGCGCAGCTTCGACACCACGGTCGGGGGGGTGGCCAGCGCTCGCCCCTCCGGGGCCTGAACCTACACTGCCGGATAGCCGCACCAACTGCACCAGGGGACGCACGCCATGGGGACGCCCGAGACCGGCCCTGCCGCCGACGAGCCACCCGCGCACTCGGGGGCACTCGCACAGGGCGTGCGCTGCGGGCCCTGGAGGGTCGCGTTTCCCTTCCACTGGGCGCGCAGCATCGTCGAGCAGTTCGAGATGTCCGAGGTGCCGCATGCGCCGCACTGGCTCCTGGGCGCTGCCAACGTCGACGGTCAGGTCGTGCCGGTGTTCGATTTGCGCGCCTACGCCGAGGCGGCTGCCCCCACGCCGGCCGACGCCGGGGCGTGGCTGCTGCTCGGTGGGGAAGGCGAGGACCGGCTCGGCCTGCTGTCGGCCGGGCGTCCCGCCCGGTTGACGGAGGCACCCACCGGCCAGGCCGCTCCCCCGGTGCCGCCGGCGCTGGCCGAGTTCGTGCGCGGCACCTGCGTCGACGATCAAGGGCGCCCCTGGGCCCTGCTGGACCCGGGGGCACTGACGGAAGCACTGGCAGCCGACCTGGCGCTGGCGTGAACAGGGACGCCGGTGTGCCGGCGACCACGGGCGCGACGACGAGCGAGAGGAGAGGGACGGGATGAACCTGCGTCAGAAGCTGCTGCTCGGTGGGGCGGCCGCCGGCGCGCTGGCCGCGGCGGCCTCGCTCGCGCTCGTGGCGGGTACGCATGCGGCTTCCATCGTCGCGGCCCGGGCAGGCGGGGCAGTGCTGCTGGGCATGCTGGTGGGCGCGGCCTGCGTCGCGTTCGGCATGCGTGGCTGGCTGCGGCCGCTCGAGAAGGTGCAGGTCACGCTGGACCGCGCCGCCAAGGGCGACGCCCGGGCGCGCACGGGCCTGGCGCCGCGCGACGAATTCGCAGCCCTGGGGCACGCGGTGGACCGTCTGCTCGACGGGCGGCTTGCACAGATGGAGCAGGCCAGCCAGGAGAACGAGGCGCTCAACCGGGCGGTCATCGGCCTGCTGCACACCGTGTTCCAGATGTCCAACAAGGACCTGACGGCGCGTGCCGAGGTCACCGAGGACGTGATCGGCACGCTGTCGTCGTCGATCAACCAACTGGGCGACGAGATGTGCGCGACGCTGGCCGAGGTGCGGCGGATCGCCGAGCAGGTGCGCAGCGCCTGTGAGTTCGTCGGCGAGCAGGCATTGCGCGTGGACGAGACCGCGCAGGCGGAACGCGCCGCCCTGCAGGCGATGGCCTCCAACCTCAACCAGGCGACCTACCAGCTGGCGCAGGTGGCGGCGCTGTCGCAGAACAGCCGGGATGCGGCCGAGCAGGCTTCGGCCGCCACCGAGGCGGCGTTGGTGGCGGTGGAAGGCGCGGTGCGCGGCATGGAGACGCTGCGCGAGTCCATCGCCGAGATGGAGAAGCGCTTCAAGCGCCTGGGCGAGCGCAGCCAGGAGATTTCCGGCGTCGTCGACCTGATCAACACGATCTCCGAGCGCACCCACGTGCTGGCGCTCAACGCGTCGATGCAGGCCGCCGCGGCGGGCGAGGCGGGCCGCGGTTTCGCGACCGTGGCCGATGAGGTCCAGCGGCTGTCCGAGTCGGCGCGCCAGGCCACGGCCCACATCGCGCAGCTCGTGCAGAGCATTCAGGTCGAGACGGGCGACACGCTGCTGACCGTCAACCGGCTGATCTCGCAAGTCGTGCAGCAGTCCGGGCAGGCACGGCAGGCGGGCGCGCGCATGGCCGCCACGCGCGAGACGACCGCGCAGCTGGTGGACCTGGTGCGTCAGATCGCTGATTTCTCCATCCAGCAGGCCTGGCTGGCGCAGGAACTGCGCCTGTCGGTGGATCAGCTCCACCGCGGTTCCGCGCACGCCAGACTCGCGATCGGGCAGCAGACCGAATCGACCGCCACGCTGGTCGACTATGCCCGGCGCCTGTCGGAATCGGTGGGTCAGTTCCGCTTGCCCGCCAGCGAACCCGCGTGGCAGCAGGGGGAGTGAGCCGTGCAGGTCGATGAACTGGTCCGTGCGCTGCAGGAGGAATTCACGCTCGCCGCGCCGGACGTCGACACGGCCCTGATGCACTGGCTCAGCGATCCGCGGGCCGCGCACCCTCCGCGCCTGGCGGCCGGGTCGTACGCGCGCCTGGCCGAGGCATGCCGGCTGGTCTCGCTGCAAGGCCTGGCCATCGTGCTCGAGCTGCTGCGCGACAGTGCACAGGTCTACGCCACGCTCGATGGCGTCGACCTGCAGGAGGGGCTGGCGTGGCTGGTGGGATGGCAGCCCCCGGTCGCCGCGTACTTGGAGGACCCGGGCGAGGACGAGGCGGTGCGTGAGCTGCTGCGCTTCGTCGCCTCTGCGCCCGTCGCCCCCACCTTGGACCAGCTCGACGCCCTGGACCTGTTGCTGCGCCAGCCGCCGTCCTTGCCCGCCCGGGCCCAGGGGCCGGACCCGGCGCCGAGCCTGCCCGGCGAACTGCACGAGGACGACGTGTCGCTCGACGTGCCGCAGGACGTGGATGCGTCGCTCTTCGAGTCCTTCCTGGACGACGCGCCGGCGCAGCTGGAGGCGTTGGGCCAGGCAGTGCGGCAGCTTGCCGAGGGCAAGGCCGCGCTGGGCGCATTGCAGGAAGCGCGCCGCGTCGCGCACACCTTCAAGGGCAGCGGCCACATCGTCGGCATCCGCGGGATCGCCCGCCTGGCGCACCGGCTGGAGGATGTGCTGGACCACGTGGTCGACCGCAAGGGCCGTATCCCGCGCGCGTTGGCTCGCGACCTGGAGCAGTCCGTCGCCTGCCTGGAGCAGATGGTCCACGCGCTGCGCGGTGAGGAGCCGCCCCCTGACGACGCCCTCGACCGGCTGGAGCGGCTGGGACAATGGGGGCAGGCGATCCGCCAGGGCCGCGTGGGCGAGGCCGACATCGACACCTTGCCCGCGGCCCTGGACCCGCCTCGCATCGCGCCCTTGGATCCGACCCGCGCGCCAGCATCGTCAGGGGGCCCTGCCCTTGCCGCTGCGTCCAGCCCGACCCTGCGCATCCGCGTCTCCACGCTGGACGTGCTGGTGCGCCGCGCGGGCCAGGGCCTGGTGCATCACGGGCGCATCGAGGAGCACCTGCGCACCCTCGAGGAGCGTCTGGGG
Source organism: Burkholderiaceae bacterium (assembly GCA_035559275.1). Taxonomy (GTDB): domain Bacteria; phylum Pseudomonadota; class Gammaproteobacteria; order Burkholderiales; family Burkholderiaceae_C; genus Caldimonas. The sequence continues at coordinate 13,565 of DATMBN010000059.1, forward strand.
CAGCTCGAGTCGAGCAGCCGGCAACTGCAGAACCGGTTGCGCGACCTGGAGATCGCGTTGGACCGCCAGGGCGTGATGCGGCAGGCGCGTGCGCCGCTCGCCCGGGACGTCGATCCTCTGGAGATGGACCGCTACGACGAGCTGCAGACCCTGGTGCGCTTTGCCACCGAGATGGCGTCCGACGCGGGCGCCCACGGCCACGCGGCACGCGAGGAAGCGCGCGCCGCGCTGCAGGCCGTGCGCAAGCAGGGCCAGGAGCTGGTGGAGCAGCACCGCGAACTGATCGGTGCCCGGCTGGTGCCGGTGCGGCAGGTCGTTCCCCGTCTGCGGCGCAACGTCGCCCAGACTGCCGCGGCCACCGGCAAGCAGGTGAGGCTGGAGGTACGGGGCGAGCAGGCGATGATCGACGCGGACGTGCTCGCCCGGCTGACCGAGCCGCTGCTGCACTTGCTGCGCAATGCCGTGGACCACGGCATCGAGCCGCCCGAGGAACGCCAGCGGCTGGGCAAGCCGCAGGAGGGCGTGGTGACCCTGTGCGTGGAGCGGGACAGCCAGCGGGTGCAGGTGCGCTGCGAGGACGATGGCCGGGGACTGGACCTGGCGATGATCCACGCGCGTGCCGTCGAGCTGGGCCTGTTGCAAGGCGATGCGCAGCTGGCACCCGAGGCGCTGGCGCGACTGGTCCTGCTGCCCGGCTTCTCGACGAAGAGCGAGGTCACCGAGGTGTCCGGCCGGGGCGTGGGCATGGATGTGGTCGCCGACCGGCTGCGGTCGATGAAGGGCCGGGTCGAGGTCGAGAGCACGCCGGGCCGCGGCACCCGGGTGGTGCTCCAGGTGCCTGCGACCGCCGGGGTGCAGCATGCGCTGCTGGTGCAGGTCGAGGAACAGGTCTACGCGCTGCCTGCCGACGGCGTCGTGCTCGCGCTGGCAGCCGGCCAGGGCAGCGTGGCGGTGGGTCCCGAGGGAGCCGTGTTCCGCTACGGCGGTGGCCAGTGGCGCTACCAGAAGCTGGCAGGCTGGCTGGGCCTGCCGAGCACGGACGCCGGGGGGGCGGCCAGGCCGGTCGTGCTTGCACGGGCCGCGCGCGGCGAGGTCGCTCTGGAGGTGGACCGCATCGTCGACTCGCGCGACCTCATCTTGCAGGACATCGGCCGGCTGCTGCGCCGGCTGCGCGGCGTCGCAGGAGGCGCCCTGCGCCCCGACGGGCGGGTGCTCTTCCTGCTCGACCTGGAGGCGCTCGAGCAGGCGGCGACCTTGCCGGTGCGACGCCAGGCCTGCACGCAACTAAAGCGCCGGCTGCAGGAGGTGGAGCGCAAGCACGCGCTGGTCGTGGACGACGCGATCTCGGTGCGCCAGATGCTGGCGCAGCTGCTGCAGGACGCCGGCTACGACGTGACGACCGCGCGCGACGGCTTCGACGCCCTGGACGCCCTGATCCGGCGCAAGGCGGACATCGTGCTCACCGACCTGGAGATGCCCAACCTGGACGGGCTGGAACTGACGCGCCGGCTGCGCGAGTCGCGGCTGTGGAAGGAGCTGCCCGTGGTGATGATCACCTCGCGCGCCACCCACAGGCATCTGAAGCGTGCCGAGGAGGCGGGCGTGGACGTCTTCCTCACCAAGCCCTATGCGGATGACGAGCTCCTGGCCGAGGTGCGCCGCCTGACGGCGGGAGGGCCCTGAGGCACCGGCCTCGGCCCGTTCCCTGGCGGCTCACGGGTCCCGGCGGCTCGGCCATGCGGCAAGCACGGCGGCGGTCACGATCAAGGCGCCGCCCGCCAGCGTCTGCACGGACAGCCGCTCGCCGCCGATCCACATGGAAGACAGCGAGGCGAACACCACCTCGGTCAGCATCACCACCGCCGTCACGTTGGCCGGCAACCGCGAGGCGCCGAACTGGTAGGCCAGATTCGAGCAGACGAAGGCCAGCGCCAGGGCCGCCGCGATCGCAACCCAGCCCCAGGCGGGCGGCGGGGGCCAGTGGGCGCGGGAGCCGAGCGTGAGGGCGCAGGCCATGACGCCGGCGACCAGGATGCACCCGATCAGCATGGCCGCCGCCCGTCCTTCCTCGCGTGTGCGGTGCGCCACCCGGCGCACCATCACGCTGTTGAAGGCGAAGGCGAATCCGCCCAGCACCCCGAGCCAGTCGGCCATCCCGCGCGGCACCGGCCAGCCCTCGCCTTCTGGCCACAGCACGATGGCGGCCCCGGCCAGGGCGAGTGCCACGCGCAAGGCGGAACGCGGCGTCAGCTGCTCATGCAGCATCACCCGGGCGAGCAGTACCGTCCACAGCGGCATCAGGTAGAACAGCAGCACCACCCGCATCACCTCGCCGATGCTCACGGCCCAGTTGAAGGCGGCGTTCGTGACGCCCGAGGCGAGCGCCAGGATCCACAGCACCGGCTGCCCGCGCAGCTGTTGCAGCGAGGCCGGGCGCCAAGCGACGATCACGCCGGCCGCGAGCGTGAAGACCACCACCATGGTCCACAGGGGGTGCAGCCCACGCGACGCCAGTTCGCGCAGCGGCCACCACGACAGCCCCCACACGAAGGCGTTGAGCAGCAGCGCGCTCCACGCCCAGGGCGACGCGGCCGGCATCAGACGTGGACTCATCCCGTGCAACTCCTTTCCATCACTTCTCGACCCGCCCTGGCGCGCCGTTCCCGACGCATGAATCCGTCGCCGCGCGGCGTTCGGCGTAGCGGGCTACGCCTGCCCGCGGTCGGCGCTCCTTCTTCGCAAGGGGCGCGACGGCGCGCAGCGGTCGTTCAATGGTGATCACTGCGCGCCAGCGTCAGCAGCTGCTCGACCTCCTCGTGGTGGTGCACCACGTTGTGGGCGTGCCAGCGCTGGATGAGCCACATGATGCCGGCAACCACCAGCCCGAACATCGTGATCGCGCCGAAGGCGGAGACCCCCAGCTTGGTGAGCACCGTGTAGAACGCACCCAGGCCGAGGATGCAGGCCTGCTCGTTGAAGTTCTGCACGGCGATCGAGCGACCCGCGCCCATCAGGTTGTGGCCGCGATGCTGCAGCAGGGCGTTCATCGGCACCACGAGGTATCCACCCAGCCCGCCCAGCAGGATCAGAAAGGGCGCGGCCACCCACACGTTGGAGATGAAGTTCATGCCGATCACCAGCACGCCCATCGCGATCCCCAGCGGGATCACGCGCGTGGCCTGGTCCAGCCGCATCCACATCGACGCGACCACGGCCCCCACCGCGGTGCCGACGGCGACCACGCCCACCAGGGACGAAGCCTGGGTGGTCGTGTAGCCGAGCGCGGCGGCTGCCCAGGCCAGGACGATGTAGCGCAGGTTGCCCGAGACGCCCCAGAACAGCGTGGTGGTGGCCAACGAGATCTGCCCGAGCTTGTCGCGCCAGAGCCTGCGGTTGCAGGTGCGGAAGTCGCGCACCATCTCGAGAAGCGTGCCCGGCAGGGGCTGCAGCGGCGCCTCGGTGCGGGGAATGAACAGATTGAACAGCGCTGCCGCCACGTACAGCAGGATGATCGAGGCGATCGCCGCTTCCGGCGCGGTGTCCACCCCGGTGTCCATCCCCGGCAGGTCCAGCGAGAGCAGGAACGGCGCGATGTGCGGGCCGACGAGCTGGCCGCCCAGCAGCACGCCCAGGATGATGGAGGCGATGGTCAACCCCTCGATCCAGCCGTTGGCCTTGACCAGCTGGGAGGGCGGAAGCAGCTCGGTGAGGATGCCGTACTTGGCGGGCGAGTAGGCCGCCGCGCCCAGTCCCACGATGGCGTAGGACATCAGCGGATGCGTGCCGAACAGCATCATCAGGCAGCCCACCACCTTGATGCTGTTCGAGATGAACATCACCTTGCCCTTCGGGATGAAGTCGGCGAAGGCGCCGACGAAGGGGGCGAGCACGACGTAGAACAGCGCGAACATGGGAACCAGCGCGGCGCGTTGCCACTCCGCGGCCCCGGAGGTCTTCAGCAGCTCGACCGCGGCGACGAACAACGCGTTGTCAGCCAGCGAGCTGAAGAACTGCGCCGCCATGATCGTGTAGAAGCCTTTTTTCATTCCGTCACTGCCATCTTCCGGCTTCTTGCGGCCAGCGCCCCGCCATGCAAGGGCATGGGGGCCGGCCGCGTTTCCACGGGGCCTTCTTCTCGGGCGCATCGCCCTGCCCGCCCGCCCGATGGGAGGCGGCACACCAGCCGGGTGCGCGGGCCGGCACGGCGCGAGCGGCTTTATAGCACGGGGCCCCGCCCGCCCCACGGGCCCTGGGGAAGACGTGGAGGATGTGCGGCAGCGCTCGCCCAGCGCGGTCAGAAGTTCGGCAGCCCGGCTGGCACAATGCCCGCATGCCACGCCCGATCGAAGCCCTGATCCACCTCGATGCCCTGGCCCACAACCTGCGCCGCGTGCGCCGGGCGGCCCCGGACGCCAAGGTCTGGGCCGTCGTCAAGGCCGATGCCTACGGACACGGCATCGAACGCGTCTACCGCGCGCTGCAAGGGGCCGACGGCTTCGCCCTGCTGGACCTGGCCGAGGCCGAGCGCGTGCGCGCGCTGGGTTGGCGCGGCCCCATCCTGCTGCTCGAGGGCTGCTTCGAGGCGCGCGACCTGGAGCTGTGCTCGCGCCTGAACCTCTGGCACGTGGTGCACCGCGACGAGCAGATCGACTGGCTGGCCGCGCACAAGACGACGTGGCCGCACCGCGTCTTCCTCAAGCTCAACAGCGGGATGAACCGGCTCGGCTTCGAGCCGGCGGCCTTCCGCGCCGCATGGATGCGGCTCTCGGGCCTCACGCAGGTCGACGAGATCACGTTGATGACGCACTTCTCCGATGCCGACGGCGAGCGTGGCATCGAACATCAGCTGCAAGCCTTCGCCCATGCCACCGAAGGCCTGCCTGGCGAGCGCAGCCTGGCCAACAGCGCGGCCACCTTGCGCCACGCGGCCACGAGACCCGAGGTGCGCGGAGACTGGGTGCGCCCGGGCATCGCGGTCTACGGAGCCTCGCCCGACCATCCGGCGCACGACATCGCGCATTGGGACCTGCGACCCACGATGACGCTGCGCGCACGGCTCATCGGCGTGCAGCAGCTGCAGGCCGGCGACACGGTGGGCTACGGCAGCACCTTCCGCGCCGATGCGCCGATGCGCGTGGGGGTGGTGGCCTGCGGCTATGCCGACGGCTATCCACGCCATGCCGGCACCGGCACGCCGGTGCTGGTGGAGGGCGTGCGCACCCGTCTCGTGGGGCGCGTGTCGATGGACATGCTGACGGTGGACCTGGGGCCCGTGCCGCACGCGCAGGTAGGCAGCGAGGTGACGTTGTGGGGCCGCGGGCCGCGCGACACGACCCTGCCGATCGACGAGGTCGCGCAGGCCGCGGGCACGATCGGCTACGAGCTCATGTGCGCGCTGGCGCGACGGGTACCCACGCACGCCATGGGAGAGCCGGCGTGAGCGAAGCGGCTTCGCCGGACACCCCAGGCTCGGAGCGCGGCGCGACGGGCACGCCACGACGCGACGCGCGCGCGGCCCGCAGCGAGCAGACGCTGGCGGCCGTCGTCGAGACGGCGCTGCAGCTCGCGCTCGAGGGCGGCTTGCCGGCGGTGTCGTTCGGCGAGGTCGCCAAGCGACTGGGCATCAGCAAGAGCGGCGCGTTCGTGCGCACCGGCTCGCAGGTCGGGCTGATCAACATGGTGCTCGACGAATACGACCGCCGCTTCGTGGCGGAGGTCTTCGAGCCGGCCCTGCGCGAACCGCGGGGCCTGCCTCGACTGGACGCCATCGTGCGTCGATGGCTGCAGGCGGGGCGCAATCCCCATGCGATCAACGGCGCGCTGTATGCATTCAGTGCCTTCGAGGTGCGCGCGCGCGACAACCCGATGCGCGAGCGACTGTTGCGCGGTGTGCGTGCCTGGCGGGCGACGCTGGAGCGCTCCGTGCGCGAGGCGGTGGAAGAAGGGCACCTGCGGCCCGACACGGATCCAGCAGAACTGGCGTATGCGATCCATTCGCTGCTGGTCGGGCACATGCACGATTTCCGTTTCCTCGAGGACGTGCAGACGCACGACCGGCTGGCCGCGGTCTACGGCCGCCTGATGGCCTCCTACCGGCGCTTTTCGCTCTAGCGTCCCGCGGCCAGCAGTGCGCGCTCTTGCAGTTGCACAAACGCAGCACCCCGGCGGGTGCCGGGGTGTGGCGGAGTCGAGGAGCCCCGGCACGAAACCGAGGCTCCCGGGGCGCTCCTCCCTCCCGTGGTGCGCAGGATCAGTACGGGCAGTTCTGCCGGTATTCCTCGACTTCGGTGGAGCGGATCTTGTCCTGGTGGGGCGCGCCGCACAGGTACGGGCTGTAGCGGGTGTCGTTGTCGACGAAGCGCTTCATCCAGGCCACGCCATAGCGTCCGAGCAGAGCGTAGTGACCGCCGCCGTTCATCACGCAGAAGTGGTCGTCGTTGTTGACTTCCAGGTAAGCCTTGGGGGTGGTCGACGGAATCGCCTGGTAGAAGGGCTCGGCATGCTCGCGCACCGGCGCGATCGAATCCGATTCGCAGCCGAAGATCATGGTCGGCACACGCACCGACTGGAACAGGCTCGAGGTGTTCCACGGCGCCATGGGGATCGCGGCCTTCAGCGAGGGGTTCTCGCGCGCGGCGATCAGCGAGCCGCCGCCGCCCATCGAGTGACCCATCACGGCCCGGCGGTTCGGGTCCACCTTGCCGTAGAGGGCGCTGAGGCGACTGTTGGACATGCGGACGACATGGTCGAGCGCAGCCATCAGCTGGTCAGCGCGGCTGGACGGCTGGTCGTAGAGCGTGATCGTGTCGATCACGACGACGACGAAGCCGTGCGAGGCCAGGCGCTCGCCCCAGAAGCTCACGGTCGACTGGGTGCCGGTGAAGCCGGGCGAGACGGCGATCAGGCCGTACGTGCCGCTGGCGGTCGGGTAGTACACCGTGCCGCCCCCGAAGCCGCTGGCCGACAGGCGCGAGATCGAGGTCGTGCGCACGCTGAACGGGCCGGTGTTCTCCAGGAGGGAGGGCGTCGGGTCCGGGCCCTTCTGGTAGGGGTTGGACTGCGCCTGGGCGGCGACTGCCCCGAGGGCGAGGGTGCAAGCGAGCAGGGCGGCGCGCGCGGTGGCGCGCAAGGCGGTTTGCGATGCGAACATGAATGATGTCTCCTACGGTACTGATCCCCGCACCGGCCTCTTGCGGGCCGGTCCGGAATGGGCCTGCGGTCTGATGCTGCAGGTCGGTGCAATATTGAACGACCGTGCAATCCAGTTCAAGACCATAGTTCTGCCAGACGGAATCGGCGCGAGTGACAAGCGTTTCCAGCGGAAAACAAGCCCACGAGGCCGCGAGTTCCCCGGTTGACCGCGCCCGTTGCCCGTGCTTCACTCGCCGGATCGCCGTTGAAATGAACGCGCGTCCAGCGTATCAGCCTTGCCGCTCGCGACCATGTCCTCCCACCGTCCCACTCTCGTGTCCTGGCCCTGGATCCTCGTGGTCGCCGTGACCTGCGTCGCCGCGGCCCTGTGGTGGCCCACCGACGGGTCCGCCCCGCCGGCCGAAGCCGCGCCGCCGCCGACCGGCCAGACGCAGGGGGCACCGGGGGCCGACATGGCGCGAGGCGGCCCGGCTTCCGGCGGCACGTCTGCGGCCTCCACTGTCCACCAGGAGTTGGCCCGCCTCTTCGAACTCGGTTTTTCAGGAGGCCTGGTGGTCGACGAGTCGACGCTCGGACGGATGGAGTCCGTCCTTGCCGGCTTACCGCCAGAGCCGACGCAGGAGGATTTCGGGCGGCTGGAGCGCGCCCTGCGCGAGCAGCTGCCGCGCGAGGAGGCGGACCGCGCGCTGGGGCTGCTCACTTCCTACCGTGGCTATCTGAAGGACGTGCGTCAGGAGTTGATGACGCAGCCGGTGCCCTCCGATCCGGCACAGGTGGAGGCGCTGCTTGCCCGCAACCGCCAGCTCCAGCAGCGGCATTTCGACGCCCCGCTCGGCGAGGCGCTCTTTGCCGAGCGCAACGAGCGCGACCGCGTGGCACTCAGTGCGCTGGCGATCGAGAATGATCCGCGTCTGAGCCCGGCGGAAAAGACGCAACGGTACGCGCAGCTGCGCGGGGGGCTGCCGCCCGCACTCAGTGCCTTGGTGCCCGAGCGGGCGCAGGACGACCGTCCGGCCGCCTCTGGTTCCTGAGCTCACGCATCTGCCCGGCGCGCCCGTGGTGGCCGGGGGCGGCCGCGTGCCGCGCGCCGCTCTGCCGGGCTTCCGGGGCAATGGAGGTTACAGGGCCGGTGCGGGCGCTCCGGCCAGTGGCGGCGATCCCGCGTGCCCCTGTGGGCGGCGCCAGCGGCCTTGGGAAGGCGGGGCGACCAACGCGACGCGCGCCTCGCCTTCGCCGCCGATCAGCACCCGTCGGCGGCCGCCCAGGGGAAAGCGGGCGCCGGCCTCGAGGAAGTGATCGTCGGCGTCACCGGCGCAGGTGACCCACACACGCCCATGCACGACGACCAGTTCGACCGCGCGTGGGGCACGTCGCCAGCGCAACAGCTGGCCGGGATGCAATTGCAGGGTCAGGGGCAAGGGCAGGTCGAGGGTCATGGAGGCTCCTGTCGTCGAGGAGCCAGTATTGCGACCGCCGGTGCGTCGCGACAGCCGCAGTGCCTGCCAAAGTGAGGCAGCACAGACACGCACGGTCGGTTCTGTATTGCCCGCACTCGGGCACATCTGTACCTGTCGTGCCCCGCGGGCGGGTCGCACAATGGACCGCATGGACCCAGCCACCCACCCCAGCGCGCCGGATGCGGGGCAGCCGCTGTACCAGCGGCTCGCAGCGCAGCTCGAGGCTGCCATCGAGGCCGGTGCGCTGCGCCCTGGGGACCGGTTGCCGTCGGTGCGGCAGCTGAGCCAGCAGCATGGCGTGAGCGTGACGACGGCCGTCCAGACCTACCGCTACCTGGAGAACAGGGGACGTGTCGAGGCGCGCCCGAAGTCGGGCTACTTCGTCGCGGCCCGTCCGCCCGCGCTGCCCGAGCCCCAACTGGACCTGCGCATGGAGGGCGCCTCCTTCGTCAGCATGGACCAGGTGCTGCACGAGTTCCTGATGATCGTGGACGACCCGCTCGCCGTGCCGCGTTTCCATGCCGCACCGGCGCGCTCGCTGCTGCCCGAGGCCAAGCTGCAACAGATCCTGGCCAGCGTGAACCGCCGCCATCCCGAGTACGCCACCAAGTACCAGATGACCGGCAGCCCCGCGCTGCGCCACGAAATCGCACGGCGCGCGGTGAACTCGGGCGTGCAGCTGCGCCCTGACGAGATCGTCATCACCAATGGCGGGATGGAGGCCATCTACCTCGCGCTGCGCTCGGTGGCCAGCGCCGGCGACACCATCGTGCTGGAGTCGCCGACCTATTTCCACCTGCTGCAGGTGATCGAGAGCCTGGGCATGCGCGCGCTGGAGATTCCCAGCCACCCGCGCGACGGTATCTCGCTCGAGGCGCTGGACTTCGCGACGCAGCAGCCGGGCGCCGTCAAGGCCTGCGTGCTGTTGCCCAACTTCCCGAATCCGCTGGGCAGCCTGATGCCGGTGGAGAACAAGCGGCGGCTGGTCGAGATGATGGCCGAGCGCGGTATCACCCTGATCGAGAGCGACATCTACGGCGAGCTGTACTTCGGCGACCAGCGCCCGCCGGTGCTCAAGAGCTTCGACCAACACAACGACGTGATCCTGTGCTCGGCCTTCACCAAGACCGTGGCGCCGGGCTATCGCGTCGGCTGGGTCGCGCCGGGGCGCCACTTCATCCGCACGCAGGCCTTGAAGTTCCGCACCTCGGTCGCCTGCCCGATGCTGCAACAGGAGGTCATCGCGGAGTTCATCCGCGACGGCGGCTACGACCACCACCTGCGCAAGCTGCGCGCGGCGCTCAAGACGCAGGCGCACCAGATGGCCGATGCGGTGGCGCGCTACTTCCCGCCCGGCTGCCGACTGAGCATCCCGCAAGGCGGCCTGATGCTGTGGATCGAGTTGCCGCGCCACGTCGACTCCCGGGAGGTCTTCGCGCTCGCCCGGCTCGAGCACATCGGCGTCGCGCCGGGCGCGGCCTTCAGCGTCACGCGCCGGTTCGACCATTTCATCCGCCTGCAGTACGGCGCGCCCTGGTGCGCGGAGATGGACGCGGCCTTGCGCAAGCTCGGGCAGATCGTCGCCCGCCTGGCCGAGGCGCAACCGTCCCGTTCCCGGGAGACGGCTGGCGCCCGGCTGCTCGCCGGCCTGCCGTTCGGAACGGACGAGGCCGTCCATGTCTGAGGGCCGGCCCCCGGCCTGCGGGCCGGAAGCCGCGGAGGTCGCACTGGTCGTGCTCGCGCACCCCCAGCCCGGCAGCTTCAGCCATGCCGTCGCCCGGACCGCCGCGCGGACGCTGGCCGCACAGGGTCACGAGGTGCGCTTCCACGACCTCTACGCCGAAGGCTTCGACCCGGTGCAGCCGGTCGTCGAGGCCGGCAACGACCGGTCCTGCGACCCCCTGGTCGAACGGCATTGCGAGGACCTGGCCCTAGCCTCTGTCATCGTCGTGTGCCACCCCAACTGGTGGGGTCAGCCGCCGGCGGTGATGAAGGGCTGGATCGACCGGGTGTTCCGCCTGGGCACGGCCTACCGGTATCCCGAGGGCGTGGGCTTCGATGGCGAACCGGTGGGCCTGTTGCGAGCCCGGTGCGCCTGGGTGTTCCACACCTCCAACACGCCGCCCGCGCGCGAGCAGGCCGTCTTCGGCGATCCGCTCGCGCGCATCTGGCGCGACTGCGTGTTCCGTCTGTGCGGCGTGAACGACGTGCGAAGGAGAACCTTCGGCCCGATGGCCTCGAGCACCGAGGACCAGCGCCGGGCCTGGCTGCGCGAAGTCGAGCAAGGCCTGGCGGCGGTGGGGCCCGCTGATCGTCCGGTCTTGAGTGGGTATCTCCCCCGATCCAGGTAACGGGCTGAAGCAGCGGCGCGGCGGTCCGGTGTGGCACAGTGCATCGCCATGCGCACGCCGACGCAGACCCTCCCCGAGGCCCTGCCGTTGCAGCTGGAGCGGATGGAGCTCCAGGACTGGTCCTGGCAAATGCAGGGGTGCCGCCTCTTCGCAGCGCGCATCTGCCTGCGCGGCCTGGCCGCGCGCCCGGCGCGCCCCGGCGATGCCCGGGCCGTGCCGCCCTTCGATGCGCTCACCGCGCGCGAGGTCGAGTGCCAGGGGGTCGAGATCGAACTGCAGGCGCCGCTCGCGCAGGCGGCCGCGGCCGCAGGCCGAGTGGCGGGAGGTCCCTGGCACCTGGATCCGTTCGCCGGTCTGCACGGTTTCGTGCATGCCTTCATCACCGATGCCTTGTGGAAGGTCGATGCCGAGGTGCGGGTGCCGCTCGCGCAGGGCGTCGTGGACTTCGACCGCGTCACGGTGGCGCACATCGGCCCCGACTCGTCGATGGGCCTGAGCCGGGGCGGGTTGTACCTGGACGCACCGCACGGCGGACGGCAGTACCTGTACCTGTGGACGGAAGGCGAGATGCCCGGCGCCGTTTACGAGCAGCGCGACGGCCGTGGCCGCGTCGCCTCGCGCGGGCGACTCGACCTGCGCGGGTTCATCGAGGGGGTGCTGACCGCAGGGCTGCTGGCCGAGGGCTCGTTGCCGGGCCGGCCCGGTCACCGGCGGCTGGCGGCGACGCTCGACCGCACCCGCCTGAACGGCGAGGTGCAGCTCGGCGACGGACCGTTCGGCCCCCCGGGACTGCAGTTCGTGCTCGACGGCCACGAGCAGGGATGCAACAAGGTGATCGTCTCGGCCACGGTCGTGAGCCACAAGTTGCTGCTGCGCCTGCCCGATCTGCACGCCTCGCAGGCCCGGGGCGCGCTGGCCGGCGGGCCCTGGCGGTGCGGGGCGGTGTCGGCT
>DATMBN010000060.1:0-17995 GCA_035559275.1 Burkholderiaceae bacterium
GCGCCGGCGGCCGCGGACACGCAGCCTCCGCCGGCGCCCCCGGCCCAGCGCACCACGCTCTCGGCCGCCGGCCGCCCGGTGCGCACGCGGCCACCGGGCGCGGCCGCCAGCGGCCAGCCCGAACAGCTCAAGGGCGTGCGCCGCAACATGGCCCGCGTGATGGCCGACGCCCACGCCAAGGTGGTGCCGACCACGCTGGTGGACGATGCCGACCTGCACTCGTGGATCGGCCGGCAGGACATCACCGCGCGCCTGGTCCGCGCCATCGTAGCCGCGTGCCGCGCGGTGCCGGCGCTCAACGCCTGGTTCGACGGCGAGGCGCTGAGCCGCACCTTGCACCCCCACGTGGACGTGGGCATCGCCGTGGACACCGAGGACGGGCTGTTCGTGCCCGCGCTGCGCAATGCGGACGTGCTCGACGCGCAGGGCATCCGCGCCGGCATCGACCGCCTGCGCGCGCAGGTGGAGGACCGCAGCATCCCGGCCAGCGAGCTGTCCGGCTACACCATCTCGCTGTCCAACTTCGGCATGTTCGCCGGACGCTACGCCACCCCGGTGGTGGTGCCGCCGTGCGTGGCCATCGTCGGCGCGGGCCGGCTCTCGCACGACGTGGTCGCGGTGATGGGCGGCATCGAGGTACACCGCCGCCTGCCGATCTCGCTGACCTTCGACCACCGCGCCGCCACCGGCGGCGAGGCGGCGCGCTTCCTCAAGGCGCTGCTGGACGACATGGCCCTGCCGCAGTGACCCGCGCGGCCGGCGGCGCGGGCCGTTGCGCCGCGTCCGTCCCGCGCGCGTATCGTGGTGGCCGGTCCCCAACCGGAGCACGCACATGCCGCACCACAGCCGCCTGGCCAACCTGGTCCTGGACTGCCAGGTCCAGGACCTGAAACCCGCCGTCGAGTTCTGGAGCCGGGCGCTGGGCAAGCCCGTGGCCAGCGTCGACCAGGACGGCGACGGCCGCTACGCTGAATTGCGCACCGCCGAGGACGAGCCGGTGATCCTGCTGCAGAAGGTGGAACACGAGTCGCGCGTCCACCTGGACATCGAGGCCGACGACCTGGACGCCGAAGTCCGGCGCCTGGAGGCGCTGGGCGCGCGGCGCGTGGCCTTCGTCAAGCGCTGGTGGGTGATGGAGGCGCCCACCGGGCACCGGTTCTGCGTGGTGCGCCCGCAGCGGGAGCCGATGGACCCGCACGCCAACACCTGGGAGTGAGCGGCGCCCGCGATCAGCGGCGGGCGCGGTCCAGCCACACTTCCAGGCCTTGGGCGTTGAGTTCGATGTCCGCTTCCAGCAGCCGCAGCACCGCAGCGTCGTCCGGCGGGCAGCCGTGCGCCCGCGCGCGTTCCAGGTAGTAGTCCGACAGCGCGGCCACCAGCGCGTGGTGCCGGTCCGGCCGGCCGTCGCAGGCCTGCGCCAGGGAGACCATGGCGTCGACCTGCTCGTGCAGCTCGGCGGCCAGGCGCGCCACGTCGGCCACGCGGCCGTAGTGGGTCAGGTACATCGCCTCGGGCGCCTCGGCCAGCATCCGGGCGATGGTGGCCTGCATCGCCTGCGGCTCGAACTGCACCGGCGAGGACGTCGGCAGCACGAAGGGGCCGCGCGCGCCGTCCAGCTCGCGGTAGGACAGGCCGAAGGCGTCGCCGGTGAACCAGGCGCGGCTGCGCGCGTCCCACACGCACAGGTGGTGGCGCGCGTGGCCGGGGGCGTCGATGCAGCGCAGCGGGCGGCCGGCCAGCTCGACCACGTGCCCGTCCTCGGCCACCACCACGCGCTCGGCGGGCACCGGCACCAGCCTGCCGTAGTGCCGCGCGAATTCCGCCTCGCCGTAGACGGCCGTGGCGCCGGCGACCAGCCGCGCCGGATCGACCATGTGCGGGGCCGCGCGCGGATGGGCGAGCAGGCGCGCGCCGGGCAGCTGGCGCATCAGCTCGCCGGCACCGCCGGCATGGTCCAGGTGGGCGTGGGTGAGAATCACCCAGTCCACCTGCGCGGGCGCCAGCCCGGCCCGGGCGAGGGCCTGCAGCAGCACCGGCACGCTGCGGTTGGTGCCGCAGTCCACGAACGCGCCGCGGCCGTCCTCCACCACCAGGTACGCCGCGTCGAAGCGCGGGCGCAGGTAGCCGGTGTCGATGGTGTGGATGCCGTGTTCCGGCATGTGCGCCTCCGTGCGGCCGTGCGTCGCGTCCATCGTAGGGGCGCCCGCGGGCGCCGGCGACCCGGCTTTGGTCGTAGCGGCGCGCGGGCCGGTCAGGCCGTCCCGCGCCAGCGGCCGGCCAGCAGGCGCATGCGCACCGGAACCGCCAGCGCCAGCACCGCCAGGAACGCGCCGTAGGCGTACAGCACGGCCAGCACCTGCCGCCAGATCGGCCCGGCGGACGGGTCGGCCGCGCCCTCGGCATAGCCCAGGCGCATCCCCGCGATGCTCAGCAGCAGCGACACCAGCAGCACCGCCGCGTCGAAGCCACGGCGCGCGACCGGCCGCGGGCGGCGCGGGTAGAACCAGTACAGCGCGCCGAGCAGCGCGAACCAGGGCAGGAACAGCAGCAGCGTCAGGTAGGCCATCAGGCCTGGTCCTCGGCCAGCAGGCGCAGCGCCTCGAGTACCGCGTCCACGCCGGCCACGCCCTCGCCCAGCGTGCCCACGCGCTCGCCCAGCAGGCCCACGGTGCGCTGCTCCATCTCGTGCAGCGCGCTGGCGCCCTCGCGGCGCAGCCGCGCGATCAGCTCGCCGGCCTCGCGTGGCGAGTCGCGGCCGTCGCCCAGCAGCAGCACGCGGCCTTCGCCGTCCACCAGCTTGAAGTGGAAGCGGCCGTCGGCCTCGCGGTACTGCTTGAACTGCGGCAGCCGCGCCGCCGCGGCCTTGCCCTTGCCGGGCGCCGCACGCGGCGCCGAGAACGGCCCCAGGCCCACCGCGCGCTGCAGGCCGTCCAGCAACGGCACGGTCACGTCGCGCGCCTTGCGCGCGCCCTCCTGCAGGATCTCCTCCAGCTGCGCCGGCCGCGCGACGAGCTGCGCGTACTGCTCGCGCAGCGGCGCGACGGCTTCCTCGATGCGCAGCAGCAGGCGCTGCTTGGCGTCGCCCCAGCCGATGCCGTCGGCGAAGGCGTGGCGCATCTCCTCGGCCTGCGCGGGCGTGGCGAAGGCCTGGTACAACTGGAACAGGCTGGAACCCTCGGTGTCCTTGGGCTCGCCGGGCGCGCGCGAGTCGGTGACGATGGACATGACCAGCTTCTTCAGCTCGACCGGCGGCGCGAACAGCGGGATGGTGTTGTCGTAGCTCTTGGACATCTTGCGACCGTCGAGCCCGGGCAGCGTGGCCACGTTCTCGTCGATCTGCACCTCCGGCAGCACCAGCGGTTCGCCGGCCTGGCCGGTCGCGCGGCGCCAGGCGTCGCCGTAGATGTGGTTGAAGCGCTGGCCGATGTCGCGCGCCATCTCGATGTGCTGGATCTGGTCGCGTCCCACGGGCACGCGGTGCGCGCCGAAGGCCAGGATGTCGGCGGCCATCAGCACCGGGTACATGTACAGGCCGGCGGTGACGCCGGCGTCCGGGTCCTCGCCGGCGGCCACGTTCCTGTCCACCGCGGCCTTGTAGGCGTGGGCGCGGTTGAGCAGGCCCTTGGCGGCCACGCAGGTCAGCAGCCAGGTCAGCTGCGGGATCTCGGGGATGTCGGACTGGCGGTAGAAGGTCACCTTCTCTGGATCCAGCCCGCAGGCCAGCCAGGTGGCGGCGATCTCCAGGCGCGAGCGCGCCACGCGGTCGGCGTCGTCGGCCTTGATCAGCGCGTGGTAGTCGGCCAGGAAGAAGAAACTCTCCACGCCGTGGGCGCGGCTGGCGGCGATGGCCGGGCGGATGGCGCCGGCGTAGTTGCCCAGGTGCGGGGTGCCGGTGGTGGTGATGCCGGTAAGGACGCGGACGGTCATGGCGCAGGCTGCGGAAACGACCCGGCGATTCTACCGTGCCGCCCGCCCGCTCCGCCGGCGCACGGGCAACGGCCGGCGCGCGCCTTCCGCAGGCGCCGGCCGCGCGGCATGGCGCGGCCGGCGGCCGGGTCAGTGGCGATAGGTGTCGTCCAGACTGCGCTCGAAGTCGCGGACCTCGCGCTCGGCGCGGTCCTGCTCCCAGCCATAGCGTTCCTGCAGCTTGCCGGCCAGGTACTGGGCGTTGCCCTCGGCCACGTCGAAGTCGTCGTCGGTGAGGTCGCCCCAGCGGGCGCGGATCTGGCCCTTGAGCTGCTTCCAGTTGCCGGCAATGATGTCGCGGTTCATGCCTCGCCTCCAATCGGTTCGGGGTAACGCGGCCTCGAGCGACCGCGATGCCAGTCTGTGCCGTGGCGCGTTGCCCGCCGGTCCAGCCGGCGTCAAGGCGGAGTTAGCCGCCCGCACGAAAAAGGCGGGGCCGGAAGCCCGGCCCCGCCCGCGTGCCGCCCGTGGCGACGGTTCAGCACTTGCCGTCCTTGCAGTCCTCGGCCTTGTCCTCGACCTTCTCGCCGGCCTTCTGGATGTCCTCGCCCGCACCGGCCATGGTGTTGCAGGCCGTCAGCGTGCCGACGGAGAACAGGCTCAGCAGGGCGAATGCGATGATGCGCTTCATGATGGGCTCCTGTGTGACGAGCAACCGCACGCTCCGTGCGGCGTGGGGCCAATCTCCCCGGCCGGCCGTGCAACGGGCGTGAAGCGCGCCGTCCCCGTTCAGTCGCGCATCAGCGTCGACTTGCCGAACAGGCTCTCCACCAGGTCCACCGCCAGGCGGCCGGTGCGGTTGCGCTTGTCCAGGATCGGGTTGAGCTCGACAATGTCCAGCGACCCCATGCGCCCGGTGTCGGCGATCATTTCCATCACCAGCTGCGCCTCGCGGTAGTTGGGGCCGCCCGGCACGCGGGTGCCCACGCCGGGGGCGATGGTCGGGTCCAGGAAGTCCACGTCGAAACTGACGTGCAGGTGGGTGTCCGCGTCCACGCCGTCCAGCGCCTGGGTCATCACCGCCTTCATCCCGACCTCGTCGATGTAGCGCATGTCGTAGATGTCCAGGCCGTACTGCTTGACCAGACGCTTCTCCTCCGGGTCCACCGAGCGGATGCCGATCTTGCGCACCTGGTCCGGGCGGAGCATCGGCGCCTCGCCGCCCAGGTGGGTCAGCGCCTCGGGGCCCAGCCCGCACAGGCAGGCCACCGGCATGCCGTGGATGTTGCCCGAGGGGGTGACCAGGTTGGTGTTGAAGTCGGCGTGCGCGTCCAGCCACAGCACGCGCAGGCGCTTGCCGGTCTCGCGGCAGTGCCGCGCCACCGCGGTGATCGAGCCGATGGCCAGGCAATGGTCCCCGCCGAGCATCACCGGCATGCGCCCGTCGCGCAGCTCGCGCAGCGTGGCTTCCATCAGCAGCCGGTTCCACTCCACCACCTGCTCGAGGTGGCGGTAGCCGTCCACCGGGGGCTGCCACGGGTTGGGCGGGCCGGCGATGTTGCCGCAGTCGCGCACGGCCACGCCGCGCGCGAGCAGGGCCTCGCCGATGCCGGCGATGCGCAGGGCCTCCGGGCCGAGGGAGGCGCCGCGATGGCCGGCGCCCACGTCGGTGGGTACGCCGATGAGGGAAACGGGCGGGAAACTGCTGGTCATGGGCAGGTCGGGAAATGGAGATGGACGCAGTCTAGCCAGCGCGCGACTGTCCCCCTGCCGCATTGCAGCAGCATTGCAGCCGCACGCCGCTTTCACGCCGCGCCTGCTATCCAGATGCCATGCACGCTCTTTCCCTGCCCCTGGCGCCGGTGGCCGACCCCGGTGTCCAGGACGATCCCGCGCCTGCGCCGTTCAACGTGCCGCTGACCCTGTTCGCCATCAACGGCGCGGGACTGGTCGAGGCCTTCCACGGCTTCCACGACGGCGAGCACTGGCGCGCCTACGACCTGCGCGGCCGCGGCGACTGGCAGGTGCTGGCGTGGAAGGCCGGCTACGCCGCGCTGCGCAGTGCGCCACACCGGGCGCTGCGCGGCGCCACCCCGGCCGCGGAAGGGATGCGGCTGCTGCCGGCCTGCGTGCTGCAACCGTAAGCCGCGTGCGTGGTGCCGCTTGTCCGATTCGAACGGACGACCTACCGCTTACAAGTCGGCACGCGGATAGCTTGCCATGATTTGGAATCGGATGGCCCGGGGCCGCTTACACCGAGGAAAAACCGCGACTTAATGAGGCTTCAGGGGCACAAACGGCGCGTCTGAACACGGCACCTTGTGGTGCGAAACCGTGTCCGAGCCGTGGCCCCGTCACCCGGAGCCAGCATGAAGTCGAAGATCACCCAGTCCCTCGTCGAGAGGGCACCCCGGCCCGAGCCGGGCAAGTCGGCCCTGTACGCCGACACCGAGATGAGGGGGTTCTACCTCATCGTCACCCCCACCAAGCGCAGCTTCTACGTGCAGTCCCTCGTCAACGGGCGTCAGGTCAGGACGAAGCTGGGCGACCACCCGGCGATGGACGCCAAGCAGGCCAGGGACGCCGCCCGGCAGACGCTGGTCGGCATGCGGGGCGGCACCAACCCGAACGAGGAGCGCCGCAGGGCCCGGGCGCGCGGCATCACCCTGCGGGAGGGGCTGGATCTGCACCTCAACTCCCGGCGGCTGGCCGACAAGACCCGCAGCGGCTACGAGTACCACGTCACCTATTACCTCAAGGACTGGCTCGACAGGCCGCTGGCCGAGATCGGCGCGGACCGTCAGGGCGTGCGCGAGCGTCACCGGCGGATCACCGAGAGGAGCGGCGCCACCTCGGGCGACAACACCATGCGGGTGCTGCGCTCGGTCTACAACCGCGCCCTGCGGCAGTTCCCCGACCTGCCGCCGAACCCGGTGGGCAACGTGGACATGAACGGCATGCGCCGCCGCGAGGTGGACGCCAGCCCCGACAAGCTCAGGGCATGGGGCAAGGCCGTGCTGTCGCTGGGCAACCCGGTGCGCCGAGACCTCCAACTGTTCATGCTGCTTTCTGGCATGCGCCGGACGGCCTCGTGCGAAGCGAAGCGCGCGGACCTTGGCGACGGCCACCTGCACGTCCCGAACCCCAAGGGCGGTGCCGCCAAGAAGTTCGATCTGCCGCTGTCGTCGGCGCTCGTCGACCTGCTGGCGCACCGCGAGGAGAACGCAGACGGCGTGAGGCGAAAGACGCCCTACCTGTTCCCGGCCGACTCGGCATCGGGCCGGGTGGCGGAGGTCCAGCAGCACGAGCTGGGCGACCTTACCGGCCATGCGCTGCGGCACGCATACGCATCCCTCGCGTTGCAGGCGGGCGTGCCGCTGCTGGAGCTGCGCTTCCTGCTGAACCACAGCGCGTCCAGCGGTGGCGTCACGATGGGCTACCTACACCCGTCGCTCGACCACCTGCGCGAGCATCAGGAGAAGGCATCGCGCTACATCCTCAACGCGCTCGGCATGGTGCACGAACCGGGGACATGGCCGCCGAGACTGGCGTCCTGATCCACCGTCGGGACGTGATCGCGCACAAGCGCATGAAAAGAAAGGGCCACCGTGAAGGTGGCCCTTTCTCGTGCACGACGGGAGAACGGCGTCAGTCGTCGGATGGCGCGGGCTCGACCACTCGGACGGTGGACAGCGCGTCGGCGGACTGCTCCTCGTCCATGTCAGCGGGATGGTGCTTCTGACGGGGCGGCACCTCGACGCCCCTCTTGCGCATGTCGTTGGCGTACCAGCGCACCGACTTGGCCGTCGCCGCCGCGCCCTCGATCTGCGCGTTGACCATGTCGGCCACCAGCGCGTGCGGGTAACCCGCAGGATCCATCAGGATCGCGCGTGCGAGCGCCCCGACCCCAAGGCCGCGCGGCTTCTTCTCGGTCGCTTCTGGCGTCTCGATGGCTTCTGCCTTCGGCTCTGCGCGCGTCGCGGTCGCCTTAGGCTTCTTCGGCTGCCTGGACGCGGCGAGGTCGATGTCCTTGGCTGCCGCGATCTGCTCGATCCGGGCCGCGAGCTTCGCCCGCGTCGCGAACGTCTTGGGGCCAGCAGGCTTGTCGGCGATGCGGTTGTGCAGGGCCAGCAGGTCCTTCATGCTCATTTGCTCTAGTGTCATGGCGTCCTCTCAAACGTGTTGTTGGGCACGTAGGCATTAGGTCGCGTTTTGAGGGATCCGGGAGCGCCCCCAATGGGCCTTTCTTCTAATGACGAGGTGGCTGGTGAAGAAGCAGGCAAGAATGCTGCTGGATAAGGGGATCGACTCGCTGGTACTCGCGGTCGAGCACTTCAACAGGCCGTGGGACCGTGGCAGAAAGGAGGCCGTCTTGATCCTCCTAGACCGGGGATTCGAGCTGATCCTGAAGGCCGCAATCATCCACAAAGGCGGCAAGATCCGGGAGGCCTACGAGCGGGAGACAATTGGCTTCGAGAAGTGTGTAAGGAAATGCCTGGATGACGCCGACGTGAAGTTCCTCAGCGTGGACGAGGGACTTACCGTCCAGATCATCAACAGCCTTCGCGATGCCGCCCAGCACGACGTGGTCGAGCTCTCCGAGCAGGAGCTATATCTGCACGCACAGGCTGGCGTGACCCTATTCCGCGACATCCTCGGCCGTGTCTTCGACGAGAAGCTCAGCGACCACGTGCCCGAGCGCGTACTCCCCGTTTCGCCGAATCCCCCGCCTGAGCTGCACTCAATGATCGAGACCGACTTCGAGAAGATCAGCCAGCAACTCCAACCCTACTCGCGCGACCAAGTGGAGGCGAAAGCAAAGCTCAAGGCCCTCGCGATCGTCGAATCCTCGCTTTCAGGGGTGCGTTCTCAGCCAAGCGAACTCGAGGTGAACGCGCTCGCGCGCAAGGTCAAGGAAGGCAAAACTTGGCAGGAGTTGTTTCCAGGGATCGCGACACTGCGGGTCTCGGCTGAGGGCGAGGGGATAAACGTCGCCATCCGGATCACGAGGAAGGAGGGAGACCCGGTGTGCATCGTCCCGGAAGGAACGCCGGGTGCCACCGTGCTCGCGGTGAGGAAGATAGACCCTCTCAGCTTCTACTCGCTAGGACTCGCCGATCTCGCCGAGAAGGTCGGCTTAAGCCAACCGAAGACTCTTGCAGTGGTGAAGGAGCTGGACATCCAGAACTCCGAGGATTACTTCAAGACGTTCAGGGTGGGCAAGTCGGCGCCATTCAAGCGCTACTCCCCGAAAGCCTTGGAGAAGATCAGAGAGGAGCTCGGCCAGCTAGACATGGACGAGGTGTGGGAGAGACACAAGCCAACGGGTAGGCGCAGGCGATGATCTAAGCCCGCCGATTGCCTGTCGGCGCGCGAAGGTCCACAAACGCATGAAAAAGAAGGGGATGCCGTGAAGACATCCCCTCCGAAACACGGCCGGGCCACCCGTTGCCCTCTGCGCACCTAACCAACCCGGCCGGGTTTGCTCGGGTCAGGCCGGGAGGAAGGCCAGGTGCGCCATCCCCGACCCCAGGGCGTCCGCCCGGCGCTTGGTCTCGCGGTCCACGTACAGGTCCAGCGCGCGGCAGTAGGGCTGCCCGGCCAGGGCCGCGGCCTCGTCGAACTCCTCGGAGCCGACGGCCACGCCGTTGCGGGCTGCGGCGGCTTCAAGCTCGGGGAACGGGTCGCACCTGTGCTGGATCGCCGCGACCAGGGCGGCGAGTGCCAGCATCGCCGGGTGGCACGGCGGGTAGTGGGCGCGTCGGTCAGTCATCGCCGTCGCCCCCGATCAGGTCGTGGTCGATCTCCTGCTCGCGCATGGCGAGCTGGACCGAGCTGAGCGGGTTCGACTTGCCCGAGTTCCAGGCCCGGATGGCGACCAGGATGCCCTGGAGGCGCGCGTCGCCCAGCTTGATGTACTCCTGCACCTTGAGGAAGTCGTCCTGCTTCATCGCCGACGCCAGCTCCACCGGGCCGACCGGACGGTCCTTGGAGGGCATGCGGTCGATGAGGGACAGCACGGCTGACGCCAAGGCGACGTTGCGTGTGCCGACGGCGACCTGGGCCATGTGGGCCAGTTCTGCCGGGCCGGCGTGCTGAAGCTGCTGGAGGTACTCGGTGCGCTTGGGATCGCCCAACGCGGCGCGGGCCAGGACCTTCGCCGGGGAGTCGTAGAACTGGCGCTGGCCGATCAGCTGGGCGTGCGGGGCGCCCGCGTCCTTGAGGATCTTGTCCAGCTCGGCCTTGGAGTTGTCCTTGATCTCGCGGACCGTGGCGATGGTCTCGTGCTCGGCAAAGCGGGCGACGTCAGCCCCGCCGATGCCGGGGGCGCTCTTCCAGCGCGCGGCGATCTGCTGCTTGCGGGTCGCGATGTCCTTGTTCAGCCGCTCGATCGCGGCGAGGGTGCGCTTGTGCAGCAGGTCCAGGGTCGAGGCGAGCTCGCCGATCTGCTGGGTGCTGAGGAGGGGGGTGTCGCTGAGGGTGATCTTCATGGCTCGTTGGCTCCTGTGAGGGTTGTGGTCCTCCGGTCGCCTGTCACGAGCGCATCCCCAGCCGTGGGGTGGTCTGCGCGCCAATGCGCTGACCGGATACCTGCAATGTGTCGCGGAGCGTTGGGCGCGAACGCCATCGTTTCCCGGACGTGTTTCCCTCGAAGCTGCCGCCATCACTACGGCTTGTGATTCATGGGCTTGGCATCGCGCCGCCCACTGATGGAATGTCAGGCGTCCTTGGCTGGCGCGCTGCCCAGGCCGCCGCACTCCTCGCACATGCGCACGCGCACCACGTCGTCCGAGAAGGTGAAGCGGGAGCAGCACATGCAGCGGAGCCAGCCGATGCGGCGCACCACCTTGGTCGGACTCTCGTTGAGGTCCAGCACGTCGGCGCGCCGGGTGCCGCCGTCGCAGGGCCAGCGGGCCGGCTCGACGAGTGCCCTGGCGATGCGCCTGTCCTCGGGCCTCAGCTCTCGCCTGCCCGGCGTTGCGCCGAGCCATCGGTAGTTCGGGTGCCTGGGGTCGTGGCAGCGCGCCGTCACGGCGCTGTACCCGATCCCCACGGCTGCCGCTGCCGACCTGGCGGAGGGGTATCGCACCCCGTCCACCTCGACGGCGACCGCGTGACCGTTAGTGCCCGCGGTTGACACTGCCATGCTCGCGCCGCCCCTCGTACTCCTGCGACATGCGCTCCCACTCGTCCGCGTCCAGGCGCGGCACCGGGCCGATGCAGGTCATCTCGCTGCGACGGGCAAGGGCGTCGCGCCCGCCCATCGCCGCGACCGCCTCGGGCGCCGTGCCCTCGATCGCGCCCAGCATGACCTCGATCTGCTCCGCCTTGGCCAGGGCCTCGGCGACGCTCAGCTTGTCACTCATCGTCCTGTTCCTCGTCGTGCGGCCGCGCCGCGTTGTACTTGGAGAGCAGCGCCACGAGCTGGGCGCGCTCGTCGGCGGGCATCGCCAGCAGCGCGTCGGCCGACAGGCCCGTGTCCTCGACCCTGACGCGCAGCCGGTCCGCCATCTGCTCGCCGTAGCGGAACTTGAGCAGCACCTCCAAGAGCCTGTCGCTGTGCTTCCTGACGGTGAGCGGCCTTTCCTCGCCGGTCGTCGGGTCCGCGGTGGTGGCGAGGCGTCCCTGGTGGATCACCGGCTCGTCGTAGCCGATCGCCGCGCGCCTGTACGCCTCGTCCAGCAGCGCGTCCAGAGCGACCTCGATGGCCTTCTCCCACCGCGTGCGGAACTCGATGTCGTTGGCCTTGTGGTAGAAGGCCGTCTGCCTGCTGATGCCTGCCGCTGCCGCGGCCTGCTTGGGCGAGCACGTGTCCTCCAGCACTTGGAAGAACAGCTCGCGCCGCTCGGGCGTGAAGGTGTTCGGGATGGAAAGCACGGCTGCGGTCTCCGGGTGAAAAGTGACTTACGTCGTGATGGTGTCGTGCTTACGCGCGCAGGCACGCCATCGTTCAAGCAGTCGGATCAACGGCTTGGATGGCGTCGGCCATCTGATGCTCGATTAGGTGGCGCGCTTCGGCGGGGTTGCTCGGCCTGTTCGCCTCGCGCGCGAGGGACACGGCATGCAAGGTCCAAAGAACGATCCGACGCGCTCCCCGCATCGGTCGCCACGCCCAACGCGCTCGGCCAGGCTCAGGTCACGTCGAATCCCACACTCGACCTGCAGCACGACGTTCTCAAGGGCAACCCGGAAGCTGTGCACGAAGCTGTGCGTTATTTTCTTTATAAATCAATTATTTATATATAAATGAACAGCTTGAACAGCATGCACAACTTATTTTTCGATAATGACGAATCGACAGCCTGTCAGCTACTTTTTTGGCACGACGGCTGGGTCTGATAGGTGCCGAAAAACCTAAAATGATCTCAGCGTCGAATAAACCGAGCAGGCCATGCGCCAAGGCCTAAGCGCATGATCCACAATCAAAAATCAGGAGAAAGAAGCCGTGCGCTGACTGTGCAGCGCACGGCCTCGATGCTGTGCTCCCTCAGACCCAGAGCTCTTCTGGATTCGCGCCCACGATCTCGGCGAATGCAGCGCGCGCCTGGTCGAGCGCAGGGACGACGTACACCCACTTGCCCTTGCGAGCGCCACTCCTGATCTGCCGCGCACTGACGTCGACCTTTGCGAGCAACACCTTCGCCAGGCCAGGCAGCGGCCTCGGGTGCTTGGTGCGGTTGCGTGCGAACGCCAGATAGCTGTCGTACAGGTCGGCCTTGTCGAGTTCGACAGGCCCGTCCTGCCAGTCCCTGCCCTCGTCGTACCCCGGCAGCTCGCCCGTGTAGAGCAGCGAGTGCCACCATGAGAACTCGACGTCCATGCCGCGCAACTTCTGGTCAGCGAGCGCGCTGTTCTGAGGGATGTCGTTGCGCGGGTGCCATCCCTCAATGTCGCGGGCGAGCATGTCGTACAGGAAGGCGGCACGCCCACCATTGTCGAGCTGGCGGTTCAGGTCACGGAAGAACACATGGTCGTCCTTGCGTGAGTCATTCACCTTGAACACAGCGAAGCGCCGCTCGCCGTCCAGGCCCGCGGGCACGACCCAGTCCGAGTTGGAGGCCATGACGATGTGGATCAGGTTCTTCCCCATCACGGCATCGCGGCCCTTGCCCTCGTAGGCGACGGTCGGCTCCGTCACGAGCGCCTTCAGCTTCGCCTCGCCGGACTTGTCGCCCGCCCAGAACGCCTCGTCGGCGAACAGGCAGATGCAGTTCTGGAGGTGCGAGTTGAACCGCCCTGTGATGTGCTCCGGCGAACTGATGTGCAAGCCCTGCGCCCCGGCGATGTGCTGGAGGACGCGACCGAGCGTGCCCTTGCCCGTTCCCTTCGCACCCTGGAACGCAATCGCCACCTCCGCGGGCTGGTGCGGCCGCTGGAACATCGCGGCCATCCAGTTCAGCACGTAGCGGTAGCCCTGTGCGTCACCGTCGGTCAGCACCTCGCGGATGAGCTGGTCCAGCAATGACCAGTCGCCCGGCGCCGGATCGACGGCCCAGCCGCGCCACAGGTTGAGCCATCCCGCATGGTCGCCCGAGGGGTCGAAGATGACGCCCTTGTACTGGCGCCGCTTCGGGTGCTTCAGCCAGAACTGCGCACGCGTCGTCGGCCTGTCGTTGACCTGCTCCACGAAGCTGTTGCAGTACAGGTTCTGGAAGTCCTCCTTGGTGGAACGCTGGTAGAAGTGCCTGCCCAGCACCGGGTCGAACTCCTCGGTGAAGACGCGGAACTTGCCGTTTTCCATGACGACGCAGTGCTGGGCGTTCATTTCCTCCAGGACAGCGGCCTTGCCTTCGGGCTTCGGCGGCTGACGCAGCGTCGCGTCGTCCACGCCCCGGCCGAGTTCGGTCGGGTCCTCGTACGCGTCGAAGTCGTCCTCCGGCGCGGCGTGCGGCACCCCGGCACCGTGCTTGGCGAGCACCTGGTGCAGGTGGCGCACTGTCGTCGGCCTGCCGCCCTGGCCGGTGCGGGACGCGAGCGAGTCCCAGCGGTAGCCGATGCTCTCGGCGTGGTCGCCGTAACCAGCGGCCTGCGTGCTCCAGGCGATGAACTCCTCACGGCCCGCGCCTGCGGTCGCGTGGTGGCAGGCGCACATGAGCTGGAACCAGTCGTCGTGCGTGCCCTCGCCGTAGTCGTCGGGCGGCAGGTTGGCCAGCGCGGCGGCGAGCTGCTCCGGCGTGATCTCGCCCCAGCGGTCCACGTCGCCCGTTCCGGCCGGCATCTCGACCCGGCGGACGCGCAGCAGTTCGAGCAGCGCGGGCGGGGCGCCGGGCGTCTCGTCGGGGCCTAGCATCCAGAACTCGGACTCGTAGCGACGCCCGGTGTCGGGGTGAACCGAGCCGGGGGCGACGACCTGCCCGCCCAGCTTCTTGAAGTCGATGCCGGGGTACTGCGGCAGCCTCCCTACCGTGGCGAACCCCTCCGGCTTGCGTAGGTAGTAGTGGTGCCCGCCGCCGCCAGTGGCGACGTGCGGGCACGCGCCCAGGTCCAGGCCGCAGTCGGCGACCAGCGCACGGAGCGAGGCGTCGCCGCCGTTGCGTGGATCCACGTCCACGACCAGGTCGGCCGTGCGCAGCCTCACGCCCAGGTTGGCGCCTCGGGCGCGCGCCTCGGCGACCACTGCGGTGGGTTCGTACCGGCGGTTCGGCCAGTCCTTGTCCCTGGGTGCCTTGCTGCCGTCCCGCAAGGGGATCAGCTCGTAGCCGGCACGGACCAGGAACTCGGCGTCGTCGAATGATGGCGTATCGGCGGAACGCCTCTCGGCATCATTGACCCCGTGAGCTTCGGCAGGCTCCATCTCCTGGTCAGTTGTAACCTTACGCCCGCCTTGCACGCGGGCGTTTTCTTGTGCGGCCATCGGTCAGCCCTCCTTCTTCGGGGACAGGCCGCGAGCGGCGAGCGCCGCCTGCGCGCAGCGCCTCATGCCCTCGCCCATCGGTTGGCCCTTCGCGTACTCGCGCAGGTCGCCCAGGCTGTAGCGGATCAGCTTCGGCCCGACGCGGGTGAACTTGGGGCCACCGCCCTGGCACCTGTACCAGGCAAGCGTTCCGTAGGTGAGGCGCAGGAAGGCCGATGCCTCCTGGGCGGTAACGAGCGCGTCGTCGGGGAGTGCGTGGAGCTCGGCGAGCTCAGCAGGGGAGAACTTCTTCGGTTCGTAGGCCATCTTCTGGAGTCCGTGCAGGGGCGATCCCCACGCGGCGACATGCCGTGCGGGGACTGCCTGCTGTGCGTCGCAGAGATGGGCCCGTTTTCTCCCCTCAGTCGGCGGGGCGGGTCTCGGCTCATGTAGGCCACCGAAAGCCTGGCGTCGGCGGCTGGTGGCGCCGACGAACCCAATAGTGCACCAACCGGCCTCGCGCTGATACCAACGTTGTCCTGCAATCTCCCCGGTGAGTCCCAGAGGCCCGGTCGGCTCATGACTACTCGGTATCAGGCCGCGCGGTCCCGGACACGACACGGACCGCCTGGTGAGGCCGTGCCTCCGTCCTTGTGGCACCGCGCCTTGAAAACTGAACGACACTCCCCCATATATGGCCGGTCAACTACCACAGGGGAATGGGGAAATGGGACTTCCTAGGACGTTCGTCGGCTTCAGCAGCACGGATATTCGCTACTACAGGCTCATGCAGGCATGGAAAGCTAATGAGCACATCGACTTCAACTTCACTGATTGCCAGTTGGAAACCGAGATCAACTCGGAGAACGAAGCGTATATCAAGAGCAAGTGTCGAGAGCGGATCAACATGGCTGGCACCTTCGCTGTCTTGATCGGCCAGGACACCCGGAGCAAGCACAAATACGTGCGGTGGGAGATGGAAGTTGCCCTTGAGAAGAAGTGTCGCATCATCGGCATAAACCTCGACGGCTCTCGTCGTGTCGTTGACGCGACATGCCCGCCCATCATTCGGAACATAGGTGCGATCTTTGTGCCGTTCTCTCCGAAGATCGTTGCCCACGCATTGCAGAACTGGGTGATGCAACCCAACGACGATTGGCACTACAAAGACGAGATCTACAGGCAGCTCGGCTATCAGTGAGGGATCACTTGTGCAAGAGCAGGATTTCCCCGCCCTCTACCGATCAGCAGATGAGCTATCCCTAGCATCTCAGCGCCATTTCTTCCGGGCACTGAGGGTGCACCTGATAACGCTGGTAGTTGCAGCGGTCTTGTCGATCGTCAGCATTCCGCACTGGTCCGTAGCAGCACTCCAGCTTCTCGCGCTGCTTGGCGCCCTCGGTTGCTCGATCTACTTGTTCGCCATGCGCCCGGATCGATTCTGGTATGCGGGCCGGGCAGTGGCCGAGTCCATCAAGACCATCACGTGGCGGTACGTCTGCCGGGCTGAGCCTTTCCAAGGCGACGACGTGACCGCCCGCAGCGATTTCCGCCAGACTCTCAAGCAGATCGTCGAGCAGAACAAGGAAGTCTGCCAGTCGTTGACCGAACACCTGGACGAGGCGCAGTTCACCCCGGTGATGGAGCAGATGCGTGCTCAGTCACTGGAAGAGCGCCGGGCGACCTACGCGGACTGCCGAATCAAGGACCAGCTCACTTGGTATGCGAAGAAGGCGGCCTTCAATCGACGCATGTCCCGCTACTTCTTCTGGGCGCTGATCGCCGTGAACGCCATCGCCGTTGTCTGTGCGGTGTTGCGCATGGCCTACGTGGCGCTACCGTTCTGGCCCACGGACGTGTTCGTGGCGATGGCGGCCAGCGTCTTGAGCTGGATGCAGGCCAAAAGGTTCTCTGAGCTCGCTGCCTCCTATGCGCTCGCGGCGCACGAGATCGGCCTAATCAAGGAGCAGTCTCTGCTCCCTGATACGGATGAGAAGTTCTCGCTGTTCGTCGGTGACGCCGAGAATGCTTTCTCGCGGGAGCATACCCAGTGGGTGGCGCGAAAGGACGTCTAGTCCCTGGGCGTGCTACAAGCACGCCCCGACCCATGCGTCGGCGACGTTATCCCGCCCCTCTAGGATGACGCTCTTGCCGCCCGACACGAAGCGCCGGAATCCCGTGTATCCGCCGAACTCGTTCTTGGCGTTGACCCGGCCGCAGGCGACCACGCCGAACTCCTCGGTGTAGTTGGCGCGCACGTCCCGGAACTGCGCGGCGTCCGGGTCCTTCAGCTCGCGCCTAACGGCGCGCTCCGCCGCGACGATAGTCTCGGCGCCGAACCACTTCTCCTGCTGCGCCTTCTTCTCCGCGGCCGTCATGGGGCGCTCCGGCTCGGGCTTCGGCGCCTCTGGCTGCTGGGCCTGCTTGCGCGGCCCCTCGGCCACCGCTGCGGGCGCGGCGGCGACAGCGGGCTCGCTGCGCGGCACCAGCTTCGACCCGATCCAGGCCAGAGCCACCAGGACGACCAGAAGAACCCCTATCCGCTTCATGCACTCCCCCTGAGCAATGCCAGTAAATAGTCTATTTTGGACTAATCCAATACGGACTCTAGCGTGCGGTGACCAGCCTGTCACCGCGCGATGGCCCAATCGACCCACAACCCCGATTACCAGCTACTGCTGACCGTCCTGAAGGCGGCCCGCAAGCGGACGGGCGTGTCGCAGGTCGATCTGGCCGAGCGGCTTGGGAACACGCAGACCTTCGTGTCCAAGTGCGAGCGTGGGGAGCGGCGCATCGACGCCGTGGAGCTGGTCGAGTTCGCCGAGGCGCTCGGCGTCCCGCCGCTCGGCCTGCTGGGCGAGTACCTGGAGCAGCGCGCGGCCAGACTCCAGCCGAAGTCCAGAAAGAGCAGCGCGAAGGGGCGCTGACTACGAGGGATGGTGCCGCTTCACAGACTCGAACTGTGGACCTACTGATTACAAATCAGTTGCTCTACCAACTGAGCTAAAGCGGCGATGTCGTACTTCTCTTGCTCAAACCGTGTCCGGCTTGTCCCGCAGTCTACGCGCTGGCGAACCTAAAGCCTTGCCGTGCTTAGCTTTCGGTTCGGCTGCCACAACAACCGCGTCCGAGTTACAAGGCGGTTGCTCTACCGGCTGAGCTAAAGCGGCGCTGCGGCCGATTCTAGCGCAGCGCCGGAAGCGGCCGCCGTGCACGCCGCCACCTGCGCATCGCCGATTGCCGCGCGCACCGCGT
>DATMBN010000061.1:0-53496 GCA_035559275.1 Burkholderiaceae bacterium
CCGCGCATCGCGCTCGCCGTGCACGCGCCCGCGCCTGCCGCTTCCCTCGCGGCGGCCGTGCCCCCCTGCCATGCGGCGGACGCCCTGCCGGAGCGCCAGGCCGCCTTCGACCACGGCGCGGTGGCACCCCCGGTCAGTGGGCACGACGTGCGGCACCTGCAGGCCGGAGGCGAGCACGAATGCGGCCAATGCCAGGTCTGTCACAGTCCGGCAGCCATGAGTTCCTGGCCGGTCGCTACCCTGCCGCACGCCGCGCCGGAAAAGCCGGCGCCGCGCCTGCGGCTGGCCTGGGGTCGCCGCGACGGCGACTCGCTGTTCCGGCCTCCGCGCAGCTGATCTCGCCTGCCCGGCCCGCCGCCCCACGGACGGGCCCGCGCGGCCCTCGCCGGCACGGCGAGGGCCTGTTGCCGGCCGTGCAGGCCGGCGCGAGCACGCAATGAGATCGCATGACCACGACGACCTTCAGGCACCTGCTGCCCGCCGTCGCGCTCGGCTTGGCGGCCGGCGGGGCCGTCGGGCAGGACGCCTCTGCCCCATCGGACCCGCATCTGCAGTACCGCTCGGCCTTCGACGGCTACCTCCCGCACGCCGATCCGCCAGCGCTCGGCTGGCGGGGCGCCAATGAGCTCGTCCGCCGGCTCGGCGGGCATGCGGGTCATTTGCGGGGCCAAGGACCCACCCCGGGGCGCGACGACCGGCCCTTGCGCACCGAACCACCCTCGCACCCGGGCGCGCCGACGCACCACCGCCCCCCCCGGTGTCCACGGAGACGCGCGATGAGGGCCACCCGAAACTCCGACTCCGGGCCCCGGGCGACGAGCGCCGCCCCGCGAGGGGTAGACGACCGGGACCCCGCTCGCCGGAACGCGGGCCTCGTCGCCCTGGCCCTTGCGGTCACCCTGGCGGGCTGCGCCGCCCCGGGCCCCGAGGACATGCTCGTGCAAGCCCGCCGGCTCGCGCCGGGCGCCGGCGAGCTGGGCCTGGTGACGGAGGAATCGCGCCGCCGCGAGCGGGACGACGCCGTGGAGCGGATGCTCGCGGACCCGCTCGACATGCAGGCCGCGTGGCGCGTGGCACTGCTCCACAGTCCCGCGCTCCAGGCCCTGCTCGCGCGGGCGTGGGCCGCCGAGGCCGCAGGCGTGCAGTCGGGCCGGCTGCCCAATCCCCGCCTGGCGCTCGAACGCCTGTCGCGCGGCGACGAGACCGAGATCGGGCGGGTGCTGAGCTTCGGGCTGCTGGAGGTCCTCACGCTGCCTTGGCGGGCCCAGCAGGCGGAACGCGCCGCCGAGGCAGCTCGCCTGCAACTGGCCGCCGACGTGCTCAGGCTCAGCGCGCAGGTGCGTCAGCAGTGGGTGCGGGCGGTCGCCGCCCAGCAACTGGCGCTCTACCACGAGCAGGTGCGCGACGCGGCGCACGCGAGCGCGGACCTGGCGCTGCGGATGCAGGCCGTGGGCAACTACAGCCGGCTGCAGCGCGACCGCGAACACGCCTTCTACGCCGACGCCACCGCACAACTGGCCAGGGCGCGGCAGGCAGCGGTGGTCGAGCGCGAGGCGCTCGTGCGTCTGCTGGGGCTTTCCGCCCGCCAAGCGGCCAGGTTGCGCCTGCCGGACCGTCTGCCGGACCTACCCGGCGAACCGCGCAGCACGGAACAGGTGGCCGCTGCGGCCCGGCAGGAGCGCGTCGACGTGCAGCTTGCGCAGCGACGCCTGGACGCCGCCGACCGTGGCCGGGCGCTGGCACGCTGGACCAGCCTCACGGACGTCGAGCTGGGCCTCGTGCGCAACAGCGAGACGCACCAACCCACCCAGCGCGGCGTCGAGCTGGAACTGGCGCTGCCGCTTTTCGATGCGGGGCACGCGCGCCGAGCGGGAGCCTCGGCCGAGGCGATCGCCGCCCTGCAACACCTGCGGCAAGTCCAGCTCGAGGCAAGCTCGACCCTGCGCGAGCGCTACGCCGCCTATCGCACGGCGTACGACCTGGCCCGCCACTTCCGCGACGAGGTGGTGCCGCTGCGCCAGCGCATCGTCGACGAGATGCTGCTGCGCTACAACGGCATGCTCGTCTCGGTCTTCGAGCTCCTGGCCGAATCAAGGACGCAGATCGGCAGCGTGATCGCCGCCATCGAGGCCCAGCGCGACTTCTGGATCGCGCAGGCCGCGCTCGACGCCGCCATCCTCGGCGTGCCGGCCGAGGGCGCATCCCTCCTCACCCAGGCGCCCCCCGCCAACGGCGCCTCCGCAGGACATTGACGATGAACACACGACGCCTCTTCCTCGGCGGCGCGGCGCTCGCCGGTGCCGCCGCCCTCGCGCGCTCCGCGCTGGCGGCGCTGCCCGAGCCCCCCTCGCGCGTGGAGCCCGCAACTGCCCCGCCGCTGGCGCCCAGCCACGGCCGCCCCTACCGCCCGGTGGTCACGCTCAACGGCTGGTCGCTGCCCTTTCGCATGCGCCATGGCTGGAAGGAATTCCACCTCGTCGCCGAACCGGTCGTGCGGGAGCTCGCGCCGGGCATGAACGCTCAGCTGTGGGGTTACAACGGCTCCTCACCGGGGCCCACGATCGAGGTGGTCGAGGGCGACAAGGTGCGCATCTTCGTGACCAACCGACTGCCGGAGCACCACGCGGTCCATTGGCACGGCCAGCGCCTGCCCAACGGCATGGACGGCGTGGGCGGCCTCACGCAACCGCACATCCCGCCCGGCAAGACCTACGTCTACGAGTTCGAGGCGCGCCGCCCGGGCACCTTCATGTACCACCCGCACGCCGACGAGATGGTGCAGATGGCGATGGGCATGATGGGCTTCTGGGTGACGCACCCGCGCGACCCACGGCGGGTACCGGGCTACGCCGAATGCGACCGCGACTTCGTCTTCCTGCTCAACGCGTTCGACATCGAGCCGGGCAGCGCGACGCCCAGGGTCAACACCATGCTGGACTTCAACCTGTGGTGCTTCAACAGCCGGGTCTTTCCCGGCATCGACCCGCTGGTCGTGCGCCGAGGCGAGCGCGTGCGCATCCGCGTCGGCAACCTCACGATGACCAACCACCCGATCCACGTGCACGGCCACGAATTCGTCGTCGCGGGCACCGATGGTGGCTGGACCAACCCGGCGTCGCGCTGGCCCGAGGTCACCGCCGACGTGGCGGTGGGTCAGATGCGCGCGCTCGAGTTCGTCGCGGACGAGCCGGGCGACTGGGCCCTGCACTGCCACAAGAGCCACCACACGATGAACGCGATGGGCCACGACGTGCCGACGATGATCGGGGTGGACCATCGCGAGGTGGTCCATCGCATCCAGAAGCTCGTGCCCGACTACATGGTGATGGGCGAGCGCGGCATGGCCGACATGGGCGAAATGGAGATGCCCCTGCCTGACAACACTCTGCCCATGATGAGCGGTCAGGGGCCCTTCGGCGCGCTGGAGATGGGCGGCATGTTCACCGTGCTCAAGGTGCGCGACGGCTTGGCCCGCGGCGACTACCGCGACCCCGGCCCCTACGTGCACCCTCCCGGCACCGTCGCACGCGAATGGACGGGCCACGCGCCCGCCCCCGCACCTGCGCGGCCCATCGCTTCCCCAGGCTCCGCCGCCCTGCGCGCCCGCAAGCCGCGTGCCCCGGGGCACCGGCACTGACCCAAGGGGTTCTCCGATGCACACGTCCTTCCTCACGCCCTGCTTGTTCGCCCTCTTGGCCGCCATCGGCCCCGCCGGCACGGCTCACGCCCACGCAGACGCGAGCGGGCATGGCCCGCGCACCGTTCCTTCCCCTGACACCTACCCCTGGGGTCGGGCGGGCGCGCCCGGACCAGCGGTGCGCGTGATCCGCGTCGACATGCATGACACGATGCGCTTCAAGCCCGCCTCCCTGCGCGTCCGCCAGGGTGAGACCGTGCGCTTCGTCGTGCGCAACCGGGGTGCGGTCCTGCACGAGATGGTCATCGGCACCGGCGAGGCCCTCGCCTCGCACGCGGAGTTGATGCGCAAACACCCCGGCATGGAACACGACGAACCCTACATGGCGCACGTCGCTCCAGGCCGCCGTGGCGAGATCGTGTGGACTTTCAGCGAACCAGGCCGATTCTGGTATGGCTGTCTGGTACCCGGCCACTGGGAGGCCGGCATGAAAGGCCGGATCGTCGTCGTGCCCCGATAGGAGACCTTCATGAACATCCGTCATGCGCTGTCCGCAAGCTGCCTCATGCTGGCGTCAGCCGTCGCCAGTGCCCCGCACGACCACCGCCCGGCCCCCACATCGCCCTATGCGGGCGAAGAGTCGCGCGCCATCAAGGCCTTGTCCGCAGAGCGCGTCGAGCAGCTCCTCGCCGGCGAGGGCCTGGGCTACGCCAAGGCGGCGGAACTCAACGGTCATCCCGGCCCTGCCCATGTGCTGCAATGGGCGCAGGCGCTGCGGCTGAGTCCGGCCCAGCGCCAGGCGACCGAACGGCTGATGCAGCGGCACAAGGAACGTGCACGGGAGCTGGGCCGCGAGTTGGTCGAGGCCGAAAGGCGGCTCGACCAGGCATTGCGTCACGCGGGACCCGAGCCGGCCTCGATAGCGAGGCTCGTGGAGGCCGCCGGCCGGGTAGAAGCGGCGTTGCGCGCGGAACATCTCGCCACTCATCTGGCTCAAACCGCCATCCTCACGCGGGAACAGATCTCGCACTACCACCGCCTCAGGGGCTACGCCCCCAGGGGGCAGGATCCGAAAGAGAAAGGCCATTCCCATGTCGAATGAGAACCGCTCCCGCCGGCAGCTCCTCGGTGCTGCCCTCGCAGCCGTGGTCGCCGCGGGCGTGCCGGGCCTCGTGCGTGCGCAGCGCCAAAAGCCCTCCATCGAGGTCTGGAAGTCCGAGAGCTGCGGGTGCTGTCACGAATGGGTGGCACACTTGGAACGCAACGGCTTCCGCGTCAAGGTCAACGACGTCGCGGGACCGTCTGAGTACCGCGAGAAGTTCGGCATGCCCGACCGCTACGGCTCCTGCCACACGGCCAAGGTGGACGGCTACGTGCTCGAAGGGCACGTGCCCGCACGGGAGATCCACCGTCTCCTGAAGGAGCGTCCGAAGGCCCTGGGCCTGGCGGTGCCCGGCATGCCCGTAGGCTCGCCCGGGATGGAAGTCGGCTCGCGCAAGGACCCGTATGACGTGCTGCTGGTGGCGCACGACGGCCGCGCCTCGGTGTATCAGAGCTACCGCTGAGGCCCGCTGCCTCGGCTTCCGACGTAACGCACAACCGGACATGAAGAAATCTTTGATCGTCTCCCTGGCCCTCGGCCTCGCCTCGTTCGGCGCGCTCGCGCAGATGAGCGATGGCGAGGTGCGCAAGATCGACAAGGCGCAAGGCAAGATCACCATCAAGCACGGCGAGATCAAGAATCTCGACATGCCGCCCATGCAGATGGTGTTCAAGGCCGAGCCGCCCAGCCTGCTCGAGAAGGTGCAGGTTGGCGACAAGGTCAGGTTCCAGGCCGCCAAGGTCGGCGGCACCTACACCGTCACGGCCATCGAGCGCCAGTGACGCCGCTGCGCCGATGTGAGCGCCCGCCTAGAGGCGGCGCTCCAGCCTTCTAGGGCGCGCGCTCCACGGCCCTGCTCCTATAGTGTGTCCGCATCCGCCGCACGAAAGGAGCCGATCATGGCCACGCAACGCGAGGGCGACGCGCCCGACAATCCCTTCGACGGGCCGTTCGGCCAGACCGTGCGCGAGTCCGCCCAGCAGATCTGGCTGGCCGGTCTGGGCGCCTTTTCCAAGGCGCAGGAAGAAGGCGGCAAGCTGTTCGAGGCGTTGGTGAAAGAAGGCGTCGCGCTGCAGCGCAAGACGCAGACCGTCGCCGAGGAGCGCATGGCCGAGGTCACACAGCGCATGGGCAGCGTGGCCGAGGAACTGAGCAGCAAGGCCACGCAGCAATGGGACCGTCTCGAAGGCATCTTCGAGCAGCGTGTTTCCAAGGCGATGAGCAAGCTGGGCGTGCCCACGCGCACGGACCTCGACGAGATCCACGCGCGGTTGGACGAGCTCCAGGCCAGCCTCGCGAAGCTCTCGGCCGCGCATGCGCGGCCGGCGCCCAAGGCCGCTCGCGCCACGACGGCCAGCCCGGCGCGCAAGGCCGCGGCCAAGCGGGGCACCGCCAGCCGCAAGACCCCGGCGAGGTAGGAGCACGCGGGCACTCTTCCCGCCCGCGCCTGCGCCCGCGAGACGCCCCGCCGCTCAGCTGCGGTAGTCGGCGTTGATGCTGACGTAGTCGTGCGAGAAGTCGCAGGTCCACACCGTCGCCTGCGCCTGCCCGCGGCCGAGGCCGACCCGCACCGTGATCTCGCTTTGCTTCATCACGCGCTGGCCGTCGGCCTCCTGGTACGCGGGATGACGCCCTCCTCGCGTCGCGACATGCACGTCGTCCAGGTACAGCTCGATGCGGCCCTGGTCGAGGTCGTCGATCCCCGCGTAGCCGACGGCCGCGAGGATGCGGCCGAGGTTGGGGTCACTTGCATAGAACGCGGTCTTCACGAGCGGCGAATGCGCGATCGCATAGGCCACACGGCGGCATTCGTCCTCGCTGGCGCCGCCTTCGACCCGCACCGTGATGAATTTGGTCGCCCCCTCGCCGTCGCGCACGATGGCCTGCGCCAGCTGCTGCGACACCGCGACGACGGCTTCGCGCAGTGCCTGGCCCTCCGGCGATTCGAGCGAAGTGACCGGCGCGTGGTTGGCGCGGCCTGTGGCGATCAGCACGAAGGAATCGTTCGTCGAGGTATCGCCGTCGATGGTGATGCGGTTGAAAGAGCGGTCTGCTGCCTCGCGCACCAGCGCCTGCAGCACGGTGGTGTCGATCGTCGCGTCGGTCGCGACGAAGCCGAGCATGGTCGCCATGTTCGGGCGGATCATGCCCGCGCCCTTGGCGATACCCGTCACGACCACGTCGGCCCCCCCGATCCTCACCTTGCGCGACGCGGCCTTGGGCACCGTGTCCGTCGTCATGATGGCCTCGGCCGCCTCGGCCCAGGCGTCCTCGCGCAGGGCGGCCAGGGCCGCCGGCAAGGCGTGCTCGATGCGGTCGTTCGGCAGCGTCTCCATGATCACGCCCGTGGAAAAAGGCAGCACCTGCTCCGGGGCGACCTCGAGGTGGCGCGCGAGAGCCACGCAGGTCGAGAACGCGCGCACCAGGCCGTCCTCGCCGGTCCCGGCGTTCGCATTGCCGGTGTTGATGACCAGGGCGCGTGTGCCCACGCCGGCGGCCAGGTGCTTGCGGGCGAGCTGGACCGGTGCCGCGCAGAACCGGTTCTGCGTGAACACGCCGGCGACCTGTGCGCCTTCGTCCAGCACGACGACGGTCAGGTCCTTGCGATTGGCTTTGCGCACGCCGGCCATCGCGATGCCGAGCTTGACACCGGGCACCGGGTGCAGGTCCTGAGGATGGGGGGCAACGAGGTTGACGGGCATGGCGGGTCTACCGTGGAGGATCAGCGGATGCAGGCATTGTAGGCAGGCCCCCGAGGCGTCCGCACCCGCGACCAGCGCGCGGCTCGGTCGGCACGGCTGCGCCACTTGAGGCCAAGAAAAAAGCTCCCGGTGGGAGCCTTTCTCGTGCGCATGCGAAATGCGGGCGTCAGTTCAGGCGGCCATGGCAATGCTTGTACTTCTTGCCGCTGCCACAGGGGCAGGGGTCGTTGCGGCCAACCTTGGGCACCTGCTGCCGCACGGTGGACTGGTCGGTCTCACTGGCCACGCTGCCGTCGTCATTGGGGTGCGTGTAGGTGACGTTCGAGATGTGCTCTGCACGGTCCTCGATCGCTTCGGCCGCCTGAGCGATCTGCTCCTCCGACTGGATGCGCACCGTGAGCAACAGCCGGGTCACTTCCATCTTCACCGCATCGAGCATCTGCGCGAAGAGTTCGAAGGCCTCGCGCTTGTACTCCTGCTTGGGATTCTTCTGCGCGTAGCCGCGCAAGTGGATGCCCTGGCGCAGGTAGTCCAGCGCCGCCAGGTGCTCACGCCAGTGGCTGTCGAGCGACTGCAACAGCACCATGCGCTCGAACTGCACGAACTGCTCGCGCCCGACACGCTCGACCTTGCTCCGGTACAGCTCGTCTGCGGCCGCAAGCACCTTCTCGACGATGTCCTCGTCGGTGATGGCCTCGCTCTTCTCGACCTCCGCCTTGAGCGGCAGGTCGATCTGCCACTCCTCGCGCAGGGCCTTCTCCAGGCCCTCGAGATCCCATTGCTCCTCCACGCTCTCCGCAGGCACGTACGTGCGGACGACGTCTGTAAGCGCCCCCTGGCGCAGGTTCGTGATCTGCCCGGCCAGATCCTGCGAGTCGAGGATCTCGTTGCGTTGCTGGTAGATCACCTTGCGCTGGTCGTTGGCGACGTCGTCGTACTCGAGCAGCTGCTTGCGGATGTCGAAGTTGCGCGCCTCGACCTTGCGCTGCGCGCTCTCGATCGACCGCGTGACGATGCCGGCCTCGATCGCCTCGCCCTCGGGCATCTTCAGGCGGTCCATGATGGCGCGCACGCGGTCGCCCGCGAAGATGCGCATGAGCGGGTCTTCCAGCGACAGGTAGAAGCGCGACGAACCCGGGTCCCCTTGCCGGCCGGCGCGGCCACGCAGCTGGTTGTCAATGCGCCGGCTCTCGTGGCGCTCGGTCGCGATGATGCGCAGGCCGCCCAGCGCCTTGACCTGCTCGTGCAGGCTCTGCCATTCGTCACGCAGTTTCTGCGCGCGCGAGCGCTTCTCTTCCACGGACAACGACTCGTCCGCCTCGATCAGCTGGATCTGCTTCTCGACGTTGCCGCCCAGCACGATGTCGGTGCCACGGCCGGCCATGTTGGTCGCGATCGTGATCATCTTCGGCCGG
This sequence comes from Burkholderiaceae bacterium, assembly GCA_035559275.1. Classification (GTDB taxonomy): domain Bacteria; phylum Pseudomonadota; class Gammaproteobacteria; order Burkholderiales; family Burkholderiaceae_C; genus Caldimonas. The sequence continues at coordinate 8,857 of DATMBN010000061.1, forward strand.
CCGGCCTGCGCGATGATCTCCGCTTCCTTGGCGTGCTGCTTGGCATTGAGCACCTGGTGCGGCAGTCCCGCCTGGGTCAGCAGCCCCGAAATCAGTTCGGAGTTCTCGATAGAGGTCGTGCCCACCAGCACCGGCTGGCCACGCTCGTAGCACTCGCGGATGTCTGCGATCACCGCGTCGTACTTTTCCTTCGCGGTCTTGTAGACCAGGTCCAGCTGGTCCTTGCGCTGCGTCGGCTTGTTCGGCGGAATGACCACCGTCTCCAGGCCATAGATCTCCTGGAACTCGTAGGCCTCGGTGTCCGCCGTGCCCGTCATGCCGGCCAGCTTGCCGTACATGCGGAAGTAGTTCTGGAAGGTGATGGAGGCGAGGGTCTGGTTCTCGGCCTGGATCTCCACGCCTTCCTTCGCCTCGACCGCCTGGTGCAGGCCGTCCGACCAGCGGCGCCCCTGCATCAGCCGGCCGGTGAATTCGTCGACGATGATCACCTCGCCGTTCTGCACCACGTAGTGCTGGTCGCGATGGTAGAGGTGATGCGCGCGCAGGGCCGCGTAGAGGTGGTGCACCAACGCGATGTGGGCGGGATCGTACAGGCTCGCGCCCTCGGCCAGCAGCCCCGCGTGCATCAGCAGCCGCTCCGCGTTCTCGTGGCCTTGCTCGGTGAGGTAGACCTGGCGCGTCTTTTCGTCCAGCGTGAAATCGCCCGGCTCGATGATGCCTTCGCCGGTGCGCGGGTCGGCCTCGCCGATCTGCTTCTTCAGCTGCGGCGCGATCTTGTTGATGCGCACGTACAGCTCGGTGTGGTCCTCGGCCTGGCCGCTGATGATCAGCGGCGTGCGTGCCTCGTCGATGAGGATGGAGTCCACCTCGTCGACGATGGCGTAGTGGAGCCCGCGCTGCACGCGGTCGCCGGGCTCGTAGACCATGTTGTCACGCAGGTAGTCGAAGCCGAACTCGTTGTTCGTGCCGTAGGTGACATCGGACGCATACGCCGCCTGCTTCTCCTCGCGGGGCATCTGCGGCAGGTTCACACCCACGCTCAGGCCCAGGAAGTTGTAGAGCCGGCCCATCCATTCGGCATCGCGGCGGGCGAGATAGTCGTTGACCGTCACGACGTGCACGCCCTTGCCCGTGAGCGCGTTCAGGTACACCGGGAGCGTGGCGACCAGCGTCTTGCCCTCGCCGGTGCGCATCTCCGCGATCTTGCCGTCGTGCAGCGCCATGCCGCCGATCAGCTGCACGTCGAAGTGGCGCATCTTCAGCGCGCGCTTGCTGCCCTCACGCACCACCGCGAAGGCCTCGGGCAGCAGTTGGTCCAGCGTCTCGCCCTTGGCGACGCGGTCCTTGAACTCCTGGGTCTTGGCGCGCAACTGGTCGTCGCTCAGCGTCTCGAGCTGAGGTTCCAACGCGTTGATCTTTTCCACCACCCGCCGGTACTGCTTGAGGAGACGGTCGTTGCGACTGCCGAAAATCTGGGTGAGTAGCTTGGGCAACATGCGGGTTGTCGTAGTTCCTGCGGCCCGGGATCGGGCGGCTTGCGGCCGACCGGAAGAGGCAGGCCGCGATGGAGCGCCGGGCGTCGCGGCCCGTGCGCCGTGCGAAGCGGCGCGCCGCCGCCCATGCAGCCGGCGTGCCGCCCCAAAAGCATCTGAGTTTAGCACCGGCCCCGGCGCCGTCCGTCGGGGTCGACGGGCGTGCGCAACGAGGATGGAAAGGGAAGGAAAGCCACGCAAGCGGCTGCCGCGGCGCCCTGCCGAGCGCGCACTACGGTCACCGGGACTTCAGCGGCCCCTCGGGCGGCCGGGCGCCCGGGCGTTCAACGCCGGCTGAGCCTTGGCGCCTCGCCGCCTCGCGCGAGGAACTTGGCAGGATCCTGCGGCACGCCGGAGACCAGCACTTCGAAGTGCAGGTGGGGCCCGGTCGAGCGCCCCGTGGAACCCACCTCCGCGATGACCTGCCCGCGCTTGACGAGGTCACCCGGGCGCACATGGAGCTTGGAGGCATGCGCGTAGCGGGTGACGAGGTTGTTTCCATGGTCGATGTCCACCATGTGACCGTACTCCGGGTGGTAGTGCGCGGCGACCACGACCCCTCCGGCGGCGGCCTGGATGGGCGTGCCGACACTGGCGGGAAAGTCCAGCCCGGTGTGCAGGGCCGAGCGGCCGGAGAAGGGGTCGATGCGGAAACCGAAGCCGGAGCTGGTGGCCGCCTGCACCGGGGGCCGGCTGGGGATCGCGAGCGACTTCAGGCGCTCCTCCATCAGGCGTGATTCGATGACCGTGAATTCGTCGGCCCGCTGCTGTGCCAGGCTCTCCAACTGCTCCATCGCCTGGTGCAGCGCCTCGGCACTCGGCCGCTCCACCGGCACGTACAGGCCGCCCTGGCCCGGCGATCCTGCCCCGGCACGCAGTTCCTCCGGCTTGATGCCGACCATCCCGGACACCCGTTCGCCCATCGCCTCGAGCTGCACCAGCCGCGCCTGCATCTCGCCGACCCGCTGGGCCATCGCGTCGAGGTTCTCGCGCATGAACCGCTCGCGCTGGGCGACCTCGTCCTTGACGATCAGTTGCACCAACTGGCTCACCACCGGCCAGCCCTCGCGGGCAGCCTTCAGGAACACGAGGTGATAGACGGCGCCGGACAATGCCATCAGCGACAGGACAACGCCCAGCACGACAGCGACCAACCGCATCGGCGAGAGCTGGACGACACGCGTGCGGGCGAGTCGCCCGTGGGTGATCATGATCTGCATCGGTAAACTCCAGCCGATGAAACAGCGCACGGACCACACGCTCTCGATCGACGAGGCACTGAGGCAGCACACCGGGCTGGCCCGGCTGCAGCAACTCGTGCGCGAATCGAACGCGCGGTTCGACGTGATCCGACCCCTCTTGCCACCCGCGCTCGCCGCCCATGTGAAGCCCGGGCCTGTGGATGAGCAGGGGTGGACCCTCCTGGCCCCGAACGGGGCCGCCGCAGCCAAGCTGCGGCAGCTTCAGCCCCGCCTGGAGGCGGCCCTGAAGCAGCACGGCTGGCAGGTTAGCGCCATCCGTGTGAAGGTTCAATCCGGTTGAGCGTGCAACGGAGCAACCAGCGGTAACCCCGCGTGAAAGGATCACGCGATCGCCGGAAAGATTGCAAGCGGACGTGTGGGTGGTGCCGGCTATCCGACTCGAACGGATGACCTACCGCTTACAAGGCGGTTGCTCTACCAGCTGAGCTAAGCCGGCACGAAGGACCAGCAGTTTACTTGACGCGCTTGAGGGCCGGGCGCCCCCCGCCTGCAGGAGGCGCGGGCGGCTCCGGGGGCGCATCCTCCCCCGCCGGACGGCCGGGTGCGGACGGTGCAGCCGCCGGCGCGAGCTTCACGGGGCTCGGCGCGGTCGCTGGCGTCGCCTCGCCTGCCTCCTGATCGCCCTCACCGGGGTCCGGGGCTTCGGCCGCGGGCACCGGGAAGGCCATCCCCTGCCCGTTCTCCCGCGCATAGATCGCGATCACATGGTCGACCGGCACCACGATGTCCCGCGCCACCCCGCCAAAGCGGGCCCGGAACTCGATGTACTCGTTGCCCAGCTGCAGCCCGCTCGTCGCATCGAAGCTGACGTTCAGGACGATCTCGTTGTTCTTGACGTACTCCATCGGCACCTGCACCGTCGCATCCACGTACACCGCCAGGTACGGGGTGAAGCCGTTGTCGGTGCACCAGTCGTGCAGCGCCCGGATCAGGTAGGGCCGGGTCGAGCCGCCGGCAGGTGGATTGTTGGAGGACGTCGTGTTCATGCAGCGGGCAATGGCCTGGGGTTCCCGGCTTACTTGCGCATCACCTTCTCGGACGGGGTCAACGCCTCGATGTAGGCCGGACGCGAGAAGATGCGCTCGGCGTACTTGAGCAGCGACGCCGCGTTCTTCGACAGCTCGATGCCATAGTAGTCCAGGCGCCACAGCAGCGGTGCGATGGCCACGTCGAGCATGGAGAAGTCCTCGCCCAGCATGTACTTGTTCTTCAGGAAGATCGGTGCCAACTGCGTCAGCCGGTCGCGGATCTGCGAGCGCGCCCTCTCGAGCTGCTTGTCGGTGGGCTTGACGCCCCGCGACTCCAGCACGTTGACGTGCGCGAACAGCTCCTTCTCGAAGTTGAGCAGGAACAGCCGCACGCGCGCACGCGCGATCGGGTCGCCCGGCATCAGCTGCGGATGCGGGAAGCGCTCGTCGATGTACTCGTTGATGATGTTCGACTCGTACAGGATGAGGTCGCGCTCGACGAGGATGGGCACCTCGTTGTAAGGGTTCATCAGCGCGATGTCTTCCGGTTTCGCGAACAGGTCGACGTCGCGAATCTCGAAGTCCATCCCCTTTTCGAACAGCACGAAACGGCAGCGGTGGGAATAGGGGCAGGTGGTCCCGGAGTAAAGCACCATCATGATGGCGTGCTCCTATGCTCGTCGAGTTCGTCTATCAGAAAACACAAACGGAGTGGGCGCCGCGGGCCACCCACTCCGAACGTCGCAGCGGCGCCCCGGCGGGCCCCGCCGCCCTCGTTACTTCACGTCCTTCCAGTACGCGGCGTTCAGACGCCACGCGATCAGGGTGAACAGGCTCAGGAAGATCAGAACCCAGACGCCCAGACGCACGCGATCCTTCTGCACCGGCTCTCCCATCCATTGCAGGAAGGCCACCAGGTCGGCCACCGCGTGGTCGTACTCCTGGGGGCTCATCTGGCCGGGAGTCAGCTGCTCGAACCCTGCGAAAACCTGGTGGGTCTTGCTGGGATCGTGCGGATCCTTCTCCTCGATGAACTTCGCGGCCCGCTGGCCCTGCAGTTCCCACAGGGCGTGCGGCATGCCCACGTTCGGGAATGCGAGATTGTTCCAGCCGGTCTCTTTGGTGAAGTCCCGGTAGTACGTGCGCAGGTAGGTGTAGAGGTAGTCGGCGCCGGTGCCCGAGTGCGACGCACGCGAGCGGGCGATCACCGTCAGGTCAGGCGGCGTGGCTCCGAACCATTCCTTGGCCTGCTTCGGATCGAGCGACACCTTCATGGTCTCGCCGACCTTGTCGGTGGCGAACATGAGGTTGTCCTTGATCTGCTGCTCAGTCAACCCGATGTCGCGCAGCCGGTTGTAGCGCATGAACGCCGCGGAATGGCAGTTCAGGCAGTAGTTGACGAACAGCTTGGCACCATTTTGCAGCGCCGCGATGTCGGTCACCCGCTCCATGGGGAACTTGTCCCAGGCAATGCCGCCCTCGGCGGCACGTGCCGCCGGCGCGCCGGCCAGCAGCATGAGGGAGGCCAGCAGGGAGTAGATCAGTTTTTTCATCGTGTGGGCTCCGGCGGCTCAGTGGGCGGCGTAGGTCACCCGCTCGGGGACCGGCTTGAACTCGCCCAGGCGGCTCCACCAGGGCATCAGCAGGAAGAAGCCGAAGTAAAACAGCGTGCCGATCTGGGACACCAGTTCGCCCGTGGGCGACGGCGGCTGGATGCCGAGGTAGCCCAGCACCAGGAAGAACAGCACGAACACGGCATAGACGTACTTGTGCCAATCCGGGCGATAGCGGATCGACTTGACCGGGCTGCGGTCCAGCCAGGGCAGGAAGAACAGGATGATCACCGCGCCACCCATCACCACCACGCCCCAGAACTTGGCGTCGAAGGCCTTGAGCAGCGCGACGGCGATCAGCGCGCCGACCAGCACGGCCACCTTGCCCTTGCCCGAGAAGCCGCCCTTGATGACCCCCAGGATCGCGCCCAGGGCGATGATCACGCACAGCACGTTGACCATCAGGTCGGTCGTGGCGCGCAGCATCGAGTAGAACGGCGTGAAGTACCACACCGGCGCGATGTGCGGCGGCGTCTTGAGCGGGTCGGCCGGGATGAAGTTGTTGTACTCCAGGAAGTACCCGCCGAACTCGGGCGCGAAGAACACGATGGCACTGAAGACGATCAGGAAGATCGACAAGCCGAAGATGTCGTGCACCGTGTAGTACGGGTGGAACGGGATGCCGTCCAGCGGGCGGCCGGCCGCGTCGCGCTTCTCCTTGATCTCGACACCGTCGGGGTTGTTCGAGCCCACCTCGTGCAGCGCGATCAGGTGCGCGACGACCAGGCCCAGCAGCACCAGCGGGATCGCGATCACGTGGAAGCTGAAGAAGCGGTTCAGCGTGGCGTCGGAAACGACGTAGTCGCCACGGATCAGGATGGCCAGGTCCGGGCCGATGAACGGGATCGCGGCGAACAGGTTCACGATCACCTGGGCGCCCCAGTAGGACATCTGGCCCCAGGGCAGCAGGTAGCCGAAGAAGGCCTCGGCCATCAGCATCAGGAAGATCAGGCAGCCGAAGATCCAGACGAGCTCGCGCGGCTTGCGGTAGGAGCCGTACAGCAGGCCGCGGAACATGTGCAGGTACACCACGACGAAGAACGCCGAGGCGCCGGTCGAGTGCATGTAGCGGATCAACCAGCCCCACGGCACGTCGCGCATGATGTACTCGACCGACGCGAACGCCAGGTTGGCGTCGGGCTTGTAGTGCATCACGAGGAAGATGCCGGTGACGATCTGGATCACCAGCACGACGAGCGCCAGCGAGCCGAAGATGTACCAGAAGTTGAAGTTCTTCGGCGCGTAGTACTGCGCCATGTGCTCGTTGTACAGCTGCGACAACGGGAACCGGTTGTCGATCCAGGTCAGCAGCTTCTGGCCGCGCGTGGCGTTCGGCGGAGCTTCTTTGAATTCAGCCATGGGGGTCACCTCGATACTTCGTTAGCCTTGGGGCCTTGCCGGCCGCGGGACCCTCGCGCGAGCAGTGCAGGTCGCGGGGCCGGCGGCAGGCCGCCTGCGGTGCTTCAGGCCGCCTTGTCCTCACCGATCAGGAGCTTGGTGTCGGAGAGGTAGACATGCGGCGGCACCTCCAGGTTGTCCGGCGCAGGCTTGTTCTTGAAGACGCGACCCGCCATGTCGAAGGTCGAGCCGTGGCAGGGACACAGGAAGCCGCCGGCCCAGTCGTCGGGCAGCGACGGCTGGGGCCCCGCCGCGAAGCGGGCGGTCGGCGAGCAGCCCAGGTGCGAGCAGATGCCCACGGCCACGAGGATCTCCTTGTGGTCCTCGCGAGCGCGCCACCGGTTGCGGGCGTACTCCGGCGTGAGTTCGGCCGGCTTGCGCTCGGAATTCGGATCGGCCACCTGGGGCTCGGTCTTTTCCAGCGAAGCGAGTTGCTCGGGCGTGCGGCGGATGATCCACACCGGCTTGCCGCGCCACTCCACCGTGATCATGTCGCCCGGCTTCAGGCTGCTGATGTCCACCTCGACCGGCGCCCCGGCGGCACGGGCCTTCTCGGACGGCTGGAACGTGGAAACGAAAGGAACCGCTGTGGCCACGCCACCGACGGCACCGGCTCCACAGGCAATGGCTACCCAAGTGCGGCGGCCTTTGTCCACTTGCTGGTCACTCATGGGGATCCTCAGGAAGCACTTCTCTAGTTAGGGGCAACCCGAGATTCTATCCGACCGCAACTGCTCGAAACCAGCCCGCCAACGCTTGCGCGGCCCGCTACCCGACCTCCGAGCCTTGTCGGGCGCCGGTCGCCTCGCGCATACTGCGCCCCAGCCGCACCCTGCGGTGGTCTCCAGGAGAGGGTGGAAGATGAGTTTCATGAGCGAGTTCAGGGAGTTCGCCGTCAAGGGCAATGTCATTGACCTGGCCGTAGGCGTCATCATCGGCGGCGCGTTCGGCAAGATCATCGACTCGCTGGTCAATGACATCATCATGCCGGTCGTCAGCAAGCTGTTCGGGGGCCTGGACTTCTCGAACTACTTCATCCCGCTGGCCGGGCAGACCGCCAGCACACTGGCAGAGGCCAAGCAAGGCGGCGCGGTGCTCGCCTACGGCAACTTCATCACGGTGGCGCTCAACTTCGTGCTGCTCGCCTTCGTGATCTTTCTGATGATCAAGCAGATCAACCGGCTCAAGCGGCGGGAACCGCCCGCTGCCACCGCACCTGCCGCTGCGCCCGAAGAGGTGGTGCTGCTGCGCGAGATCCGCGACTCCTTGAAAAAGTAACCGCATGTAAACCGCCGGAGCCTGGACGTGGCTTCGGTGGCGAATTGCGCACCCGGCGCAGGCGGGCGCCTGCCGCATCGGGGCGGTTTCGCGCCATACTGCACTTTGTTGCGAACCCGCTGCAATGAGCGTACCCGACCCGCGTCTTCACGCCGTCATGCAGACGGCGGTGCAAAGAATCCTGTCCACGGTCGCCGACATGGCGAGTCGCACCGTGGACGTGCTGGGCATGCTCGCGTTGTCGGCCAAGAGCAACGCCGACCGGCAGGCCTACATGGCCGCGCAGTACGACTTCCAGCACAAGCTGTCGTCGTTCAACATGACCTTCAGCGCGGTGTTGAACGAGAAGGTCGCGCAGGAACTTCACCCCCGCAGCAGCCGGTCCTTCGCCGCCACCGACTGGACGGCGCTCAGCCTCGTCGGTGACAGCGAGGTCGAGGAGCAGGTCACGGCCCACCGCCTGGGGCTTGCGATCGAGCACGAATGCGAGTGGGAACTGCGCGAGCTGGACGCCTACATGGGCTCGTTGCTGGGCCTGGGCCGTCCGGATCCCGAGCGCAACCCGATCCGGCCGGAGATCGTTGGCAAGGCGTTGTTCCGCGCGCTGGAAAGCGTCACGCCCGACGCTGCCGTGCGCAAGACCTTGGCCCGCGAGACGGGCCACGCGCTGGCCAAGGCAATGCGGCAGTGCTACGCGGCCATCGTCGCGGACATGACCTCGCGCGGCGTGCAGCCGGTCGGCCTGGCGGTGCGCACCAGCTTAGGGGGAACCGGCGGGGTGACCGCCCCTTCCGCCGCGGCGCCGCGTACCGTGCCGGGAGACCTGCACAGCGCTGCTCAGACGCTGAGCGCGCTGTTCGGCGTCGCGGCGCCGGCGTCCTTCGGCCCCTCCGGCTCCGGCGGCTTCGCCACCTCGGGGGGTACGCCCCGGCCCGGGTGGGGAACGACCGTGCCCGGTGGGGCAGGCGCGGCCGCAGGCGGGGTCAGCGATGCACAGATGGCCGAGCTCATCCGCCGGCTGGCCTTCCTCACCAGCACGCCCGGCGCACTGGACCCGACCACCACCAGCGGCTGGACCCCGGCCGTCGGCGCAGCCCCCGCCAGCGGCTCCGGACCTCTGGCGACTGGCCTCGGCGGCCTGATGGCGGTCAACCTGATCCGGGCGCACCGCGACGAGTTGATGCGCGCGTCGAACGCGCCGCTCGATCACATGGTGATCGACATCGTCGCCTCGCTGTTCGACCAGATCCTCTCCGACCCCAAGGTCCCGCCGCAGATGGCGCGGCAGATCGCCCGTCTCCAGCTGCCCGTGCTGCGGGTGGCGCTGAAGGACGTGCAGTTCTTCTCCTCGCGCAGCCATCCCGTGCGCAAGTTCGTCAACCGCATGGCGTCGGTGGCCTGCGCCTTCGACGAGTTCGACGAGGGGCCGGGCAAGCGCTTCATGTCGCTGGTGCGCGAGCTGGTGCAGCAGGTCGTCGAGGGCGACTTCGACCAGATGGACCTGTACGAGTCCAAGCTGCGCGCGCTCGAAGGCTTCGTGCAGGAACAGGCGCGCGACGAGGCCCAGGCCCATGCGCAGGCCGTCGAACTGCTGGCGCAGAAGGAGAGCCAGCTGCGACTGCAGGCGCGCTACGCGCAGCAGGTACAGGCCGCGCTGCTGCCGGTGGCCGTGCACGACTTCCTGCGCGACTTCCTGCAACAGACGTGGTCGCAGGTGCAGGTCGAGGCCGCGATGCGGCACGGCCCCGATGCCGAGGTCACCCGCCGCATGAAGCAGGCGGCGCGGGATCTGATCCTGAGCGTGCAGCCCAAGCACAGTCCGGCCGAGCGCAAGCAGTTCATCCTGGCGCTGCCGCAACTGATGAAGACCCTCAACGAGGGCCTCGCGCTGATCCGGTGGCCGGAAGACAAGAAAAAGGCCTTCTTCGCCGAGTTGCTGCCCTGCCATGCGCAATCCCTCAAGGGCCAGCCGCTCAGCGATTTCCAGCGCCACCAGCTCGAAAGCCATCTCCAGGCGCTGGACCGCCTTCAACTGCCCACCGCCCGAGACGCAGCGGCCCCCGCGGACGCCACCGCGCCCCTGCAAGGCGAGCCGACGGGCTTTTCCGAGGAGGAGGCCGCGCAGGTAGGCCTGGTACAGGAAACGGCCATCGACTGGGACGGCCAGGTGGACATCGACCTGGCCCATCTGGACAACCCCGCGGCAGGCGCGGAGGTCGACATCAACCTCGAGGCCCTGGGGCCCGAGCTGCAACCGGAAACCCCGACCAAGGGCGCCCAGCTCGCCCAGTACGTCCAGGCGGGCGTGGCTTACCAGATGCACATGGAAGGCGGGTGGAAGAAGGTGCGGCTGAACTGGGTCAGCCCAGGCCGCACGTTCTTCATCTTCAGCTACGGCCACAAGCACCAGAAGATCATCTCTATGACCGGACGCATGCTCGCGAGGTTGTGCGAAAGCGGGCGCTTCCGGGCCTTCGAGCAGGCCTACCTGATCGAACGGGCCGTCGCGCGGGCGCGCCGCCAGCTGGCCGCCCTCACCACCAACAGCAAGAGCTGAGTGCCGCCCGGCGCCTGCCCGCCTGCGAGCCCGTCGCGCGACGGGTCGCCGCGTGCGACCGCGGCCCCCTCAACCCGCGGCGGCCGGCGCGCTCGAACCGCCCGCCACGAGCGCGCGGGCCATCCGCACTGCCGCCACGAGGCTGGCGGGGCTGGCGCGCCCCGTGCCGGCCAGGTCGAACGCGGTGCCGTGATCCGGGCTGGTGCGCACGAAGGGCAGGCCCAGGGTGACGTTCACGCCCTGCTCCACCCCCAGGTACTTGACCGGGATCAGCCCCTGGTCGTGGTACATCGCGATGACCAGGTCGAACTCGCCCGGGTGACCCGGTGCATGGCGCGCACGCATGAACACCGTGTCGGGGGCGTACGGCCCGTGGGCGTCGATCCCCTCGGCCCGCGCCGTCTCGATGGCCGGACCGATGATCCGCAGTTCCTCGTCCCCGAACAGCCCGCCCTCGCCGGCGTGCGGGTTGAGTCCGGCCACGGCGATGCGCGGGTGCGGCCGGCCCCACAAGGCCGCGCTGCGATGGGCGATGCGCAGTGTCTCCAGCACATTGTCCCGCGTCACGGCCTCGATGGCCTGCCGCAACGAGACGTGGATGCTCACGAGCACGGTCTTGAGCTCGTCATTGGCGAGCATCATCCGCACCGGCGCGCCACCCGGCCCGTTCGCGTAGGCCTGCAACATCTCCGTGTGCCCCGGGAAGGGCACACCTGCCGCGGCGAGCGCCTCCTTGTGGACGGGCGCCGTCACGATGCCGGCCACCCGTCCCGCCAGGGCCGCCTCGACCGCCTGGCGGATGCAGGCGTGAGCGGCCTCGCCGGCGCGGGCATCGACCCGGCCGACCGGCACATCCTCCGGCAGTGCAGCCGCAGGCCAGACCGCCAGGCATCCCGGCGGCTTGTCGCACCAGTTCTCCAGGGACGACAGCACTGCCAGGGGTGCAGGTCCGCCCGTGCAGGAGAAAGCCCGCCGCAGCACCTGCGGGTCGCCATAGACCACGCAGTCGCCCAGCTCGCCCGCACGATGGGCCATGGCGATGATCTCAGGGCCGATGCCGCAGGCATCGCCCATGGTGAGCGCGAGCGGCCGGGGTTTCATGCCGGGTTGTCGATCTCGATGAACTCGTGCACGAGGCCGAAGCGCTCGGCGGCGTGCGCGGCGAGCGCCGGGGCGCCGTAACGCTCGGTGGCATGGTGGCCGCAGGCGAGGAAGGCCACGCCGGTCTCCCGCGCGTAGTGGGCCTGAGGCTCGGAGATCTCGCCGGTCAGGAAGGCATCCACACCGGCGGCGATCGCCGCCTCGAAGTACCCCTGTGCGCCGCCGGTGCACCAGCCGACGCGCCGGATCGGCCGGCCGTCGCCCTCGACGACCACCGGGGTGCGCCGCAGCGCGCTACCCACCTGCTGCGCGAAGGTGCCCAGCGTGAGCGGATGGCCGAGGGTGCCGAGGAAGCCCAGGTCCTGGTCCCCGAAGCGCCGTTCCGCCGTCAGGCCCAGCACGCGCCCGAGCTGCGCGTTGTTGCCCAGCTCCGGGTGGGCGTCCAGCGGCAGATGAAAGGCGTAGAGGTTGACGTCGGCGACCAGCAGGCGCTGCAGTCGCTGCTTCATCCAGCCGACGACGCGGCCGTCCTGCCCGCGCCAGAACAGACCGTGGTGCACGAGGATGGCGTCGGCGCCGGCGGCGACCGCGGCCTCGATCAGCGCCAGGCTCGCGGTGACGCCGCTGACGAGCTTGCGGATCGCCGGGCGGCCCTCGACTTGCAAGCCGTTCGGCCCATAATCCTTGAAACGGTCCGCCTCCAGCAGCCCCTTCAGGTACGCCTCCAACTCATCGCGGTGGACCATCACCCACAACTCCCATGCGCAAGACCTGGCTGATTTTCTCGCAAGCCGTCACCGTGGCCGTGGCGGCCCTGTTCGTCGTGGCGACCCTCAAGCCCGAATGGCTGCACCGCAGCCCCGGCAGCGTGGTGCCCACCATCTCGATCAACGAGGCGCCCCCCGTGGCCGCCGTGCCCGCGCCCAGCAGCTACTCGGCCGCGGCCAAACGGGCCGCGCCGGCCGTCGTCAACATCGCGACCAGCAAGGCGCCGGAACGCAACCCCCACCTCAACGACCCCTGGTTCCGCTTCTTCTTCGGGGATCAGCCTTCGCAACCGCAAACCGGCCTCGGGTCGGGGGTCATCGTCTCGCCCCAAGGCTACGTGCTGACGAACAACCACGTCATCGAGGGGGCGGACGACATCGAGGTGATGCTCAGCGACGGCCGCAAGACCCGCGGCGCGGTGGTCGGCACCGACCCGGAATCGGACCTGGCGGTGCTCAAGATCGACCTGGACAAGTTGCCGGCCATCACCTTCGGCGACTCCGACGCCCTGCAGGTGGGCGACGTGGTGCTGGCCATCGGCAACCCGTTTGGGGTCGGGCAGACGGTGACCGCAGGAATCGTCAGCGCACTGGGGCGCAACCAGCTGGGCATCAACACCTTCGAGAACTTCATCCAGACCGACGCGGCGATCAATCCGGGCAATTCCGGCGGCGCACTGGTCGACGCCTCCGGCAACCTGATGGGCATCAACACGGCGATCTACTCCCGCACCGGCGGCAGCCTGGGGATCGGCTTCGCCATTCCCGCGTCCACGGCGCGGCAGGTGATGGAGGCGCTGATCAAGGACGGGCACGTGCGGCGCGGATGGATCGGCGTGGAGCCGCAGGACCTGACCCCCGAGATGGCCGAGACCTTCAACCTGCCGGTCAAGGAGGGAGTGCTCATCACGGGAGTGCTGCAAGGCGGTCCCGCTCACCGTGCCGGCATGCGGCCGGGCGACGTCGTGGTGGAGGTGGCAGGCAAGGAAATCTCCAGCACGGTGCAGTTGCTCAATGCGGTGGCTGCGCTGAGGCCGGAATCGACCGCGCCCATCGTGGTGCAGCGGGGTCGCGAACAGGTGGAACTGCAGGTGCGGGTGGCGGAGCGACCGCCAGTGCGGCGTCAGCTTCGCTGAGCGTGCGATGCCGCGGCGCTCAACGGGTCGCCGCGTCTTCCTCGGCTTCGGCCTCGGGTGAGCGGGTCTGCTTGATGAATAGTGCCGCGGCCCACAGTCCCACTTCGTACAGCAGGCACATGGGAATCGCCAGTGCCAGCTGGGAGATGACGTCCGGGGGCGTCACGATGGCCGCGATGATGAAGGCCAGCACGATGAAGTAGCTGCGGAAGGCACGCAGCTTCTCGAGCGGCACCACGCCCATGCGGGCCAGCACGACCACGACGATCGGGACCTCGAAGGCGAGGCCGAAGGCGATGAACATCGTCAGCACGAAGCTGAGGTAGGCCTCGATGTCCGGCGCCGCGGTGATGCTCTTGGGCGCGAAGCTCTGGATGAACTTGAAGACCTGCCCGAAGACGAAGAAGTAGCAGAACGCCACCCCGATGAGGAAGAGGATGGTGCTGGACACCACCAGCGGTAGCACCAGCTTCTTCTCGTGCGTGTACAGCCCCGGCGCGACGAAGGCCCAGGCCTGGTAGAGCACGACCGGCAGCGCCAGCAGGAAGGCCGTCATCAACGTGATCTTGAGCGGCACGAGGAAGGGCGAGATCACGCTCGTGGCGATCAGGGTCGCGCCCTCGGGCAGGTGCGCGACCAGCGGGGCGGCCAGCATGTCGTACAGGCCGGCAGGACCCGGCCAGAGGAACAAGACGCCGAAACACACGCCCACGGCGATCAGGGCGCGGATCAGCCGGTCCCGCAACTCGATCAGGTGCGAGACGAAGGGCTGCTCGGTGCCGTCCAGCTCGTCCGGACGATCGTTGGGGGATGGGGCACTCACGAACCGGCTTTCGAGGAAGCGCGCGGCGGGCGGAAACGGGCCACGCGGGCAGCGCCCGACTGGACCCGGCTGCGCACACCCTGCCGCTGCTTGTACCACTGGGGAACGGCGGCCCGCTTGACGCGCCAGTTCTTCTTGACGGGTTTGTACTCGCGCACCGGCTGGTACCACTCGCCGTCGCCGGCCGAGGAAGTGCCGCCGGTGCCGACCCCGCTGCCCTGGATCTCGCTCCAGGACTTCTCGAAGTCCTGCGAGACCTGCCCCACTTCCTTGGACACCGACTGCTCGAAGTTGCGCGCGGCGTCCTCGACGTCGGTCTTCATCTTCTTGAGCTCTTCGAGCTCTATGGACCGGTTGACCTCGGCCTTGACCTCGGCAACGTAGCGCTGCGCCCGGCCGAGCAGGTGCCCGACCGTGCGTGCGACGCGCGGCAGCTTCTCCGGCCCGATCACGATGAGCGCGACGGTGCCGATGAGGGCGAGCTTGTCGAAACCGAAATCAATCATGGACGGCGATCAGCCCGGAGGCGGCAGGCCCGCCGGGCAAGGTCCGGACCGCGACCGGACTCACGACTTGGTCTTGGCGTCGACGTCGATCGGGGCCTGCTTGTCGCTGCTGCGCTCGGCGGTGACCTGCTGCGTCGGCGCGTTGCCGCCCTCGGCGCTGGTCGTCGAGCCGTCGCGCACGCCGTCCTT
The DNA here is from genome assembly GCA_035559275.1 of Burkholderiaceae bacterium. Lineage (GTDB taxonomy): Bacteria > Pseudomonadota > Gammaproteobacteria > Burkholderiales > Burkholderiaceae_C > Caldimonas. The sequence continues at coordinate 23,987 of DATMBN010000061.1, forward strand.
GAAGCCCTTGACCGCCGCGCCGAGGTCGCTGCCGATGTTCTTGAGCTTCTTCGTGCCGAACACCAGCACCACGATCAGCAGCACGATCAACCAGTGCCAGACACTGAACGAACCCATGATGTACTCCTAAACCAGTCGCAAATTTTACTTTTCCGCTCAGCCCACGCGCCAGGGACGGGGGCCGCCCATGACATGGACATGGAGGTGGTAGACCTCCTGCCCGCCATCCTCGCCGGTATTGACCACGACACGAAAGCCGTTGTCCGCGCCGTTCTCCTTCGCCAGCCGCGGCGCCAGCGCCAGCATGCGGCCCAGCAGCGCCTCGTGCTCCGGCCCCACCTCGCCCAGCGACGGCACGTGGATCTTGGGGATCAGGAGGAAGTGCACGGGCGCATGCGGTCGGATGTCGTGGAAGCCGAGCAGTTCCTCGTCCTCGTAGACCTTGCGTGACGGAATTTGCCCGGCGACGATCTTGCAGAAGATGCAGTTCGGGTCAGCGTGGCTCATGGGCGTGCGGGCTCGATGGCCTTGTTGGCGTTGAGGTTGATCCAGCCGCGGACGACACGGTAGAGGAACCAGATCGAGATGAGCGCCCAGGCGATCATGCCGGGCACGAAGAACAGCAGCCACAGCGGGGCGGTGATGAGGTACAGGCCGCCGGCCCACAGCACGGAGCGGATCCGCCAGCTGAAGTGCGAGGCCTGCCAGGTGCCGGCCGCGTCGTCCCGCTTGACCAGATCGAGGATGACCGCCGCGATCAGCAGTAGCACGCTACCCTGCACGCCCGGGATCACCGCCGAGACGGCGACGATGGTGTGCAGCAGATAGCTGACCGTGCCGATGGTCTTGAGCTTGCGCTCCTGCTCGGTCAGTTCGACGTCGTAACGCATGTCAGGGTGCCTCCGGTGTCGCGGCCTCGGCGCCACCATGACCTTCCGCCTCCCGTTGCCGGGCCTTGCGCAAGGCGAACTCCTCCAGCCCCGAGAGCCCTTCGCGGCGTTCGAGCTCGGCCAGCACGTCGGCGGGCTTCAGGCCGAAATGGGCCAGCGCGATCATCGAATGGAACCACAGGTCGGCCACCTCGTAGACGATCTTCTGGCGATCGCCGTCCTTGGCGGCCATGACCGTCTCGGTGGCCTCCTCGCCGACCTTCTTGAGGATCGCGTCGGTACCCTTGTGCAGCAGCCGGGCGACGTAGGACTTCTCCGGGTCGCCGCCCTTGCGCGATTCGATGACCTCGGCGAGCCGGGCCAGGGTGTCGTTGCCGCTCATCGTCGCTACTTGTAAATGCGCTCCGGATCCTTCAGGACCGGATCGACGACCTGCCAGCGGCCGTCCTTCCATAGGTTGAAGAAGCAGGAATGACGCCCAGTGTGACAGGCGATCCCCGGCTCGTGGCCCAGCTGGTCGACCTTGAGCAGGACCACGTCACCGTCGCAGTCGAGCCGGATCTCGCGCACCTTCTGCACGTGGCCGGACTCCTCCCCCTTGTGCCATAGGCGCCCCCGGGACCGGCTCCAGTACACCGCTTCGCCGCGCTCGGCCGTGAGCGCCAGCGCCTCGCGATTCATGTAGGCGAACATCAGCACGTCGCCGGAAGCCGCCTCCTGGGCGATGACCGGCACGAGCCCCTGCTCGTCCCACTTGACCTGATCGAGCCAGTCCATCCCGGCGAGTGTATCAATCCGATGTGACGCGACGGCCGGGCCGGTGTTCAAGACCGCACGGGGATGCCCCGTTCGGACATCAGGGCCTTGGCCTGGCCCACCGTGTATTCGCCGTAGTGGAAGATGCTGGCGGCCAGCACGGCGTCCGCCCCGCCCTGCACGATGCCCTCCACCAGGTGCTCGAGGTTGCCGACACCGCCCGAGGCGATCACGGGGACCGGCACCGCATCGCTCACCGCGCGGGTGAGCGCCAGGTCGAAGCCGCTCTTGGTGCCGTCGCGGTCCATGCTGGTGAGCAGGATCTCGCCCGCGCCGTACTCGGCCATCTGCCGCGCCCAGGCGACGGCGTCGAGGCCGGTGTTCTTGCGCCCGCCGTGCGTGTAGACGTCCCAGCCGCTGCCGTCGCCGCGTGCCTTGGCGTCGATCGCGACGACGATGCATTGCGCGCCGTATTTGTCGGAGGCGCGGCGGATCACGTCGGGGTCGGCCACGGCCGCGGAATTGAAGCTGACCTTGTCGGCCCCTGCATTGAGAAGCCGGCGCACGTCCTCCACGGTGCGCACGCCGCCGCCGACCGTCAGGGGGATGAAGACCTGGCTGGCCACCGCCTCGATGATGGGCAGGATGAGGTCGCGGCCGTCGCTGGTCGCCGTGATATCGAGGAAGGTGAGCTCGTCAGCGCCCTGCTCGTTGTAGCGCGCGGCGATCTCGACCGGATCGCCGGCGTCGCGCAGCTCGACGAAGTTGACGCCCTTGACGACCCGACCACCGGTCACGTCCAGGCAGGGAATGATGCGTTTGGCGAGCATGGGCAACGAGGACGCCGCGTCGCGGCGCCCGGGCAAGGGGTGGTTCGTGGGCGCGTCAGACGCGCTCGCTCAGTTGCTCGACGCGCTTGAGGGCCTCGGCAAAGTCCAGCGCACCGGTGTAGATGGCACGGCCGCAGATCACGCCTTCGATGCCTTCGTCCTCGACCTCGCACAGCGCCTCGATGTCGCGCATCCCGGCCAGGCCGCCCGAGGCGATCACGGGCACGGTGAGGGCCTGCGCCAGCTTGACGGTGGCGTCGATGTTGATGCCGGTCAGCATGCCGTCCCGGCCGATGTCCGTGTAGATCACGCCCTCGACGCCGTAGTCCTCGAACTTGCGGGCCAGGTCGATCACCTCGTGGCCCGAGAGCTTGGACCAGCCGTCGGTCGCCACCTTGCCGTCCTTGGCGTCGAGCCCGACGATGATGTGGCCGCCGAAGGCGGTGCAGGCGTCCTTCAGGAATCCAGGGTTCTTGACCGCGGCGGTGCCGATGATGACGTAGCTCAGCCCGTCATCGAGGTAACGCTCGATCGTGTCCAGGTCGCGGATGCCGCCGCCCAATTGCACCGGGACCTCGTCACCCACCTCGGCGAGGATGCTCTTGATGGCCGCCTCGTTGACCGGCTTGCCGGCAAAGGCCCCGTTGAGGTCGACGAGGTGCAGGCGGCGCGCGCCGGCGTCCACCCAGCGCCGCGCCATGGCTGCCGGATCTTCCCCGAAGGTGGTGGAATCGTTCATGTCGCCCTGTTTCAGGCGCACGCACTGGCCGTCTTTCAGGTCGATGGCAGGAATCAGCAACATAGCCGAAGCGATGGGTGGTGGAGGAAAGGCGAAGGGCCGCGGAGAAGCGATCAGAGGTCCGGGATCAGGGCTTCCAGATCAAGGCTTCCAGAGGAGGAAGTTGCGGTACAGGGCGAGACCGTGGTCGGCGCTCTTCTCCGGGTGGAACTGGGTCGCGAAAATGTTATCCCGCGCCACCGCAGAGGTAAAGCGCACCCCGTACTCGGTTTCCCCGGTGCTGTGGAGCCGGTCGCGCACGCGCGCGTGGAAACTGTGGACGAAGTAGAAATAGGCGCCGTCGGGCACGCCTGCCCAGATCGGGTGCGGGGTGGTCTGGAACACGCGGTTCCAGCCCATCTGGGGCACCTTGTACCGGCTTGCGTCGGGTTGACGCAAGCCGTCGAGGCGGAATCGCAACACCTCGCCGGGGATCAGCCCGAGCCCGTCGGTCGGCCCTTCCTCGCTGCGGTCCAGCAGCATCTGCATCCCGACACACACGCCCATCAGCGGCTTGCGCGCGGCCGCGTCGAGCACCGCGTCTTGCAGGCCCGAGTCGCGCAGCTCGCGCATGCAGTCCGGCATGGCGCCCTGCCCTGGCAGCACCACGCGTTCGGCGGCCAGGACCACCTCGGGGTCGGCGGTGACGACGACCTGCACCCCCGGCACGTCGCGGGCGGCATGCATCACCGCCTGGGACACCGAGCGCAGGTTGCCCATGCCGTAGTCGACGACGGCGACCAGACGCGCGCGGTTCGCCCGCGCACCTTCTGGTTGCATGGCGGCATGCACGGCTGCGCTCACAGGGTCCCCTTCGTGGACGGCACGGCGCCGCTCATGCGCTCGTCGCGCTCCAGTGCCATGCGCAGTGCCCGGGCGAAGGCCTTGAACACGGTCTCGCACTGATGGTGCGCGTTCTCGCCGCGCAGGTTGTCGATGTGCAGCGTGACCAGGGCGTGGTTGGCGAAACCCTGAAAGAACTCATACGCGAGCTGGGTGTCGAAGGCACCGATCATGCCTGCCTTGAACGGCACGTGCATCGTCAGGCCCGGCCGGCCCGAGAAATCGATGACCACGCGCGACAGGGCCTCGTCCAGCGGCACGTACGCATGGCCGTAGCGCCGGATGCCCTTCTTGTCGCCCACCGCGCGGGCGACCGCCTGGCCCAGCGTGATGCCCACGTCCTCGACGGTGTGGTGACCGTCGATGTGCAGGTCGCCCTTGGCGTCGATCTCCAGGTCGATCAGCCCGTGCCGGGCGACCTGATCGAGCATGTGGTCGAAGAAGCCGATCCCGGTCGACAGCTTCGCCTGGCCCGTGCCGTCCAGGTTCACACGCACGCGGATCTGCGTCTCGTTGGTGTTGCGGGTGACCTCGGCCACGCGCTCGGGAGCAATTGCTGTACTCATGACGGTCTTCGGTGGAGCGATCTCATCGGAGGCTGGCGCGCAAGGCGCCGATCATCCGCTCGTTCTCTTCGGGCGTGCCCACGGTCAGGCGCAGGCACCCCGCAAGGAGCGGATGCACGCGGCACACGTTCTTGACCAGTACGCCGCGCGCCTTCATGCCAGCGAAGGCCGTGTCCGGGTCCGGCACGCGCACCAGAATCATGTTGGCCTCGCTCGGGAAGGGATGCACACCCGGCATGGCCGCCAGCGCTTCGATCAGCCGGTCGCGCTCGCGGCGCAGCACCTCGGCTTGGCGACGGAATTCGTCCTCGTGCTCCAGCGCGAAGAGCGCGGCCTCGCAGTTGAGCACGCTGACGTTGTAAGGCGGGCGCACCTTGTCGACATGGCCGACGATCTCGGGCCGCCCGATCAGGTAGCCCAGGCGGATGCCCGCCAGGCCGAACTTGCTCATCGTGCGCATCAGCAGCACGTGCGGATGACGCGTCAGGCGGTCGAGGTAGGACTTGCTGGCGAAGGGTTGGTACGCCTCGTCCACCACCACCAGACCCGGCGCGGCCTCGACGATGCGTTCGATGACGGCGTCGTCGAAGAGGTTGCCGGTCGGGTTGTTGGGGTAGGCGATGTAGACGATGGCCGGCTGGTGCTCCTCGATCGCGGCCAGCATCGCGCCTTCGTCCAGGTCCAGTGTCTCCGGCTCGAGTGGCACGCCGACGTGGCGCAGGCCCAGCAATTCGCAGGAGATCTCGTACATCACGAACCCGGGCGTGGGCGAGAGCACGACGGCGCCCGGGCGGTCGCAGGCGACGCCCAGCAGCGTGATGAGTTCGTCCGAGCCGTTGCCCAGCGTGATCGCATAGCCCTCGGGCATGCCCGCGTGGCGGGCCAGTGCGGCCTTCAGTTCGTCGATGCGCTCGCCGGGGTAGCGGTTGATCGCCACCGCGCCCAGCCGCTCGCCGAGCACCCTTTGGAGCTGCGGCGGCAGGCGGAAGGGGTTCTCCATCGCGTCCAGCTTGATCAGGCCGGCGCTCGGCTGCACCACGTAGGGGCGCATCTCGCGCACGTCGGGGCGCAGCACGCGTTCGAGTCGTTGGTCCAGGGTGCGGTTCATGCACGCTCCTTGTCGTCTGCCCCGAGGCGCAGTTCGGCGGCCCGGGCATGGGCCTGCAGGCCCTCTCCGTAGGCCAGCGTCGCGGCGACGCGCCCGAGGCGTTGCGCGCCGGCCGCGCTCACTTCGATCAGGCTGGAGCGTTTCTGGAAGTCGTACACACCCAGCGGTGACGAGAAGCGCGCCGTGCCCGAGGTGGGCAGCACGTGGTTGGGGCCGGCGCAGTAGTCGCCGAGCGACTCGCTGGTGTAGGCGCCGAGGAAGATCGCGCCCGCGTGCCTGAGCAGCGGCTCCCACCGGGCGGGCTCCCTGGACGAGACCTCCAGGTGCTCCGGCGCGATGCGGTTGCTGATCTCGCAGGCCTCGTCCATGCTGCGCGTGTGGATCAGCGCGCCGCGCCCTTCGAGCGAGGCGCGGATCACGTCGCGGCGAGGCATTTGCGGCAGCAGGCGGTCGATCGCCTCCTTCACGCGGGCGATGTAGTCCGCATCCGGGCACAGGAGGATGCTCTGCGCCAGTTCGTCGTGCTCTGCCTGGCTGAAGAGGTCCATCGCGACCCAGTCCGGTGGCGTGCTGCCGTCGGCCAGCACCAGGATCTCGCTGGGGCCGGCGATCATGTCGATGCCGACCACGCCGAAGACGTGCTTCTTCGCGCTGGCCACATAGGCATTGCCCGGGCCGGTGATCTTGTCGACTTTGGGAATCGTCGCCGTGCCGTAGGCCAGGGCGGCGACCGCCTGCGCCCCGCCGATGGTGAAGACCCGGTCCACGCCGGCCACCGCAGCAGCGGCGAGCACGAGCAGGTTCTTCTCCCCGCGCGGCGTCGGCACCACCATCACGATCTCGCCGACACCCGCGACCTTGGCCGGCACGGCGTTCATCAGCACGCTGGACGGGTACGCGGCCTTGCCACCTGGCACGTAGATCCCAACGCGGTCCAGCGGCGTGACCTTCTGGCCCAGCAGCGTGCCGTCCTCGTCGCGGTAGCTGAACGAGCGGCCGCAGGCCTCGAGCTGGCGCTCGTGGTAGCGGCGCACGCGGTCGGCAGCGTAAACCAGGGCCTCGCGCTGGTCGGCGGGCAGGGCCTCCAGCGCGGCGCGCAACTCGGTGGCGGGCAACTCGAGCGCAGCGATCGAAGCCGCTTCGAGCCCGTCGAAGCGGCGCGTGTAGTCGAGGACCGCCGCGTCGCCACGGGCACGCACGTCGGCCAGGATCTCCGCCACGCGCTGCTCGATCGCATGGTCCGTCTCCGCCGCCCAATGCAGCACGCGCTGGAACTCGGCTTCGAAGTCCGGCGCGGTGGTGGCGAGTTGGCGGATCTGGACGCTCATGGTCTTACCTTTCTATCGCTTGCGACAAGCGGTCGATGAGCTGGGACAGGGGCTCGCGCTTGAGCTTGAGCGCGGCCTGGTTGACGACGAGGCGCGAGGAGATGCCCATGATCCTCTCGACCTCGACGAGGTTGTTGGCCTTCAGGGTGCTGCCGGTGGAGACCAGGTCGACGATCGCGTCGGCCAGTCCTGTGAGCGGAGCGAGCTCCATCGAGCCGTAGAGCTTGATGAGGTCCACGTGCACGCCCTTGTCGGCGAAGTGCTGGCGCGCGACCGTGGTGTACTTGGTGGCCACCCGGATGCGCGATCCCTGGCGCACCGCGGCGGCGTAGTCGAAGTCGGCGCGGGCCGCCACGCTCATGCGGCAGCGGGCGATGCGCAGGTCCAGCGGCTGGTACAGGCCCTCGCCGCCATGCTCCAGTAGCACGTCCTTGCCGGCGACGCCGAGGTCGGCCGCGCCGTACTGCACGTAGGTCGGTACGTCGGTGGCGCGCACCAGCACCACACGCACGTGCGGCTGCGTGGTCGGCAGGATGAGCTTGCGTGAGCGTTCCGGGTCCTCGGTCACCTCGATGCCCGCGACCTTCAGCAAGGGCAGCGTCTCCTCGAAGATGCGGCCCTTGGACAGGGCGAGCGTGAGCATGGGGCCTTGCGACATCACTGGACCCTCTCGATGTCGGCGCCCAGGCCGCGCAGCTTGGCTTCCATCTGGTCGTAGCCGCGATCCAGGTGGTAGATGCGGTCGACCAGCGTCTGGCCCTCGGCGACCAGGCCGGCGATCACGAGGCTGGCCGAGGCGCGCAGGTCGGTCGCCATCACCGTCGCGCCCGACAGGCGCTCTACCCCGTGCACGACCGCGGTGTGGGCATCGACCTCGATGTTGGCGCCCAGGCGCAGCAGCTCGTTGACGTGCATGAAACGGTTCTCGAAGATGGTCTCGGTCACGAGGGCAGAGCCCTCGGCGACACAATTGACGGCCATGAACTGCGCCTGCATGTCGGTGGGGAAACCGGGGTACTCGCTGGTGCGGAAGGACATGGCCTTGAGCCTGCCCTGCGACTTGATCCGGATGTGGTCGGCGCCGACCTCGATCGAGGCGCCCGCCTCGCGCAGCTTCTCGATCACCGCGTCGAGGTGGTCGGCGCAGGCGTTCTTGACGAGCACGTCGCCGCCGGCCGCCGCGACCGCGCACAGGAAGGTGCCGGTCTCGATGCGGTCAGGGATGATGGTGTGCGGCGCGTCCACCGGCAAGCCGTGGAGCCGCTCGACGCCCTGGATGCGGATCTTGCTCGTGCCATGCCCCTCGATGCGCGCGCCCATCTTGATGAGCATTTCGGCCAGGTCGGGGATTTCCGGCTCCTGCGCCGCGTTTTCGAGGACGGTCTCGCCTTCGGCGAGGGTCGCAGCCATCAGCAGGTTCTCGGTGCCGGTGACGGTCACCATGTCGGTCGTGATGCGCGCGCCCTTCAGGCGCCGGGCCTTGGCGACGATGTAGCCATGCTCGACGCGGATGTCCGCGCCCATCGCCTGCAGCCCCTTGATGTGCTGGTCCACCGGCCGCGAGCCGATCGCGCAGCCGCCGGGCAGCGAGACCGTGGCCTGGCCAAAGCGCGCGAGCAGCGGCCCGAGCACCAGGATGGAGGCGCGCATCGTCTTGACCAGGTCGTACGGCGCCTCGGGCCTGGCGATGCGGGCGGCATCGATGGTCACGCGGTCGGGCCGCGACGCGTCGCGCTCGGCGTTCGCGCCCATGTTGCGCAGCAGCTTGAGCGTCGTGGCCACATCCTGCAGACGCGGCACGTTGGCCAGCGTGACCGGCTCGTCCGTCAGCAGCGCCGCGCACAGCTCGGGCAGCGCGGCGTTCTTCGCGCCGGAAATCTCGACTTCGCCCTGGAGGGGGCGGCCACCGCGGATGAGGAGTTTGTCCATGGGAGGGTGTGGTGTGGCCCGCGCGACCTGGGCGGCATGCGGGACCCACCATCGCGCCCTTCCCGGACGCGCGCCGAGCCCGCCTGCGACGCCGTCGCGGCGAGGCGGGTCAATGATGGTGGTGGCTGGAGGCGGAGGCCGAGAGTTCAGCCCACTCGGCGGGGGTCAGCGTCTTCATCGACAGGGCGTGGATTTGCTCGCGCATTCTATCGCCCAGCGCCCGGTACACGGCCTGGTGGCGCGCCACCCGGGACTTGCCCTCGAAATCGGCCGACACGATGGTCGCGAAGAAATGGCGGCCGTCGCCCTCGACCTCCAGGTGCTCGCACCGGAGGCCCTGGGCGATGAAATCGCGCACTTCGGAAGGAGTCGGGTCCGCCATGGGTCGGGATTATCGCTCATGAGCTCGCGGGCCGCCCCTGGCTGGCCGGACGCCCCCGGAGCGCACCCGGCTATCGGGTCAGTGGCGCAACTTGTAGCCGGTGCGCAGCAGGTGCAGGGCCAGGCCGGCGACGACGAGGAAGCTGGAGCCCACCACGGCCAGGCTCAGCCAGGGCGACACGTCGCTGACGCCGAAGAAGCCCCGCCGGAAGCCGTCGATCATGTAGAAGAACGGATTGAGGTGGCTCACCGCCTGCCAGAACGTGGGCAGCGAATGCACGGAATAGAACACGCCGGCCAGGAAGGTCATCGGCATGATGAGGAAGTTCTGGAAGGCCGCCATCTGGTCGAACTTCTCGGCCCACAGCCCTGCGATCAACCCGAGGGAGCCCAGCATGCCGGCACCCAGCACCGCGAAGACGAGGACCCACCAGGGCTCGGCGAAGGTCGGAGGCGCGAACCATACCGTGACCAGGAACACGCCCAGCCCGACCACCAGGCCTCGCACGACCGAAGCACCGACGTAGGCGGTGAACCAGGCCCAGTGCGACAGCGGCGTGACGAGCAGGAACACCAGGTTGCCGGTGATCTTGCTCTGGATCAGCGAGGACGAGCTGTTGGCGAAACTGTTCTGCAGCACGCTCATCATGACCAGCCCGGGAATCAGGAACGTGGTGTAGCCGACCCGGTCGTACACCTGCACATGGTCTTCCAGCACATGGCCGAAGATCAGCAGGTACAGCACGGCCGTCAGCACCGGGGCGGCCACGGTCTGGAAGCTCACCTTCCAGAAGCGCAGCACCTCCTTGTAGAACAGCGTGCGCACGCCCGCCCAGCGGGTCGGCTCCATCGCCGGCCTTGCATCCGCCCTCATCGCACCGCCTCCAGCTGCGCGCGATGCGCGATGAACGCGCCGGGCGAAGTGTCGGCCTGCATGATCTCGAGGAATACGTCTTCCAGGTCGGCGCGGCCGATCTCCAGATCCTCCACCGCGCAGCCGTACAGGCGCAGCTGATGCAGGATGTCCTCGACCTCGCGTGCGTCATGCGCCTTGAGCTGCACGACGCGGCCGACCCAGCGGGCACGCTCGGCCAGCAGCGGCGGCAGTTCCCCGTCGGTCTTGAAGCTGAGCATGGTGCTTGCGGTGCCGGCGAGCAGCGCGGTGGTCTTGTCCAGCGCCACGACCCGGCCGTTCTTGAGCATCGCGATGCGGTGGCACAGCGCTTCGGCTTCCTCGAGGTAATGCGTGGTCAGCAGCACCGTGTGGCCTTCCCGGTTGAGACGGGCGATGAATTGCCACAGCGTCTGGCGCAACTCCACATCGACCCCGGCGGTCGGCTCGTCGAGCACGATGACCGGCGGCCGGTGCACCAGGGCCTGGGCGACCAGCACACGTCTCTTCATGCCACCGGACAACTGCCGCATGTTCGCGTTGGCCTTGTCGGCCAGCCCGAGGTTGACGAGCAGCTCGTCGATCCAGTCGTCGTTGTGACGCACACCGAAGTAGCCCGACTGGATGCGCAGCGCCTCCCGGACGGTGAAAAAGGGATCGAACACGAGCTCCTGCGGCACGATGCCCAGCTGGCGCCGCGCGGCGGCGTAGTCGGCCACGACGTCATGGCCGTGCACCGTCACCCTCCCCTCGGAGGCGCGCCCGAGGCCGGCGAGGATGCTGATGAGCGTCGTCTTGCCTGCGCCGTTGGGGCCGAGCAGGCCGAAGAACTCGCCAGGGAGGATATCGAAGCTGACGTCCGTGAGCGCGTGGACGTCCCCGCGGGGGGAGCGGTAGGTCTTCGAGACGTGCTGGAAACTGACGGCGGGCATGGCGAAGGGATTGTAGGCATGCGCCGCCCGGCGTGCAGGACGCAGGGGCGCGCCACCATTCCACCCCCGCGGCGTTTTTGCTAGATTGGCCTGGCAAGGCCCTCGCCGGTCGGGCCCCGGCGGTCGCATCGCCCGGGGCCGCGGTGCAAGAGGCATCCGCCGAGGAGACAGGCACCCCATGCAGCCCAAGAAACCGCGCCGCACGGCCGAGCGCATCCTGGACGTGACGCTCGAGCTGTTCAACCGGTTCGGCGAGCCCAATGTCTCCACCACGCTGATCTCGGCCGAACTGGGCATCAGCCCGGGCAACCTGTACTACCACTATCCGGCCAAGGATGAGCTCATCAACGCGCTCTTCGACCGCTACGAGACGGCGTTGAACGAGTTGCTCGCCGCCGCCGAGCAGGTGCGCAACGTCGAAGACGCCTGGCTCTTCTTCCACATGCTGTTCGAGCTGATCTGGCAGTACCGCTTCCTGTATCGCGACCTCAACGACCTGCTGAGCAAGAACCGGCGGCTGGAGACGCACTTCCAGTTCGCGTTGAAGAACAAGTCGCGCGCGGTGCGGCAGGTGCTGGATGGCCTGTCGGCGCAACAGGCGGTGCGCATCGACCCGCGTGAGGCCGAGCCGGTGGCCGAGGCGATGGTGGTGGTGCTCACCTACTGGCTGAGCTACGAGTACGTGCGAGACCCGCGCAAGGCGCTGGAGCCGCAGAGCGCGGCCAGCGCGCTCTCGCGCGGCGCCTATCATGCGCTGAGCCTCCTGCTGCCCTACCTCGAGGCCGGGCAGAAGGAGCACCTGATGAGCCTGGCCGGCCGCTACCGCACCGTGGGGGAGGGATGAGCACCGTGGCCGAGTGGACACTGTACGAAGGCATGTACGCCGCCTACCTGGACGACCCCCAGGAGCTGCCGCGGCAGTGGGCTGCCCTGCATGCCGGCGACGGATTGCCCTGGCCTCGGGCCGCCGAGGTGCAACGGGCGTGGGCGCTCTTTCACGCCGGGCGCTGGGGGGAGGCGCGCGAAGCGGCGCTGGCCCTTGGCGCGGCCGGCCTGCCGGTCGCGTGCCGGGCTCAGGCGCTGCATGCCACCTTCGTCGAGCCGGGCGAGAAACGCAAGCTCGAGCTGCTGCTGGAGGTGGCGCAGTGGTGTCGCACCCGTCAGGGCGAGGACGCGCAGGACGCGGACGCCTGGTACTGGCAGGCGCATGCCCTGGGCCGCTACGCCCAGGCCCAGCCGGTGACGACGGCCGTGGCGCAGGAGCTGGCGCTGCAGATCCGGCGCGGGCTCGGGCAGGCACGGCAGCTGCGCCCGACCCATGCCGAGGCGCACTTCGCGCTGGGTGCGTTCCAGGCCGAGGTGATCGACAAGCTGGGAGCGCTGATCGCGCACCCGCTGGGCGCGACCGCCGAGGGCGCGCGCGCGATGTTCGAGCGGGGCCTCGTCCTGCATCCCCGGTCGGTCTATGGGCGGATCGAGTATGCGCAGGGACTGCTGATGCTGGAGGGCGAAGCCGCGGTGGAACGTGCCGAGTCCCTCTACCGGGACGCGGCATCGGTCGAGCCGCTGGACGCCGCCGAACGCCTGGGAACGCAGATCGCCCAGGTCGCGCTGCAGGAGTAAGGCCGGGCAAGGCCGCCCCCGGCGGGTGTGGTCCCGCCCGAGGGAGATCCGCGGGGAGCCGGCGTCGGCCCGCGTGACCTGGACGACGCCGCCTAGACCCGCCGGTGGCGGGCCACCTTCTGCAGCAGCTCGATCAGCATCGCACGCTCGGCCTCGGTGAGGTGGCGCACCAGCTCCTGCTCCATCGTCAGCGAGACCTCGTGCGCCTTGCGGGCGAGCGCGGCGCCCTTGCGCGTCAGGCGGATGTACTGGGAACGCCGGTCGGTCTCGCTGCGCACGCGGATCACGAGCTCCCGCTCGACCAGCCGGTCGATCAGCGTGGTGATGTTCGGGGCCGAGACCGACAGCGCCTGGCTCAGGTGCTTCTGCGTGACGTCCTCGTTGTTCGCCACCAGCATCAGGATGGTGAACTCCACCGGGCGCAGCTGCAAGGGCTCGCCAATGTGCTTGAAGAAGACCTTCTTGACCGGGATGTCGGCCTGCGCGAGGTGGTAGCCCAGCACGTGCCGGAGGCACGACTGGTCCAGCCCGTGGGAGCCGCCGTCGGATTTGGCTGAGGAGGTGTTGGCCATCGCGAGCGCGAGTGTAGTGTGGGCCGGGCCCGCCTCCTGTGGGGGCAGCTCGACGGGCGACAGGCGCTCCCCTTGCGCCACGGTCAGTCCTGCGGCCACGGCGGCACCGCTCGGGCGTGCCGCTGCACCTGTTGCCAGGCCGCGGTCGCTTCGGGGAGCAACCAGTCGCGTGCGAAGCAGGCGGCCGCGAGGCGCCGCCTGGAGGCTGGATCGTCGGGCCGCCGCGCGGCCGCCTGGGCGAGGTCTCCCCAGCACCAGCCCAGCAGCACGAGTCCGAACGCACGCAGGTAGTCGCCCGCCACGCGGTACGCAGCCTCGCGGTCGTCCGCCCTGGCCAGCGCCCCCGTGGCCTGGCGCGCCTCGTCCAGCAAGGGGCGCAGGGCCTGGGCGAGGCCCGCGCAGACGCCGTCTGCGCCCCATGCATCGGCGGCGGACTCGATGTGGCCCAGCAGCTCCTCCAGGCGCGCGCCGCCATCGTCGAGCACCTTGCGCTGGAGCAGGTCGATGGCCTGGATCTCGTTGGTGCCCTCGTAGATCATCGCGATGCGGCTGTCACGCAGCACCTGCTCGATGCGCGACTCGCGCACGTAGCCGTGCCCGCCCCACACCTGCAAGGCGGCGCTCGCGCCGGTGAAGCCGTGCTCGGTCAGCATGGCCTTGACCACGGGCGTGAGCAATGCGACCCGTTCGCGCAGGACCTGGCGCCGTGCAGCATCGGGATGGTGCTCGCTTTCGTCCAGCCAGTGGGCCGTGCGGTAGGCCAGCACGCGCTGTCCCTCGGCGAGGGCCTCCAAGGTCCACAGCGTGCGGCGGACCGCGGGATGGTGGACGATGGGGTCCGCGGGGGTCTCCACGCCCTGCGGCCGTACCGGCGCGCGCATCTGCTCGCGCTGCCGTGCGTACCGCACCGCGTTCTGCCGGGCCATTTCCAGGTGCCCCAGCCCCTGCATGCCCACCTGCAGGCGGGCGGCATTCATCATCACGAACATCGCTGCCAAGCCCCGGTGCGGCTGGCCGACCAGCCAGCCGGTCGCTTGCTCGAAGCGCATCGTGCAGGTCGCGCTGCCATGGATGCCCATCTTGTGTTCGATGCCGTCGCAGTGCACGGAGTTGTCAGTGCCATCGGGCAGGCGCTTGGGCACCAGCGCGAGCGACAGCCCGCGGCTGCCGGACGGCGCATCCGGGAGCCGGCACAGCACCAGATGGATGATGTTGTCCGTCAGGTCGTGCTCGCCGCCTGAGGCGAAGATCTTCTGCCCGCTCACGCGCACGCTCCCGTCCGGCCCGGGCACGGCGCGGGCGCGCAGCAACCCGAGGTCGCTGCCGGCATGCGCCTCGGTCAGGCACATGGTGGTCAGCCACTCGCCGCTGGCGATCCTGTCCAGGTACCGCTGCTGCAGATCCGCGCTGCCGTGGTGCCGCAGGCATTCGTAGGCGCCGTGGGCGAGCGCCGGGTACATGGCCCACGCGTGGTTGGCCGCGTGCAGCATCTCGTACATCGCGATGTAGAGCAGCTGAGGCAGGCCCTGCCCGCCGTGGGCCGGATCGCACGCCAGCGCCGGCCAGCCGCCCTCCACATAGGCGCGGTAGGCCTCGCGGAATCCCGGTGGCGTGCCGACCCGCCCCGCGTCGTAGCGGCACCCCGCCGCGTCGCCCACGGCGTTGAGCGGAGCCAGCACCTCGGAGGCGAAACGGCCGGCCTCCGCCAGCACCTGGGACGCCACCTCGGCATCCAGGCCGGCATAGGGTGGAAGCCGAGCCCAGGCCCGGGGAGCCTGCAGCACCTCCTCGATGACGAACCGCTGGGCCTCCAGCGGGGGGTCGTAGCGCCAAAGACCCCCCTGGGAAGCGGCAGCTGGGGTTGCGTTGCCGTTCATGGAGTTCTCGTGGTGGCTTCAGCCCTTGGCGGATGCGCCCAGATAGGTCTCGATCACCCGTTCGTCGCCGGCGAGCTCGCGCGCGCGGCCCTGCAGCACGATCTCGCCCGTCTCCAGCACGTAGCCGTGGTCGGCCACCTCCAGGGCGGCGCGGGCGTTCTGCTCGACGAGCAGGATGGTCACGCCGGTGGAGCGCAACTGGTCGATGATGCGGAAGATCTCCTTGACGATCAGCGGCGCCAGACCCAGGCTCGGCTCGTCCAGCATGAGCAACGAGGGCCGGCCCATCAACGCGCGACCGATGGCGAGCATCTGCCGTTCGCCGCCCGAGAGCGTGCCGGCCGCCTGCTCGCGCCGCTCCTTCAGACGCGGAAAGAGGGCGTAGACCTGCTCCAGGCCGTCGGCCGGCCCCTTACCGCGCAGTCGGTAGCCGCCCAGCACCAGGTTGTCCTCCACGGACATCGAGCCGAACAAGGCCCGGGTCTCCGGTACCAGGGCCATGCCCAGCCGCACGCGCTCCTCCAGTCCCAGGGAGCTCACGTCGCGCCCTTGGTAGAGGATGCGTCCACGCGCGGGCAGCACGCCCATCAGCGCATTGAGCAGCGTCGACTTGCCGGCGCCGTTGGGCCCGATCACCGTGACGACGCTGCCCGCCTGGGCCTGCAGCGACAGGCCGCTCAGGACCTCGGCCTTGCCGTAGCCGGCGTGCAGGTGCTCGACTTGCAGCAGTGGTTCGCTCATTCAATGCTCCGTGCCGAGGTAGGCTGCGCGCACCGCCGGACTGGCCTGCACTTCGGCGGGCGTGCCCTCCATCAGCTTGGTGCCGAACTCCATCACGACGATGCGGTCGGCCAGCCCCATCACGAAGTCCATGTCGTGCTCGACCAGCAGCAGGCTCATCCCCTCGGCCTTGAGCTGCCGCAGCACCGCGGCCAGCGCCTGCTTCTCCTTGTGGCGCAGGCCCGCGGCCGGCTCGTCCAGCAGCAGCAGCGCCGGGTCGGTGGCCAGCGCACGCGCGATCTCCATCAGTCGCTGCGGGCCCAGCGCCAGGTTGCCGGCCAGTTCGTGCATCTGGCCGGTCATGCCGATGCGTTCGAGCTGCCGCTCGGCCTCCCGGAAGAGCTGGCGCTCCTCGGCGCGATCCAGTCGCAGCATGGCCTTGAGGGTCCCGCTGGACGACCGCAGGTAGCCGCCCAGCGCAACGTTCTCCAGCACCGTCATGTCGGGGATCATCTTGACGTGCTGGAAGGTGCGCGACATCCCGCGCCTGGCGATCTGCCGCGACGCCAGCCCGTCCACACGCTCGCCACGGAAGTGGACCTCCCCGGCCGACAGAGGCAGCACACCGGAGACGAGGTTGAACGTGGTGGACTTGCCGGCCCCGTTCGGGCCGATCAGCCCGACGATCTCGCCGGCACGGATCGAGAAGCTGACGTCGTTGACGGCGACGAGCCCTCCGAACTGCTTGCGCACGCCGCGCACGTCGAGCAGCAGTTCCCCCGCGCCCGGCTTGTCCCGCTCGGGCAACTCGGCCGCCTCGGACCAGTCGCGCACGCGCTGGCGCTTGGGCAGCCAGGCGGAAAGATACGGCCACAGACCCTGCGGGGCGTACTTGAGCACCAGCACCAGCACGATGCCGAAGACGACGATCTCGTAGTTGCCGGTGGTGCCGACCAGCCGCGGCAGCAGCACCTGCAGTTGGTCCTCGACGATCTTGACGACCGCCGCGCCGGTGAAGGCACCCCAGACGTGCCCGACGCCGCCGACCACCGCCATGAAGAGGTACTCGATACCGAACTTGATGCCGAAGGGCGACGGGTTGACGGTGCGCTGGAAGTGCGCGAAGAGCCAACCGGACACGCTGGCGTAGAGCGCCGCCAGCAGGAAGATCGTGACCTTGTAGCGATAGGTCGACACGCCCATCGCCTCGGCCATCGTCACCCCTCCCTTGAGCGCGCGGATGGCGCGGCCCGGCCGCGAATCGAGCAGGTGGATCAGCGCGACGGCACCCAGGATGGCCAGCAGCCAGATCGGGTAGAACAGATGCCGCCCCTGCGTGAGGTTCAGGCCGAAGAACGAGATGGGCGGCACACCCAGGATGCCGTCGTACTTGCCCAGCCAGTCCATGTTGGCCATCGTGTAGTTGAGCGCCAGGCACCAGGCGATCGTCGCCAGCGGCAGGTAGTGCCCGCTCATGCGCAGCGTGATCCAGCCGATCACGAGCGCGCTGCCGCAGGTGAGCGCCAGCCCGATGAAGAGCGTGAACCACGGCGAGACGCCCAGGCGGGTCGTCAAGTAGGCCGTGGTGTAGGCGCCGATGCCGACGAAGGCAGCCTGGCCGAACGAGGTCAGGCCCCCCACCCCCGTCAGCAGCACGAGCCCCATCGCGACCATGGCGTACAGGCCGATGTAGTTGAGCTGCGTGATCCAGAACTCCGGCACCGGCAGTTGCGGGAGCACCGCCAGCAGCACGACGAAGCCCGCGAACAGTCCTTCGCGCAACCCCCGCTTCCTGGCAGGAGCGACCGGCACCGGGGATGCCGCCCCCGGCGCGCCGATCGCATCCTGGCGGATCGCATCATCGTTCATGGCTCATTCCTCGTCGTGGTGCAGGTCGCGCAGCGAGCGCCACAGCAGCACGGGCAGGATGGAGGTGAAGACGATCACCTCCTTGAAGGCGCTGGCCCAGAAGGAACTGAACGCTTCGACGAGGCCGACCAGCATCGCGCCGGCCAGCGCTCCTGGATAGCTCGCCAGCCCCGCGAAGACCGCGGCGACGAAGCCCTTGAGTCCGATCAGGAAGCCGCTGTCGTAGAAGATGGTCGTCGTCGGTCCGATCAGCAGGCCCGACAGCGCACCGATGAAGGCGGCCATCGTGAACGAGAGCTTGCCCGCCGTGGTGCTCGAAATGCCCATCAGGCGCGCACCGAGCCGGTTCACGGCCGTCGCGCGCAACGCCTTGCCCTGCAGCGTGCGCTCGAAGAACAACCACAGCAGGACGATCAGCGCGGCGGTGGCTGCGATGATGATCAGCGTCTGCCCCGACACCGTCACGGCGCCTACCGAGAAGCGTTCGTCCCAGAAACTCGGGTTGCGGAAGCCTTCGGCGCCGAAGAAGGCGAGCCCCAGCCCCAGCAGCGCGAAGTGCACGCCCACCGAGACGATCAGCAGCACCAGCACGCTCGCATCGGCCAGCGACTGGTAGGCGAGGCGGTAGATCAGCGGCCCGAACGGGGTGACCAGCGCCAGCGTCAGCAGGGCCTGCACCAGCAGGGGCGGCTTGTGCGGCACCACGAGTACCGTGATGACGCAGGCGATCACCGGAAAGGCAGCGGTGCGCAACGCACGGCGCAGCAGGACGACGGGGCCCCGGCCGGCGCGCCAATCGGCCACGGCATCGAGCACGACGGCCAGCGTGGTGAGCGCGAGCAGGAACCAGACCGTCCCCGGCACCTGCCCCATCTGGAACAGTCCCACCGTCAGCGCCGCGAAGGCGACGAACTCTCCCTGCGGAATGAAGATCACCCGCGTCACGGCGAACAGCAACACCGTGGCCATGGCCAAGAGGGCATAGATCGCGCCGTTGGTCACGCCATCGAGCATCAGGATGCTGGCGATCGAGAAGTCCATGAGGCTGCTCCGGGCGGCCCTTTCAGGGCTCGAGCTTCCAGTCGCCGCCGACGACCTTCATCACGATCGCGCTCTCGGGCTTGAAGCCCCAGTGGTCGTTGGCGGTGTAGTCCAGCACCCCGTGACTGACCACCAGGGCCTGCGCACCTTCGATCGCGTCGCGCAGTGCCGCGCGGAACTCCGCCGTTCCTGGCTTGGCCTTCTTGAGCGCGACTGGCAGGACCTGCTCGAGGAGGAGGTAGCCATCGAAGGAGTGCGCGGCCAGCTGGTTGCGTGAGCCGGGCCCGTGGATCTTCTCGTAGGCCTGCACGAACTGCATCCCGCGAGCCTTCGTCGGGTGCGACTCGGGCAACTGCTCGGCGACGACGACCGGCCCCGAGGACACGAAGGTACCCTCCACGGCCTTTCCGCCCACCCGCATCAGGTCGCGCGTGGCCGCGGCGTGCGTCTGGTAGATCTTGCCCTTGTAGCCGCGCTCGACGAGCGCCAGCTGCGGCATCGCCGCCCCGCTGCCCGAAGCGACGATCACCATCGCGTCGGGGTTGGCGGACACGAGCTTGAGCGCCTGTCCGGTCACGCTCGTGTCCGAGCGGGCGAAGCGCTCGGTCGCGATGAGCTTGATGCCCGCCTTCTGCAGCAGCGGCGTGATTTCCTGCAGCCAGGATTCGCCGTAAGCGTCCGTGTAGCCGATGAAGCCCACCGTCTTCACGCCTGCCTTCTGCATGTGGTTCACGATGGCATTGGCCATCACACCGTTGGACTGCGGCAGGCGGAAGGTCCATTGGTCCTTGCCGGCGGGCAGCGGCGCGGGCGACATCGCCAGGTGCGGCGTCTTCGATTCGGCGGCCACCTCGGCGATCGGGATCGCGACCGGCGTGGCGCCCGAGCCCATCAGCAGATCGACCTTCTCCTCGCTCACGAGGCGCCTGGCGTTCTGCACGCCCTTGGTCGGATCCGTCGCATCGTCCAGGATGATGACGCGCACCTTCTCGCCTGCGATCGTCTCCGGCCAGAGCTTGAAGCCGTTCTGCATCGGGATGCCGAGCCCCGAGGCGGGGCCGGTGAGCGGCAGCACGACGCCAACGGTGATGTCGGCCGACGCCGCGCCTGCACAGCACAACGCGAGGGCAGCGAACAGGGTCTTGAGGACACGTCTCATGGTCTGTCTCCTTTGGTGGTCTTCGTCTTCGGCGAACCGAAGCTCAGGTACACAGGGCCCGGATGTCCTCCGGCGCGGGGACGGCCCTTAGGCGCCCCTCTTCGTCCCTGATGCAGAAAGCTCGGGTCTCCCGGCCCTCGCAGAGCAGTTCGTCGCCACGCATCACGCGGTGACGCTGCACGAACACCTTTCCCCGCCACTCCTCCACCTCGGTGTGGACCTGCAGCGTCTCGCCGTACGTCGCGGGGCGGTGGTAGCGGGTGTGCAACTCCACGATGGGCGTGCCGATGATCCCGTGCGTCTTCTGCAGCTCTCGCCAGGGCGGCACGCCGCACTGCATGAAGAAGTGCAGCGAGGCCGCGTCCATCCAGCGCGAGAAGTTCGGGAAGAACACGATGCCCGCCGGGTCGCAGTCGCCGAAGCGCACGTCCACGTCCATCGTCACGACCTTGCCCATCGTGCTCACCTCGGGGCCATGCGCAGTGCACCGTCCAGCCGGATGGTCTCGCCGTTCAGGTGCACATTGGTGACGACGTGCGCCGCGAGCGCGGCGAACTCCTCCGGCAGGCCGAGGCGCCGCGGGAAGGGGATCGAGGCCGCCAGCGACTGCTGCACCTCGGCCGGCAGCTGCTGCATGAGCGGCGTGTGGAAGAGCCCGGGCGCGACCGTGACGACCCGCACGCCGTGCTGGGCGAGGTCCCGCGCCATCGGCAGCGTCATCGAGACCAGCCCGCCCTTGGATGCCGCGTAGGCCTCCTGTCCGATCTGTCCATCGAACGCCGCCACCGAGGCGGTCAGTAGCACGACCCCGCGCTCGCCGTCTTCCATCGCCGGCTGCGCGACGATCCGGGCGACCGCCAGGCGGGTGACGTTGTAGGCGCCTATGAGGTTGACGCGCACGATGCGCTCGAAGTCCTCCAGCGGTGCGGGCTGCCCGTCCTTGCCGACGATGCGCTTGGCCCCGCCGATGCCGGCGATGTTCATCACGATGCGCGCGACGCCGTGGGCTCGCTCGGCAGCCTCGAGCGCGGCCGTCACGGCGGCGGTCTCGGTGATGTCGCACACGCACGCCACGCCGCCGATCTCGGAAGCCACGGCCTGGGCCTGCGCGCCGTTGACGTCGAGCACCGCCACCTTCGCGCCCTGGCGCGCGAGCTCGCGTGCAACCGCGGCGCCGAGGCCCGAGCCCCCGCCGGTCACGATGGCCGCTTGTCCCTGGATCTGCATGTTCGCGTCTCCTGTCGTTGTGCGGCAGGGAAGTGCCCCGCCTGACCGTCCTTGCGCGTGCGCCGCTTCACTGCTTGCCGACCTTGCCGGCCCGCTTCTCGAGGAAGTCCCGCACGCGCTGCTTGGCCGCCTCGTCGCCCTGAGCGATCGCCGACATCAGCGACTCGACGAAGAGCCCCTCGGCCTGCGGCAGCTCGGCGATGCGCGGCAGGGCCTGCATCACGGCGAAGTTCGACAGCGGCGCGTTCTGCGCCACCTTGCGCGCCAGCTCCAGGGCCTTGGCGAAGCCTTCGCCCGCGCCCACCAGGTAGTTGGACAGGCCCGCCGCGTGGCCTTCCTTCGCATCGAGGACGCGGCCGGTGAGCATCATGTCCGTCATCATCGCCACGCCGACGAGCCGGGGGATACGCGCCGAGCCGCCGCCCCCAACGAAAATGCCGCGCTGGCCCTCGGGCAGGGCGTAGAACGCGGTCTCCTCCGCGATCCGCAGATGCGTGGAGGCCGCCAGTTCCAGGCCGCCTCCGACCACGGCGCCGTGCAGCACGGCGATGACCGGCACGCGGCCGAACTGCACCTGCTCGAACGCCGCATGCCACGCGCGCGAGTGCACGATGCCTTCGGCCACGGTGCGCTCACTGACCTCGGACAGGTCCAGCCCGGCGCAGAAGTGCTCGCCCTCGCCGCTCAACACGACGGCGCGCGCGTCGCGCGGCAGCTGCACGAAGGCCGTCTGCAGCTCGGCGAGCAGCTCGTCGTTGATCGCGTTGCGCTTGTCGGGGCGCCGCAGCCGCAGGTGCACGATCGGTCCTGCGACCTGCACGCGGACCATCGAGAGCTGCCCGAGCAGCCCGGAGGCGGGTTGGAAGTCCAAGTCCATGTGGTCGATCCCTGTGTGGAAGTGCTGCGCGGCGGGGTCAATCGGCGAGGATCACCCGTGCGTCGGTCGGGCTTGCGTACAAGGCCTCGACTTCTGCCGCCCGCCGCGCCAGCACGGCGCGTTGGTTGATGTAGCCTTTGTCGGTGATCTCGCCGGCGTCCACGCTCGGAGCGTCCGGCAGCAGCAAGGCGCGGGTGGGCGCCTGTGAGGAGCCGCCGCCCTCGCCGCGTAGCTGGCGCAGGGCCGAGGCGACGCGCTGCCGCACCTCCTCGGGGGGCAGCTCGCGCGCGGCGGGCGAGAGGAACACCAGCACGCCCACCTCGGCTCGGTCGTGGCCGGTAACGACCACGTCCTGCGCGAGCGGCGCAAGCGCCGACACCACCTTCACCCGCAACGTACCGACCGACACCCAGGTGCCGGTGGTGAGCTTGAAGTCTTCGCTGACGCGGCCGTTGAACGCCACGCCCTTCTCCGGGTGCGCGGGGTCGAGCAGGTAGCCGGCATCGCCGATCTTGTAGTAGCCCTCCTCGTCGAACGCCTGCGCCGTCAGGTCGGCGGCGTTGCGATAGCCGGGAAAGACCGAGACGCCCTTGACGCGCAGCTCCAGCTTCTCGCCGTTCGGCACGAACTTCAGCTCCATGCCCGGCAGTGGCAGCCCCAGGCAGCCGGCGCGGTCCAGACGCCAGTGCGCGCTCGTGACCGCGGGCGAGGTCTCGGTGGAGCCCCAGGCAGTGGTGAACCACACCGGTTCGTCGCGCACCTTGCGCGCGACCGCCTCCAGTCGTTCCCACGTGGCCTGCGGCAGTGCGGCCCCTGCGTAGAACACCATGCGCAGGCGGCCGAAGAAGTCCCTGGCCAGCGCTTCGTCCGCCTCGAGGTACGGCAGCAGCATGTCGTAGCCGCGCGGCACATTGAAGTAGAGGTTGGGACGCACTTCGCGCAGGTTGCGCACCGTCTTGTCGACGAGACCCGGCACCGGTCGGCCTTCGTCGATGTAGAGCGTGCCGCCGTTGCGCAGCACCAGATTGAGGTTGTGGTTGCCACCGAAGGTGTGACTCCACGGCAGCCAGTCGAGCACGATGGGCTTCTCACGCCCCAGGAAGCGCCAAGCCTGCGCGATCATCTGCTGGTTGGCGCAGAGCATCCGATGGGTATTGATGACGACCTTGGGGTGTCCCGTCGAACCGGAGGTGAGCAGGTACTTGGCCGGCGTGTCGGGCAGGATGGCCTCGAACGCCTCGCGCACCTGCCCGCTCTCGGTGGTGCGCAGCAGGCTGTCGAAGGACAGCGCCCCAGGGCAGGACTCGGCGCCGTGGCTGAACACCGCGACGGCGTCCAGGCGGGCGCTGGAGACCGCCGGCCCGTACACGTCCACGTCCGCCCCGTAGACGAGGGCCGGGTCGAGCGTGCGCAGGATGCCGTGCACCTTGGAGTAGTCGCGCGTCATGCGGCAGTACGCGCTGGATACCGTGCACACCACGCGGCCGATGTGCATTGCGGCCAGCATCAACAACACATGGTCGATCGAGTTGTCCGACAGCACCACGATGGGACGGTGCGGCGCCAGGCGCAGGCCGAGCAGGCTCTGCGCGATCGAGCCGATCATCTGGCGCAACTCGCCCCACGTCACCTGGCGCCAGTCGCCCTGCGCGTCGCGTTCGGCCAGGGCGAGGACATCGGGCGTCTCGGCGGCCCAGCGCTCGATCCACTCCCCGATGCAACGGGCATAAGGTTGGAGCGGCTCCGGCGAGCGCAGCACGAAGGTGCCGTCGTCGAAGTCGATCTTCACGGTGCGCGGCGGCGCCAGCACCGACGGGTCCTCAAAGAAGCCCTGCGCCACGGTCGTCTCCAAACACTTATGTATGTTTACTATCTTTTCGATGCTACTCCTCGGTGGGTCACTCGTAATTGGGGTTTGCCCTTTCCATACAGATATGTACTGAAACCAATCTCCGTGCGAGGATCACCGGTGGTGAGGCGTCAGGCGACGCACGCTCGGGTTGCTTGCGCGCAAGCAACGCGCTCACGTGCGCTTGCCGCCCACCGCCTCGTCGACCGCCCCTGTGTGACCGCCCCCATGCCCGACACGCTGCCGCCGCCCCTGTCCCGCGATTCCCGAGTCTCCGCCGATGCCGCCCGCGCCTCGCTCACCCGGGAGCGCTGGGTGGAGTCGGCGCTGGCGCTGCTGGTGGACAGCGGCATCGACAGCGTGCGGGTGGACGTGGTCGCCAAGCGGCTGGGTGTCACGCGCGGGAGCTTCTACTGGCACTTCAAGGACCGCGACGACCTGCTCGAGCACATGCTGCTGCAGTGGCGCAAGGCGGCCACCGAGCAGATCATCGAACGCTTCGACACCCGGCACAGCGAGCCACGCGAGCTGCTGAAGGAACTCCTCTCGCTGCCCTTCCGAGGCCGGTCTGCAGAACGCGCGGCACGGCTCGAGCTGGCCATCCGCGAGTGGGCCCGGCGCGATCCGATGGCGCGGCAGGCGCTGGACGACGTCGATTCGCGGCGGATCACCTACATCGCGCGCTGCTTCGTCGCGCTGGGCTTCGATGTCGACGAGGCCCGCTCGCGTGCCTTCATCCTGTACGGCTACGAGGTGGCCGAGTCGCTGCTGCGCACCCAGGGCACCCCTGCACAGAAGGCCGAGCGCAGCGCGTTGATCGAGACGTTGCTGCTCGCGCGCGTGTCCGACCTCGCTTCCAGGAACGGATAGGAGGCACGGGTCCCGCCTCCCGCACGGATCTCAGCGCTCGACCTTCCAGTCGCCCCCCACGACCTTCATCACCACCGCGCTGCCATCGGTGAATCCCCAGTGGTCCTGCGGCGTGTAGTCGAGGATGCCCTGCGATGCGGCGATGCGGTCGGCGGACTCGATCGCGTCGCGCAGCGCGGCCCGGAACTCCTTCGTCCCGGGCTTGCCCTTCTTCAAAGCCACGGGTACGACCTGCTCGAGCAGGAGCCACGCATCGAAGGTATGCGCGGCGAACTGGTTGCGCGAACCTGGGCCGTGGATCTTCTCGTAGGCCTGCACGTACTGCAGCGCGGCGGGCTTGGAGGGATGGTTGTCGGGCAGTTGCTCGGCCACCGTTGCCGGCCCCGACACCACGTAGGCGCCCTCGACGTCCTTGCCGCCCACGCGCATGAGGTCGCGCGAGGCCGCGGCATGGGTCTGGTAGATCTTGCCCTTGTAGCCGCGCTCCACCACCGCGCGGTGCGGCATCGCGGCCCCGGAGCCCGAGGCGACGATGAGGATCGCGTCCGGGTTCGCCGACACGAGCTTGAGCGCCTGTCCGGTCACGCTGGTGTCTGTGCGCTGGAAACGCTCGACCGCGGAGACCGTGATGCCGGCAGGTTGCGCGACCGTGGTGAAGTCCTTGAGCCAGGTCTCGCCATAGGCATCCGTGTAACCGAGGAAGCCGACGCTCTTGACCCCCAGCTTCTTCATGTGCTCGACCATGGCCTTGGCCATCACCAGCGACGAATGCGCGAGCCGGAACGACCAAGTGTCCTTGCCGGGCGGCAGCGGGATCGGCGACATCGCCAGCTGCACCGTCTGCGCCTCGGCCGCCACGTCGGCCATGGCCACGGCCACCGGCGTGGCGGCGGAACCGATGATGAGGTCGACCCTGTCGTCGGTGACGAAGCGGCGGGCGTTCTTGACACCCGCCGTCGGGTCCGTCGCGTCGTCCAGCACGATGAGGTTCACCTTCTCGCCAGCGATCGTCTGCGGCCACAGCGCGAAGCCGTTCTTGACGGGGATGCCCAGGCCCGAGGCCGGGCCGGTCAACGGCAGGCTGACGCCGATGGTCAGATCGGCGTGCGCGAACGGCGCAGCGAGCGCCGCGGCCGCGGCGACGACGAGACGCAACAGGGTGTGCTTCATGATGGCTCCTCTCAGTGGACTGCGGTCGTCCGTGCGGCATGCCGGACGGCTTCGGAATCGTGCGGCGGCCTCACGGACACCGCCGCACCCGGGGAACGCGCGCGCACCAGAGCGGCCCTTCCTCATCTGCGAGGCAGGATCACGAACGGATCGCAGGAGGTGCCGCGGTACAACGCCTCGACCAGTGCGGCCCGATGGGTGAGCACCGCACGTTGGTTGATCGAGCCCTTGTCGGTGATCTCGCCCTTGTCGATGGACGGCGGGTCGGCCAGCACGTGCGCACGCGCGATGCGGTTGGCGCTGCCGGTGCCCTCGGCCCACAGGCGGTCGACGAGATCCTGGAAGAACGCCCGCACGGCCGGGTGGTGCAGCACCTCGGGCGCGGGCGCGTCCGCGGCGAGGCCCGCAAGCTTGCGGCATTCGTCCAGGCGGGGGAAGACCAGCATGCCGACCTCGTTGCGGTCCAGCCCTGTGATGACGGCGTCCTGCACGCACGGCGCGCCGGCGGCGACGATGCGCGCCCGCAGCGGCCCGACGCTGACGAAGGTGCCGGTCGCGAGCTTGAAGTCCTCCGCGATGCGGCCGTCGAACATCAGGCCCTTCTGCGGATCGCCGGGGTCGACGAACCTCGCGGCGTCGCCCGTGCGGTAGTAGCCCTCCTCGTCGAAGGCCTCGGCGGTCAGCTCCGGCTCGCGCCAGTAGCCCGGCATCACGTTGGGGCCACGGAAGCGCACCTCGAGCTTGCCGTCGATCGGCACGAGCTTGACCTCGACGCCCGGGCACGGCAGCCCCACATGCCCGGACTGGATGCCGGGCTTGAGCGCGAACATGCACGAGGGCGCGGTCTCGGTCATGCCCAGACCCGTCATCATCGGAATGCGCTCGCCCACGGTCATCTCGGCCAGGCGATGCAACTGGTCCCATACGGGCTGCGAGAGGCCGGCGCCCGAGTAGAAGAAGGCCTTCACGCGGCGCAGCAGGCTCTCGCGCAGCGCCGCGTCCGTCTCCATCGCAGCGGCGATCTCCTCGAAGCCCTTGGGCACGTTGAAGTAGATGGTCGGCGAGATCTCCCGCAGGTTGCGCAGCGTCTCGGGGATGCCCAGCGGTGTGGGCTTGCCCTCGTCGATGTAGAGCGTGCCACCGTTGTAGACGACGATGCCGATGTTGTGGTTGCCCCCGAAGGTGTGATTCCACGGCAGCCAGTCGACCAGCACCGGCGGCTCGTCGGTCAGGAACGCCAGGCTCTGCGCGATCATCTGCAGGTTGGAGCAGATCATGCGATGGGTGTTGATCACGCCCTTGGGCGCCTTGGTCGAGCCCGACGTGAAGAGGAACTTCACGATCGTGTCCGGCCCGGTGCGGTCGTGTGCCTCGTCGAGCGCGGGACCCACGGGCGTAT
Organism: Burkholderiaceae bacterium; assembly: GCA_035559275.1. Lineage (GTDB taxonomy): Bacteria > Pseudomonadota > Gammaproteobacteria > Burkholderiales > Burkholderiaceae_C > Caldimonas. The sequence continues at coordinate 51,473 of DATMBN010000061.1, forward strand.
GCAGCAGGCTGGCGAAGGACGTGCTCGGGCGATCCTGCAGGCTGCCTGCTGTGCACACGATCTCCACCCCGCCGGGGACCGCCGCGGCAATCGCGCGGGCGTACTCCTCGCCTCGGGCCGCGAACACCAGCCCCGGCGTCAGCTTGTCCACGATGTGACGCAGCTTCCCATAGTCCTGGGACACCAGCGAGTAGGCCGGCGATATCGAGGCATAGGGGATGCCGGCCCACATCGCGCCGAAGGCCAGGCTCAGGTGCTCGAGGTCGTTCTCCGACAGGATCACCAGCGGCCGCTCGGGTGTGAGACCGCGGTCCAGCAGGGCCTGGCCGATACGACGGGCACGCTCCAGCATCTCGGCATAGCTGACGCGCTCCCAGTCGCCTCCCGCACGACGCTTCGCCACGAGCGTGCGGTCGGGCGCCTCCCGGGCCCAACGTTCCAGGCGGTCGGTCAGGCGCGCCGGATAGGGTCCGAGCGGCTCGGTAGAGCGCATCTCGATCACCCCACCCGGCCGTTCGTGGACGAGGGCTTCCAGGCAGCCGCCGATGCGCGCATGCCGGTAGCGAGGCGAGGGGACGGCAGGCGCCGCCTCGCGAGGACCGGCCAGGGTGGCCAGCCGTGCGCGTGATGCAGGTGCGGTCGAAGGAAGGCCGAGAGACTCCATGAGCAGACCTTGCAGGCAGGTATTAGTTATAACTATTAATGTTTCCCGCCCGCACGTCCTCGGGACAAACCCCAGCCGGTGCGACCGTCGCCCCGGCAACTGCACTGTGTTTTGAAACCGCCAGTTCCAAGCGGTTCAGGCACTTGGTGGAAACCCTGGTCGTCAGGGGTCGTTTATTTATTTACCTTAAACAAATCCACCATCCCTGCCCATCATGCGCATCAACGACCTGATCGCCATCGACCTTCATACGCACGCCGAGGTGTCGTGCTGGAACCCCTTCGACAACTACGGGGAAGAGTACGACCGCGCGGCCGACAAGTACTTCCGCTCGAACCGCCGCCCCACGATCCAGGAAACGATCGACTACTACCGGGAGCGCAGGATCGGACTCGTGATGTTCACCGTCGACTCCGAGGCCCAGCTCGGTCGCCGCCGTATCCCGAACGAGGAGATCGCCGAGGCCGCGCAGAAGAACGCGGACATGATGATCGCCTTCGCCTCCATCGACCCGCACAAGGGGAAGATGGGCGCGCGCGAGGCGCGCCGGCTGATCGAGGAGCACGGCGTCAAGGGCTTCAAGTTCCATCCGACGGTCCAGGGCTTCTACCCCTACGACAAGATGGCCTGGCCGCTCTACGAGGTGATCGCGGAGCATGGCCTGCCCGCCATCTTCCACAGCGGCCACTCCGGCATCGGCTCGGGCATGCGATGCGGCGGCGGCCTGCGGCTGGAGTACTCGAACCCGATGCACCTGGACGACGTCGCGATCGACTTCCCGGACATGCAGATCGTGATCGCGCATCCGTCCTGGCCTTGGCAGGACGAGGCGCTGTCGGTGGCGATGCACAAGCCGAACGTCTGGCTCGACCTGTCAGGCTGGAGCCCGAAGTACTTCCCGCCCCAGCTCGTGCAGTACGCCAACACACTGCTGAAGGACCGCGTGCTCTTCGGCAGCGATTTCCCGCTGATCACGCCGGATCGGTGGATGAAGGACTTCGAGCAGGCCGGCTTCCGCGATGAGGTGAAGCCGCTGATCCTGAAGGACAACGCAGTGCGGCTGTTGCGCCTGGGTGCCCCCGCACAAGTTCAAGGGGCAGTCTCGGGATGAGCCTTGCCCGCTGAGGGCTGCGGGCCACCCCCCCTGCCAGGCGGTCGACCCGGCGCGACGGCAGCCCCGTCCCGCACGCGGCCTCACCCTGCGCGCAACCGTCCCTTCCAGGCGCCTGAGCAACCGTCTTGGCAGTCAAGCGTGATGAAGAGACAGGTTCCAGGTCGAGCCGTGCTTGGCGATGGCATTGAGGATGGTCAGCAGCTTGCGCATGCAAGCCACGAGGGCGACCTTCTTGCGCTTGCCTGC
>DATMBN010000062.1:0-34565 GCA_035559275.1 Burkholderiaceae bacterium
AGCAAGCATGCTACATCGTCCGAGCCATTGCCGCGCGCCCGCGCGGGTCCAGCCGCTACACTGCCCGGCATGCTCCACGCGCGTCAGATCAAGTTTTGCCGGGCATGCGGCACCGCCGTCCAGTACGTCGTGCCCGCCGACGACAACCGGGAACGGGCGGTCTGCCCGGCCTGCGGCACCATCCACTACGAGAACCCGCTCAATGTGGTGGGCACGGTGCCGGTGTGGGAGGACCAGGTGCTGCTATGCCGGCGCAACATCGAGCCGCGCTACGGCCTGTGGACGCTGCCGGCGGGCTTCATGGAGCTGGGCGAGACGACGGAACAGGGCGCACTGCGCGAAACGGTGGAGGAAGCCGGCGCGCGGGTGGAACTGCAGGGCCTGTTCACCGTGCTGAACGTGGTGCGCGTCGGTCAGGTCCACATGTTCTATCGCGCGCGGCTGCTCGACACCCACTTCGACCCCGGGCCCGAGACGATCGAGGCCCGGCTCTTCTCGGAGCAGGAAATCCCCTGGGACGAGATCGCTTTCCGCACGGTACGCGAGACCTTGCGCCATTATTTCGAGGACCGCGTGCGCGGGCACTTCGAGGTGCACACGGGGGACATAGGCTGAGCCGAGCCGCAGGGCCGCCGCTCCGACTTCCTGGCGCGGACTACCGCACCGGCGTGCGGACGAGGCGATCCGCCTGGTCGCCGGGCTCGTCCGCATCGAGCTCCATCGCGATCTGCGTGCAGACCACCCGGCACAGTTCGGCCACGCGAGGGCTTTGCAGCCGGTAGTAGACCTGCGTGCCTTCCCGCCGCCGCGACAGCACCCCGCACCGGTACAGCGTCGCCAGGTGCTGCGACATGTTCGGCTGGGTGGTGTCGATCTGCTGGAGGAGCTCCGAGACATTCTTTTCCCCCTGGCACAACGCGCTGATGATCTTCAGGCGGATCGGTGTGGCAAGCACCGAGAACAGCTCTGCGGCTGTCTCGAAGACCCGATCCTCGCTGCGCTTGAGATCCATCGCGGAGCCCGCCTTGCAGATGTTCATCCGTGCCTGAGAATATACAGATCCGCCATGCCTGGGCACCGAGGGGTTGTGTCCTCCCGCCTCGTTCAGCCCGCCAAGCCGGGATTGCCTGCCATGCCGACGAGGCGCGGCGCGTTGATACGCCGCGGCCCCACCCTGCCGCCCTGGGCCTTCAGCCAGTCCTCCACGTGCTCCCAGACCGGCTTGACGCCCGGCTGGTGGCGCGCCTCCTCCGACACCGGCGCCCAACCGGCGACCTTGTAGGTCTTGTCCGCCTCGATCGGCTTGCCGTCCAGACGCAGATCGCTGATGCGCTGGCCCATCCTCTGATTCGGATCGCAGGCGTAGGTCAATCCACCCACCCGGACCATGTCGCCGCCTTGCTGGTAGTACGGGTCCGGGTTGAACAGGTTGTCGGCCACGTCCTCCAGCACGGTCTTGATCATCTCACCGCGCATCTGCGTGAGCGTCGCGTAGGGGTAGGTGATGGCCAACTGGTCCATCATCAGTTCGCGGGTGATGGTGTCGCCGGGCAGCAAGGTCGTGCCCCATCGGAAGCCCGGCGAGAACACGATCTGCGCGCCCTGCACCTCCATGAGTGCATCGCAGATGAGCTGGTCCCAGGAGCCGTTGAAGTTGCCCCTGCGGTAGAGCAAACCGTCGGTGACGGCGAGCTTCTCCGCCAGCCGCTCCTCGTAAGGCGCGCGCACGCGGGCGATCAGCGCTTCCATCGCGGGGTCGGGCACGAGCTGGTTCGCGAACACCGGCAGGAGCCGGTAGCGGAAATCCACCACCTTGCCGCCCCTGACGTCGAAGTCCATCACCCCGAGGAACTTGCCGTTGCTGCCGGCGTTGGTCACCAGCGTCGTCCCGCCGGCATTGCGCACGGGGACCGCGACCGGTACGCCGTCATGTGTGTGGCCGCCGAAGATCGCATCCACCCCCCGCACGCGCGCGGCCATCTTCAGGTCCACGTCCATCCCGTTGTGCGAGAGCACGACCACGACCTGCGCGCCCTTGCCTCGCGCTTCGTCGACCATCTCCTGCAGGTGGTCGTCCTGGATGCCGAAGGTCCAGTCCGGAACGAAGTAGCGCGGGTTGGCGATCGGCGTGTACGGAAATGCCTGGCCGATGATGGCGCACGGCACGCCATTGATCTCACGGATCACGTAGGGCTTGAACACCGGATCGCCGAAGTCGGCCGTCTTGACGTTCTGCGCGACGAAGTCGATCTTGCCGGCGAAATCCTTCTCGACCACCTGCTGCACACGATCGGCACCGTAGGTGAACTCCCAGTGCCCCGTCATCACGTCCACGCCGAGCAGCAATGCGGCGTCGACCATGTCCTGCCCTTGCGTCCACAGCGAGGTGGCCGACCCCTGCCAGGTGTCGCCTCCGTCGAGCAGCAAGGCCCCCGGCCGGCTGGCCTTGAGCTGCTTGACGAGCGTTGCCAGGTGCGCGAAACCGCCGACGCGGCCGTAGCGGCGGGCGGCCTGCTCGAAATCCACGGAGGTGAAGGCATAGGCCTCGGCGGTGCCGGGGCGGACGCCGGCCGCGCGCAGGAAATGCTCCCCGACGAGATGGGGCCATTCGCCGTGCATCGTGCCGACGCCCAGGTTCACGCTGGGCTCCCGGAAGTAGACCGGCTTGAGCTGAGCGTGGCAGTCGGTGATGTGCAAAAAGGAAACGTTGCCGAAGCGCGGCAGATCGTACAGCCCCCGCTGTGCGGTGGCGGCCTCGGCATCCGCGTAACGTCCGAGGCTCATCCCGGCGACCGAGGCGACGCCGAGCACTTGGAGGAATTCGCGTTTGGACAGGTTCATGCGCAAGTCTGGTCAAACCCTCAGTGTGCCCGATTCCCATGCCGCCTCACCTCGCGCCCTCGGCCAGCCAGCGGGCGATCGCGGTGGCGTCCGCCTCGGGCAGCGACTGGGCTGGCATCGGGATCGCACCCCATACGCCCGAGCTGCCCGAACGGATCCGCTCCGCCAGGTAGGTCGCCGCGTCCGCACGCCCGGCGTACTTGCGGGCGACCTCGCGAAAAGCAGGTCCCAGCTGTGGCTGGTCCGTCGCATGGCAAGCCACGCATGCGTGCTTGCGAACCAAGGCCGGGGCGTCCGCCGGGGCCGCTGCAGCCGCCGTCGCGGACACCGGTGGTACGACGGGGGCTGTTTGCGACCCGCGCTGTGCGCCGACGAGACGGTTCTGGTCCGCAAGGTTGCCGTGTGCGTTGCGGGCATGCTCCGGCAACAGGGAAGCGACCTTGGGGTCGACGGGGCAGTTGCGCATGCAGCGCGAGCCTTGCACATCGGGCCGCCCATGGCCCAGCTCCGGCCCGGGCCACATGCCATGGTCCGTCTGCATCCCGTGGCGGTTGGGCAACCGCGCCTGCACCTGCGCGATGTTCGCGTCGGACAGCACGAAGTCGTCCGGCACGACCCCGCCTAGGTTGAGGATGTACGCGGTCACGGCATACACCTCCTCGACCGTCAGCGTCTTCGGTGCGGTCCAGGGCATCGCGCGGTTGATGTAGTCCCACAGCGTCGAGACGTTGGACAGCTTCATCAGCGTCGTGCGCCCCGGGTAGTTGCCATCCTTCAGCCGCGCGACGCGGCCCGCGCGGATGTCCTCCGGGCCGGTGCCGCCGACGATGGGTGTGAACACCTCGTTGCTCTCGCCGAACACCCCGTGGCAGCCGGCGCACTTGGCGTCCCAGACCTCCATGCCCTTGGCGACCGTACCGCTGCCCTTGGGCAGACCCTTGAAGTCGGCCCGCACGTCGATGTCCCAGGCCGCCACCTCCTGCGGCGTGGCGGGCCGTCCGATCCCCACGTAGCGCGAGGGCTCGGCCGAGGCCGCCAGCATCGGCACGCACAGCGCGGCGAGCGCCGCAGCCCTAGGAAAGCTGGACATTCCTCACCTCCCCGCTTTCCTGCACGAGCCACGTCTGGATCGCGTTGTTGTGATAGATCGAGCGCGTGCCGCGGACCGCGCGCAACTGTCGATAGGTGGGCTGCACATGCCCGGTCTCGTCCACCGCGCGGCTTTGCACCAGGGCGGGCTTGCCATCCCACACCCAATCGAGGTTGAAGCGCGTCAGGCACTTGCTCATCACCGGCTGCTCGAGCCGCGCCTGGCGCCAGTTGCGTCCTCCGTCCACCGACACGTCCACCCGCGTGATCCTGCCCCGGCCCGACCACGCGAGCCCGGTGATGCAGTAGTAGCCCTTGTCGAGCAGGACCTGGCCGCCCGACGGCGTGGTGACGACGCTCTTGACCTCCTGGGTGCTGGTGTACTGCCGGTGCGTGCCATCGGGCATCAGGTCCACGTAGTGCAGCACCTCGTCCTTGGTGGCGTAGGGGCGGTCGCCCACCTCGATGCGGCGCAGGTACTTCACCCAGCTCACGCCCTGCACGCCCGGCACGACCAGCCGCAGCGGGTAGCCGTTCTCCGGTCGCAGCATCTCCCCGTTCTGGCCGTAGGCCACCAGCACCTCGCCCGACTCCACGAGCGACATCGGGATCGTCCGCGTCATTGACGAACCGTCGGCCCCTTCTGCAAGCACGAAACGCGCGCGGCGAAAGTCGACCCCCGCCATCTCGAGCAGCACCCGCAGCGGCACGCCCGTGAACTCGCTGCAGCTGAGCATCCCGTGCGTGTACTGCACTGTCGGGACCGCGACGTTGCCCCACTCCATCGCGGTATTGGCCCCGCACTCGATGAAGTGGAAGCGCGAGACGCTGGGCAGCCGCATCAGCTCGTCCATCGTGAAGACCATCGGCGTCTTCAGCAGAGAGGGAGCCGAGCCGTTGATCATCAAGCGGTGCCTGGACGGATCGATGTCCCACCAGCCCTGGTGATGCCGCTCGAAATGCAGCCCGCTGGGCGTCACGATCCCGAACAAGGATTGCAGCGGCGCGAACGACACCGAGGCCTGCGTGGTCTGCGTCAGCCCCGGGCTCTGGCGGCGTTGCACGTTGGCCTCGTACTTCGACGGCACGCCGTAGCCGCGCGTGACGACCGGCTGGCCCAGCGCGCGGCTGTGCTCCGGAAGCTCGAGGATGTGGGGATCGCCTCCCCGGGAGGATGGGGGGTCGCCACGGGCCGCAGCCCCACCCGCCCATCCCGCAGCCGCAGCGGCGAACGCCCGACGGACGAAGTCCCGCCGTCCGTGGCGCGCCTCCGCGTAGACCTGCCGGATGCCGCCGGGGTCGAGGAAGTTCTCGGGTGCCTTGAGCAAGCGCCCGGATGGCTGCTTCTGGTCCACGTCTGCTCCTGCGAGGGGCCCTGCCAATGCGGCGCGGCTTATATTCGTGAAAGCCAATATAAAGGACCTCCCGACCCCAAGGGTCCGGGAGTAACCCGCAGCCCTCCCCTGCGCCAAGGCGCCCTTGCGTCGCCCGGGACACGGGGCACAAGACAGCGCCTCGCACTAATAGCCCAGCTAGCCAGGCAATTCCGGCCGCTCCCGATAGCACGGACTAACAGGCACATTAGCGCATACGACACTCGGACATCCGCCCTTGATTTGACGATGGCGCGGCTAGCCCCGCACACTGCGCGCACGCCATCCAACGACAAGGAGAGACGCATGGCACACGAGGGAATCACGCTCACAGAACTGGACGCAATCCTCGACGGAGACGAAGCTACCCGAGCGGATCGAGGCGCCGCAGCTCTTACCGATCCGCTGGCGGCGCTGTGTTCGACGCTCGCAGGGCGCTACCCCGACGATCCGGACATTCGCAGCCTCGCTGCCTCCGTTCGGGCGCTGGCTGAGCGAGCCGAGGCTGCCGAGTTCGACGCCGAGTGCACCGACACCGACGCGCGGCTGCTTGCTGACGAACTGCAGGCATCCCGCTTTGTCGGCGCCCTTCTGTGCAAGGTCGCATCCCTCCCCCGTTGAGGTGATGCCATGGCCGATGTTGGAGGCGCTGCTGTCCTGGCAGTAGCGCAATTGGCCGCCGCCGCGGGCGCAGCCTATGGGGTCTGGAAGCTGCTCCGCGGCTCACCCTGGGCGTGGGGCTATGCGCTAGCCCTGCTAGCAGCGTCGCGCCCGTTTTTTCGGCACCTGGGTGAGGAACGGTATCTCGACGCAGCGGCCTCGCTGGTCGTGGGCACGGCCCTTTGGGGAACCATCATCGCCCTCGCGCTGCTCGGCTGGCGCTGGGCACGAACCAAGCTCCCCGCCCTGGCTTCCGCCGCGCGTGTGGCACGCGGAGAAGTGCCGAGCGAGGCCGACCGAGAGCACTTCGCGGCGGCGCTAGCCGAGCTGGAGGGCGGACGGCAGAACCCGGGGTTGTGGGCCGCCCTCTATGCGCAGTGCGACGGCAACGAGGCAGCCGCAAGGGCGCGCTACGTGAAAGTGCGAGCGAAAGAGCTGCAGGAGGCAGCCAGCCGCACCGTTCCGCCTGCCCCTCCTCCGCCGGCCAAACCGCCCATTCAGGTTCCGCGGGTTGTCGCGATGCAAGAACCGCCACTCGCGGCCGAACTGCGGCTATTGGGGTGCACGGTGGAGCGCGACGGGGATGAAGGCTGGCGCGTGACCACACGCGAGGGGCGCGTCGAGCTGGTCGAATCGGACGACGACTTCGAACGCCTGTTTGTCGAGCTGGCTGCTTGAGCCGGGCGCGCACTGCGCGACCACGACCAACCCGCCTTTCCGCGCTTTTGGTATCCCGGAAGGTATCCCAGCGTCCCAGTAAGACAAAAGGGTCAGCAGCTACTACGCTGCTGACCCTTGTCGTTGTTGGTCGGGGTGGCGGGATTCGAACTCGCGACCCCTTGCACCCCATGCAAGTGCGCTACCAGGCTGCGCTACACCCCGACGAAGCCTGCCATTATAGACGCACTCTTCTCAAATCGCCAAGAGCTCGCGGATCGACAACAACTCCTGGCGCAGATCCGGGGCGCTCGCCCGCGTCGACGCGGGGTAGATCGCGGCCGCTGCTGACGTGGCGGCGGCCTCTTCGTTCATCTGCGAATCCCGGAAGGCGCTGTCCTCGGCCTCGATCACGTCGGTGGCGGGATGCTCGTGCACACTGCTCGCGTGCTCCCCCCGTGCGTGGTGGCCCATTTCTGCCAGTTGATTGCGGGCACCGCTGATCGTGAACCCCTGCTCGTACAGCAGTTCGCGGATGCGACGGATCAGCAGCACCTCGTGGTGCTGGTAGTAGCGCCGGTTGCCGCGCCGCTTCATCGGCTTGAGCTGCGTGAACTCCTGCTCCCAATAGCGCAGGACGTAGGGTTTCACGCCGCACAGCTCGCTGACTTCACCGATGGTGAAGTAGCGCTTGGCCGGAATTGCTGGAAGCGCTTTCTCCATTGAAATCAACGAGGTTGGGCAGGATTCCTAGACTTTACTCGAAGTCTTCGCCGGCGGGAATCTCGCCTTGCACAACCCCCTTGAGCTTGTGGCTGGCGTGGAAGGTCACGACGTTGCGGGCCTTGATCGGGATCGTCTCGCCGGTCCGCGGGTTGCGACCCGGGCGCGGAGCCTTGCGGCGGATCTGGAAGTTACCGAAGCCGGACAGCTTGACCTCCTCCCCGCGCACCAGGCTCTCGTGGATGATGTCGAAGAATGCCTCGACCATGTCCTTGGACTCGCGCTTGTTGAGGCCCAGACGCTCGAACAGCAGGTCCGCCAGTTCCGCCTTGGTCAGCGTCGGCGTCTCGATCGACGGCAGGATGACTCGGTCCATCGCGTGCTCCTCCTCGTACCTCAACCCCGCAGCCTTGCGCCGACGCGCCGCGCCAACGATTCGACGACCGCCTTGACGGCCGCGTCGATGCGCTCGTCGGTCAGCGTCGCCTCCTCGTCCAGCAGTTCCAGCCGCAGCGCCAGGCTGCGCTCGCCGGCGCCGATCTCGGCCGTGGCCTCACGGGGTTTGTAAATGTCGAACAGTGTCGCACCTCGGACAAGTCCCTGCGCGCCTGCGGCTTGGACGGCCTGCATCAGGGCCTCGTGCGTCACCGACTCCGACACGATGACCGCGATGTCGCGCCACACCGCCTGCTGCCGCGGAATCGGCCGGTACGCCGGCAGCGGCCGCGCGTCCACGGCCGCCGCGTCGAGCTCGAAGACCACCGGCGCATGCGGCAGCTCGTAGGCCTGTTTCCAGCGCGGATGCAGCTCGCCCACGTGTCCGACGCACGCCCCGTCCACCGAGAGGCTCGCCGCACGACCGGGATGCAGCGCCGGATGCTGCGCCTTCTCGAAGCGCAGTTCCCGAGGCGCGAACAGCAGTTCCAGGTCGCCCTTGACGTCGAAGAAGTCGACCAGGCGCTCCGGCTCACCCCACTGCACCGGCTCCGCCGGCCCATAGGCCAGGCCGCACACGCGCATCGGCTGCGAGAAGCCCGCGACCGTCGCGTCCGTCTCCGCGATCGACGGATCGCGCAGAAAGACCCGGCCGATCTCGAAGACGCGCACCCGGCTCGCACGACGGGCGAGGTTGAAACGCAGCGCCTGGACCAGGCCGCCGATCAGCGACGAACGCATCACGCTCAGGTTGCTGGCGATCGGATTCAGCAGCTTGATCGGGTGGTCGTTGCCCGCGAAGTCGCGCTCCCAGCGCTCCTCCACGAAACTGAAGTTCAGCGTCTCCTGGTAGTCCAGCGCGGCCAGCGCATGACGCACGGCGTGCAGGCCCCGCTGCCGCTCGCCACGAGTGCGGGGCACCACCGGCGCGATCGGGGGCGTGTCGGGCAGCTGCTGGTAGCCCAGCACCCGGATCACCTCCTCGATCAGGTCCTCCTCGATCTGCAGGTCGAAGCGCCAGCTCGGCGGGGTGACGGTGAGCCGGCCCGGCTCCTCGACGAACTCCAGGCCCAGGCGGCGGAAGACGCTGGCGCACTGCTCCTGGGTCACCGGCATGCCGATGACCTTGGCCGCCCGGTCGACACGCAGTGTCACCGGCCGACGCTGCGGCAGGTTCACGACATGATCGTCCATCGGGCCCGGCTCGCCGCCACAGATCTCCAGGATCAGCTGCGTGATGCGCTCGATGTGTTCAACGGTGGTGGCCGGGTCCACACCCCGTTCGAAGCGATGGCCGGCGTCGGTCGAGAAATTGAAGCGGCGCGACCGGCCCGCGATCGCCTGCGGCCACCAGAACGCGGCCTCGACGTACACGTCGCGGGTGCTGTCCGACACCGCGGTCGCCTCGCCGCCCATGATGCCGGCGAGCGACTCGACCGCCTGCTCGTCGGCGATCACGCCGACCTGCTCGTCCAGCTCCACCGTGTTGCCGTTGAGCAGTTCCAGCGTCTCGCCCTTGCGCGCCCAGCGCACCACCAGGCCCCCGTGGATCTTGCCGAGATCGAAGATGTGGGACGGCCGACCGAGCTCGAACATCACGTAGTTCGAAATGTCGACCAGCGGCGAGACCGGGCGCTGCCCGCAGCGCTCCAGGCGCTCGACCATCCATGCGGGCGTGCACACCTTCGTGTTCACGTTGCGGATCACCCGTCCGGAGAAGCGGCCGCACAGGTCGGGCGCCTCCACCCGAACGGGCAGCACCTGGTCGTGCTTCACGGCGGCCGGCGCGAAGGTCGGCGACTTGAGCGGCGCGCCAGTCAGCGCCGCGACCTCGCGCGCGATGCCGTAGACGCTCAGCGCGTGCGCCAGATTGGGTGTGAGTTTCAGCGTGAAGAGCGTGTCGTCGAGTCTCAGGTACTCGCGCAGGTTCCGCCCCACCGGGGCATCCGCGGGCAGGATCAGGAGGCCGCCATGATCCTCGGAGAGCTTGAGCTCGCGCGCCGAGCACAGCATGCCCTGGCTTTCGACGCCGCGCAGCTTGCCCAGCTTGATCTGGAAGGGCTGGCCGTCATCGCCGGGAGGCAGTTCCGCTCCCACGAGCGCGCACGGCACCTTGATGCCGGGGCGCACGTTGGGGGCGCCGCAGACGATGTTCAGCGTCTGGCCCGTGCCGACATCGACCAGGCAGACGTTCAGCCGGTCCGCGTTCGGATGCTTGGCGACCTCCAGCACGTGCGCGACGACGACCTGCGAGAACGGCGGCGCCACCGGCCGCAGCTCCTCCACCTCCAGCCCGGCCATCGTCAGCAGATCGGCCAGCTCCTGCGTGCCGATCGGCGGGTTGCAGAACTCGCGCAACCAGGATTCGGGGAATTGCATCGATCCGTTCCTTCCCTCTTGTGGATCACTTGAACTGCGACAGGAAGCGCAGGTCCCCGTCGAAGAACAGCCGCAGGTCGTTCACGCCATAGCGCAGCATCGCGAGGCGGTCGATCCCCGACCCGAAGGCAAAGCCGATGTAGCGCTCAGGGTCCAGACCCATGTTGCGGATCACCTGCGGGTGCACCTGCCCCGAGCCCGAGACCTCCAGCCAGCGGCCCTTCAGCGGACCGGTGTTGAACATCATGTCGATCTCGGCGCTCGGCTCCGTGAACGGGAAATAGCTCGGCCGGAAGCGGATCCGCATGTCGTCGGTCTCGAAGAATTCGCGCAGGAAGCTCACATAGACCGACTTGAGGTCCTTGAAGCTCACGTTCTCGCCCACCCACAGGCCCTCGACCTGGTGGAACATCGGAGAGTGCGTGGCGTCGCTGTCGACCCGGTAGGTGCGACCCGGCGCGATCACGCGGATGTCGGGCATCGAGCCGCCGGCCTCCAGCACCGCGCGGTACTTCTTGACGTGCTGCACGGCGTAGCGGATCTGCATCGGGCTCGTGTGCGTACGCAGCAGGTAGCCGCCCTCGACGTAGAAGGTGTCGTGCATCGAGCGCGCAGGGTGGTCCTGCGGCGTGTTCAACGCGGTGAAGTTGAACCAGTCCGCCTCGATCTCCGGGCCGTCGGCCACGTCGAAGCCCATGGAGCCGAAGATCTGCTCGATCCGCTCCATGGTGCGCGTCACGGGATGCAGCCCACCCATGCCACGCCGCCGCCCGGGCAGCGTCACGTCCAGCGCCTCGGCCTCGAGTTGGGCCTGCAATTCCGCCTCGGCCAGTTGCTGGCGCCGCTCGGCCAGCGCCGTCTCGATGCGCTGCTTGGCTGCATTGACCGCGGCGCCCTGGACCTTCTTCTCCTCGGGCGCCAGCGCGCCGAGCGCCTTCAAGTGCTCGGTGACACGCCCCGACTTGCCCAGGTAGCGGGCCTTGGCGTTCTCCAGTTGGGCCGGCGTCGTTGCCGCCGCAAACTCGGCTTGCGCCGCAGCCACCAGTTGATCGAGCTCGTTCATCATTCGCAGGTCTTGCCCGGCCGGCGCCGGGCGCCACCGGGGGTTCGGACATAAAAAAAGGCCGAACAGGTGTCGGCCTTTTTCTGCTCGCCGCAGCCTGGCTGCGGCTCGGCACCACCGGGGCGACGCCCCGGAGCGTCGGTCACGCAGCCAGTTGAGCCTTCACCTTCGCCACGATGCTGCCAAAGGCGGCTGGATCGTTCACGGCCAGGTCCGCCAGGACCTTGCGATCGATGTCGATCGAAGCCTTCTTCAGACCGTTCATGAACTTGCTGTAGCTCAGGCCCAGCTCGCGGGACGCCGCATTGATACGAGCGATCCACAGGCGGCGGAATTCGCGCTTCTTGGCGCGGCGGTCACGGTAGGCGTACTGGCCGGCCTTCATCACCGCCTGCTTGGCGATGCGGAAGACGTTCTTGCGACGGCCACGGAAACCCTTGGCCAGGGCCAGCACCTTCTTGTGACGGGCGCGGGCGGTGACACCACGTTTGACGCGAGGCATGTCTTACTCCTTCAAGCGTAGAGGTCGGGGCTCACAGACCGGCGAAGGGCATCATCTGAGCGATGTGGCCCATGTTGGTCTCGTGCACGTTCGCCGCACCGCGCAGGTGGCGCTTGCGGGTCGTGGACTTCTTCGTGAGGATGTGCCGCTTGTAGGCCTGACCGCGCTTGACGGTCCCACCCGGACGAACGCGGAACCGCTTGGCCGCGCTCTTCTTGGTCTTCATCTTGGGCATGACTGCTCCTGTTGCCTTGTGCCCGTGAGGCGCCGCGAACCTTTCGCGGTCTTGCCGGCCCCGGGCCACTTGTGTCCTCGCGGACGGCGACCAGACCGTCCACGAGGTCGCCCCTTGCGGGGACATCCTTCGCCGGCGCCCCATGGCACCGGACTTCTTCATCGCGGCTTGCCTCGCATGCGGGGCAAGCGTTCGTTCGCTGCGGCCTGCGGGCGGGCAGCGTCGTCCTACTTGCGCTTCTTCGGCGCCAGCACCATCACCATCTGGCGGCCTTCGAGCTTGGGCATGTGCTCGACCACGCTCACCTCGGCCAGGTCGTCGCGCACACGCTCCAGCAGGCGCATCCCCAACTCCTGGTGGGTGATCTCGCGGCCCCGGAAGCGCAGAGTGACCTTGCCCTTGTCGCCCTCTTCCAGGAAGCGGCGCAGGTTGCGCAGCTTGATCTGGTAGTCGGCCTCGTCGGTACCCGGGCGGAACTTCACCTCCTTGATGTCGATGACGTGCTGCTTGGCCTTTGCCTCCGCCGCCTTCTTCTGCTCCTGGTACTTGAACTTGCCGTAATCCATCAACCGGCACACCGGCGGGTTGGCGGTCGGCGCGATCTCCACCAGGTCCACGTCGTGCTCGCCCGCCAGGCGCAATGCCTCCTGCAGGCTCACGATGCCGAGCGGCTCGTTGTCGGGGCCGTTCAGCCGGACTTCCGGCGCGGTGATCTCCCGGTTCAAACGGTGCTTGCGCTCGACGTTGGGCGCTCTACGGTCGACGAAAGTAGCGATGGCTCAGTTCCTTTGGGGTACCGCCCCACAACAAAAACAACTCAAGCGACCTTGCCCGTCCGAGCAACCGGCGAACCACCGGCCGGCTCAGATCTTCTGGGCAATGTCGCTCGCGATCTTCTGGGAAAACGCATCCACCGACATGGTACCCAGGTCTTGGTTGCCCCGGGCACGCACGGCAACGGCGCCCGATTCCTTCTCCTTGTCGCCAACGACAAGGATGAACGGCACCTTTTGCAGCGAATGCTCCCGGATTTTATACGTGATCTTTTCGTTGCGCAAATCGCATTCGACTCTAAGTCCTTGATTACGCAGCGTTTTGGCCACGTCGGCCGCATATCGCGCCTGGGCGTCGGTGATATTGAGCACCACGGCCTGCACCGGGGCCAGCCATACCGGCAGCGCGCCCGCATGCTGCTCGATCAGGATGCCGATGAAGCGCTCCAGGCTCCCGACGATGGCCCGGTGCAGCACCACGGGCCGGTGACGGGCCCCGTCCTCGCCCACGTACTCGGCATCCAGGCGCTCGGCCAGGTTGAAATCCACTTGCATGGTGCCGCACTGCCACTCGCGGCCGATTGCATCCTTGAGCGTGTACTCGATCTTCGGCCCATAGAACGCCCCGTCGCCGGGGGCGACGGTGAACTCGCACCCGCTGCGCCGCAACGACTCCATGAGGGCGTGCTCCGCCTTGTCCCAGAGCTCGTCCGACCCGATCCGGGCCGCGGGACGCGTGGCGACCTTGTAGATGATCTGCGTGAAGCCGAAGTCCTTGTAGACCCTTTGCAGAAGCGCGGTGAAGGCCTCGCATTCGGAAAGGATATGGTCCTCGGTGCAGAAGATGTGCCCGTCGTCCTGCGTGAAGCCGCGCACGCGCATGATGCCGTGCAGGCCGCCCGTCGGCTCGTTGCGATGGCACTGACCGAACTCGCCGTAGCGCAGCGGCAGGTCGCGGTAGCTCTTGACGCCCTGCTTGTAGATCAGCACGTGGCCGGGACAGTTCATCGGCTTGAGCGCGTAGTCGCGCTTTTCCGACTCCGTGACGAACATGTTCTCACGGTACTTGTCCCAGTGCCCGGTCTTCTCCCAGAGCGTCTTGTCGAGCAGTTGCGGCCCCTTGACCTCGTGGTAGCCGTTGTCGCGGTAGACGCGGCGCATGTACTGCTCGACCTCCTGCCAGATCGCCCAGCCCTTGGGGTGCCAGAAGACGACGCCCGGCGCGTGGTCGTCGAGGTGGAAGAGATCGAGCTCCCGGCCCAGCCGGCGGTGGTCGCGCTTCTCGGCCTCCTCCAGCATGTGCAGGTACTGCTGGAGCTCCTCCTTGGTCGCCCAGGCCGTGCCGTAGATACGCTGCAGCTGCTCGTTGCGGTGGTCGCCGCGCCAGTAGGCGCCGGCCACCTTCATCAGCTTGAAATGCTTGAGCTTGCCCGTGCTCGGCACGTGCGGGCCGCGGCACAGGTCCTCGAACCCGCCCTCGCGGTACAGCGAGACCTCTTCGTTCTGAGGGATGCTCTCGATGATCTCGGCCTTGTAGTGCTCGCCCATCTGCTTGAAGTGCCGCACCGCCTCGTCGCGGGGGAGCACCCGGCGCTCGACCTTCTCGTCCTTCCTGGCCAGCTCGGCCATCTTCCTCTCGATCGCGGCCAGATCCTCCAGCGTGAACGGACGCTTGTAGGCGAAGTCGTAGTAGAAGCCGTTCTCGATCACCGGGCCGATCGTGACTTGCGCCTCGGGAAACAGTTCCTTGACCGCGTAGGCCAGCAGGTGCGCCGTCGAGTGGCGGATGATCTCAAGCCCGTCCGGATCCTTGTCGGTGACGATGGCCAGCTTCGTGTCGCGCTCGATCAGGTAGCTCGTGTCCACCAGGCGCGCGCCGCCGTCGTCACCGATGCGACCGGCCACAGCCGCCTTGGCCAGGCCAGGGCCGATGGAGGCGGCCACATCGGCCACCGTCACCGGGCCGGGGAACTCACGCTTGGAGCCGTCGGGAAGTTGTACAGAAACCATCGAAGACCTCTCGGATCGCCGCCCTCTTCGCGGCACACGGACAACAAAAAAGCGCGGTGGGTGCACCGCGCTTTGTTGCGTTCGCAAGAACGAAAACCAGTCAGGCACGCGCCGCGGTGACCACTACTCCTTGGCCAAGGGGGTGGTAGTTCGCGGTGTCATAACCCGTCGTGCCTTTCTCGCTCTTGCTGGTGGAAGAAGGAATCGAACCCCGATTCTACCCGGCCGGCAGTGGGCGTGCAAAAGGGCAGGCAAGGTATCCGCCACGAAGAGACAGTGCACGCCCCGAGGCCGCCGCAAGGTGGTTCCGGACGACCCGGTGCGCAAGGGGACACCAGGGTTTGCGCCTGGCGCCGCAGCTTGCGACCGCCGAAAAGAAGCCCGACGGGCACGAGGCCGGCCGGGCAAAGCATCCACGAGATGCGGTTGGAGCTTCTCACAGCCCAGGTGGCAAGCCACCCGTGTGAGCCTCTCCAGGGTCGGGAGAGCCCGACCCGCCCCGAAGGGCCGGAGCACGCGGGAGGACGCGCGTGCCCCGAGGAGACCGGTGAACCGGGGATCAGCCGTGCTTCTGGTCGAAGAACTGCTCGTCCTCGGTGGAGCCCTTGAGCGCCGCGGTGGAGGCCTCGCGCTCGATGGTCGTGGTCACCGCGTCGAAGTAGCCGGTGCCGACCTCGCGCTGGTGCTTGACGGCGGTGAAGCCCTTCTCGGCCGCAGCGAATTCCTTCTCCTGCAGTTCGACGAAGGCGCTCATCTGGTTGCGGGCGTAGCCATAGGCAAGCTCGAACATCGAGTAGTTCAGGCTATGGAAGCCGGCCAGCGTGATGAACTGGAACTTGTAGCCCATCGCGCCGAGCTCGCGCTGGAACTTGGCGATCGTCGCGTCGTCCAGGTTCTTCTTCCAGTTGAACGACGGCGAGCAGTTGTACGCCAGCAGCTTGCCGGGGAACTGCTTGTGGATGGCCTCGGCGAACTTCTTCGCGTACACGAGATCGGGCTTGCCGGTCTCGCACCAGATCAAGTCGGCGTACGGGGCGTAGGCAAGGCCGCGCGAGACGGCCTGCTCCAGACCGGGCTTGGTGCGGAAGAAGCCTTCCACCGTGCGCTCGCCGGTGCAGAACGGCTTGTCGTTGTCGTCGATGTCACTGGTGACCAGGTCGGCCGCCTCGGCGTCAGTGCGCGCGATCAGCACGGTGGGCACACCCATCACATCGGCCGCCAGGCGTGCGGCGACCAGCTTGGCCACGGCCTCGCGGGTCGGCACCAGCACCTTGCCACCCATGTGGCCGCACTTCTTGACGGACGCGAGTTGGTCCTCGAAGTGCACGCCGGCCGCGCCCGCCTCGATCATGGCCTTCATCAGCTCGAAGGCGTTCAGCACGCCGCCGAAGCCGGCCTCGGCGTCGGCCACGATAGGCGCGAAGTAGTCGACGTCGTTCTTGCCCTCAGACCATTGGATCTGGTCGCAGCGCTGGAACGTGTTGTTGATGCGGCGCACGACGGCCGGCACCGAGTTGGCCGGGTACAGCGACTGGTCGGGGTACATCTCGCCCGCGAGGTTGGCGTCGCCGGCCACCTGCCAGCCGGACAGGTAGATCGCCTTGAGGCCGGCCTTGACCTGCTGCATCGCCTGGTTGCCCGTCAGCGCGCCCAGCGCATTGACGAAAGGCTCGGTGTTCACCAGGTTCCAGAGTTTCTCGGAGCCGCGCTTGGCCAGCGTGTGCTCGATCTGGACGGAACCGCGCAGGCGGACCACGTCGGCCGCGGTGTAGCCGCGCTTGATGCCCTTCCAGCGCGGGTTCTCCGCCCACTCCTTCTCCAGGGCCGCCACTTGTTGCTCGCGAGTCAGGTTCGTCATGAACGCCTCCAGTACCTAAGAAGAAAACCAACAAACGATGGCGATAGCTTAGGAGCGCGGAGGCAGCCAGACGGGGACTTATGTCTTATACAAGACAGGAGAAAATCCCAACAAAATCAATCAGTTGCAGCGTCATTTCGCATCGTGGTAGGCGCTTTTCCACTTCGGAAAAAAATGCTGCGCAGCACAAGGCGCACTTTGCGTAATGCGAAATGAGCTTTCCGCTATGTGCAAAAGGTGGTCCGCGCCATCCAATCCGCGGGCCGCATCTCGGTCAGGCCCTCGACGTAGCGCGGATTGATTTCGTACACGAGGCACGGCAACTGCGAGCCGGCCACCCACACCTCCACCCGGCGCTTGACGTACTCGTCCCGGCGTTGCGGGTACAGCTCCTCGATGCCGTCCAGCACTTGCTCCAGCCCGGGCGTGATGCGATAGACCTCTCCCTTCACCGGACCTCCCAGCGGGTCGAGCAGCATGCCGGGATAGGTGCCCAGGTCGTACAACCGGCCGGTGACTTCGGCATTGCCGATGAACACGGCCGGCGGCTGGAGCCTCGTGATGTCGTTGCTACCCCCTTGGCGCAGCGTGCCATAGACGAACACGTGCTCCAGGCCGCTGGGCATGTACAGGGGGACGGAAGGCGTGGTCATCGGACCTCCAGGGCGGTGGTGCGCTTGACGGTGCGCAGGACGAGCATGGAATTGGAACGCACGACGCCGGGCAGGCGGGCGAGCACCTGGCTGTGGAAGGCCTCCAGATCGGCCGCGTCGCGGTAGGTGAAACGGATGAGGTAGTCGTTGCCGCCGGCCACATAGAAGCAGTCCAGGATCGCAGGCTCGGCCTTGACTGCGGCCTCGAACGCGTTCATCGCCTCGGGAGTGATGCGTTCGAGGTTGACGATGGTGAACGACGTCCCGGGCTGGCCGATCGCGCGCGGGTTGAGCAGGGCGACGTACTGTGCGATCACCCCCTCCTCCTCCAGGCGACGCACGCGTCGCAGGCACGCCGACGGCGAGAGGTGCACGCGCTGCGCCAATTCCTGGTTGGAGAGCCGGGCCTGTCTTTGCAGTATCTGCAGGATCTGGCGATCGATGGCATCGAGTTGCACGGAGCTGTCGGCGGATTGCATATTCTGCGAAGCAGGGCCAAATCTACGGAATCATATTGCGTCCACCCTCCCATTCGCGGGCATGGCTCGCTCACACATTGCAGGCCGAGCTCACTAGACTAGGGACGCAGGACCGATAAGGAGAAGCCATGCGTACGGAACTCGAAGCCTATTGGATGCCGTTCACGGCCAACCGGCAATTCAAGAAGGCCCCGCGTCTGCTGGCACGAGCGGAAGGCATGTACTACTACACGCCGGAAGGCCGCCAGGTGCTGGACGGCGTGGCGGGCCTGTGGTGCGTGAACGCGGGCCACGCGCGGCCGAAGATCGTCGAGGCGATCCGCCGCCAGGCGGGGGAACTGGACTACGCCCCGCCCTTCCAGATGGGCCATCCTCAGGCCTTCGAACTGGCCGAGCGCCTGGTCCAGCTGACGCCGCCGGGGTTGAACCGGGTCTTCTACACGAACTCGGGCTCGGAGTCCGTGGAGACGGCGCTCAAGATGGCCATCGCCTACCACCGCGTCCGCGGCGAGGGGCAGCGTACCCGACTCATCGGGCGCGAGCGGGGCTACCACGGCGTCAACTTCGGCGGCATCTCGGTGGGCGGCATGGTGGCCAACCGCAAGATGTTCGGCACGTTGCTGGCCGGCGTCGATCACATCCGACACACGCACGACCCCGCGCGCAACGCCTACTCTCGCGGCCAGCCCGCCCATGGCGCGGAGTTCGCCGACGACCTGGAACGCCTGGTCACGCTGCATGACCCTTCGACCATCGCCGCGGTCATCGTCGAGCCGGTCGCAGGCTCGACCGGCGTGCTGATTCCTCCGCAAGGCTACTTGCAGCGGCTGCGCGAGATCTGCGACAAGCACGGCATCCTGCTGATCTTCGACGAGGTCATCACGGGCTTCGGACGGCTGGGCACGCCCTTCGCCGCGCAACGCTTCGGCGTCACGCCGGACATCATGACGGTGGCCAAGGGCATCACCAACGGCTGCGTGCCGATGGGCGGGGTGTTCGTGAAGCAGGAGATCCACGACGCCTTCATGCAGGGGCCCGAGCACCTGATCGAGTTCTTCCACGGCTACACGTACTCGGCCCACCCTCTGGCGTGCGCGGCGGCCATCGGCACCCTGGACACGTATGCAGAGGAAGGTCTGCTCGAGCGCGGCAGCGGCGAGCTGGCGGCCTACTTCGAGGAGGCGGTCCACTCGCTCAAGGGTCTGCCGCACGTGGTCGACATCCGCAACATCGGGCTGGTCGGTGCCGTCGAGCTCGAACCCCTGCCCGGCGAACCCGCCAAGCGCGCGTTCTCGGTCTTCCTCGATTGCTGGGAGCGGGGCGTGCTGATCCGCACGACCGGAGACACGATCGCGCTGTCGCCGCCGCTCATCATCGAGAAGTCGCAGATCGACCAGATCGTCGACACCCTGCGCGCAGCGCTCCAGCGCGTGGCCTGAAGCGGCCCCGGTCGCCCCCTCACGGGCGGCCCGCCCATCTACCCGCGTGTCCGCCCGCAAACCCGACAGCGGGCACGGACACGAGGCGGCACTACCATCGCAGCCCATGTCCGAACTTTCCCGCTCGCTGCGGCCGGCTTCGTCGCCGGCCGTTCCCATGTTGTCCTATGGATGCCTGGCCCTCAGCATGGCGCTGGTGGGCAGCTACGTGGGCCTGTCCAAGCTGCTCGTCGCCGTGTTCCCGGTGATGCTGCTGGCCTGGCTGCGGTTCGGCATCGCGGCGGTTGCGATGGCCGGATGGGTGAGGCGCCAGCCTGGCGAATCGCCGCTGTCGCGCCGTGATCGGTGGCTGCTGTTCTGGGAGTCGTTCTTCGGGAACTTCCTGTTCTCGGTGTGCATGCTGTTCGGCGTCTCGATGACCTCGGCCCTGGCCGCCGGCGTCATCATGGCCGCGATACCCGCGGTGGTGGCGGTCTTCTCGTGGTGGCTCCTGAAGGAGCGCATCGGCCTGCAGGTCCGGCTGGGCATCGTGTGCGCGATGGCCGGGATCGCACTGCTGTCCGTCAGCAAGGCACCTGCGGGCAGCGCGGGTCAGAGCTCGCTGCTGGGCAACCTGCTGCTCTTCGCCGCCGTGTGCTGCGAGGCGCTGTACGTGGTCATCGGCAAGCAGCTCACGGGCAACGTGTCGGCCAAGCGGATCAGCGCGCTCGTCAACCTGTGGGGCCTTGCGCTCGTGACGCCTTTCGGCGTGGCGCTGGCACTGCAGTTCGACTTCGGCGCCGTCGCCGTTTCGTCGTGGGGGCTGCTGCTGTTCTATTCCCTGGCAGCCAGCATGATCACCGTGTGGTTGTGGATGACGGGGCTCAAGCATGTGCCCGCGGCCTCTGCCGGCGTGTTCACGGTGCTGCTGCCCGTGAGCACCGCGCTCGTGGGGGTGACGCTGCTCGGAGAGCGCTTCACCGCCCTGCACGTCGCGGCCTTCGGCCTGGCGGTGGCCGGCGTCGTGCTCGCCACCTGGCCCTCGCGAAAGGCTGCACGCTGACAGCGGCTTCGCCGTTGGTCAGGCGGCTGCGGCCTGCGGAATCAGTGCTTCGCGCGCCAGGCGCGAGACGACGCTCGGCGGCTCGTGCTTGAGCCGGTGATCGGACCACACCTGCCGCCACCGCCTGGCGCCCGGCAGGCCGTTGCGCAGGCCCAGCACGTGGCGCATCACGTGGGGCCAAGGCACACCCCGCGCCTGCTGACGTTCGCAATAGCGCACCATCGCTTCCTCGACCTGGTCCCGATCCGCGCGCGGTGTCGCGTCGCCGAAGAAGCGCGCATCCCAGCCGGCCAGTACGTAAGGCTCGTGGTAGGCGCGGCGGCCGACCATCGCTCCGTCCACATGCTCAAGCTCGGCCTCGACCTGCTCATCGGTAGCAAGGCCCCCGTTGATCGCAATCGTCAGCGACGGGAAGTCCCGCTTGAGGCGGTGCACGATTTCGTAGCGCAACGGCGGGATTTCGCGGTTCTCCTTGGGGCTCAGGCCTTTCAGCCAGGCGTTGCGGGCATGGACGATGAAGACCTCGCAACCGGCTTGCGCGACCGTGCCGACGAAGTCGCGCACGAATTCGTAGCTTTCGACCTTGTCGATCCCGATGCGGTGCTTGACCGTCACGGGGATGGAGACCGCGTCGCGCATCGCCTTGACGCCGTCCGCGACGAGCCGAGGCTCTGCCATCAGGCAGGCGCCGAAGGCACCACGCTGGACACGCTCGCTGGGACAGCCGCAGTTGAGGTTCACCTCGTCATATCCCCAGCGCTCGGCCAGTTTCGCGCACGCGGCCAGGTCTTCCGGCTCGCTGCCGCCCAGCTGCAGCGCCACGGGGTGTTCGGTCTCGTCGAAGTCCAGGTGCCGGGCGATGTCGCCGTGCAGCAGCGCGCCCGTCGTCACCATCTCTGTATACAGGCGCGTGCGTCGCGTGAGCAGGCGGTGGAAATACCGGCAGTGCCTATCTGTCCAATCCAGCATGGGGGCGACGCTGAGGCGCCAAGGACTGGTCGGGCGGGTACAGGGTGGAGACGACACGACGCGAAACCGCAGGGCTTTCCAGGACGGGAAGTTGCAATTGTCGCCCGGAGTTCACGCGCGCAGCGGCTCCCGCCCGGATATCTCTGCGGCGGCGCGCCGGACGGCGACCCCGCAGGCGACGACGGACGTGGCGGACCACGGCCGCATGGCTGGTCGTCATCGCGAACAAGGCCCAGAACGTGATCCCGCACAGCTTCTGCACCTCCTCCGCGAGCACCACGTCCCGATAGTCGATCGATGCCGGCAGACGCGCCCCGACCAGATCGATGAGCGTGCTTCCGCCGAAGAACCCCAGACACAGTACGAGGAACAGCCACCGATGGGTACGGATGCGCCGCCACGTGCTGCCCACGAATGCGGCGATCCAGATCGCGTGCAGAGCGAGCACGGCCTTCTCGCCCGGGCTGATGCCCAGTTCCCGCGCGTGCTCGTGGATCATGAACAAGTCGTCGAGGCAGGCGAAGTCGAGTAGCCGCCCCCCAGCGCCAGCGACCTGAGCACGTCAGGCGGCCCACCGGAGCGCAACGAAGCGTAGGCGAACCAGTAACACGCCGCGGCGACGGCCCACAGGAGGATGCCCAGGTTGGAGATCGCGCCGAACCACGGCGGCTGCTGCGCGATCGCGTTGGTGTCGCGCACGAGGTCGAAGCTGTGCACGACGTCATGTCGTTGCAGAAGCAGCACCGCTGCCGCCAATGCGGCAAGGACGGCGGCCGCGCCCAGGGATGCAATCAGGTCGTCCTTCGGCTTGCGCACCGCCATGCTCGGCCCCTTGCCCCCTTGTCACCTCCGACTGACGCGCGACGCCACTGTCATCGCTTCATGACAGCAACGTTAAATCCCCCGTGCGCCTGCGGGGTTTCAAAAGGTTGTGGGGTGTGAACGGGCTCTGCCGCCGCAACCGCCTATGTCAGGTCACGCAATGGATGGGCGTGGGTGGGCCACGGACTGCGGAAGAAGGCCTGCACCATCTGCGCCGTGACCTCTTCTATCGTGTGCGGGTTCCAGCGCGGCGCATGGTCCTTGTCGACCGCCAACGCACGGATGCCCTCGACCGTCTCGCTGGCCGCGCCGGGACGCAGGTGGAAGCAATTGCGCACCAGATCGCGCTCCATGCGCAGATCTTGCGCGAGCGTCATGCCCCTGGCGCGCCGTACCTGCTCGAGCGTGACGGCCTGCATCAACGGCGAGCGCTTCCTCAGCGCGGCGAGCACCGACAGCGCCCAGTCTGACCCGTTCACGTCCAGGGCGCGGTAGATGGCCGGCACGTCGGTGGCATCGAAGCAGCGATCGATGACCGGACGTTGCATGGCCAGTTGCGCAGCCGGAGCGGGATGACCGCGTCCCCTGGCGACCTCCAGCACGGCCGCACCGCCGTGCCCCGACGCGGTCGCGAGCGCCTCGGTGTAGGCCTCCAGTTCCCCGCTCGGCAGGTACACGTCCGCCAGCCCCCAGCCGATCGCGTCGCCGGCGGCGAGCACCTGGCCGCTCAGCGCAAGGAACTCGCCCACCCGCCCCGGGCAGCGGGCGAGGAACCAGCCGCCGCCGACGTCGGGGAACAGGCCGATGTTGGTCTCAGGCATCGCCATCTTCGTGCGCTCGGTGACGACGCGGACGGCGGCACCCTGGCTGATGCCCATTCCGCCGCCCATCACGATGCCGTCCATCAGCGCCACATAGGGCTTGCGGTACTGGTGGATCAGGTGGTTGAGGCGGTATTCCTCGGTGAAGAAGTCCTCGAGTCGGGGGTCGCCGGCGAGTGCCGCCTGGTGGAAGAAGCGGATGTCGCCGCCGGCGCAGAAGGCCACGCCTTTGCCTTCCTGCGTCGCGCCGCGCACGAGCACGGCGGCGATGGCCGGGTCCTCCTGCCATGCCAGCAAAGCGGTCGTCAGGTCGCGGATCATGCCCAACGACAGTGCGTTGAGCGCCTGCGGGCGCTTGAGCGTGAGCACGCCCAGCCGTCCGCGGACCTCGGCCTGGACCAGGCCTTCGGAATGCACCAGAGCAAGCGTCATCGGGTCTCCTCTTCTTCGTGTTGCGATTCGCGCCTCAGGCCGCGTGGCGGTTCCTCAAGGCCAGCCATTCGTTGAACGCGAGCGCACCCAGCACCAGCAGGCCGCCGCCCAGCACATGGACCGAGGGAGACTCGCCCGCCCCCAGCCAGGCCCAGGCCACGCCGAACACCACCTCCAGCAGGCCGAGCAGTGCCACCTCGGCTGCGGGCAGGACGCGCGCCAACTGCACCACCAGCAGGCACGGCACGGCGAGCTGGAAAACGCCCAGCACCGCCAGCCATCCCAGATCGTGCGCGGACGCCTGGAACGGCAGCGCGAGGGGCAGCGTCACGAGCGCCGAGACGACCGCGCCGATCAACACCGCCGGCAGCATGTCCTGACCCGCGCCCGACGCTGCCGTGCGGTGCGAGGCTCGCTGGATCACGGTCCAGTTGATCGCCGCCGCCAACGGCACGCCCAGGGCCACCGCCGTGCCGAGCAGGTGTTTCGTGTCGGAGCTGCTGAACTCCTGCCCGTACATCCACCCGATGCCCAGGCCGGCTAGCGCGATTGCGCACCAGGTACGCGCGGGCAAGCGGGCACCGAGCGCGATGCGCGCGAGCAAGGCCGTCGTCAGAGGTCCGAGGGCCATGGTCACGAGCACGTTGGCCACCGTGGTGAGCGTCAACGCGACCATGAAGCAGGTGTACATGACCGACCACATGAGCCCGGACACCCACAGTGGCCAGCCGCCCGTGCGCAGCGTGCGCACGAGCCCGCGCCCACGCCAGGCAAGCAGCACCGCCAGCATGCAGCAGGCGTTGAAGAAGCTGCGCCAGAACGTGACCTCGAACGAGCGCGCGGCCTCCAGGTGCCGCGTCACGACGCCGGCGATGCTCCACAGCAGCGTGGCACCGACCATCGCCGCGGCCGCCTGCCCGTGCGACAGCTGCCACCCCGCGGCGGGACGGGCGTCAAGCGGCTTCGCGCTGGGCCCGGCGGCGCTCATGTTCCTTGAGGAAACGCTTGCGGATGCGAATGGACTTGGGCGTGATCTCGACCAGCTCATCGTCGTCGATGAACTCGACCGCGTACTCCAGCGTCAGCTCGATCGGCGGCGTCAGCCGGATCGCGTCCTCCTTGCCGGAAACGCGGAAGTTGGTCAGTTGCTTGGTACGCACCGGGTTGACCACCAGGTCGTTCTCGCGGCTGTGGATGCCGATCACCATGCCTTCGTACAGCGGGTCGCCGGGCTTGACGAACATCCGACCGCGGTCGTCCAGTTTGCCGAGCGCGTAGGTCACCGCCTCGCCATCGTCCTGGCTGATCAGCACGCCGTTCTTGCGGCCGGCCAGTTCCCCCTTGTAGGGCTCGTAGCCGTCGAAGATGTGGCTCATCAGGCCGGAGCCTCGCGTGAGGTTGAGGAACTCGGTCTGGAAGCCGATCAGGCCACGTGCCGGCACCCGATACTCCAGGCGCGTGCGGCCCCGACCGTCGGACTCCATGTTGACCAGTTCGCCCTTGCGTTCACCCAGGGCCTGCATCACGCCGCCCTGGTGCTGCTCCTCGATATCCACCGTCAGCAGCTCGATCGGCTCGTGGCGCACGCCGTCGATCTCCTGGAACACCACGCGCGGACGCGAGACCGCCAGTTCGTAGCCCTCCCGGCGCATGTTCTCCAGCAGGATGGTCAGGTGCAGTTCGCCACGACCCGACACCTCGAACACGCCATCCTCGTCGGTGTCGCGCACGCGCAGCGCGACGTTGGATTGCAGCTCGCGATCCAGACGGTCCTTGATCTGGCGACTGGTCACGAACTTGCCCTCCCGGCCGGCCAGCGGCGAGGTGTTGACGCAGAAGTTCATCGTGAGGGTCGGCTCGTCGACCTTGAGCATGGGCAGCGGACGCGGGTCCTCCGGGGAGGTGAGCGTCTCGCCGATGCCGATGTCCTCGATGCCATTGACGAGCACGATGTCCCCAGGACCCGCGCTGTCGGCCAGCCGCCGCTCCAGGCCCTCGAACTTGAGCACCTGATTGATACGCGCGCGACGCGGCGTGCTGTCGGGGCCGGCGTACACCGCCACGTCCTGCTGTGGTTTGAGCGTGCCGCTGTTGACTCGCCCGATGCCGATGCGGCCGACGTAGCTGGAATAGTCGAGCGAGCAGATCTGCAGCTGCAGCGGCGCGCCGGCGTCGCCCTCGTGCGGCGGCACGTGCTGGAGGACGGCGTCGAACAGGGGCGCCATGTCGGTGCCGACCTCGCCCTCGGTCAGGGTCGCCCAGCCGTTGAGCCCGGAGGCGTAGATGACCGGGAAATCCAGCTGCTCCTCGCTGGCACCGAGCTTGTCGAACAGGTCGAAGGTGGCGTTGATGACGAAGTCCGGGCGTGCGCCCGGGCGGTCCACCTTGTTGACGACCACGATGGGCTTGAGGCCCAGGCCGAGCGCCTTCTTGGTGACGAAGCGCGTTTGCGGCATGGGGCCCTCGACCGCGTCGACCAGCAACAACACGCCGTCGACCATGGACAGCACGCGCTCGACCTCGCCGCCGAAGTCGGCGTGGCCCGGGGTGTCGACGATGTTGATGTGGGTGTCCTTCCAGCGGACGGCGCAGTTCTTCGCCAGGATCGTGATGCCGCGCTCGCGCTCGAGGTCGTTGCTGTCCATCACCCGTTCGGCGACCTGCTGGTTCTCCCGGAAGGTGCCGGACTGGCGCAGCAGCTGGTCGACCAGGGTCGTCTTGCCGTGGTCGACGTGCGCGATGATGGCGATGTTGCGGATCGGTTTGCTCATGATAATTCGGTCGGTGCTCGTCGGAGTCACCTTGGGGTTCGGGACTGGAGGACGGCTTCGACCTCCAGGGGGCTCAGGAGCCGCAGCGGAATCAGCTCGCCCGCGCGCACGCGTGCAGTGCCGAGAAAGGCGGCGGGTTGCGGGCCGTAGACGCGCACGAGCTCGTCGTCGGGTTGGTTCTTCAGCCGGCGGCGCATGCCGCTCAGGAAGCGCCCGGCCTCCTCGGCGTCCAGGCGCAGGGCAGGACGGTCGGCGACCAGGGTATCCACGGGCAGCAGCCGCGCATCGATCTCTTCCGGCGACAGATCCTGGAGGACGGTGAGCGGCACCGCCTGCTCGACCGAAAGCGCACCGCTCGTCGTCCTGCGCAAGGCGGCCAGGTGCGCCCCGCAGCCCAGGGCCTCGCCGATGTCCTCCGCCAGCGTGCGCACG
Source organism: Burkholderiaceae bacterium (assembly GCA_035559275.1). Lineage (GTDB taxonomy): Bacteria > Pseudomonadota > Gammaproteobacteria > Burkholderiales > Burkholderiaceae_C > Caldimonas. The sequence continues at coordinate 26,459 of DATMBN010000062.1, forward strand.
TACGTACCCTTGCTGCATCGCACGTCGATCTCCAGGCGGTCAGCCTGCCAGTCGATCACGTCAATGCGATGAATCGTGACCCGGCGCGGTTCGCGCACGATCTCGACACCGGCGCGGGCGTACTCGTACAACGCCTTGCCATCCCGCTTGAGCGCGGAATGCATGGGCGGCACCTGTTCGATCGGGCCGATGAAGCGGTTCGCGGCCGCCTCCACCGCTGCCGCCGTGACGTCCACCGCTCGCCGTTGCAGCACCTCGCCCTCGGCGTCTGCGGTCGTGGTCGTCACGCCCAGCTTCAGCACGGCGCGGTAGCCCTTGTCGGCCTCCAGGCCGAGCTGCGAGAACTTCGTCGCCGCACCGAAGCACAGCGGCAAAAGCCCCGTGGCCAGTGGATCGAGCGTCCCCGCATGCCCTGCCTTCTCGGCGCGCAGCAACCGCCGCACGCGCTGCAGGGCGTCGTTGCTCGACAGGCCCAAGGGCTTGTCGAGCAGCAACACGCCGTGCACCGCCCGCTTGGGCTGGCGGGCGGGTCGCGGCGTCGCAGGCGTGGCCGGGACGAGTTGCACGGCCGTCAGTCCTTCGCGCGCTCGGCGTTGGCGCGCGCGATCAGCGCGTTCAGGTCCGCGGCGCGCTCGGTGGTACGGTCGAACACGAAGTGCAGCGTCGGCACGGTGTGGATCTGCAGACGCTTGAAGAGTCCGTTGCGCAGGTAGCCGGCGGCCTCGTTCAAGCCGTCCTCGCACTCCTGCGGGTCACCCACCAGCACGGAGAAATACACCTTCGCGTGCGCGTAGTCGGGCGTCACCTCCACCGAGTTGATGGTCACCATGCCGATGCGCGGGTCCTTCAGCTCCCGGATGAGTTCGGCCAGGTCGCGCTGGATCTGGTCGGCGACGCGGAAGCTGCGGTTCGGAATCGATCTCTTGTGTCTCATCGTGAACCTCCAAACGGGAAGCCCCGCACGGGCGGGGCTTCGAGGCAACACGCGCTTCGATTCAGGATCTCGCGTGGGCCCGGCACTGCCGGCCCGCCGCATGCGGCCCCAGGTGGGGCACCGACCGAAGGGGGCGTGCGAGCCTCATCCTCACAGCGTACGTGCCACTTCCTTGATCTCGAAGAACTCCAGCTGGTCTCCTTCGGAGATGTCGTTGTAGTTCTTGATGCTCAGACCGCACTCGAAACCCTCCTTCACTTCGCGGACGTCGTCCTTGAAGCGCTTGAGCGAATCGAGTTCGCCGGTGTAGATCACGACGTTGTCGCGCAGCAGGCGCAGGCGAGCGTTGCGGCGGACGATACCCGAGGTGACCATGCAACCGGCGATCGAGCCGACCTTGGAGATGCGGAACACCTGGCGGATCTCGGCGGTGCCGATGACCTCTTCCTTCTGTTCGGGCGCCAGCAGGCCGGACATCGCCGCTTTGATCTCATCCACGGCGTCGTAGATGATGTTGTAGTAGCGGATGTCCACGCCGTTGTGCTCGGCCAGCTTGCGGGCGCCGGCGTCGGCGCGCACGTTGAAGCCGATGATGACGGCCTTCGAGGCCAGCGCCAGGTTGACGTCGCTCTCGCTGATGCCACCGACCGCTGCGTGCACGATCTGCACCTTGACCTCGTCGGTCGACAGCTTGAGCAGCGACGCCGACAGCGCCTCCTGCGAGCCTTGCACGTCCGCCTTGAGGATCAGAGGCAGCGTCTTGACGTCGCCCTGGCCCATCTGCTCAAACATGTTCTCGAGCTTGGCGGCCTGCTGCTTGGCCAGCTTGACGTCGCGGTACTTGCCCTGACGGAAGGTCGCGATCTCGCGCGCGCGGCGCTCGTCGGCCAGCACCATGAACTCGTCGCCGGCGTGCGGCACTTCGGTCAGGCCCTGGATCTCCACCGGGATCGAGGGGCCTGCCTCCTGCGTCTGGCGGCCGTTCTCGTCCAGCATCGCACGCACCCGCCCGAAGCTCGCGCCGGCCAGCACGACGTCGCCACGCTTGAGCGTGCCTGATTGCACCAGCACCGTGGCGACCGGACCACGGCCCTTGTCCAGGCGCGCCTCGATCACCAGGCCCTTGGCCGGCGCATCCTTGGGTGCCTTGAGCTCCAGCACCTCGGCCTGCAGCAGCACGTTCTCCAGCAGGTCGTCGATGCCCTCGCCGGTCTTGGCCGACACCGGCACGAACGGCGAGTCGCCGCCGTACTCCTCGGGCACCACTTCCTCGGCCACCAACTCCTGCTTGACGCGGTCCGGGTTGGCCTCCGGCTTGTCGATCTTGTTCAGCGCGACGACGATGGGCACGCCCGCCGCCTTCGCGTGGTGGATGGCCTCGCGGGTCTGCGGCATCACGCCGTCGTCGGCCGCCACCACCAGGATGACGATGTCCGTCGCCTTCGCACCACGGGCACGCATGGCGGTGAACGCCTCGTGGCCTGGGGTGTCCAGGAAGGTGACCGTGCCGCGCGGCGTGTCGACGTGGTAGGCGCCGATGTGCTGCGTGATGCCGCCCGCCTCGCCCGCGGCCACGCGGGTGCGGCGGATGTAGTCCAGCAGCGAGGTCTTGCCGTGGTCGACGTGACCCATGACGGTGACCACCGGGGGACGCGGCAGCGCCTCCGCCTCCTGGGCGGCCGCGGTTTCCTCCAGGAAGGCTTCCGGATCGTCCAGCTTGGCGGCGAAGGCCTTGTGGCCCATCTCCTCGACGACGATCATCGCCGTTTCCTGATCCAGCGCCTGGTTGATCGTGACCATCTGGCCCAGCTTCATCAGCTGCTTGATCACCTCGGAGGCCTTGACGGACATCTTGTGCGCCAGGTCGGCCACCGTGATGGTCTCAGGAACGTGGACTTCGTAGACCTGGGGCTCGCTCGGCGCGACGAAGGTCGAGCCGCCGTCGCCGCGCTCCCCGCGCTTGCCGCCGCCTTTGGTCGGCGCCCTCCAGCCGGCGCGCGCGCCGCCCAGCGTGTCGCCACGGGTCTTGAGCGCACGGCGCTTGGCCGCATCGTCGGCCCAGCTGGACGACAGCTTCTCGGACTTGACCGACTTCTTGTCGCCGGGCTTGGCAGCCGTGGACGCCGGGGCAGCCGCCGTGGTGCCGGGGGCGGTCTTCGGCTTGTGGATCGTGCCCTTGATGCCTTCCTTGGACGCGTCGGTCTTGGGCTTTTCCTCTTCAGGTTTCTTGGCCGTCAGCACCTTCTTCGGAGCCGCCATCATCGCGCGGATGGCCGCGGCCTCGGCCTCGGCCGCACGGCGGCGGCGCTCCAGATCGGCCAAGCGCTGCTTCTCCTCGGCCTCCACCTCGGCGGCCTTGACCACGCGAACGCCCGGCTTGGCGGCGTCGGGCGACGTGGCCTGCGTCGGGGCGGCGCTGGCAGGGGCCGGAGCGGGCGCCGGGGCAGCGGCAGGCGCCGCGGGCGCGCTTTGGTTCGTGGCAGGCAGTGCCTCGGTGGTCGCCGACGCGGTAGTAGCCGCGGCACGCGCGGCTGCTTCCGCCGCGGCCTGTTCAGCCGCGCGGCGAGCCTCTTCTTCACGTGCCCGGGCCTCGGCCTCCTCGCGCTCGCGACGCTCCTGTTCCTCGCGCTGGCGGCGCTTCTCGGCCAACTCCTCTTCCTGGCGGCGCAGCAGCTCCGCCTGGCGGCGGGCTTCTTCCTCGCGACGCTGGAGTTCGGCTTCGTCGACGACGGGGGCGCGCGACGCTTCCTCGGCCGGCGCGGCAGGCGCCCCGACAACGGGTTCGTCACGCTTGACGAACACCCGCTTCTTGCGCACTTCCACCTGGATGGTGCGGGCTTTGCCGGAGGCGTCGGCCTGCTTGATCTCGGTCGTCGACTTGCGGGTGAGCGTGATCTTCTTGCGCTCGCTGCCGGCTGTGCCATGGGCGGAGCGCAGGTAGTCGAGCAGGCGTTCCTTGTCCGCCTCGGTCAGCGAGTCCTCCGGCGAAGCCTTCGCCACCCCGGCGGCTTTGAGCTGCTCCAGCAGCGCCGTCGCGGGGCGGTTCAGTTCGGCGGCGAACTGTGCGACTGTGGTTACGGCCATTGTGTCTGTCCTTGGGCGAAGCGAGTTCCGTGTAGCAGGTGATGAGGCGGTATCCGGGAACGACTCAAGTGGCAAACCAATGCTCCCGTGCCTTCATGATCAAGGTCTTGGCCTGGGCTTCGTCGACGCCGGTGATCTCCACCAGCTCGTCCACCGCCAGGTCGGCGAGATCGTCGCGGGTGTGGATGCCGGCGTCCGCCAGCTTGGCGATCAGCTCGGCATTCAACCCTTCGAGATCGCGCAGGTCCTGCGACACTTCCTCGACCTTCTCTTCCTTGGCGATTTCCATCGTGAGCAGCACATCCTTGGCCCGGGTGCGCAGCTCGTTGACGGTGTCCTCGTCGAAGGCCTCGATCTCCAGCATCTCCTGGATGGGCACGTAGGCCACTTCCTCAAGGCTGGTGAAGCCCTCTTCGATCAGGATGTTGGCGACTTCCTCGTCCACATCCAGCTTTTCCATGAACAGCGTGCGGATCGCGTTGGTCTCCTCGGCCTGCTTGGCCTCCGATTCCTCGGCGGTCATGATGTTGATCCGCCAGCCGGTGAGCTCGGAGGCAAGCCGCACGTTCTGGCCGCCGCGGCCGATCGCGATCGCGAGGTTCTCCTCGTCCACCACGACGTCCATCGCGTGACGCTCCTCGTCCACCACGATCGACTGCACGTTCGCCGGCGCCAGCGCACCGATCACGAACTGCGCGGGGTCCTCGGACCACAGGACGATGTCCACCCGCTCGCCGGCCAGCTCGTTGGTGACCGCGTTCACGCGCGAGCCGCGCACACCCACGCAGGTGCCGATCGGATCGACGCGCTTGTCGTGCGAGACGACGGCGATCTTTGCACGCGAACCCGGGTCGCGGGCGCAGCTCTTGATCTCCAGCAGGCCCTGCTCGATCTCGGGCACCTCCTGGCGGAAGAGCTCGATCATGAACTGGGGGGCGCTGCGCGAGAGCATGATTTGCGGGCCGCGGGCGGTCGGGTCGACCTCAAGCATCACTGCCCGCACGCGGTCGCCGCTGCGCAGGTTCTCCTTGGGGATCATCTCCGAGCGCTTGAGGCGGCCCTCCACGCGGCCGGACTCGACGATGATGTCGCCCTTGTCCATGCGCTTGACCGTGCCCACGAAGATCTTGTCGCCGCGCGCCAGGAAGTCATTGAGCAGCTGCTCGCGCTCGGCGTCGCGGATCTTCTGGAGGATGACCTGCTTGGCCGCCTGCGCACCGATGCGACCGATGGGCACCGATTCGACCGGCTCCTCGATGTAGTCGTCGACCTCGATGTCGGGGATCTGCTCGCGGGCTTCGAACAGCAGGATCTCGGCGTCCGGTTGCTGCAGGCCGGCCTCGTCGGGCACCACGTGCCAGCGACGGAAGGTCTCGTACTCGCCGGTGTCGCGATCGATGGAGACGCGGATGTCGACCTCGCCGTCGTACAGCTTCTTGGTCGCCGACGCCAGCGCGGCCTCGACCGCGGCAAACACCACGTCGCGATCGACGTTCTTCTCGCGCGAGATGGCGTCCACCAGCATCAACAGTTCGCGGTTCATGATTACTGACCTCCGTCTTCTTGTTCGTCCGCCTGCGCTCGGGCCGCGTCGGCCGCCTTGCGGCGTCCTTTGAAATCGATCACCGGCACCAGGCGCGCCTCGCGCACCTCGTCGAGCGAGAAGCCCAATGCCTGTTCCTGCTTGCCGTCGTTGAACACGAGTCGCCAGCCTTCGCCCTCGGACTCGAGCACGCCCCGGTACTTCTTGCGGCCCTGAAAGGGCACCTTGAGGGTGATGTCCACTTCCTGGCCGGCGAAGCGTTCGTAGTCGGACGGCTTGCGCAGCGGGCGGTCGAGCCCCGGGGACGAAACCTCCAGGCGCTCGTAGTCGACACCCTCGACCTCCAGCGCATATTGCAGCTGGCGTGTGACACGCTCGCAGTCGTCGACCGTGATGAACTCCCCTTGCGGGTCGCCCGGCAGGCGGTCGATGAAGACGCGCAAAAGACCCCGCGTGGAGCGCTCGCATTCCACGAGCTCATACCCCAGACCGGTCACCGTCCGCTCGACCAAACCTTGCCAACTCACTGCCTGCCAACTCCTTCGATGCGCTTCGCGTCGCTTGGATTGCTTGCCGCCTGACCAGGCACGCCCGGCCGGTCGGTTTCACGATCCGCAAAAAGATCGGCAAAACCGCCCCGCCGCGCCCCCAGCCCCCAAAGTGCCGGCAAGCAAAAAAAATGGGCTGGATTTCTCCGCCCACTGACTAAGACTTAGCGAAAGTCGAATTCTACTGCGCTGGAGGGATTTCAAGCAAGACCCGGGCCCGTATGTGGCGACGAAGCCAGGGGCACGCCGAGCGCCGGCCTCGCGCCCCGCCTCCCCGAGCGCCCTCTGGTACCCGTAGTACCTCATGGTACCGTGGCTGCCCCCGCGCCGCGCCGCGGCCCCATGCGACAATTCCACGCTTGTGAACTCAACGGAGACACCATGGGATTTCTTGCCGGCAAGCGGCTGCTGATCACCGGTCTGCTGTCCAATCGCTCCATCGCCTACGGCATCGCCAAGGCCTGCCACCGCGAAGGCGCGGAACTGGCCTTCAGCTACGTCGGCGAGCGCTTCAAGGATCGCATCACGGAGTTCGCGCGCGAGTTCGGCTCGGATCTCGTGTTCGACTGCGATGTTGGCGACGACGCTCAGATCGAGAAACTCTTCGCCGATCTGAAGCAGGCCTGGCCCACCTTCGACGGCTTCGTGCACTCGATCGGCTTCGCGCCGCGCGAGGCGATCGCCGGCGACTTCCTCGACGGGCTGTCCCGTGAAGCGTTCCGCATCGCCCACGATATCTCTGCCTACAGCTTCCCGGCCATGGCCAAGGCGGCCGCCCCCATGCTGAACCCCCATGCGGCGCTGCTCACCCTGACATACCTCGGCGCGGTGCGCTGTGTGCCGAACTACAACACGATGGGCTTGGCCAAGGCGTCCCTGGAGGCGAGCGTGAGGTATCTGGCCGCCAGCCTCGGCCCCAAGGGCGTGCGGGTCAACGGTATCTCCGCCGGCCCCATCAAGACGCTGGCCGCCTCGGGCATCAAGGGCTTCGGCAAGATCCTGGACGTGGTCGAGCAGAACGCACCGCTGCGCCGCAACGTCACGATCGAGGACGTGGGTAACGTCGCCGCCTTCCTGCTGTCGGACCTCGCGGCCGGTGTGACGGCCGAGATCACCTACGTGGACGCCGGCTTCAGCCAGGTGATGGGCGGGTTGCCCGACGTTCCGGCCGGCGAGCAGGGCTGACGCGCCGCACTCCTGGTCGCTCGAATGACGAAGCCCCGCACGGCGCGAGCCGGCGGGGCTTTCTTTTCGACCGGGGACGCGGGCCTCAGAGGGATTGCAGGATCTCGCGGCGCTTGGTCTGGTATTCCTCCTCCGTGATCAGGTCGCGCTCGCGCAGCCGCTTGAGTGCCTGCAGGCGCTGCTCCTGCTCCTCGTAGAAGCGCGCGTCGCGGGTGGCCGGAACTGCTGTCTGCCCCGCCGCGGCCGGACGCGCCCCGGAGGGAGCCGGCGCGGCGGCAGCCGGGGCGGCTGGAGTCGCCGTCGTGAGCGCGGGCGCAGGCACCTGAGCTGGAGTCCCGCGGAACGCCAGCCAGTCGCCACGCCGGGCCTCGCCCTGCGCGCTGGCCAGCCGGACGTCCCCGCCTCGCGCTCGGCTGCCGAACTGGAACTCTGGCAGCAGCCGCGAGCCCCGGTAGGCGTTCACGAAGTCGAGCCGGGCCTCCTGGACGATGAGATTCAACGCATCGCCTTGCACGAAGATCCGGGCGGTGATCCCGAGCGGCGATGCAAGGATGCCCGAGTCGCGGCGGGAAGTGCTGAGCAGGATGATGTCGTCTCCCGGGCCGGCCGAAGCGAGCGCTTGTGACAGAGGGCCGGGCAGCTCGGCCAACTCGTCCGATCCGAACAGCGGTTCCTGCCGCCCGTCGCGCGCGAAAGTCACCGTCTCCATCCACCGGCGCAGTTGTTCGGGGGTGTAGGACGCCGGGTGCCGGTTCGGCTCTGCCTGGCTCTCCCTCGGCACCAGACGGATTTCGGTGAACTCGCGCAACGACC
>DATMBN010000063.1:0-31341 GCA_035559275.1 Burkholderiaceae bacterium
CGCCATGATCCTGCCCCTGCTACTGCGGGTCGGTCGCACCGGCTGTCTGCCCGTTGCGAGCGCCGTAGCCTGCCGTTCGATGCTCCGGATTCTGCGTATCTTGCGATCCTTTACCGGAACATCAGATGCGCATCGGCATGACGACGTACTTGAAGTTGTCGTCTTCCGGCACGGTGATCAGCGCGCTCGAATTCGAGTCGCCGAGGCTGACCTGGACCTGCTCGCTCTTGAGGTTGCCCAGCACGTCGAGCAGATAGGTCACGTTGAAGCCGATATCGAGCGCATCGCCCGAATAGTCGAGTTCGAGCTCTTCCTGCGCCTCTTCCTGGTCGGCGTTGGTCGAGCTGATTTTCAGGGTGTGCGTATCGAGAATGCAGCGCACGCCCTTGAACTTGTCGGTGGTCAGGATCGCGGTACGTTGCAGCGCCTGCTGCAGCTTGACGCGATCGATCGCGAAGGCGTTCTTGTAGCCCTTCGGAATCACGCGCTGGAAATCGGGGAACTTGCCTTCGACCAGCTTCGAGATCAGCTCGACGTTGGCGAAGGTGAACTTGATCTGGTTCGCGGCCAGCTGCACCTGCACCGGATCGTCGTTGTCCTCGAGCAGGCGTTGCAGTTCCAGGATGGTCTTGCGCGGGATGATGACTTCCTGGCGTGCGCCGGCGCCCGCGGCTTCCTGTTCGAGCTCGACCGCGCAGTAGGCGAGGCGGTGGCCGTCGGTAGCGACCGCCATCAGCTTCTTGCCGTCGACCACCAGCAGCATGCCGTTCAGGTAGTAGCGGATGTCCTGCTGGGCCATGGCGAAGTGCACCATCGCCAGCAGATGCTTGAACGTCTTCTGCGGCAGCGTGACGCTGGCGTTGAATTCGGTGGCCTCGGCGACCGTCGGGAATTCTTCGGCGGCCAGCGTCTGCAGCGCGAAGCGGCTCTTGCCCGATTGCACCGTCATCCGCTTGTCCGACAGCGACAGCGCGACATCGCCGTCCGGCATCGCGCGCAGGATGTCGAGCAGCTTGCGCGCGGCCACGGTGGTGGCCACGTCGTCGCTGCCGACGCCGCATTCGGCGTGCGTGGTGATCTGGATTTCGATATCGGTGGACAGGAAGGAGACGTTGGCGCCGGACTTGCGGATCAGCAGGTTGGCCAGGATCGGGAGGGTGTGGCGGCGCTCCACGATGCCGCTCACGATTTGCAGCGGACGCAGCAGATTGTCTCGCGAGGTTTTGACCAATTGCATTGAATATGTCCTTCGTCGTTTATAGTCAGCGTCCGCCGGGTGTCCTGGACAACTCCAAAATCACTTAGGAATCAAGGAGTTAATGTCGCATTTTACCTCGAAACGGGCGGCTCGGCAAAGCCGGACGATGTGTGGCTCGTCTGCATATTGTGCATGAAAAGCCACGATCCCCCAATATGTGACGGTTGCCCGGAAACCCTTGTCCCGCGCGGGTTTGCGGGTTTCCAGCGGGCCTTTCGCCTCCCCCGGCATCGCGCGGCGCGCAGACCACAGTATGCCAGCCCGCCGAGCCGGTCCCTCAAAATCCGCGACGCCGGGTTTCAACCCTTCAGCGTCTGTTCCAGAACGTGCAGTTCGTGATTGAGCTGGGCGTCCTTGCTGCGCTCGTCGGCGATCTTGCGTACCGCGTGCAGCACGGTGGTGTGGTCGCGTCCCCCGAACAGCTCGCCGATCTCGGGCAGGCTCTTCTGCGTCAATTCCTTGGCCAGATACATTGCGATCTGGCGCGGCCGCGCAATATTGGCAGGCCGCTTTTTGGAATACATGTCGGCGACCTTGATGTTGTAGAAGTCGGCGCAGGTTTTCTGAATGTTCTCTACCGAAATCTGCCGGTTCTGTACGGTCAGCAGGTCCTTCAGCGCTTCGCGCGTGACCTCGATCGTGATGTCCTTGCCGTGGAAGTTCGAGAACGCCAGGATCTTGCGCAGCGCGCCTTCCAGCTCGCGAACGTTGGAACGCAGGTGCTTGGCAACGAAGAAGGCCACTTCCTCGGGAACCGAAACGTTCTCGGCAGCCGCCTTCTTCATCAGGATCGCGACGCGCATTTCGAGCTCGGGCGGCTCGATGGCGACGGTCAGGCCGGAGTCGAAGCGCGAGATCAGCCGGTCGTCGATGCCGGTGATTTCCTTCGGATAGGTATCGCTTGTGATGATGACCTGGGCGCGATTGGCGATCAGCGCCTCGAACGCATAGAAGAATTCCTCCTGCGTGCGGTTCTTGCCCGAGAAGAACTGAATGTCGTCGATCAGCAACAGATCGAGCGAGTGATAGTAGCGCTTGAACTCGTCGAACGCCTTGCGCTGATACGCCTTGACCACATCGGACACGTACTGCTCGGCATGGATATAGCGGATCCGGGCGCGCGGGTTCTCCATCAGCATGAAGTTGCCGATCGCGTGGATCAGGTGGGTCTTGCCGAGGCCGACGCCGCCATACAGGTACAGCGGGTTGTACGACTTGCCGGGATTGTTGGCGACCTGGATCGCCGCGGCGCGCGCGAGCTGGTTCGCCTTGCCGGTGACGAAATTGTCGAAGGTCAGGATCGGGTTGAGCCGTGAGCGCTCATGGACCGTGTCGGCCGGTTGCTGGCCCGGCATCGGCTGCTGCGCGACGCGATAAGAGCGGGCCGCGGCTTCGGCCGGGTCCAGTTGCGGCACGTCGACATCGACCACATCGGCGCCGATCGCCTGGCTGCCGCCGGAGTAGGGGGCCGCTTGCGGGTGGCCCATGCCGGCACCAATTCCGCCATGGATGGCGCCATAGCCGGCCGGCGCGGCCACGCCGGCACCCGGTTGCTCCGGCGCGCCATACATCAGCGCGCCCGGGCCGGGCGCCTGGCCGCCGTGCACGGGCGGCTGGCCCATCGCCTGGCCGGCGCCGTAGGCCGGCGCCAGATGGGCGGCGGGACCTGCCGCGCCCGGGGCGGCCGGATCCTGGGCGGCACCGTATGGGCCGCCCGGATTGCCCGCGGCCGGATAGCCGTTCGCTGCCGCACGCCCCGACGCGGTTGGGTCGAGGACGAAGTGGACGCTCACCTGCGCCTCCCAGTACTCGCAGGCGAGCGCGGTGATGCGCCCCGAGAACTGGCTCTTGACCCAGTCGAGCTTGAAGCGGTTGGGCGCGGCGATGCGCAGCGACAGGGCGTTCTCGTCGAACGCCACCGGCGCCAGCGGCTTGATCCAGGTCTTGAACTGTTGAGGCGTCAGTTCGCGCTCGAGCTGCGCGGCTGCCGCCTGCCAGAAATCTTGCATCGGTTGTTGTTGGGTAGTGCCACGGCCGCGTGTCGTCACGTCAGCAATCTTTCGAGTCCCAATAAAAAAGGGCGCCGCTGTCTCCCGAGTGCCGGCATGACCGCTACCGCAGCTGGCTTGTCGGGTCCCCCGCCCGCCAAGCCGCCTAACCGTCATGTCCTGCACACCTCGGGTTGTGCGTGCGCCACGCAGGCCGTGTTGTGTTTGGACCGGGATTGTACCCCCCGGCCCAAGTTATCCACAAAGGATAAGTCTGTGGACAACTTGTGAAAATTCGGTGGATGACTGTGCACAACTCAGACCGGCGCAGCGCCGCAGTCGGCACTTATAGAAGGCAATCGTTTGATTTAAAAGGGGATTGCCCTTCGCATCACGCCAAAAAAGCGGCGTTTGGGGCACTCGAAAATGTGCATCGCATCACTGTGGACAAGAAAACCGCCGCGATTGCCTGTGCGTGCACCCGTACAGCGGCATCCTCCCACGGCAGCCTTGACAGGCGCGCGGAAAATCCGTTAAATGGCGGGTTCTGCGATGCGGCAGGGGATCACGTATGCGCATCGCCGGGTCTGACCCGCTTCATAAGCGGCGGCGGACCTGAGCACGGGTCGCCCGCGCCAGCCGCGCGGTCATCCCGCCCAGCCTGCGTCGCGAAACCTGTATCGCGACACCCTAGGCCGGCGTCAGGTCAGCTTCAGGACAATCACAAGCGTCGGCAGTACCGCATCCGCGGCGGCCCCATGCGAACCATACGCGGCAGCCACGGCCCCTTCGCGGCCGGGCGTGCCCAGATCAACCAGAGAGTGCAACATGAAACGTACCTACCAACCTTCCGTTACCCGCCGCAAGCGTACCCATGGCTTCCGCGTGCGCATGAAGACCCGTGGCGGCCGCGCCGTGATCAACGCGCGCCGCGCCAAGGGCCGCAAGCGCCTGGCAGTCTAAGGGCCGGGTGACGGGACGGCGGCCCGCCTCGATGCAGCCGGCAAGCGCCGGCGCATGAGCGCGGTGCCCGGCGCGGTCGAGTCCCGGCCGACGCCCTTCGCCGTTGTCCCCTGTGCCTTGCCCCGAGGACGGCCCGGCAACGCGTGCCAGCCCAGTCTGACCAGCGTGCCGACCCATGCCTTTCCCAAAGCCGCGAGGCTCACAAAGACGGATGAGTTTTCATCCGTTTTTGCTTTGCGCCCGCGGCGCCGCAGCGCCCATTTCGTGCTTTATGTCCGCGCCAACGGCCAGCCGCAGGGGCGGCTGGGCATCGTGGTCGGCAAGAAGTTTGCGCCGCGCGCCGCCGAGCGTAATCTGGTGAAGCGCATGGTGCGGGAACTGTTCCGCCAGCGGCAGGACCAACTGGTCGGCCGCGACGTGTTGCTGCGATTGCAGGCCAAGTTCCCGCGCACCGAATTCCCCAGCCGCCGCGCAGTCCGGCTGGCCTGCCAGGCCGAACTGGTCGAGCTGATGGAAGTCGCCGCCCGGCCCCTGCCGTCCGCTCCGCCCGCTGCGCTCACCTCGCCTTCCGGCGCCTGATCGAGGGCACCGACATGAAGCCTATCCTGCTTGCCCTGCTGCGCTTCTACAAGATCGCGCTGAGTCCTTACCTGGGCTCGCAGTGCCGCTTCATGCCGACCTGTTCCGACTACGCCCGCGAAGCCATCATCGGTCATGGCGCCGCGCGCGGCAGCTGGCTGGCCGCCCGCCGGCTGTGCCGTTGTCATCCCTTCGCGCAAGGCGGGTATGATCCGGTGCCGCCCTCGCGCGATGCCGCCCGCCCGTCGGTCAGCGTCCGGCTGCCCAGACCCTGAATTCCCAGATACAGCGAGACATGGATATCAAACGCACCATCCTCTGGGTCATCTTCTCGATGTCCCTCGTGCTGCTCTACGACAATTGGCAGCGCGCCAACGGCCACGCCTCGATGTTCTTCCCGAGCGCCTCGCAACCCGCGGCCACCGGCACGCCGGCGAGCGCGCCGCAGGCCCGCAGCGACGTGCCGAAGGCGGTTGGCGGCGCATCCCCGACCGGCGCCCCGGCGGCCGCGCCGCAGGCCCCCGCACCGGCCGGCGAGAAGATCGTGATCACGACCGACGTGGTCCGCGCCGAGATCGATACCGCGGGCGGCATCCTGTCTCGTCTCGAACTGCTGCGCCACAAGGACGAGGCCGGCAATCCGGTCGTGCTGTTCCAGCGCAGCGCCGCGCATACGTATATGGCGCGCTCGGGCCTGATCAATGGCGACCTGCCGAACCACACGACGGTGTTCGCCGCCGCGCCGGGTCCGCGCGAACTGGGCAACGCCGGTTCGCTCGACGTCGTGCTGACCGCCGAGAAGGACGGCGTGCGCTTTGCCAAGACCTACCGCTTCCAGAAGGGCAGCTATGTGGTCGCGACGCGCTTCGACGTGACCAACAACCGCGCGCAGCCGGTCTCGCCGACGCTGTACATGGAACTGGCGCGTGACGGCAGCCATGTCGAGCAGTCGCAGTTCTACAGCACCTTCACCGGCCCGGCGGTCTACACCGACGCGGACAAGTACCACAAGATCAGCTTCGAAGACATCGCCAAGGGCAAGGTCACGCTGCCCGGCGCGTCGGACAACGGCTGGGTCGCGATGGTGCAGCACTACTTCGCCTCGGCCTGGCTGCCGCAGACCGGCAAGCAGCACAGCTTCTACGTCGAGCAGATCGACCCGAACCTGTATCGCGTCGGCGTGCAGCAGCCGCTGGGCGAGATCGCGCCGGGCGCGACGGTGTCGACCGACGCGCGCCTGTTCGCCGGTCCGCAGGAAGAGCACATGCTCGAGCAGATCGCGCCGGGCCTGGAGCTGGTCAAGGACTACGGCTGGCTGACCATCCTCGCCAAGCCGCTGTTCTGGCTGCTGGAGAAGCTGCACGGCATCCTCGGCAACTGGGGCTGGTCGATCATCGCGCTGACCGTGCTGATCAAGCTGGTGTTCTTCCCGCTGTCCGCGGCGAGCTACAAGTCGATGGGCAAGATGAAGGACCTGCAGCCGCGCATGACGGCGATCCGCGAGCGTTACAAGAACGACCCGCAGAAGATGAACCAGGAGATGATGGGCCTGTACCGCACCGAGAAGGTCAATCCGCTCGGCGGCTGCCTGCCGATCCTGATCCAGATTCCGGTGTTCATCGCGCTGTACTGGGTGCTGCTGTCGTCGGTCGAGATGCGCAACGCGCCCTGGATCGGCTGGATCACCGACCTGTCGGTCAAGGACCCGTACTACATCCTGCCGCTGCTGATGACGGCGTCCACGCTGCTGCAGACCTGGCTGAACCCGACGCCGCCGGACCCGGTGCAGGCCAAGATGATGTGGATCATGCCGCTGGTGTTCTCGGTGATGTTCTTCTTCTTCCCGGCTGGCCTCGTGCTGTACTGGCTGACGAACAACATCCTGTCGATCGCCCAGCAGTGGGCCATCAACCGGCAGCTCGGCGTGAAGTGACGTTCGCCCCGACTCAATGACGAGCGCCCCGCGGGCATCGGCCCCGGGGCGCTTTTTCGTTGCGGCGGCCAACTGGGGACATGGAGGGCTCCTTTGAGGGTTTCGTGGAACATGCTGGGCCGAACTCTGGGCAGCGGCATGTCCTCCCGGTAGAGCCGGCCGCGCTGCGGCAGCCGTAAGTGAGACTTTCGTTGAGCCTTCCCGCACAATCGCGCGCATGCTGAGCCGACATCGTGACCCCATCGCCGCCATCGCCACCGCGCCGGGGCGGGGCGCCGTGGGCATCGTTCGGGTGTCCGGGCAGGGGCTCGGCGCTTTCGTGCAGGCGCTGCTCGGACAGGCGCTGAAACCACGGCATGCCACCTACCTGCCGTTCAAGGATGCGCAGGGGCAGCCGATCGACCAGGGGCTGGCGATCCACTTCCCGGCCCCGCATTCGTACACCGGCGAGGACGTGCTGGAGCTGCAGGCGCACGGCGGGCCGGTCGTGCTCAAGCTGCTGCTCGCCCGCTGCCTGGAGGTGGCCGCGCAGCCAGGCGAGGGTGGCCGCCCCGTGCTGCCCGGCCTGCGGCTGGCCGAACCCGGCGAGTTCACGCAAAGGGCCTTCTTCAACGACAAGCTGGACCTGGCCCAGGCCGAGGCGGTGGGCGATCTGATCGACGCCAGCACCGAGGCAGCGGCCCGCTCGGCCAGCCGCTCGCTGGCCGGCGCGTTCTCCAAGGAGATCGAGTCGCTGCGCGAGCAGATGATCCAGCTGCGCATGCTGGTCGAAGCGACGCTGGACTTCCCGGAGGAGGAGATCGACTTCCTCGAGAAGGCCGACGCGCGCGGGCGCCTGGCGCGGCTGCGCGAGACCCTGGCCGCGGTGATGGACCGCGCGCACCAGGGGCAGCTGCTGCGCGAGGGCATCCAGGTGGTGCTGGCCGGCCAGCCCAACGTCGGCAAGAGTTCGCTGCTCAACGCGCTCGCGGGCGCGGAGCTGGCTATCGTCACCCCCATTCCCGGCACCACCCGCGACAAGGTCAGCGAGACCATCCAGATCGAGGGCGTGCCGCTGCATGTGATCGACACCGCCGGCCTGCGCGAGGCGACGGACGAGGTCGAGCGCATCGGCATCGCGCGCAGCTGGGCCGAGATCGAAGCCGCCGATGCGGTGCTCTTCCTGCACGACCTCACCCGGCTGGGCCAGCCGGACTACGACGCGGGCGAGCGCGAGATCGCGCAGCGCCTGCCTGCGGGCGCCCGCGTCGTGCACGTCTACAACAAGCGCGACGCGGGTGCAGTTGCGCTACTGCCCGAACCCGGGCCCCAGGAGCGGCACGTGGCCATCTCCGCGCGCACAGGCGAGGGCCTGGGCGAGCTGCGCGCGATGCTGCTGGAGCTGGCCGGCTGGCATGCGCAGCCCGAAGGCGTGTACATGGCGCGCGAACGGCACGTGCAGGCCCTGAAGCGGGCGGCGCAGCACCTGGCGCTCGCGGCCGAGCACGCGGCCTGCGCGGACCAGGCCCTGGACCTGCTGGCCGAGGAACTTCGCCTGGCGCACGACGCGCTGGGCGAGATCACCGGGGCGTTCACCGCCGACGATCTGCTGGGCGAGATCTTCAGCCGTTTCTGTATCGGCAAGTAAAGCCGCGCGCGAAGCTTTGCAAAGCCCCGACGAAGGGCAGCGCGGCGGCGATGCACGGCGCACCCCCATGTTCGCGCCATTGTGGTGCCACCCCTGGCGCCGGATAATCCGCCCGCAGGCGCATCGCGCCTCGCGCAGGACGAGGCAGGCCGGCGGGCCGCCCGGGATCACACAACAGGGAATGCTGCGGGGAAGCTCGATGGACTTCAATCAACTCGTGCAAGCGGTGCAGTCGCTCAACGCCGAGGACGCCTTTCGACCGCGCCTGGACGCCGGGCAATGGCAGACCTTGGCGCAGTACCTGACGCGACACGAGGCACGACCGGGCGACCTGATCATCAAGCAGGGCGAGCGCGGCGACCGCACGATGTATCTGTTGGCGCAGGGTACGTTCCAGGTGTATGCCACCGGCGGGGCCCCCGGCTCGGGCAAGGTCGCGATCCTGCGCCCCGGTGCCGTGGTCGGCGAGGCCGGGCTGTTCGCCGACGTGCCGCGCAGCGCGAACGTCGAGGCCATGACGCCCGGGGTGATCTGGGCGCTGCGCCTGCCGCGCTTCGACGAACTGAGCCTGCGCGTGCCGGCACTGGCACTGGAAGTGGCCCGCGCGGCCGCCGCGGTGATGGCGATCCGGCAGCAGCAGCGGGTGGGCTGAGGCCCGGCCGCCCGAAGCCGGGCCGCAACCCCCGTGGGGGGTAGGGCGCAAGCCCCGGGGGCAGACAAGACACAAGGCCCGGCGCCCGGCCGCCCGAAGCCGGGCCGCAACCCCCACGGGGGGTGGGGCGCAAGCCCCGGGGGCAGACAAGATACGAGGCCCTGCGACGCACACACCAGGCCGATCGAGGGCCAGCATCATCCGGCGCGGGCCGGCCCCGGGCGGGCGTCGGCGGCGCGGCTCAGTGCCCTTCGAACGACACCAGCGTGAAGAGCGGCAGCCCGGCAGCGCGCAGCTTGGCCGCCCCGCCCAGTTCGGGCAGCTCGACGATGGCCGCGCCTTCGATCACGGTGGCGCCCAGGCGCTCGAGCAGGCGCTTGCCGGCCATCATCGTGCCGCCGGTGGCGATCAGGTCGTCGATCAGCACGACCTTGTCGCCCGGCTGGACGGCGTCGGTGTGCAGCTCGACGGTGGCCGAGCCGTACTCGAGTTCATAGGTCTCGGCCACCGTGGTGAAGGGCAGCTTGCCCTTCTTGCGAATGGGCACGAAGCCGACATTGAGCTCGTAGGCCAGTACGGAGCCGATGATGAAGCCGCGTGCGTCCAGTCCCGCGATGACGTCGGGCTTGACGTCGAAGTAGCGGTGCACGAACTGGTCGATCAGCACGCGAAAGACCTTGGGGTTCTGCAGCAGCGGCGTGATGTCGCGGAACTGCACGCCGGGCGACGGCCAGTCGGGCACGGTGCGGATGTGGCTCTTGATGTAGGCGGAGGTGTCCATGGGCGTGGGGCGTCAGTCGAACGACAGCCGGCCCGCTATTGTGACGCCTGGACGCCCGCTGCCGGCCGCGGCAATCAACGCCTGGCCCATGGCCACCGGCTCGCCGGCCAGCGCGTGGATGTTCACCTGGTGCGTGACCCAGACCTCGAACGTGCCTGCCCGCAGACGCCCCAGGCGCGCGGCCATCTCGCGCACCGCGGCGTCCTGGTGTTCGTGGCGCCCGACCAGGGAGTCCAGCGGCGCCCAGTGCTGACTCCCGCCGAAGGCGAGCCGCGCCGTGTCCTGGCAACGGCACCAGGCGCTGCAGAGTACGTGCGCCGGAACGAGTTCCCGCTGGCGGAACCACAGACCGATGCGACCCGCCTGCCCGCGGCCTTCCTCCGAGAGGTTGCGTTGGGTGGCGCAGTCGCCGAGACGAAAGCCTGGCGGGTCGCTGAGCCCGGGCGTGGTGATCGCATGCCGCAACAGCAGCGCCACGCCGCCACGGCGCAGCAGGGCCTCCAGCGGCCCGTCCACCGGCCGCGCCTGCGCCCGGCAGGTGCCGCATCCCCACAGTGGCAAGGTCGAGATCAGGCGCAGCATCTGGCGGCGGGTTGGAGGGCAGGCGGCTGGACGCATCGCGGGGCTCCTCGGCGGCGGTTCCCATCTTGCCCGAGGGCCGCGGGCGCCTGCGCAATGGGTGGGAGGCCGGCCGGGGAATCCGGGGGTGCCCAGGCGTACGCCGACGCTTGGCGTCGAGTCGGGCGAGCGCTTCTTCAGTTCGTCGCGAGGCCCGCGCCTATGGCCCGCAGGCGCAGCGCGACCACACGGGGGCGGGGCGCTCAGCCCGACAGCAGCTTCTCCTCGGCCCGTGCCAGCGGCTCGGGCAGCCCGGAGAGCACCAGGGTGTCCCCAGGGCCGAGCACGAGCTCGTCGTGGGGCTTGACGACCGCGCCTTGCGCGCGCCGCACCGACAGCACGGTCACGCCGACTGCGTGGAGCGCCGCGTCGTTGAGCGGACGGCCGCACCAGGGCGAGGCGCCCGGCAGCGTGACGGACTGCAGCCGCTCATGCTGCAGCTCGTCGGCGGTGGTGTCGTCCGCCCCGTGGAAGTAGCCGCGCAGCAGCCCGTAGCGCGCCTCGCGCTGCTGCTGGACGAGGCGGATCACGCGTCGCATCGGCACGCCCACCAGCGCCAGCGCATGCGAGGCCAGCATCAGCGAACCTTCGATGGCCTCGGGCACGACCTCCGTCGCGCCGGCGGCACGCAGCCGCTCGAGGTCGGCGTCGTCGATGGTGCGCACGATCACCGGCACACGCGGCGCATGCTCGTGCACCAGCTGCAGGATCTTCAGCGCCGATGGCGTGTCGTGGTAGGTGACGACGACCGCGCTCGCCCGCGCGAGGCCGGCGGCCATCAGGCTCTGCAGGCGTGCGGCGTCGCCGAAGACCACGCTCTGTCCGGCCGCCGCGGCCTGGCGCACGCGGTCGGGGTCGAGGTCCAGCGCCATGTAGGGGATGTGCTCGGCCTCGAGCAGCCGCGCGAGGTTCTGGCCGCTGCGCCCATAGCCGCAGATGATCACGTGGGCCTCGGTCTTGATCGATCGCTTGGCGATGCTGGTCAGCTGCACCGACTGCATCAGCCAGTCCGATGCGGACAGGCGCATCACGATGCGGTCGCTGTACTGGATGATGAAGGGCGTGGCGAGCATGGACAACACCATGCTGGCCAGCACGGGGCTCACCCAGCGCGGGTCGATGAGCTGGCCGGCCGCGCCCAGTGTCAGCAGCACGAAGCCGAACTCGCCGGCCTGCGCGAGGTAGAGGCCGGTGCGCAGGGCCACGCCAGGTGCCGCGCCGAACAGGCGCGCCAGCCCGGCGACCAGCACGAACTTGGCCAGCACGGGCAGCGAGGTCAGCAGCAGCACCAGGAACCAGTGCTCCACCAGGGGATGCACGTCGAGCTTCATCCCGATGGTGATGAAGAAGAGCCCGAGCAGCACGTCGTGGAACGGGCGGATGTCGGTCTCCACCTGGTGCTTGTACTCGGTTTCCGCGATCAGCATGCCAGCCAGGAAGGCCCCCAGCGCGAGCGACAGCCCGGCGTGTTCGGTGAGCCAAGCGAGCCCGAGCGTCATCAGGAGCAGGTTGAGGACGAACAGCTCCTCGCTCTTGCGGCGCGCGACCAGCGTCAGCCACCAGCGCACCACGCGCTGCCCACCGACGAGCAGCACGGCCAGCAGTGCGCCCGCCTTGAGCAGCGCCAGCAGCAGGGGGCGCGCCATGTCCTCCGCGCCGTGGGCCAGCGAGGGGATGAGGACCAGCAGCGGCACGACGGCCAGGTCCTGGAACAGCAGCACGCCCATCACCCGGCGGCCGTGCTCGCTCTCGAGCTCCAGGCGCTCGGCCAGCAGTTTGCCGACGATGGCGGTGCTGGACATCGCGATGGCACCGCCGAGCACGACGGCGCCGCGCCAGGTCAGGTCCCAGGGCCGGCCGAGGGTGTGGAACAGCCACACCAGCAGGACATTGCCCAGCAAGGCGCCGAGCATGGTCAGCGCGACCTGGCTCAGTCCCAGTCCGAACACCAGGTGCCGCATGCTCTTGAGCTTGGGCAGGTTGAACTCCAGCCCGATCACGAACATCAGGAACACCACGCCGAACTCGGCCAGGTAGTGGACATTGGCCGACTCGCCGGCCAACGCGAGCGCGTTGGGACCGATGACGATGCCCACCGCCAGGTAACCCAGCATGGGCGGCAGCTTGAGGCTGCGGCAGGCGACGACGCCGAGCACGGCGGCGAGCAGGTAGAGCAGGACGATTTCGAGCGTGGAGGCCATCGAGGCGCAGGAGAGGGGCCGGGCGAGGCCGATGCCCGACCTTCCCTAGAATGGACGCATCGTAAACGAGAGGTTCCACGTCGTGTCCGATCGCACATCCCTGCCGCTGCCCGCCGGCTTCGACCCTGGGCGCGCGGTGCAGCTCGCGCGCGAGACGCTCGACATCGAGGCCCAGGCGCTCGCCGGCATGAAGGGGCGCCTGGGCGAGCCCTTCGCCCGGGCGGTCGAGGCCATCCTGCGCTGCAGCGGCCGCGTCGTCGTCACCGGCATGGGCAAGAGCGGCCATGTCGGGCGCAAGATCGCCGCCACGCTCGCGTCCACCGGCACGCCTGCCATGTTCGTCCACCCCGCCGAGGCCAGCCACGGCGACCTGGGCATGATCACCCCGCAGGACCTGGTGCTGGCGATCTCCAACTCCGGCGAAAGCGACGAGCTCACCGCCATCCTGCCGGTGCTCAAGCGCCTGTTCATTCCGCTGGTCGCGATGACCGGTCGGCGCGAATCGACGCTCGCCCGCCATGCCGACATCGTGCTCGACACCTCCGTCGCGAAAGAGGCGTGCCCCCTCAACCTCGCGCCCACGGCCAGCACCACCGCGCAACTCGCGCTGGGCGACGCGCTCGCGGTCGCCCTGCTCGATGCGCGCGGGTTCAAGGAGGAAGACTTCGCCCGCTCGCATCCGGGCGGCGCGCTGGGCCGCAAGCTGCTGACCCACGTGCGCGACGTGATGCGCACGGGTGCCCAGGTGCCGCGCGTGTCACCCTCCACCGGCTTCACCGACTTGATGCGCGAGATGTCCGCCAAGGGGCTGGGCGCGACCGCGGTGGTCGACGCCGACGATCACGTGCTGGGCATCTTCACCGACGGTGACTTGCGTCGCTGGATCGAGAAGGGCGCGGACCTGCGCAGCATGACGGCCGAGCAGGTGATGACGCGGCGGCCCAAGCTCGTGCGCGAGGACGAGCTGGCGGTGGAGGCGGCCGATCTGATGGAAGAGGCCCGCATCACCTCGGTGCTGGTGGTCGACGTTGCGGGGCGCCTGGTCGGTGCGCTCAACACGCACGACCTCATGCGTGCGAAGGTGATCTGATGCGGCAGATCCGGCCCACGCTCTCGTTCCCGCCCGAGTTGCTGCTCAAGGCGCAGGGAGTGCGCGCTGCGATCTTCGACGTCGACGGCGTGCTCACCGACGGGCGCATCTACGTCGGCGAGCACGGCGAGTCGGTCAAGGCCTTCAGCACGCTGGACGGCCACGGACTGAAGCTGCTCACGCTGGGCGGGATCACGCCCGTGGTCGTGACGGGCCGCGATTCCCCCGCGGTGCGCAGGCGCGTCGCCGACCTGGGCCTGGCGCACGCGCGCTACGGCGTGCACGACAAGCTCGCCGCCGGCGAGGCACTGCTGCAGGAGCTGGGCCTCGGCTGGGCGGAGCTCGCGGTGATCGGCGACGACTGGCCCGACCTGCCGTTGATGGCGCGAGCCGGCTTTTCGTGCGCGCCGGCGGGCGCCCATGTGGAGGCACGCGCGGCGGCCGACCATGTGACCCAGGCGCCCGGCGGGTATGGCGCCGCCCGCGAGTTCTGCGACCTGCTGCTCGTGGCCAACGGTCGCTACGCGCAGTTGCTGGCCACGCAGATGCGCACGCTGGACGACGGACGCCAGGGATGACCCCGCCCGCGCCTCGTCCCGCCGCCTTGCCTCCGGTGCCGTCCTCGCGGCCCGCGATGCCCACCCCCCGGCGCCTGCGCGACTGGGCCGATGCGGCGATGGGCTATCTGCCGATGTTGCTGATGGCCGCGCTGGCCGGCGCCACCTGGTGGCTCGTGAAGAACACCCCGGTGCCGGACGAGCCGCGCGCCGAGCGGCCGTTGCGCCACGAACCGGACTACACCATGAGCCGTTTCACGGTGCAGCGCTTCGAGGGCTCCGGGCGGCCGGGCAGCTTCCTGGAGGGCCGGGAACTGCGCCACTATCCCGACACCGACACGCTGGAGATCGACGAGTTGCGCTTGCGGCACGTCGACGACGAGGGCCGTGTCGTGCGGGCGGTGGCCGAGCGCGGGCTGTCCAACGGCGACGGCAGCGAGATCCAGCTCTTCGGTGGCGCGCAGGTGGTGCGCGAGGCCGGGGGCTCGCAGGACGTGGCGCAGAACCGGCGGCTGGAGTTCCGTGGCGACTTCCTGCACCTGTACACGGTGGAGGAACGGGTCGTCTCGCACCTGCCGGTCACGCTGCGCATGGGCGACATGGAGGTGCACGGCGACCGGTTGCGCTACGACAACGTGCGCCGTGTGCTGGAGCTGCAGGGGCGGGTGCGCGGCACGCTGCCGCCGCAGGGCGCCCGCGCGGCATCCTCCGGTGCCGAGGGCACCGCGCGCAACGGCTCCCCATGAACACCACTTCCACCGCCCTCGTGCACACCGGCCCGCTGGTCTACATCACTGGCGCCTCCAGCGGCATCGGCCAGGCGTTGGCCGAGCGTTACTACCGTGCCGGCTGGCGCCTGGCGCTCGTCGCCCGCCGTGCGGGCGAGATCGAGGCCTGGTGCAAGGCGCAGGGATACGACGCGGGACGATATGCGGTCTATGCGGCGGACGTGCGGGAGGTGGAAGGCATCGTCGCGGCGGGACGGGCGTGCCTGGAGCGTCAGGGGTTGCCGGCGGTCGTGATCGCCAATGCAGGCATCAGCATCGGCGTGGACACCGCCGAGTACGAGGACCTGGACGTGATACGCGCAACGTTCGAGACCAACAACCTCGGGATGGCCGCCACGTTCCATCCGTTCGTCGCGCGCATGCGCGAGGAGCGGCGCGGCACGCTGGTCGGCATCGCGAGCGTCGCGGCCATCCGAGGCCTGCCCGGGCACGGCGCGTACTGCGCAAGCAAGGCGGCGGTGGTGAGCTACTGCGAGAGCCTGCGCGGCGAGCTGCGTCCCTACGGTGTCAAGGTGGTGACGCTGCTGCCCGGCTACATCGACACGCCGCTCACCCGCCAGAACCGGTACAGCATGCCCTTCCTCATGCCGGCCGCCGAATTCGCCGAGCGCGCTTTCCGCACGATCGAGGCGGGCGCGAGCTACCGCGTGATCCCGTGGCAGATGGGTGTCGTCGCCAAGCTGCTGCGCCTGTTGCCCAATCCCCTGTTCGACCGGCTGCTCGCCGGGCGGGCGCGCAAGAAGCGGCGCGGCGAGTAAGGCCGGTGCCCGGGCGCAAGATGCAGGCGTGGCGCGGGGCCGGCCCGGGACACAAACACCAACGGCGGGCTGGCGCGGGCACGGAACAATAGCGCCGATGCAACCGCTGCGATCCGCCCCCGCCCTCGACCCGAGGTCCGATCCCCCCGGCCTGCGCCGGATGAAGCGTATCGCGCTGGGCCTGCTGCTCGCCGCTGCCGTGGTCTATGTCGGCGCCACCGTGCTGGAGGGGCACCATCCGGCCTGGGGCTATGTGGCGGCCTTCGCCGAAGCGGCCATGATCGGCGCAATCGCCGACTGGTTCGCGGTGGTCGCGCTGTTCCGCCACCCGCTCGGGCTGCCGATCCCGCACACCGCGATCATCCCCTCGAACAAACAACGCATCGGCCAGAACCTCGGCGACTTCATCGTCGCCAACTTCCTCGGCACGCAGCAGGTGCTGGCCAAGCTGCGCGAGGCCGATCCGGCCCGGCGCCTGGCGGACTGGCTGGCGCGGCCGACCCATGCCGAGCGGCTGGCGGGCCATGTGGTGCGCGCGGCGCGTTACGGGCTCGACGCGATGGACGACGAGCGCGTGCGCGATTTCCTGCGGGGAACCGTCCTGCGCCGGTTGGAGACGGTGGATGTCTCGCGGCTGGCCGGCGAGTTGCTCGACGTGCTGACGGCCGACCGCCGGCACCAGGCCGTGCTGGACGAGGTGCTCAAGCAGCTGGGCCGCCTGCTGGACGACGAGGCGCTGCAGGCGCGGGTGGCCGAGAAGGTCGCGGCCGAGGTGCGCTACCTGCGCTACCTGGGACTGGACCAGGTGGCGGGCAACCTCGTCACGGCCAAGCTCGTGGCCGGCGTGGGGCGACTGATCGCCGAGATGGCCGACGATGCCCAGCACCCGATGCGCCAGCGCTTCGACGAGTTCATGCACGGCTTCGTCGAGCGGCTCAAGGTGGACCCCGAGTTCCGGCTCAAGGGTGAGGACCTGAAGCGCCAGGTGTTGGCCCACCCGGCGATCGCCGAGTATCTGCAGGGGCTGTGGAGCGAGCTGCTGGCCTGGCTGCAAGACGACCTGGCCCGGCCCGATTCGCGCCTCGGCCGACGGCTGGGCGACGCGGTGCGCGGGTTGGGTGAAAAGCTGCAGGCCGACGAGGCCATGCGCGGCTGGATCAACCAGCAGCTGATCGAAGCCGCGCCGCCATGGATCGAGCGCTACCGCGAGGACATCCGCCGCTACATCGTCGGCCGGGTGGAGGCGTGGAACACCGACGAGATGACGCGCGAGCTGGAGCGCAACATCGGCCGGGACCTGCAGTTCGTGCGCATCAACGGCACGTTGGTGGGCGGCATGATCGGCCTGGTGATCCACGCGCTGACCCAGTGGCTGCGTTGAACCCCGGGCCCCCACGCCCGCCTCTCAGCCGAGCGGCACCGCCCGCACCTGCACGCCCAGGGCCTGCACGGCGCGGCGGGCGGGATCGTCCTCCGTCGCGGTCGTGAAGAGCCGGGACACGGCCTCGACCGGTGCGACGCGGTAGGGCAGCTCGGCGCCCAGCTTGGCGGAGGTGGCCAGGGCCAGCGTGCGGTGTGCCCGGCGCAGCATGGCCTGCTTGATCGCCTGCTCCTCGTACTCCGTGCACGTGATGCCGGCCTCGGAGCTCACGGCGCACACGCCGAGCAGGCAGACGTCCGCCCGCACCGACTCGATCAGTTCCAGCGCCTGAGGGCCCACCACCGAGGCGGTGCGCGGGTTCAACCGGCCGCCGGGCAGCACCACCTCGCAGCGCGGATGGTCGACGAGCGCGAGCGCGGCCTGCGGGTTGGTCGTGATCACGGTGAAGGGCAGATGGCGGGGAAGCTCGCGCGCGAGCAGCGCGTTGGTCGTGCCACTGTCGACGAAGAGCAGCTCTCCTCCCTCGAGCTCGGCCAGCATGGCGCGCACCAGCGCGAGTTTCTCGGCCTCGTCGGTGCCCTGTCGTTCACGCCACGTCCCACCCGGCGCGCGGGCCTGCACGGGCATCGCACCGCCGTGCACGCGACGCAGCAGGCCCTGTTCGGCCATGTCCTTCAGGTCGCGCCGCACCGTGTCCTCCGAGACCTGGAAGCACTGGATCAGTTGCTGCACGGTGACCTTGCCCTGCTCGGCCAACAACTGCGCGATGCGAGCGCGCCGCTCCTCGGCGAGCCACTCAGTGACCGGCTTCATGTGCAGGCTTCCACGAATTGCGCACCGCGAGCACGGCCACGCCGGTGCAGGCGGCGACGACGATCAGCAGCGCGGTCTGCAGCGAGAACACGGACGACCACAGCCCCACCAGCGGCGGACCGACCAGAAAGCCGACGA
Organism: Burkholderiaceae bacterium; assembly: GCA_035559275.1. GTDB lineage: Bacteria > Pseudomonadota > Gammaproteobacteria > Burkholderiales > Burkholderiaceae_C > Caldimonas. The sequence continues at coordinate 18,126 of DATMBN010000063.1, forward strand.
AGCCGATTCCGGAGACGAACGCGATGGCGCGCTCAGGCGGGCCGGCATATGCGCGGGGGGCCAGCGCGAACACCACGGGAATGACGTTGGACAGGCCCAGGCCGACCAGCACGAAACCGGCCAGCGCCACCTCGCGCGCCCCGCTCACGACCGGGCCGAGGGCGCCGACGGCGGCCAACCCGCAGCCCAGCGCCAGCAGGGTGCCGGCCCCATGGCGGTCGCGCAGCCCATCCCCCAGGAATCGACCCAGCGCCATGGCCGCCGAGAACACTCCGAAGCCCGCGATCGACATCGCCAAGCTCGTGTCCAGCGCCTGCAGCAGGTACACCGCCGACCAGTCGTACATCACGCCTTCGCACAACAGGCACAGCAGCGCCGCCAGGCCCAGGCGCCGCAGCATCGGGCTCGTGCCCCGGGGCGCGGGTGGCGCCTCGTCGACCGGGTCGCCGTGGGCTGGGGCGATGCGGGGCAACGCGACGAGCGCCAGCACGACCAGCAGCAGGGCGACAGGCACCGCGAGCCACCACACCGGCCGGTGCGTGAGGAAAAGCGGCGCGGCGGCCAGTGCCGCCAGCACACCGCCCGTGCTGAACATCGCATGCAGCTTGGACATGACCGAACGGCCGGCCAGTCGCTCCAGGGTGGAGGCCTGGCTGTTGATCGCGATGTCGAAGGCGGTCGTCGCCCAGCCCAGCACGAAGGCGGTGAGCGCGAGCGGCACGGGCGCGGACACCACCTGCGTGCTGACCAGCGCGTACGCCGCGAGGGCCGCGCCGATGCGCGTGAAGCGCCGTTCGCCCACGGCGGCGATGGCGCGAGGGCCGGTGAAGAAGGCCACCGCAGCGCCGGCCGCCAGTGCCAGCAGCAGCAGGCTGAACTCGAGGTCGCTGAACGCGAAGCGTTGCTTGAGGGCCGGCAGCCCCACCGCCCAGCAGCCCATGGCGAGCCCGAGCGTCAGGAACTGCGCGCCGATGCCCAGGAGGCCCCAACGCACCGCACGGTCCGGCGCGGCCCCCCGGTGAACTTGGTATTCCATGAAATTCCCGCAATAACACGCAAAAGCGCGCAGCGACATTCCACCAGAGCGCGTGGCCCCGCGCAAGAGCGACGTAGCCCAGAACCGCCTCTGGCGGCTCCTTGGCTGCTATTTCAATACACGGTACAGAAGCGTGCGCTCACTCGGATGCTCGGAAGCGCGCGAGCACCATCCCTTGCCCATCGTGCAGGCGCAGTTCCCGCCCTTGCACCTGCCAGCCGCGCACCTGGGGCAAGACGTCCAGGAGCCGACGCTCGGTATCGCCCCCTTGCGCGCATGCCATCTTGGTGGCGACCGCCGGGCCCAGGCTCAAGGTGCGGCCCTCCACCTGGTAGCTGGCGCTGTAGCGGTTGCAGCCCGCGAAGCCGGCCGCACGCTGATTGGCGGCATCGAACCGCAGGTCCGCCGGCCGGCCGCCGGCGCCGGGAGCGGCCGGCTCGCTGCCCAGGGCCACGAGCACCCAGCGCGGGCCGGCCAGGGGCGGTTCATCCGCCGCCGCGGGGGAGCCGGGAGCGGCGCAGCCGGTCACCAGAGCCAGGCCGAGCCCACCAGCCCACGAGGCGGTGCGGAAGAAGGAAGCGGGAAGGATGAAGGTGCGCATGCCGCCACGATAGCGGGCCTGCACGGCATGGGAAAGTGCAGGGGATATGGGCCACGCGGGCGGGCCTTTCCCCATGGATCGCCCGGCGCGTCTGGCCGCTCAGGCCCTTGCGCAAGCGGATATGCGGGCGTTGCGGGTAGGGGCAGACAGGGATGTGATCAACGATGGATGCGGCCACGGCGGGGCTTTGTTCCAAGTGCCTCGACTGCTGTGGCAGGATCGTGAATTCGCCTTGACGCCCTCAGCCGCGCTCTTCGAGGAGGTCTCTTGCACACTCGTTCCCTGATGGACCAGCTTTCCGGCCACGTGAAGCACGGCGACCACCTCTGCGTGGTGTGCGACGATCCACGGGAACGGCTGGAAGCTGCGGCCCAATACCTTTTCGACGGACTGCGCAATCACGAGTTCGTGATGTACGCGGCCGATGCGGAGACGACCGGCACCTTGTGCCGCATGCTCGAGGAGCGAGGTCTGGACGTGCACCACGCGATCGAGCGCGGCGCTTTGAGCCTGCCGACGGCCTACGACGCCTATTTGCGCGGCGGAGACTTCAATCCGGACGCGATGTACCAGGAGTTCGACCGGGCCATCTCGACCGCACTGGCCTCCGGCTACACCGGGTGTCGCTTCGCTGGCGAACCCGTCTGGGCGATCGAACGGGAATCCTTGCGCCCCGGACTCATCGAGTTCGAAACGCGGCTCAACCAGTTGTTCCGCCACCGCAAGGCCGCGGGTTTGTGCGTCTACGATCGCAGGGCCTGGCCGGCCGAGGTGGTGCGCGACGTCCTGCGCACCCACCCCATCGCCGTGGTCGGAGACCTGGTGTGCAAAAAGAACTTCTACTACGAGCGAGCCGACCTGGTTCACGATGGCAGTGGCGCCGAATCGCAGGTGGGCTGGATGCTCTCCCAACTGCGGGAGGTGCGTACCCAGGAGGCACGGTTGCAAATCGCGCTCGAGGCCGGGCGCCTGGGCAGCTGGGAACTGGACCTGCGCACCGACAGCGCGGTGCGCTCGCCGCGACACGACCAGATCTTCGGATACGAGCCGGCGGCCTCCGAGTGGGGATATGAGCGATTCATGCAGCACGTACTTCCCGAGGATCGTGCGCACGTGGACGCGGCATTCCGGCAAGCGGTCGAAACAGGAACCACGTGGCACTTCGAATGTCGGATCCGCCGGCATGGAGACGGCCAGATCCGATGGATCGAAGCCCATGGCCGCCCGGATCCGGAGGGCAGCCGCGGCGAACGGATCGAAAAGCTGCTTGGCATCGTTGCCGACATCACCGAGCGCAAGGAGCTCGAGCATGCGCTGCGGCAGGCGGATCGCCGCAAGGACGAGTTCCTCGCGACCTTGGCCCACGAGCTGCGCAACCCCCTTGCCCCCATCGTCAACGCGCTGCAGTTGATGCGGCTCAAGGGCTCGGAAGATCCGCAGCTGCGCCGGGCGCAGGAGGTGATCGACAGGCAGGTCAAGCACCTGGTGCATCTGGTGGACGACCTGCTCGACGTGTCGCGTATCACCACGGGGCGCATCACGCTTCAGCGCGAACGCCTTGAGCTGCGGCACGTGCTGGCGAACGCGATCGAGGCGAGCCAGCCCCTCATCGACTCCGCAGGCCATCGTCTGACGCTCGATCTGCCTTCCGAGCCTCTTCCTCTCGAAGGAGACGCCACGCGGCTGGCCCAGGTGTTCCTCAACCTGCTCAACAACGCCGCGAAGTACACCCCGCGCGGCGGGCGCATCGAGGTGAGCGCCAGGCTCGACGGCGAGCAGTTGGAAGTGCGCGTCAAGGACAACGGCATAGGAATCGATTCGGCTCGTATCCCGGACATGTTCGAGATGTTCGTGCAGGGGCATCGCCCGGGCGAGCATGCCCAAGGAGGCCTCGGTATCGGCCTGCCGCTCGCCCGCCAGCTGCTGGAGCTGCACGGGGGCAGCATCCAAGCACGCAGCGAAGGTGTCGGCAAGGGAAGTGAGTTCGTCGTGCGGTTACCGGCCGCCGAGCCGGCCACTGCCGCGGCGGCCAAGGGGCCGTCGACGGGGCCTGACGCATCCTCTGGTACCCGTATCCTGGTCGTGGACGACAACGCGGACGCAGCGGACATACTGGCCGAGAACTTTCGCCTGCTGGGCCACCACGTGGCGACGAGCTATACCGGCCGGGAAGCATTGGACGTGCTGCCGAAGTTCCAGCCGGAGATCGCGGTGCTGGACATCGGACTGCCCGATCTCGATGGCTACGAGCTGGCCCGTCGGATACGTCGCATGTGCGGGCCGATCGTGCTGGTCGCCCTGACGGGGTGGGGACAGGAAAAGGACCGCCAGCTCGCGCGTGACGCGGGGTTCGACGTGCATCGGACCAAACCCGTGGACGTGGCCGAACTGCTCGCGGCCATCGAGGCCGTGCAGGCGTCGCCGTCGCTCAAGCAGATCCAGTGAACCCAGGGCCGGTTGTTCAGGTCAGCAGACCCAAGTCTGCGTCTGTCGCGGCCACCTTGTATTTGTCCCTCGGGGGCCAGGGGCGTGTGCGCCAGTGCGGTTCGAACACGAAGGACGAGCGCTGGCGTCCGGGCAGCAGGGCGCCGTTGCTGGCACCCTTGGCGTAGTCGTAGTAGACCTTGACGATCTCTTCCTTCGTCACCTGCTGGGCGGCGGGGTGCGCCAGGCAGGCGTCCACCCACTCGCGCACGCGAGCGTAGCGATCCTCGCGGGGCAACTCGAAGCCCTCGTAGTACTCGAGGAACCAGAATCGCATGAAGAAGGGCGTGTAGACCGCCTCGGCCCAGCCGAAGTCCTCGAAAAGGAAGGGACCGCGCGGCGCGTGCTGCCTCAGGAAGTCGTCCAGGCGCTCGTACTGCTTCAGCATGCCGGCGTGCATCGTGTCGCGTCGGGACAGGTCCTGGTTCATCACCAGTCCATAGCCGTGGCTCACGAAGTCGCCCTCCATGCGCACCATCATCTGCTCCACCGCCCGGCGGTACGGGTCTGCCTGCGCGACGGGCGGTTCGGGGAACACGTCCTCCAGGTACTGCAGGATGACGAGGCTTTCCTTCAGGACGCGTCCATCGGCCGTCTCGAGCACCGGCAGCGCCGTCGTCCCGCGCGTCTTGTCCAGCAGCCACTGTGGACGCGGCTGCGTGATGTCGATGACCTCGAAGCGCACCAGCCCGCCCAGCCCCTTGAGCGCGAGCAGAATCTCCAGGCGTTGCGAGAAGGGGCAGACCGGGATGTGATAGACGACGGGCGTGGCCATGGCGCGATCCTGAGTGCAAGGTCAGCCGCGTTCGCGCATCTTGCGCCGCAGCTCGCGTTCGGCGCGTTCGCGCACGCGCCATTCCTGGCGCACTCCGCGATACAGCGACACGCACAGCAGCACGATCACCGCGGCGAACGGCAGCGCGGCGACGATGGCCGCCGTCTGGATCCCCTTGAGCCCGCCGGCCAGCAACAGGCTCACCGCGACCAGCGCGACCAGCGTCCCCCAGATGAACTTCATCCGCATCGAGGGCGTCGGGTCACCGCGCGAACTGAGGATGGAGAGCACGACGGTGGCCGAGTCGGCCGAGGTGACGAAAAAGACGAGCACCAGCACCGTGGCCGCGACGGACAACACGGCGCTCAGGGGCAGCGCGTCGAACAGGCGGAAGATCGCGGTGGAGGCGTCGGCCTGGGCCGCCTCGGCGAGCGGGATGCTCTGGAAGATCTCGAGGTGCAGGGCGCTGCCGCCGAAGATCGAGAACCAGAGGAAGCAGGCGAACGAAGGGACGAGCAGCGTGCCGGCCACGAACTCGCGGATGGTGCGACCGCGCGAGACGCGCGCGATGAACAGGCCGACGAAGGGCGACCACGAGAGCCACCACGCCCAGTAGAAGATCGTCCAATCGCCGACCCAGGTGCTGTCGCGGAAAGGCGAAAGACGAAGACTCGTGCGGACGAACTCGCTGAGGTAAGCGCCCAGCGTGTTCGTGAACGTGTCGAGGATGGCCTGGCTCGGGCCGAGCAGGAAGACGGCGAGCGCGAGCGCGCCTGCGAGCATGAGGTTGCCGGTCGACAGCCACTTGATGCCGCGCTCGATGCCGGACAGGGCAGAGGCCAGGAACAGCACCGTGGTCACGCCGATGATGCCGATCTGGGAGGCAGTGCTCACGGGCAGCCCGAAGACGGTGTGCAGGCCGCTGTTGATTTGCAGCGCGCCCAGGCCCAACGACGTCGCCACGCCGAAGGCGGTCGCGACCACGGCGAACAGGTCGATCACGGGCAGCCAGCGCGCATCGGCCCGCACACCCAGCCCCAGCATCGTCGCGCTGAAGTTGAGACCGCCGCCGGTGCGTGTCTGGAAGAAGGCGATCGCCAGCGCGACGACCGTGTAGATGGCCCAGGGGTGGAAGCCCCAATGGAAGAACGAGTAGCGCATCGCGGCGTTGGCCGCGTCAGGCGATTGCGGCGCGACGCCCGGCGGCGGCGAGAGGTAGTGCGACAGCGGTTCCGCCGCACCCCAGAACACGAGGCCGATGCCCATGCCGGCAGCGAACAGCATCGCGAACCACGACAGCGTCGAGAAGTCGGGGTCCTCGTCCTCGCCGCCGAGGCGCAGGTTGCCGAAGCGGCTGAAGGCGAGGAAGAGGCAGAAGCCCACCACGCCCAGCACCACCCACAGGTAGAACCAGCCGAAGGCGCGCGTGGTGTAGGCCAGGGCTGCGCCGGCCGCGCTGCCGAGCGAGGCGGGAGACAGCAGGCCCCAGGCCACGACCAGTGCGACGATGCCGACGGCCGTGTAGAGCAGCGAGGAGGAGCGAGGGGCGGACGAGGAGATGCGGTTGTCGGTTTCTTGCAGTTCGGTCATGTACCAACCGTAACTGCATTTCCGAGCAGATGCAAATCCGATGCCAAGGATGGCGTGAGCCCCCGCCGGGCGCCCGGGGTGCCGTTCAGCCCTTCTTGTTGCCCGCGAGCAGCAGGACCACGCCAACGGCAATCGCGCCGATGCCCGCCCAGATGGGCACGTTCACGGTCTCTTCCTCCTTCACCGAGAACTGGAGGGGACCGAGCTGCACGTCGTGCTGGTCCTTGGTGTAGCGGAAGCTGGGGTACACGAGTCCCAGCACGCCAGCGACGACGAGCACGAGGCCGAGGATCTTGATGGCTTTCATGGGCACCTCTGCGACCGGCGGTCGTTCGTGCCGCCGTGGGGCGCAAGTATCGCCGCAGTTCCGCGCGAGGGAGGAGCCTCGCGCGGCGCGCGCGATCGCCGGGGGCTGGAGGCGCGGGGGGCCCGTTCCGTGGGGCGCCCCTCAGCGGCGCCCGTGCCGGGCCAGCCGTGCCACGCCCGCACCGACCACGAGGCCGGCGACCAGCCCCCATCCCGCGTCTGCCCAGTCCACACCCGACGCCGCGGAGGACGCGGGTGCGGCGCCTGGCACGAGGGCATGCCACTCCGCCGCGGTGATCTGCGTCATCTGCATCGCCTCCGGCAGGCCGTAAACGCACAGCTCGCCACCGGGCAGTTGGCAGAACCGCTCGACGGGGCAGTGCGTGAGGATCTTCGGGGACACGCCTTCGCCGCAGCGTGCGCCGGCGCTGCGCAGCACCTGCAGCGTGACGTCGGGGTGCTTGGTCAGCTGTTCGGGCATGGGGCGCTCCGGCAGGGGCAGCGGGAAGCGCTATCCGCGAATCAGCACTGCGCCGGGTGGCACGCGGTACTGCAGCTCGGCGCAATTGCCCGGGGGCGATTGCTGGCCGGGCGGCACGCCCGGCACCCAGATGCGACAGCTGCCAGGCGGCGGATAGTGGCCCTTGGGCACATGCACCGGGCCTTGGGCGGCAGGCGTGGGGCCGCCGGGCGGGGCGACCACCACCTGGCCGCTCGCGGCACAGCCGCAGAGCGCCGCCAGGAAGGCCGCGACCCCACCCACCAGCAGGCCCCGCGTGTTGCTATGGCGCAATGGCATGGGTTCTCCCCCGATCGAACTCATGGGAAGTGTCCCACGAGCGGCCGCACCGCTTCAACGAGGGCAGAAGGCAGCGTGGCCTGTCCGCGACGTGTCGTCCGCGTGACGACGAAGGCGTGAAGCGGCGCGCCGCGCAAGGGGTCGGGGGCGGCCCTCGCGTGCGCTCAGCGGCCGCCGGCCGGAAAGCCGCTTGCTTCGAAGGTCTCGCAGGCCCGCACTTCCACCGCGAACCCGAGGTGCTCGCCGAAGCGGGCCGCGGCATGCAGGCAAGCCACCGTCTCGGCTTCTTCCTTGGAGCCGGCCTCCACGACGAAGAACGCGCCCGCCTGGCGAGGGCCGGGCAGCAATGGGCCTTCCGCGCGCACCGGCTGCCCGTTGTGCGGGTGGAAGTGGACCCAGTCCTGCGGCAGGCAGAGCGAGCCTTGCAGGACCACCTTGCCGGTGGCGCGCAAGGCCTGGTCATGCGGACGGCATGCCGGACCTATCGCGGCAGCGTCCTCCGCGCTCAGGTTTGCGAAGGCATCGGTGTCGTAGTAGCAGAGGCACAGGTACTTCATCGAAATCTCCGGGTGTGCGCGTGCAACGCTATCCGCGCTGCCCCGGTCGCGCAACTACCTTCCGGTTCGGGGTGCGGGCCCCGGCTCGTCTCGCCGCTGCGTGGCATCGCGCACCACGTCGGCGACGCGGGCGCGCAGCAAGGGGACGACCTCCTCCTCGAACCATCGGTTCTGCGCGAACCACCGGTTGTTGGTGGGGCTCGGATGCGGCAGGGGGACGACCGACGGCCAGTGGCGCCGCCAGTTCCGTACCGCGGCCGTCACGCCGGCTCTTTCCTGCGGCAGGTGGTAGGCGGCGGCGTATCGTCCGACGACCAGCGTCAGTTCCACCCGTTGCAGCACTTGCAGCACGGGTGCGCGCCAACGGGCGGCACATTCCGGACGGGGCGGCAGGTCGCCCGAGGGGCCCTGGCCCGGATAGCAGAACCCCATCGGGACGATGGCCACGAGCGTGGGATCGTAGAACTGCTCGCGTTCCAGCCCCAGCCAGCGGCGCAGCCGATCGCCACTCGCGTCGTTGAACGGGATGCCCGTCTCGTGCACCTTGCGCCCGGGCGCCTGCGCGGCGATGAGGATGCGCGCCGAGGGGTGCAGTTGCAGCACGGGCCGCGGCCCGTGGGGCAGATCCGCGGCGCACCACGTGCAGGCGCGGATGTCGGCGAGCAGCGGCTCGAAAGATCGCACGGCAAGGGGCCTGTCGACAGGTGGGGGCGCCAACGCGGGTGCCGGTGGACAAAGCGGCGCTGGGCTTCAGGCGCGCGGTCACCGCGGCCTGCGCGGGGACGGCCGGTATGCGCAACGGTTCTCAGTGCATTCGCATGAGGGGATGGAACGGACGCCCGTCAGAAGAAGCAGCGCGCCTCGCACGGGGCTCCTCCTCATCGCGAAAGCGGCCACGAAGGACGGACAGTACCGCCAGGGGCGGCGTCGCGCAAGTCCGGTGATGGCGATGCTCCCTCTCGCCATCCCGGCCTTCGCCCCTGTGCGACGCTTTGCCTCCATCATCGCCTTGACGATATGCCACGGAGGGCAGACGACATGAACACCCGGGTCGAAACCGATTCGATGGGCCCGATCGAGGTGCCGGCGGACCGGTACTGGGGCGCGCAGACGCAGCGCTCGATGCACCACTTCCCGATCGGCGTGGCGCGCTTTCGCTGGCAGCGGCCGGTGATCCGCGCGCTGGGGCTGCTCAAGAAGGCGGCCGCGCGCGCCAATGCCGAGCTGGGCGAGCTGCCGGAGGAGATCGCCCGGCTCATCGAGCAGGCGGCCGACGAGGTGATCGACGGGCGGCTGGACGAGCACTTCCCGCTCGTCGTGTTCCAGACGGGCTCGGGCACGCAGTCCAACATGAACGCCAACGAGGTGATCGCCAACCGCGCGATCGAGATCGCCGGCGGCGTGATGGGCAGCAAGAGCCCGGTGCACCCCAACGACCACGTCAACCGCGGGCAGTCGTCCAACGACACCTTCCCGACGGCGATGCACATCGCGGTCGTCGAGGAGCTGCAGCAGCGCCTGTTCCCCGCGGTGCTGGCGCTGCGCGACACGCTGCACGCCAAGGCCCAGGCCTACGACCATGTCGTGAAGACCGGCCGCACCCACCTGCAGGACGCCACGCCCATCACACTGGGGCAGGAGATCGGCAGCTGGGTGGCGCAGATCGACTTCGGGCTGGATGCGGTGCAGGCCTCGCTCACCGGGCTGTATGACCTGGCGATCGGCGGCACGGCGGTGGGCACCGGCCTCAACGCCCACCCGCAGTTCGGCGAGCGCGTGGCCGAGCAACTCGGCGAGCTGACAGGCCAGCCCTTCCGGTCGGCGTCCAACAAGTTCTTCGCGCTCTCGGCGCACGACGCGCTGGTGCAGTGCTCGGCGGCCTTGCGCACCCTGTCCGGAGGGCTGATGAAGATGGCCAACGACGTGCGCTGGCTGGCCAGCGGGCCGCGCTGTGGCATCGGCGAGCTGCGCATCCCGGAGAACGAACCGGGTTCGTCCATCATGCCGGGCAAGGTGAACCCGACGCAGTGCGAGGCAATGACGATGGTCTGCGTGCAGGTGTTCGGCAACGACGCGGCCGTGGCCTTTGCCGGCACGCAGGGCAACTTCCAGCTCAACGTCTACAAGCCGGTGATGGTGCACAACGTGCTGGAAAGCATCGAACTGCTTGCCGATGCGTGCGGCGCCTTCGACCGCTACTGCGCGCAGGGCATCGAGCCGAACGAGGCGGTGATCGACGAGCACCTCGAGCGCAACCTGATGCTGGTCACCGCACTCAACCGCCACATCGGCTACGACCGCGCGGCGCAGATCGCGAAGAAGGCGCACAAGGAAGGGCTCACGCTGCGCGAGGCCGCGATCGCGACCGGCTACGTCAGCGCCGAGGACTACGACCGCTGGATCGATCCGCTGGAGATGACACGACCGGGTTGAGCCTCGGGTTGTGGCAGCATGCGCGACCATGTTGGACGTGGTCGTGTTTTTCTTCATCCTGGGCGTCATCGCCCGCGTCGTCGGTTCGGACCTGCGCCTGCCGGAGGCGCTGTACGAGACCCTGTCGATCTACTTGCTGCTGGCCATCGGCCTGAAGGGCGGCATAGAGCTGTCCAAACAGCCGCTGGCGGCGCTGGCCCCGCAGGTGGGCGCCGCGGTGCTGCTCGGCCTGGCCATCCCCTTCCTGCTCTATCCCATCCTGCGGGTGCTGCGACTGAGCGGGCCGGACAGCGCCACGCTCGCGGCGCACTACGGTTCGGTCAGTGTCGTCACCTTCGCCGTCGTGACGGCGGCGCTCACCCGCATGGGCATCGGTCACGAGAGCCATGCCGCCCTGTGGGTGGCGGTGATGGAGGCCCCCGGGATCGTCTCCGGCATCCTGCTCGCGCGCCTTTCCAAGCTGAAGGAGGTGCGTTGGGGCGCGCTGATGCACGAGGTGCTGTTCGGCAAGAGCGTTCTCCTGCTGCTGGGCGGGTTGCTGATCGGCGCCATTGCCGGGGTCGAAGGCACTGCGCCGATCAAGGCGGTGTTCGTCGACCCGTTCAAGGGGGTGCTCGCGCTGTTCCTCCTGGAGCTGGGGCTGGTCGCCGGCGCCCGTCTTGGCGAGGTGCGGCGCTTCGGCCTCACGGTGGTCGCGGTGGGCGTGCTGGTTCCCCCGGTGCTCGCGGTGCTGGGTGCCCTGGTGGGCCTCGCGCTCGGGCTGTCCACCGGCGGCGTCGCGGTCTTCGCCACGCTGGCGGCGAGCGCGAGCTACATCGCGGCTCCCACGGCCATGCGTCTGGCGGTACCCGAGGCCAACGCAGGGCTGTCGATCACGGCCGCCCTCGGCATCACGTTTCCGTTCAACATCGTGGTCGGTATCCCGCTCTACATCCAGCTCGCCGGCTGGCTGACCCGATGAGGCCACGCACCCGGCGGCCGCAGCCGGTGGCAAAGATGCAAGGCAAGGACTGAAGGAGGCAAGCAGACGATGGCACTGACCAAGCACCCGCGCCAGTTGCTGGTGATCATCGCCGAAGCCGCCCTCGAGAAGGCGCTGGTGCGCGACGTCAAGCGCCTGGGCGCGCACGGCTACACGGTCTACGACGTCCGGGGCGAGGGCTCGACCGGGGTGCGTGAAGGCGCGTGGGAGGCGGACCGCACGATAGAGATGAAGGTGATCTGCGACGCCACGGTCGCCGACCACATCGCCGAGCACGTGCTGAAGCAGTATGCGCAGCACTACGGCGTGACCTTGTTCTTCGCCGATGTGCAGGTCCTGCGCCCGGAGAAGTTCTAGGAGGGGAGGTCGCGCCGTCCGGCGCAGACAAAGAAAAAGCGGCAGGGCTTGCGCCGTGCCGCTTCCTGGCTATCTAGCCGACAGCCTGGCGGGTCGTGGATCAGTAGCCGCCGCGGCCGCCACCGAAACCGCCCCGGCCGCCACCGCCGCCGAAGCCGCCGCGACCACCACCGCCGCCGCCACCGAAGCCGCCGCGGCCACCACCGCCACCACCGCCGCCGCCGTAGGCGCCGCGGAAGCCGCCACCGCCGCCCGGACGGTCTTCACGAGGACGCGCCTCGTTGACGACGATCGCGCGGCCGGCCAGCGACTGGCCGTTCATGCCGTTGATGGCGGACTGCGCCTCGGCGTCCGAACCCATTTCGACGAAACCGAAGCCCTTGGAGCGGCCGGTGTCGCGGTCCATCATGACCTTGGCGGACGTGACGGTACCGAACTGGGAGAACGCGCTGCCGAGTTCTTCGTCACGCACGGAGTAGGCGAGGTTGCCGACGTATAGCTTGTTGCCCATGAGAGAGCCCCTTTCAAACACAAAACGAACTTGGAGCTTCTACCCATCGAACAACTCAACCAGGCGCCGCTTCCAAGGACCATTATGGGGCCGCCGTACAGGAAAGAAAGGCTCCCATGTGAAAAAGTGTTGTGGGAGGGGGTATTTGCGGTCGGAGTGCCAGGCCGCACCGATCCCGACGGCACAAGTGTCGGCCGTATGATGCCGGCGCGGTGCCCCTCGTCCATGGGGGGCGCCGCCTGCACGACGAGAACAACAACCCCCAAGGCCAGGGGGCTCGGCAGCCGCCGAAAGCGGAACCGCCGGCAGCCGCCTTCGAGGCGCCCGGACCCCGCAAGGCCTGCAGACGAAGGAACAGCGATGAGCGTGACGTGCCCCGAATGCGGTGCCGAAAATCGGGATGACGCGAAGTTCTGCCGCGGCTGCGGTTTCTCCCTGAAGGGGGTGGCGCGGCCGCCTGGGGCACCCGCCGTCCCGGTTTCGCCGACCGCGCTGGCCGACACCGTCCCGGCCGCCCTGGACGAGCGCCCCTCCGCCGAGCGCACGGATTTCGACCCGACCGAGCCCGCGCCAGCATCCAATGGCGCCGCGGCGGCCACGAGCTTGCCCGCATCCGGGCCTGCGTGGGCCTCGAGCGACCCTGTGCCCGCCCCCTCTGGCCGGTGGAGGGTGGGGGGATGGGCGGCCCTGGCGGGTGGGGTGATCGTCGTGATGGCCCTCGCGGTCTGGTCGGGGCGGGGCGAACGCGCCCATTCCGCCTCGCCGGCGCTCCCTGCCGCGACGGC
>DATMBN010000064.1:0-13196 GCA_035559275.1 Burkholderiaceae bacterium
CCACCCCCGCCGTGGCGTCCGCCGTCGCCCCGGCTCCGGCACCGGTCGCGACGCCGGTCGCCACCTCCTTGCCGGCGCAGGGCTCCGCCCCCACGGCGGGTGACGCGAACCCTGGGGCGGCTCCGGCGGTGCCGTCCTCACCGTCCGCGCCCGTCGTCGCGCCCACCGCTGCCGTCCCGGCACGCCCCAAGGCCGACCCGGTACCCTCGCGCGCGCCCGTTGCCAAGTCCGACACGACGCCCAAGGCACGGGCGGAAGCCCGGCCTGAGCCGTCGCGCGCCCCCTCGGCTGCCCGGGAACCGGAGCCGACCACCGCGGTCGCTTCCGTGGCTGGTGCGGCGCCGGCCGCGCGGGCGGAGCCGCTCCCCGAGTTGTGCCCGGGCAAGAACTTCTTCATGGCCATCGTCTGTCTCAAGCAGGAATGCACCAAGCCCGCCCATGCCCAGCATCCCAAGTGCGTCGACTTCCTGGAGAAGGAGCGGCGGCGCGAGGAGCGGGACGCGTTGTACCGCTGAGGCGCCGGGCAGCCGCAGCGCGGCCGCTCCCGGCACACCTGGGCGCAGGCAGGGCAAGATAGAGGCCCTGTGCGGGCACAGCCCTGGAGGGAACCAAGTGCACAAGGGGAACGCATGCCGGTGAGCCGACACCTGCCGATGGAGGTGCTGCGCGAGTTGTGGAGCAGCCTGCGCGCGGTGCGGCACGGTCCTGCGCTGTGGCTGCTGTCGTTCACCTATGCCGCGGCCGGGCTGCTGCTGGCGATGCTCCAGCAGTCCGTCGTGCGCGACCGCATCGGCCTGGCGGTCCTCTATGGCCTGGCGATGCTGGCGGTCGCGTTCTACGGCGGCAATGCCGTGGGCATCATGCTCATGGATGATGCGCGCGGCCGGCCCCGGCGCGGCGTGACCGAGGCATTGCACCAGTCCCTGCGCACCGCGCACCGCCTGCTGGGCGTGCTGGCACTGGTCGTCGTCACCTACGCGGCGGGGCTCGCCGTTCTCGGCATGGTGCTGCTTATGTGCCGCACCCCCCTGCTCGGGCCCTTGCTCTACACCCTGGTGCTGCCGGTGGGCGTGACGGTCGGCGGGCTCGCCTGGCTCGCGCTGCCCGCGGTGATCGTGCCGCTGGCCGCCCCGGCGGTGTGGGACGGCGTCGAGACGGTGACAGTGCTGCAGCGGTTGTACCTCATCATCCGCCACCGCCTGCTCGAAGTGGTGGTGCTGATGCTGGTCGTGGGCCTGCTTGCCAGTCTCGTGGCCGGCGTGGTGCTGTTCGTCATCGCCGCGGGCGGGCAGACGGTGGCCCTGATGTCGCGCCACGTCCTGGGGGCCGACGTGCCGGTCGCCCAGTGGATGGCGGGCTTGTTCGGCTATGGCGTGCGCAGCCTGGCCAGCGCCGGCGTGGACCTGCGCGGCCAGCCCCATGCGCTTGCCGGCCTGGTGGGTGGAGGCGTGGTGTTCGTGCTCAGTCTGGTGCTGCCCAGCCTGGTCTACCTGCGCGGCGCTTGCGCCGTCTATCTCGCGCAGGCGGGCGCCCCGGCGCGCGAAGGTCAGCCCGCCGTGCGCGGCTCGGTGACGGATGCGCCGGCCACCGTGCCGGGACCGGAGGCGCCGCTGGCCGCCCGCCTGCGCGCGGGCATCCTCACCGTCCCGCCGGACTCGGCGCACGTGGACACCACGATCACGATGGCGAGGGCGCCGGGCCGGTCGCAGCCGGTGGACGTGCTGCTGCCGCTGGACGAGCCGGCGACCGCGCAGTGCCAGGCGTGCAAGGCGCCGATGCTGCCGGGCGATCGCTATTGCGCGGCCTGCGGGGCGGCGCAGGGCTGAGGCCATGGAGCCGCGCATCGCCAGCCTCGTGCCGTCCGTCACCGAGCTGCTGGTCGACCTCGGCCTGGCCCCCTGGATGGTCGCGCGCACGGGGTTCTGCATCCACCCTGCACAGGTCGTGCGGCAGATCCCCAAGGTCGGCGGCACCAAGGATGTGAACCTGGCCAAGCTGGAGCGGCTGGCCCCGACGCACGTGGTGGTCAACGTCGACGAGAACACGCGCGAGACGGTGGACGCGCTGCGCCGTTTCGTGCCGGAGGTGGTCGTCACCCACCCTTGCGACCCGCGCGACAACCTCGCCCTGTACGGCCAGATGGCGCAGGTCTTCGGCGGCTGGGGGGAGGTGAGGGCACGCGCGGCGCAGTGGACGGAGGCCTTGCAGCGGGAGCTGGAGGCGACGGCGGCGTGCCATTGGCCTGCGCGCCGGGTGCTCTATTGCATCTGGCGCGACCCCTGGATGACGGTCGCGCGCGACACCTACATCTCGCGCATGCTCGGGCTGGTCGGATGGCAGACCTGGCCCGATGTGCATGGCGGTCCGCAGGGCGCGCGGCGCTACCCCCGCTTCGACCTCGGCGAGGCGCTGGCCGCGCCGCTCGACGAGGTGCTGCTGAGCACCGAGCCGTACCGTTTCGGTCCGGCGCATGTAGGCCAGGTGCAGGCGCAGCTGCGCGGGCCGGGACCGGCGCCGCGGGTGCGGCTCATCGACGGCGAGATGGTCAGCTGGTACGGCAGCCGCGCGGTGCAAGGATTGCGCTACCTGCGCACGTACGCCCGGGCCTAGAGGCCCCGGGCCCGGGAGAGGGTGAGGTGACCACCGGGCAGACGCGTCGCCCGCTCCTCACTGCTTGGGCGCGTGCACCGTCCAGCGACGCTGCACACGCGCCTGGCTGTCCACGCTTTCCAGGTGCGCGTCGAAGCCCCACAGTCGCGCAACGTGCTTGAGCACCTCCTGCGCGTCGTCGTTCAGCGGGCGGTCGTTGTGCTGGGTGTGGCGCAGCGTGAGCGATCGGTCGCCCCGCAGGTTGACGCTCCAGACCTGGATGTTGGGCTCGCGGTGGTTCAGGTCGTACTGCCTGGACAGCGACTCGCGCAGGTGCCGGTAGCCGCTGTCGTCGTGGATGGCCGAGACCTCCAGCTCCGGCTCGTCCTCCTCGTCGCGGATCGCGAAGAAGCGGAAGTCGCGCATCAGCTTGGGGCTCAGGAACTGGCCGATGAAGCTCTCGTCCTTGAAGTTGCGCATCGCGTAGTCGAGCGTCGTGAGCCAGTCGGTGCCCGCGATCTCCGGGAACCAGCGGCGGTCCTCCTCCGTCGGGTTCTCGCAGATGCGCTTGATGTCGGTGAACATCGCAAAGCCCAGCGCATAGGGGTTGATGCCGCTGTACGCAGGGTGACCCACCGGTGGCTGGAAGATCACGTTGGTGTGCGACTTGAGGCACTCGAGCATGAAGCCGTCGGCCAGCAGACCCCGGTCGTAGAGCGTGTTGAGCAGGGTGTAGTGCCAGAAGGTCGCCCAGCCCTCGTTCATCACCTGTGTCTGGCGCTGCGGGTAGAAGTACTGCGCCACCTTGCGCACGATGCGCACGATCTCGCGCTGCCAGGGCTCCAGCAGCGGCGCGTTCTTCTCGATGAAGTACAGCAGGTTCTCCTGCGGCTCCGGCGGGAAGCGCTTGGCGGCCTCCTCCTCGTCGCCCGACTTGTCGCTGCGACGGGGGATGGTGCGCCACAGGTCGTTGACCTGCTGCTGCAGATAGGCCTCGCGCTCGGCGCGCCGGGCCTGCTCCTTGGCCAGCGAGAGCTTCTGCGGACGGCGGTAGCGGTCGACACCGTAGTTCATCAGCGCGTGGCAGGAGTCGAGCATGTCCTCCACTGCATCCACGCCATGCCGTTCTTCGCATTCGGCGATGTAGTTCTTTGCATAGACCAGGTAGTCGATGATCGACGACGCGTCGGTCCACATGCGAAAGAGATAGTTGCCCTTGAAGAAGCTGTTGTGACCATACGCCGCATGCGCGATCACCAGCGCCTGCATCGCCATCGTGTTCTCTTCCATGAGATAGGCGATGCAGGGGTCGGAGTTGATGACGATCTCGTAGGCCAGGCCCATGTGGCCCCGGCGGTAGCTCTTCTCGGTCGCGATGAACTGCTTGCCGTACGACCAGTGCCGGTAGATCACCGGCATGCCGACCGAGGCGTAGGCGTCCATCATCTGCTCGGCGGTGATCACCTCCAGCTGGTTCGGGTAGGTGTCGAGCCGGTACTCGCCCGCGACGTTGGCGATCGCGTCGTGGTAGGTCTCGATCAGCTCGAAAGTCCAGTCCGAGGGGCTGGGCAAGGGCTGGCTGGCGCGTTCGCGGATGGTCTCGCTCATGCGGGCGTCCCCTCCTTCTTGAACAGGTCGCGGAAGACGGGGTAGATGTCGGCGGCGTCGGACACCTTGCGCATCGCGAAGTTCTTGTGCGAGTCGAGCAGCTGCGTGTATTCCTCCCAGAGGTTCTGCTCGGCCTCGGCCACCTGCACATAGGCGTAGTAGCGGCACAGCGGCAGGATCTGTTCGGCCAGCAGCTGCCGGCAGCGGCCGCTGTCGTGGTGCCAGTTGTCCCCGTCACTGGCCTGCGCGCCGTAGATGTTCCACTCGCCGCTGGGGTAGCGCGCCTTGATGATGTCCAGCATCAGCGTCAGCGCGCTCGACACCACGGTGCCGCCGGTCTCGGTCGCGTGGAAGAACTCGTCCTCGCTCACCTCGGCCGCCTGCGTGTGGTGGCGGATGAAGACGAGGTCGATCTTCTCGTAGTGCTTGGTCAGGAACAGGTACAGCAGCATGAAGAAGCGCTTGGACATGTCCTTGCGCGCTTCGTCCATCGACCCCGAGACGTCCATCAGGCAGAACATCACCGCCTTGGCGGTCGGCACCGGCGTGCGCACCCGGTTGCGGTAGCGCAGGTCGAACGGATCGAGGTAGGGGATGCGCTTGAGCCGCTCGCGCAGCTCGGCGATGCGGTTCTCGGTCTCGCGCAGCTCGTGCTGCACCATGACGTCGGTGGGGTGCGGGTGCGCCTGGAGGCGCGCCAGGTGCTGCTCCAGGTGGCGCAGTTCGCGGCGGGCGTCGCCCCCCAGGGCGATGCGCCGGGCCAGCGCGCCGCGCATGGAGCGCACCACGTGCAGGTTGTTGGGCGTGCCATCGCTGGTGAAGCCCGCGCGGTGCGACTTCCACTCCGGCACGTCGGCCAGCTGCGTGCGGATCAGGTGGGGCAGCGCCAGGTCCTCGAAGAAGACCTGCATGAACTCTTCCTTCGTCAAGTGAAAGACGAAGTCGTCCTCGCCCTCGCCGCTGTCGCTCGCGTTCGAGCCGCTGCCGCTGCCCCCGCCGCCCTGGGGCCGCTGAATGCGGTCGCCCTTGACGTATTCCTGGTTGCCGGGGTGCACATACTCGCGGTTGCCGCCCGGCCCGTGGCCGAAGACCGGCTCGGAGACGTCCCGCTTGGGCAGCGTGATTTCCTCGCCTTGCTCCAGGTTGCGGATGCCCCGGCCGCTCACCGCGCGCCTGACCGCCTCGCGGATCTGCTCGCGGTAGCGGCGCAGAAATCGCTCGCGGTTGCCGATGGACTTGTTCTTGCCCGACAGCCGGCGGTCGATGATCTGCTGAAGCATGGGCATCGTGTGCTGCCTTTCGTCTGGTCAGTCGGCCAAGGACGTCACGAGCTCTTGCGCACGCGCAGGTACCACTCGCACAGCAGGCGCACCTGCTTGGGCGTGTAGCCCTTTTGCACCATGCGGTTGACGAAGTCCTCGTGCTTCTTCTGCTCGTCGGCGCTGGACTTGGCGTTGAAGCTGATGACGGGCAGCAGTTCCTCGGTGTTCGAGAACATCTTCTTCTCGATCACGGTGCGCAGCTTCTCGTAGCTGGTCCACAACGGGTTCTTGCCGCCGTTGTTGGCGCGCGCGCGCAGCACGAAGTTGACGATCTCGTTGCGGAAGTCCTTGGGGTTGCTGATGCCCGCGGGCTTCTCGATCTTCTCGAGCTCGGCATTGAGGGCCGAGCGGTCGAAGATCTCGCCGGTGTCCGGGTCGCGGTATTCCTGGTCCTGGATCCAGTAGTCGGCGTAGGTGACGTAGCGGTCGAAGATGTTCTGGCCGTACTCGGAGTAGCTCTCCAGGTATGCCGTCTGGATCTCCTTGCCGATGAACTCGGCATACCGGGGCGCCAGCAGTTCCTTCACGTACGAGAGGTACTTCTGCTCGACCTCGGCCGGGAACTGCTCGCGCTCGATCTGCTGCTCGAGCACGTACATCAGGTGCACCGGGTTGGCGGCCACCTCGCTCGAATCGAAGTTGAAGACCTTGGACAGGATCTTGAATGCAAAGCGCGTGGAGATCCCGCTCATGCCCTCGTCGACGCCGGCGTAGTCGCGGTACTCCTGGATGGACTTGGCTTTGGGGTCGGTGTCCTTCAGGTTCTCGCCGTCGTAGATCTGCATCTTGCTGAAGATGCTGGAGTTCTCCGGCTCCTTCAGGCGCGTGAGCACCGAGAACTGCGCCATCATCTTGAGCGTGCCGGGCGCGCACGGCGCGTTGGCCAGCGACGAGTTGCGGATGAGCTTCTCGTAGATCTTGATCTCCTCGCTCACCCGCAGGCAATACGGCACCTTGACGATGTAGATGCGGTCGAGGAAGGCCTCGTTGTTCTTGTTGTTGCGGAACGCCTTCCATTCGCTCTCGTTCGAGTGCGCGAGGACGATGCCGTCGAACGGGATCGCGCCGAAGCCTTCGGTGCCCTTGAAATTGCCTTCCTGGGTGGCCGTCAGCAGCGGGTGCAGCACCTTGATCGGCGCCTTGAACATCTCGACGAACTCCAGCAGGCCCTGGTTCGCGAGGCACAGGCCGCCGGAGTAGCTGTAGGCGTCGGGGTCGTCCTGCGCGTAGGTCTCGAGCTTGCGGATGTCGACCTTGCCGACCAGGCTGGAGATGTCCTGGTTGTTCTCGTCGCCCGGTTCGGTCTTGGCGATGGCGATCTGCTTGAGGATCGACGGGTAGCGCTTGACGACCTTGAACTTGCGGATGTCGCCGCCGAACTCCTCCAGCCGCTTCACCGCCCACGGGCTCAGGATGCGGTTGAGGTAGCGCCGCGGGATACCGTACTCCTTCTCCAGGATCGCGCCGTCCTCGTCCGGGTCGAACAGACCCAGAGGTGACTCGTTCACCGGCGAGCCCTTGATCGCGTAGAAGGGCACGTGCTCCATCAGCTGCTTGAGCCGTTCGGCGATGGAGCTCTTGCCGCCACCCACGGGCCCCAGCAGATACAGGATCTGCTTCTTCTCTTCCAGGCCTTGCGCCGCATGGCGGAAGTACGACACGACCTGCTCGATCGCGTCCTCCATGCCGTAGAACTCACGGAAGGCCGGGTAGATCTTGATGACCTTGTTCGCGAAGATGCGCGACAGCCGAGGATCGTTGCGCGTGTCGATCAGCTCGGGCTCGCCGATCGCCTTGAGCATGCGCTCCGCGGCGGTCGCGTAGGCCAGCGGATCGCGCCGGCAGATCTCGAGGTACTCCTCCAGCGAGAGTTCCTCTTCACGAGTGCGCTCGTAGCGAGCGGCGAAGTTGCTGATCACGTCCATCCAGACCTCCAGGTCTTCGTTCGGCGTCGTGTAGGACCATCATGGCACCAATCGACGCCCTGTGGTTTCAGCATGGGCGAAAAGCCGACCCTGCATCCGACAAACAGAAGGTGAAACCCGCTTCTGTTCCCTATCGCTGTGCAGTGCAAGGAGCGTGCCCTGAATCAGCAGCCGTGTTCACTCGCGAAAGCACGGATCCTGTTTCAAGGAGACCACAGCCTTCGACAAAGTTCCATGGGGTATGTGCGGTCAACCGACAGGTGAGCGTGAGGAAGTTGCGGCTGCGTTGCACGTAACACGCACGGTGTGCTGCCCAGGGTGCGCGGTGTCGTTGCGGCAAGGCTGACCGATGCGCGAGGGGGCGCGAAGGGCAGGGCGCGCACCGGTGACGGGCTGTGTCGCGCGCGTGGACGCGGTGGCCTTCGCGCGGTGCGTGGTCGACAGCGGTTGCACTGGCAGGGACGGGTTGCCGCTGCCACGTGGATTTGATGCCGGGTGGGTCTGCTGGCGGGCGGGTCTGCTCAGGGTGGGTCCGCTGCGGGCGCGGGGAAACCGTGCGCGATCGCCCCGCCTTGGGGCGCCGGTGGCGTTCCTGTAACAAATTGATCCAATCCCCCTCTTTTCGGTGAGTGCCGATGTCGCCGGGCGGCCGGCACAATGCGACCCGCAAAAAGTGCGGCCGGGCGCCGATGCGCCTCCTGTCGCGCAGGGGCCACACCGGTGGCGGCGCGCACGCACAGAACACAGAAACGAGAACGCATCCCAGGGAGGGAAGCCATGAGCCAGTTCCTGGCGGAAGGGCCGCGAACAGCCGGCCCGCGCGTCGACGCACAGTGGGTCGATGGCCTGCAGGAGGCTGTTGCCAGCCTGCTGCTGAGCCAGCAGGATCGCCTGCTCAAGGTCCAGACCGTGTTGGGGCACGAGCGCCTGATCGCCGAGCGCGTCGAGATCCGCGAAGCCTGCGACGAGCCGTTCGAGATCGAACTGGACGCCTTCAGTCCCGCCGAGGTGGCGCTGGAGGGCTTGCTGGGCCGACAGCTCACGCTGGAACTGCGCCAGGCCAGGGGCGACTACCGCCCCTGGCACGGCTATGTACTCGCCGCGGCCCACCTGGGCAGCGACGGCGGCTGGCACCGCTGGCGGCTGTCCATGCGTTCCTGGCTGGCCTTCCTGGAGTTGCGCCGCGACACCTATCTGTATCAAGGGCGCACGGCACTCGAGGTCGTCGAGGATGTCTTCCGCGACCATCCGCAGGCGCATTGGCGGGTGGAGGTGACGCGCCAGCTGCCACGGCGGGAGATCTGCACCCAGTACCGCGAGACCGACCTGCAGTTCGTGCAGCGGCTGCTGGGCGAGGAGGGGATCGGTTATCACTTCGAGCACTTGGCTCTCGCCCAGGCCCAGTCGCTGCGGGCGGACCAGGCGCGCCATTGCCTGGTGCTGACCGACGCACGCAGCCCCCGCGTCTTCCTCGGCCCGGTGCGCTACAGCCAGCCCCGTGACCTGGCGCGCCGCGACGCCGCCTGGCAGGTCGACACCCTGACCCAGGTCGCCGTCACGCAGCGCGCCCATGCGCGGGTGGCCACGCTCGGGCGCTGGCACCCCGAGCGGTTGACCGGCGTCGCGGCGAGCGACGAAACCGACGAGGCGCCGCAAGCGCTGCCCCGGCTGGAGCACTACGACGGCAGCGGCGAACGCTGGGCCGGCGAGTGGACGGGCCCTGTCGCGCCCACGCAAGCCGCACAGGCCGCCGCCGAGCTCGCCCGGCTGGCCCTGCAGCAAGATGGCCGCCGTCTGCAAGCCACCGGCACCTGGCGCGCGGCCTGCCCCGGCGGGCACTTTCGCTTGCAAGAGCACCCCAGCCTGGACGGCGAGTACCTGGTGCTGCAAGTGGTCCACGAGGCGCGCAACAACCTGGGCGCGCGCGCCGCGCAGCTGCTCGCCCAGCCCGCGCTCGACCAGGGCGGCTACCGCTGCCACCTGCTCGCCCAGCCGGCTGACGTGCCGCACGTGCCGCAGCGCCAGGCCCGGCCCACCGCCTGGGGCCTGCAGACCGCCCTCGTCGTCGGCCACCCCGGCGAACGCATCACCACCGAGCGCGACCAGCGGCTGAAGATCCAGTTTCCCTGGCAGCGCGGCGCGCGGCCCAACCCGGGTGGCCTGCCGCACGACGAGCGCAGCCCCGACACCGAAGGCCACGCCCCGGGCGACGCCGGCAGCGGGGCATGGGTGCGCGTGGCCGAACGGGCGGCCGGCGCGAACTGGGGCACGGTGCTCACGGCCCGCCTTGGCAGCGAGGTCCTCGTCGACTTCGTGGGCGGCGATATCGATCGGCCCCTGATCGTCGGCCAGCTGTACAACGGTCAGGACCGCCCCCCGCTGGCCGGCGGCGGGCAGGACGACGGCGAGCCTTCCGGGGCCAATCACCCGGGCGTGCTCAGCGGCTGGCACAGCAAGGGCCTGGACGACCAGGGCTTCCATGAATGGGTGCTGGACGACGCCACCGGGCAGCTGCGCATGCGCTGGCTGGTCAGCTACACGCTGGCCGAGGTGGGTCTGGGCCATCTGATCCAGCAGGTGCCGGGCAGCGCGCACCGTGGTGCGGTGCGAGGGGCCGGCTTCGAGGCCGGCACGCAAGGCTGGGCCACGCTGCGCGCGGGGCAGGGCATGCTCGTGACGACCAGCCTGCGCGCGGGCACCTACGGCAGCGCCGAGTCCACCCAGATGGACCAGGCCGAGGCGGTGGCGCAGCTGCACGCCGCGCAGGACCTGGCCGAGCGGCTCGGCCAGGCGGCCCGCCACGCCCGCGCGCTGGATCTTGCCCCGCACGCCGAGGCCACGCGGGAGCTGCTGCGGCATCTGGACCCTGCCCAGGACGGGGCCTACGCCGGGCCTGTGCATGGCCAGGACGCGCACAAGCTCGACGCCCAGCGCCAGCCGGGTGACCCGGTGGAGCGGCCGGCGGCGCCGACCATCACCTTCGATACCCCCTGCACGCTGGCCCAGCTGAGCGAGGCGTCCATCGTCCACTATGCCGCCGAGGACCAGGCCTGGGTCGCGCAAGGCGATTGGCACGAGGCGGCGGCCCACACCGCCAGCCTCGTGGCCGGCGGCACCGCGAGCTGGTACACGCACGAAGGCAGCATCCAGCTCAAGGCCGCCCACGGCCCGGTGAGCGTGCGCGCGCACACCGACCGGCTGGAGATCCTGGCCGACCAGGACGTGCAGATCCTGAGCGTCAACGACGAGATCGTCGTGCAGGCCCAGCAGCGCATCGAACTGGTGGGCGGCGACAGCTCGGTGGTGCTGGACGGCGCCCACATCGACTTCATCACGCCGGGCAGCTTCACCGTCGAGGCCGCCACCCATGAGTGGGATGGGGGGAGCAGCGCGCCGGCCATGCTGAATCCACTGCCGCAGGGCATCCAGCCAATCGAGGCTGTTTTATCGCCGCTTCAGCAAATCTATGCCCGTACGGTCAGCTTGGAAGAGGTGCCCCAGGAATGGTTGCCGCGCGCCATCGCTCAACGGGTCAACGGCCTACACAAGAACGAAACACTGGCCGATGTTGGTGTTCCCCGGGAGGACGTCTTCAGCGAGCCCTTGAGGCTCGATCAGCCGGCAGACCTGCAGCTGCGGTTGTGGTCCTCTTCGGCATGGCAGGTCAGCGAGGTGGTTCGGCAGCCGCTGGATGACTCACCCTTGCACGACGAAGACAGGAGCGAAGACGATGCAGACCTCTGAAGGCAAGGGCACGAGTCTGGCGTCAGGCAGGCTGCCCGATCCGTATCGCGTCCGACCGGGCGACACCTTGTCCAGCATCGCCCGGCGAACGGGGGTCAGCGTCGCCACCCTTCAGCGCTGGAACGGCCTGCGCGATCCCCACAAGATCCAGGTCGGGCAGGTGCTGTACCTCTCCGAGGCCAGCGCCTTCGGGGTCAGCTTCGTTTTCTTGGATGCCTTGCGGCATCCGATCGCCAACCTGCCCTACAGGCTGGAGGTCGATGGCCGCACCGTGGTGGGCAAGACAGGCCCCCAAGGGCAGATCCCGACCCAAGTCACCCAGGCGGCGCAATCCCAAGTCGAACTGTGGATACAAGATGCGCACAGCCAGTGGCAGAAGCTGGTGAGCACTGTCTCTGGGTACGGGCACAAGCTGATCACCTTGGTCAGCGGGGCCATCGTCGTGCCCACCACGCTCGAGGCGGTCTCGGGCCAAGCCACTCAGGCCCTCTCGAAGCAGCGCGAAATCACCGCCACGGCCACGACCCAAGCGAAGCCCCCCGTCAAGCCCAGCGGCGCGCCCTCGAAAAACAACCCCGCCGTCACCACCAAAACGGGCAAGGGGCCCCACGGCATGCCCACCATCGTCATCGGCGTGGACTTGCCCCAAACCTTGATGGCTCACTTCAAGCACTTCGAGGGCGGCGACATCACCGCCAAAGACTGGGAAGGTGTGGCTGACCTTCTTGAATGCGAACCGGAAGTACTTCAGGCCATCGCCAAAGTCGAAAGCGGCGGCCGCAGCGCCTTTTGGCGCCTGGCCGATGGCCAGGGCGGACACGTGCCTGCTCTTCTGTACGAGCGCCACTACTTCAGCCGTTTGACCGGTGGCCAATATGACAAAGACCACCCGGACATCTCCTGGCCCACGGGCTACCGCTTGCGCAAGCAGCTGGGCAAGAAAGACAAGAAGATGCACGACGGCCGGGTGGACGATGATGACATCTATTCCACCTACGCCACGTCATACCTGCGGCTGCTCAACGCCTACCGGCTGGACCGCGATGCGGCCCTCAAGTCCTGCTCCTGGGGCAAGTTCCAGATCATGGGCGCCAACCACGCGCTGTGTGGCGAACCTGACCTCAAGAAGTTCGTCAACAAGATGTGCACCTCGGAGCTTGCGCAGCTGGGCTTGTTGGCCGGCTTCATTCAAAACAAGCCGGCCGCATGGAAAGACCCCAAGAACAAGGCGCTGGGACGAGAAATCTCCTTGTGGGATGCCGTGAAGGCCAAGAACTGGCGTGTGATTGCCTTCTACTACAACGGCCCTGCTTATGAAACCCACCAGTACCACCTCAAACTGGAGCGCGCTTATGAAGCGTACAAAAAAGCCCACCCAGCCAATCAGGCTTGACCGCACGTTTGCAAGGGGGTGCGCGGCCGCCGCGTGGCTGAGCCTTGCGGCGCTTGCCCACGCCGATATCAAGCTGTCGAGCGACTGGGACGAGAACTACACCTGCACCGGCTCTCCACGCAACCTCATCGAACTGGCGGAAATGCAGCAAGGCCGGCGCCCTCGGTCCGTGTGCACACGCACCGAAAACGAGAAAGTCCGCGACGCAGCCGCTCGATCCGCCACGGCTCGTGCCGCTTCCCTGCGGCGATCAGATCCTACACAACGCCAATTCTGGAATGCCTTGGGCTTCAAGATGATGCTGGACGGGCGTCAGCATTACCTGGAGCCCATCCTCTTCATGACGAAGAGCCGTCCCGATGAGGTGTGTACCCCATCTGATTACACAGGCCAACCGACCTACCGATGCGACGAGGGCCAGCGGTACACCATGGACTGCCATGTGCTCATCTTCAACGACCAGTTCGAGGAAGTGGGCTACCACCGCATCGAGGTCAAAGAGCCCTATCAGTTCTTTTGCAATGCCGTGCCTGCCATCGGGGTGGGCGATGCCGCCAACAACCTGGTGCTGGTCACCGTTCAGTACTTCCCGATCGACCGCAAGCACGCCAGCAC
>DATMBN010000065.1:0-63822 GCA_035559275.1 Burkholderiaceae bacterium
CCGCCACACCCTGCTGTATGACGCCGGCCCGGCCTACTCCACCGACAGCAACGCGGGCGAGCGAGTCCTGGTGCCGGTCCTGCGTGCCTGGGGCGAGCGGCGGCTCGACCGGATGGTGATCTCGCACCGCGATTCGGACCACGCGGGAGGAGCGTCCTCGGTGCTGGAGGCCTACCCCGCGGTGGAGGTCTGGGGCTCGCTGGAGGACGAGCACCCGCTGCTGGAGGCCGCGCGCCACTACCGGCGCTGCGAAGCAGGCCAGTCATGGGAGTGGGACGGGGTGCGCTTCGACATCCTGCATCCCGGGCCCGACGACCGGTCTCCACCGCTCAAGCCCAATCGGGTGTCGTGTGTCCTGCGGGTCTCGAACGGGCGGCATACCGCGCTGCTGACTGGCGACATCGAGCGTCACGAGGAGGCGCGGCTGGTCGCAACCCTGGGCGACGGGCTGCGGGCGGACTGGCTGCTGGTCCCCCATCATGGAAGCAAGACCTCGAGCACGCCCGCCTTCCTCGATGCGGTCAGCCCCGCCGTCGCCGTGTTCCAGACCGGATACCGGAACCGTTTCGGCCATCCGGCGGCGGCGGTGCTCGCGCGATACCGCGAGCGAGGCATCACCGTCGTCGCAAGTCCCTCCTGTGGCGCCTACCGCTGGGCCGCGGGGCAGGGTCAGTGCGAACGTGACCGCAGGCGTCGCTACTGGCACCATCGGGGCGAGGCTCCCTGACCGAAGGACGCGGAACCGGGGCGGGGGCCGCAAGAGGGCGGATCCGCGCGAAGTGGTCCGCAACTTGCTTTCGATGAGGCCCGGAGAGGACGAGCATGACCTTGAGCTTCGACGAGATGCACGCGACCAGCGCGACGGTGCGCGAGCACTACCGGGCCTACGACCGCTGGCTGGCTCGCCAGCCCCGCGATCTGATGCGCCACAAGCGCGAGGAGGCCGAGATGGTCTTCCGGCGCGTGGGCATCACCTTCGCGGTCTACGGAGCCAAGGACGAGGACGGGGCGGGCACCGAGCGGCTGATTCCGTTCGACCTCATCCCGCGCGTCATTCCCGCGGACGAGTGGCGCGAGATGGAGCGCGGACTGGTCCAGCGCGTCACCGCGCTCAACCGGTTCATCGAGGATGTCTACCACGGGCAGGAGATCATCAAGGCCGGGATCGTTCCGCCCGAACAGGTGTTCGGCAACTCCCAGTTCCGCCCGGAGATGGTGGGCGTGGACGTGCCGGGCGGCGTGTGGGCGCACATCGCGGGCATCGACATCGTCCGCGCGGCGCGTCCCGGTGGCGGCGGCACCTACTACGTGCTGGAGGACAACCTGCGTGTGCCCAGCGGCGTGAGCTACATGCTCGAGAACCGCAAGATGATGATGAGGCTCTTCCCGGAGCTGTTCACCGCGCACCGGGTGGCGCCGGTGGCCCACTACCCCGACCTGCTCCTGGACTCGCTGCGCGCCGTCGCGCCGGCCGGCGTCAACGAACCGACGGTGGTGGTGCTCACACCTGGCATGTACAACTCCGCCTACTTCGAGCATGCATTCCTTGCTCAGCAGATGGGCGTGGAACTGGTCGAGGGACAGGACCTGTTCGTGCGGGACAACTTCCTCTACATGCGCACGACCCAGGGGCCCCGGCGCGTGGATGTGATCTACCGCCGGGTGGACGACGACTTCCTCGATCCGCTCGCCTTCCGCGCGGATTCGGCCCTGGGCTGCGCGGGCTTGCTCAGCGTGTACCGGGCCGGCAACGTGACGCTCGCCAATGCGATCGGCACCGGCGTGGCCGACGACAAGTCGATCTACCCCTACGTGCCCAGGATGATCGAGTTCTACCTCGGCGAGCGCCCGCTGCTGGAGAACGTGCCGACCTGGCTCTGCCGCGACCCGGAGGACCTGCGCTATGTGCTCGATCACCTCGGCGAACTGGTCGTCAAGGAGGTGCATGGCGCAGGAGGCTACGGCATGCTGATCGGTCCCGCGGCGACACGGGCAGAGATCGCCGAGTTCCGCGAGCAGTTGCTCGCCCGGCCGTCGAACTACATCGCCCAGCCCACGCTTGCGCTGTCGACTTGCCCCACCTTCGTGGAGTCGGGCATCGCCCCGCGTCACATCGACCTGCGGCCCTTCGTGCTCTCGGGCAAGACGGTGCAGATGGTGCCTGGCGGCCTGACGCGCGTGGCGCTCAAGGAAGGTTCCTTGGTCGTCAACAGCAGCCAGGGCGGGGGCACCAAGGACACCTGGGTGCTGGAGGGCTAGTCCGCCGAGCGGGGCATGTCGAGGACCACGCAGGAGTATTGAGATGCTGTCGCGCACTGCGGATCACTTGTTCTGGATGGCCAGGTACATGGAGCGGGCCGCTCGGGCGCCGCAGGAGCCCGGACGGCGCAGCCGTCAAAGCGCCGGGCACGCGCAAGCGTGCGGCGGTGTTCGAGGCATGGGGGAGCATTGAGATGCTGTCGCGCACTGCGGATCACTTGTTCTGGATGGCCAGGTACATGGAGCGGGCCGAGAACACCGCCCGGATGCTCGACGTCAACTACCAGACCGGCCTGTTGCCGCAGTCGGCGGAGGTGGCCGAGCGAGGATGGCGCGGCCTGCTGAGCATCTCGGAGTTGAGCAGCGACTTCGCCGCGCGCTACGGCGAGGTGACCGCGCGGGCAGTGATGGACTACATGGTGCGCGATGAGCGCAACCCGTCCAGCATCTACAACTGCCTGCGCGCCGCGCGGGAGAACGCCCGGGCGGTGCGGGGCAGCCTGACCACCGAGGTCTGGGAGACGCAGAACCAGACCTGGCTCGAGTTCAACCGCCTCATCGCCAGCGGGCGTTTCGACCACGATCCGGGCGAATGCTTCGAGTGGGTCAAGTTCCGCTCCCACCTGTCTCGCGGCGTGACCCTGGGCACCATGCTGCAGGACGAGGCCTTCCATTTCCTGCGCATCGGCACCTTCCTCGAGCGCGCCGACAACACCGCGCGCCTGCTGGATGTGAAGTTCCAAGCCGGCGGGGACCAGCAGGCATGGTCTGTGCCGGGAAGCAAGGACGTCGAGTACGACTTCTACTACTGGTCGTCCATCCTGCGGTCGGTGTCCGGTTTCGAGGTCTATCGGAAGGTGTACCGCAACGTGATCCGTCCCGAAAAGGTCGCCGAGCTGCTGATCCTGCGCGCCGACATGCCGCGGTCCCTTGCCGCCTGCATCAACGAGGTGGTGCACAACCTCGACGCGGTGGCGAACGAGCAATCGGCCCATACCCGCCGTTGCGCCGGGCGTCTGCGCTCGGACCTGCAGTACGGCCACATCGATGAGATCCTCGCCACCGGCCTGCACGCCTTCCTGACGCAGTTCCTCGACCGGGTCGGCGACCTGGGACGGGGGATCAGCCGGGACTTCCTCGTGCCGGTGAGCGCCTAGGGCCTGTTAACGCTATTGGGAGCCTCACGTGACCCAGGAAAAGGGCGCCATCAAGGCGCAAAGCACGGCCGTAGCGAGGGCTACGGCGAGCATTGGCAACGCGCAGGGCGCCCTTTTCCTGGGATCACCCTGCGGGCTCGGGCTGGGGCGGGCGCATACCGTCGTTGCGGGCTCGTTGCGTGCAGCAAGCACGCGGCCTCGCCGGCGCCCAGGTGCGCGCCCGCCGCAGCCCGAACGCGAGGCTTCCAATCGTGTCAACAGGCCCTAGTCCGCCATGCGCTTGCAGATTCACCATGCCACGCACTACGAGTACGGCGCGCCGGTGCTGCATGCGGTGCAGGCGCTGTGCCTGACCCCGCGTTCCTGTCCGTCACAGACGGTACGCAGATGGCAGATCCAGGTGCCCGGGCGGCTGTTCGAGTCGCACGACGGATATGGCAACGTGAGCCACACGTACACCCTCGCCCACCAGGTCACGCGCGGCACCGTGCGGGCCGATGGCGAGGTGGAGACGCACGGCATCGCGCGCTGGTGCGAGCCGGCGGCGGTGGGCCTGGTGCCACCGTGGCTCTACCTGCGCACCACCGCACTGACCGAGGCCCATCCCCCTCTTGCGGCCTGGGCGCGCGAGCAGCTGCCTTCCCGTCCCGGCCCGGACGACTTCCTTGCGCTGGCGGCGGCGGTCGGGGCCCAAGTCCAGTACCGGCAAGGCCATACCGACGTGCAGACGACGGCCGCCGAGGCCTACGACTGGGGCAAGGGCGTGTGCCAGGACCAGGCCCACGTGTTCATCGCTGCCTGCCGCAGTGCCGGGGTGCCGGTGCGGTACGTCAGTGGGTACTTCTACGATGCGGCCGCCCCCGAACTGGCCAGCCACGCCTGGGCGGACGTGTGTCTGGACATCGAGCAGGGTGAATGGTTGAGCATCGACGTGACCCACGCGTGCCTGATCGACGAACGCCACGTCCGTCTCGCCGTCGGCCCGGACTACGGCGCCTGTCCCCCCGTCAAAGGCGTGCGACAGGGCGGGGGAGAGGAACGGATGGACGTTCACGTCGATATCCGCGCCCTGGGCTGAAGTGCGTCGTGAGCGCGCCCCGAACGAACGCGGCGTCCGGTACCGGCTCCGTTCAAGGGAAGGATGGCCGGATTCGGCTCCGCGCTACTGGGTGGCCGAGCGCACGATGGCCACTGCGCGCCCCAGTTCGATCACGGCCATGGCGTAGTAGCTCGACCAGTTGTAGCGAGTGATCGCATAGAAGTTCGCCGTGCCTGCGACATAGCTGGGCGCGGCAGCACCGTTCTGCAGCTCGACCAGGGCCAGCTTGCCGGGGTGGTTGCGCGCCGTCTCGGGCAGTGAGGCACCGAGCGCGGCGAACTCCTCCGGCGTGAAGCTGGGCAGGATGTCGGGTGCCAGCAAGGTCGCGCGCTGCGTCGTGTCGGTCGGCACCGCGACCTCGAAGTGCGTGGGCTGACCCCGTTGCCAACCGAACTCGGCGAGGTAGTGGGCCACGCTGCCGATCGCATCCGCCGCGCTCGTGTGAAGGTTGGCATGCCCGTCGCCGTCGAAGTCGACCGCGTAGCGGTTCCAGCTGCTGGGCATGAACTGTGGCAGGCCCATGGCGCCCGCATAGGAGCCCCGCACCTGGGCCGGGTCCAGGCCTTCGCTGCGGCACAGGACGAAGAATTGGGCGAGCTCTTCCCGGAAGAACGGGCTGCGGTCCTTGCGCCCGGTGGGGAAGTCGAAGGCGAGCGTGGACAGGGCGTCGAGCACCCGGAAGCTGCCCATGTGCTGGCCATAGAGCGTCTCGACGCCGATGATGCCCACGACGATGTCCGCGGGCACGCCGTACATCTCCTCGGCCTGCCGCAGCCATCGTTCATTGGCGCGCCAGAACTCCACCCCCGCGCGGATACGGCGAGGCTCGACGAAGCGGTCGCGGTAGGCGGCCCAGTTCTTCGCGGTGCCGGCGGGCGGGGGCATGATCAGCCGCGCGACCGCCGGCAGGTAGCGCGACTGCGACAGGGTCTGGCGGACCCAGGCAGCGTCGAGCTGGTGCCGGGCCGCGACCTCGTCGGCGAAGGCCATCACGTCGGCGCGTGTGCCGTAGGTCACGATATCGGGCGCTTCGGTCGGTGCCGGCCGGGCACGGGGACTGGCCCAGGGGGTGGACGCGGAGGCGAGCAGGCCGGCGGCGAGGGCGATGCAGGCCGCGTGGCGGAGGAGTCGAGTCATCAGGAAACGGGATCTGGCTGGTTCGGCGCGCGGGAAAGAGGAGCGAGCGGCACGCGCGGCAGGCGTGCAATCGCCTGCAGCAAGCGCCGCTCCACGGCTGTCGCCAGTGTAGGCGGTCGGCCGCTGCGGGGCGCGTATCTCAGGGCTTCCAGTTCCAACAAGGCGTCGGCCACGGGTTGCGCCGAGGGGCCCCAGCGCTCGAGCACGGCCAGCGCGAGCGGGCGAGGCGGCTGGTGCGCGGGGCTGGCGAGTCCGGCGCGGGCGAGACGGCGCCGGGCGCGATGGTACCGGCGCAACCAGGGATCCTGCCTCTGGCGGTCCCACCAGGCCCACG
Organism: Burkholderiaceae bacterium; assembly: GCA_035559275.1. GTDB lineage: Bacteria > Pseudomonadota > Gammaproteobacteria > Burkholderiales > Burkholderiaceae_C > Caldimonas. Next base: position 5,987 of record DATMBN010000065.1, read on the forward strand.
CCGCGCCACCGGCGGCGGCGGACACGACCAGCCCGAGGAGCACGACCGCCAGGTCGCGCCAGTCGGGCGACGCGAAGCCCAGCCGCCGAAGCAGGTCGAGCTGTTGGCCCCGCGAGTAGTTCAGTACCCACTGGTTCCACGCATTGTTGAGCGCTTCCCAGCGGTGGCGCAGGCTCTGCCAGAACTGCGCGTTGACCGCTTCGAGCGCCGATTGCACGAGCCCGGGGGCCGGGCGCAGCGCCGAGGTGCGTTCGATGCGGTCGGGAGCGACAGCGGCGGTCGGATCGGCGCGCACCCAGCCCCGCCCTGGCTGCCAATACTCCGCCCAGGCATGGGCGTAGCTGTTGCGTACCAGGTAGTAGCCGTCCACCGGGTTGCGTTCGGCGCCCTGGTAGCCGGTGACGACGCGCGCCGGCACGTCCAGCGCACGCATCACGACGACGAAGGCCGCCGCGAAGTGCTCACAGAAGCCTGCACGGCGATCGAGCCAGAACTCGTCGATGGCATCGCGGCCGTCCTTGCCGCCATAGACACCGGGCGCGAGCGTGTAGCTGAAACCCGCTGTGCGGATGTGCTGGAGCACGGCCCGGGCCAGCGTATCCGCATCGGCCTGCGCATAGCGAGGGTCGCGACGCAGCGCGGCTGCCCACGCCCGCGTGCGGGGATTGTGCCCCGGGGGCAGTTGCATGTATTCGCGCAGGCCCGGCACGGCTTGTTCCGGCCCATGGCGAAAACCCGGGTAGGCGACCGCCTCGATCCGGTGCCGCTCCATCAGCGGACGCGGGAGCACCCACTGCAGGTCGGGGCGCATGCGCGGCTGCAGGCCGTCGAAGGCCGGCAGTTGCGCAGTGGCCTCGAGCGTCGGAATGACCGCGACCCGGGTGGGTTCCAGCGTCATTTCGTAGCGCCAGGCCGGTCCCTCGACCCGCAGCGCAGCCGGCACGTGGGGCAATCCCCACTCGCTGCCCCTGGGCGGCCGCCATTCGTAGCCGTCAAAGTCCGCCAGCACCGGACCGCGGAAGTACAGGGCCTGGGGTGGCGGTTCGGCACCGAGAAATCGCACGCGCAAGGCCACGCTGTCGTCGAGCGCGAGTTCGGCGACGGAGCCGATGCGCATCGAATTGCTCAGACCGGTGCGCCCGGAGGTGGCGTCCTCGGGCAGTCCCCACAGCGGGCCGAACCGGGGGAAGAGCAGGAAGAGCACGACCATCACCGGCGCACCGAAGAGGCACATGCGCAGCGCCAGGCGCCCGGCGTCGGACAGGGACGGACGCCCCACCGGCATGTGCGCGAGCACGACGGCGGTCAGCAGTGCCCAGACGGCGATGAGCATCGAAGCCGCAAGCAGCAGCGACTGCGAGTACAGGAAGTGCGTGAGCACGAGGAAGAAGCCGAGGAAGAAGACGACGAAGGCGTCGCGCCGCGCGCGCAGCTCCATCGTCTTCATCGACATCAGGACCACCACCATCGTCACGCCCGCGTCCTTGCCGACCAGCGTGCCGTGGCTGAGGTAGGTCGCACCCAATGCCGTCAGCAGTACGACGACGAGCAGCCAGCGCGGAGGCATCGGCTCGCCCTTGATCGCGAGCGCCGCGCGCGCCACGAGCATCAGGAGCGCAAGGCCCACGCACCACAGGGGCAGGTGCATGGCGTGGGGGGCGATGACCCACGCGATGACCGCCAGCAGGAACAGCGTGTCGCGCGTTTCGCGGGGCAGGTGGCGCCAGCCGGGCCAGCGGGAGGCCGGGGCGGCGCGCGGGGAGGCGGCGAGGGAAGAGGCGCGTGTCATCGTCCTATCCCCATTCCGCCAGCGCCGCCAGGCAGCGGCGGCGGTGGACCTCGCCGTGGTCCGGCGGTAACTCGAGCCCGGGCAGCCGCAGCCCGTAGCGCAGGCCTTGCGATTCCGCCAGCAGCACCCAGGCAGCCAGTCGCGAAAGCCTCGCTTCGATGTCGGCAAGGCCGGCCACGGACAGGTCGAGCCAGATCTCGCGGGAGGCGGGCATCGAGGTGTCGCGGCTGACCAGTTCCTCGCCCTTGGTAGCCTTCTTCCACAGCACGGCCTTCAACGGGTCGCCCCGGCGGTAGGCCCGTACGCCCTCGGTCTCCCCGCCTTCGGACGGGCGGCGCGACCCTTCGGGGCCCACCTGGGCGTTGCCGACGGGCAGCGGCGGCGGCGCCGTTTCGGGGCGGGGGTAGGCCAACGCGCGTGCCGCGGGGCGCCACAGGGCCCAGACGCGGAACACGCCGAGCGGAAAGCGCGTCTCGATTTGCACGGGCGGCACCGGATGCCAGCCGCGGGTGGGCAGCACCAGCGCCAGCCCCGTGCGCGACTGCGACTGCGCCGCCACATCCGCCCAGACCCAGCCGGAAGGGCCGTCCCGGCGCCTGCGGGAGCGCGAGGGGCTCCTCCTTCCGCGCCCAGGGCGCGGGGCTTCCCCCGTGGAGCCGCGGCCGGCCGGCCGGAAGCGCAACCCCACTCCGTGCCGCGCCACGCGCGCCGTGCTGGTGAGGGTCACCTCCAGCCGGGCTGCTTCGCCGGCGAACACCGGCGCGGGCGGCTTGAGCCGGAGCTGCAGGCCGCGCAGATTGGCGTGCGTGAGGTACAGCGCGGCCACTCCTGCCCCGGCGAGCAGGAAAGTCAGCAGGTAACCGAGGCTCAACTGGTAGTTGATAGAGGCGAGCAGGAGCACCACCAGCGTGGCGGCGTAGGCCAGGCCGGCCGGGGTAGGCAGGATGTAGACGTTGTGCTGCGTGAGCAGCAGGCTGTCGTCCACCGGCAGGCGGGAGCGCCACCAGGCCTCCAGCCGGGCGCGCAGCCCCCGCCGGTGCCCCGCAGAGGACACCGCGACGGACGGCGCGACGGACGGCGCGGACGACGAGGCGGCCATGGGCGGATGGGAAGGAGGCGTCAGGGCAGCGGCACCGCCTCGATCATCGCTCGCACCTGTTCCGCCCGTCCACGGCCGCTGCCCGAGACGGGAACGAGGCGGTGGGCGATGGTCTGGGGCAGGATGGCCTGGATGTCGTCGGGCGCCACGTAGTCCCGTCGGTCGAGCAGGGCGCGTGCCTTGGCGGCCCGCAGGACGGCGATGCCCGCGCGCGGACTGAGTCCCTCGGCGAACCACTGCCCGGAGCGCGTCGCACCGATGAGATCCTGCAGGTAGTCGAGCAGCGGGTCGGCCGCGTGCACCCGGTGCACTGCCTGCTGAGCCTCCAGCAGCTCGGCCGGCGTCATCACCGGCTGCAGCTGCTCGATGGCCTGCCGTCGGTCGGTCCCTGCGAGCAGGCGCCGCTCGGAGGCGCGGTCGGGGTAGCCCAGGGTGATGCACATGAGGAAGCGGTCCAGCTGCGACTCGGGCAACGGGTAGGTACCCAGCTGGTCGCTAGGGTTTTGCGTCGCGATCACGAAGAAGGGCGAGGGCAGGGGCCGGGTTTCGCCTTCGACCGTCACCTGGTGTTCCTCCATCGCCTCCAGCAACGCGCTCTGCGTCTTGGGGCCGGCGCGGTTGATCTCGTCGGCCAGCAGCACCTGCGTGAAGACGGGGCCGGGGTGGAAGGCGAAGCCTTCCTTGCTGCGCTCGTAGACGCTCACGCCCACCAGGTCCGAGGGCATCAGGTCGGCGGTGAATTGGACCCGCGAGAAGCGCAGGCCCAGCGAGACGGCCAGCGTGTGGGCCAGGGTCGTCTTGCCCACGCCGGGCACGTCCTCGATGAGCAGATGGCCACCGGCCAGCAGGCAGGCGACGCAGTCGAGGACCTGGGCCTGTTTGCCGACGATGATCGTGTTAATCTGATCGAGCAGGCGCGCGAGCCGGGCGTGCAGGGGTGTGGTCATGGCCGCGCACCTTAACCGAAGATTCAAGACCAGGACGGAGACAAAGTTCACGATGGCCACGGGCTACTACAGTCACCCTGACTGCCGTCGGCACGAGATGGGTCAAGGCCATCCCGAGTGTCCCGAGCGGCTGGACGCCATCCATGACCAGCTGCTGGCCAGTGGGATCGAGCTGGCGCTGGACCAGCGCGAGGCCCCTCTCGCCGACGACCGGGACCTGGAGCTCGCCCACCACGCGGCCTATGTCGCCAACCTCAAGGACTTGATGGCCCAGGTCGCCGCCCGCGGCGAGCGCCGGGCCGTCGACCCGGACACCTCCATCTGCCCGCACACCCTGGCCGCGGCCTTGCGGTCTGCCGGCGCCGCCGTCGCGGCGACCGATGCGGTGATCGACCGCGAGCTGGACAACGCGTTCTGCGCCGTGCGCCCTCCCGGGCACCACGCCACGCGCGACCGGGCGATGGGTTTTTGCTTCTTCAACAACGTTGCGATCGCGGCTCGCCACGCTCTGGACGTGCGGCGGCTCAAGCGCGTTGCGGTGGTGGACTTCGACGTCCACCATGGCAACGGCACCGAGGACATCCTGGCGGGCGACGACCGCGTGCTGATGGTCAGCTTCTTCCAGCACCCGTTCTATCCCTACACCGGCGACACACCGAAGGCGGACAACATGGTCAACCTGCCGGTGCCGGCGTACACCAAGGGGATGGAGATCCGCGAACTGGTCGAATGCATCTGGATCCCGCGGCTGGAGCGCTTCAAGCCGGAGATGATCTTCATCTCCGCCGGCTTCGATGCCCACCGCGACGATGAGCTGGGCCAGCTGGGGCTGGTCGAGGCCGACTACGAGTGGATCACCCGACGCATCAAGGACGTGGCCGACCGTTACGCCAAGGGCCGCATCGTCTCGTGCCTCGAGGGTGGGTACAACCTTTCGGCGCTGGGCCGCAGCGTCGCCGCCCACCTGCGGGTGCTCGCCGACGTCTGAGTCTGCCCGCGCGTGCTGCGCGGCAGTGCGGTCACGGGCAAGCGTTATTCTTGCGGCCTCGTTCCCCCTGGCCCGCCTTCCTGTCCGCCATGATCCAGCCCGCCACCGACCTTCAAGCTCTGCTGCACTCCTTCGCCCGCCCCACCGCCCTGATCGAGCTGGCCGTGGCGGCGGTCTGCGTCGGGCTGGCCTGGGGCCTCGTCCGACTGCTGCGGGGCGCCGAGGCTGACGAGACTTCCGTGTGGTTCGGCCGGCGCATCTTCGACGGGGTGCTGTTCCCCCTGCTCGCGCTTGCCTTGGTCTTCGGCGCCCGCCTGGCACTGGAGGGCGTGGTCGAGCCTGCCGTCTTCCGGGTCGTGATCCCGGTGCTGATGTCGCTGGCGGTGATCCGGCTGAGCGTGCGCGTGCTCTCGGCGGCCTTTCCTGCCTCGCGCGTGATGCGCGCCGCCGAGCGCACCATCTCCTGGGGCGCGTGGTTGGCGGTGGTGTTGTGGATCACCGGGGTGCTGCCCGTGCTGATGCAGGAGCTCGATCAGATCCGCTGGTCGTTCGGCAAGGGCGAGGTCTCGCTGCGCAAGCTGATCGAAGGCGCCCTGTCGGCCGGCTTGGTGCTCATGCTGGCCCTGTGGGTTTCCGCGGCAATCGAGGCCAAGCTGCTCAAGGGGGCGGTCGGCGAGCGGCTGTCCTTGCGCAAGGCCGCCGCCAACTTGCTGCGGGCGGTACTGCTGTTCGTCGGCCTGCTGATCGCGCTGTCTGCCGTGGGGATCGACCTGACCGCGCTGTCCGTGCTTGGCGGTGCCCTGGGCGTGGGCATCGGTTTCGGCCTGCAGAAGCTGGCCGCGAACTACGTCAGCGGTTTCGTGATCCTCGCCGAGCGGTCGCTGCGCATCGGCGACTACGTGCGCGTCGACAACTTCGAGGGCTGGGTGACGGACATCACCACGCGCTATACGGTGATTCGCTCTGCCGGCGGGCGCGAGTCCATCGTGCCCAACGAGACGCTGATCACCACGCGCGTCGAGAACCTGTCGCTCGCCGACCGCAACCTGCTCCTCACCACGGTGGTGCAGGTCGCCTACGGCACCGACGTCGCGAGCCTGAGGGCCAAGGTGGTCGACGCCGTATCGGGGATCGAGCGCGTGGTCAAGGACCCCGGCCCTTCATGCCACCTCACCGGTTTCGCATCCGACGGGCTCGAACTCACCGTGTTCTTCTGGATCGCCGACCCGGAGAACGGACAAGCCAATGTCCGCTCGGCGGTGAACCTCGCGATCCTGGACCTCTTCCAGCGCGAGGGCATCGAGATCCCGTATCCCCAGCGCGTGCTGCGCATCGTCGGCGAGGAATCGCGGGCGGTCGAGCCCGACCGCACACGCGCCGCTGCATGACCGCTGGCACAGCTCATGCTTGACTGAGCGCAAAGAGTAGAAGCGTTCACCGTCCAGGTGCATCGGTCCTCGGACCCTTGCTGGACGGCCGGAAATTGCTCTTGAAGGGTCCGCGGACCCCAGGCGAACGTGCCCGGGCTGCGGACGAGGGCGCCGCTCGGGCGCCGTCTTCAAGCAGCGAGGCGCTCATGCTCACCACCCGCCAGCCCGTCTTCCGCAAGTTCTGGCATGCCGTCATGCCCTTGTCGGAGCTTCGCGACGGCCCCAAGCCTTTCACCCTGCTTGGCGAGGACCTCGTCCTCTTCCTCGACGAACACGGCCATCCCGCCGCACTCAAGGACCGCTGCTGCCACCGTACCGCGCGCCTGTCCAAGGGCTGGTGCCACGAGGGCCGCCTGCAGTGCGGCTATCACGGCTGGATGTACGACCGCCATGGGCGGGTCGTACGCATTCCGCAATACCCGGCCGACAAGTCCATCCCGCCGGACTACTGCACGCCTGCTTACCACTGCACCGGCCGCTACGGCTACGCCTGGGTCGCGCTCGAAGAGCCGATCGCCGACATCCCCGAAGTGCCGGAATTCGGTGCACCGGGGTGGCGCACCATCTTCCAGTTCTACGAACGCTGGCGCACCAGTCCGATGCGCGCACTCGAGAACAGCTTCGACAACTCCCACTTCAGCTTCGTGCACCGCGCCACCTTCGGTGTCGCGGACCAGCCCCAGCCCAGCCGCTACGAACTGGTCGATACCGACACCGGCTTCTACGCCGAGACGGTGATTCCCGCCGCCAACCCGGAGCGATTCCGTCGCATCAGTGGGGTGGCGGATCCGATCACGACGCGTCACATGCGCAACGCCTACTTCCTGCCGTTCTCGCGCCGGCTGGACATCGAGTACCCGAGCGGCATCCGCCACGTCATCATCAACTGCTTCACGCCCGTCGACGACGGCTCGATGCAGCTGTGCCAGTGGTTGTTCCGCAATGACACCGAGGCCGATTGCCCCGCGCAGATGCTGATTGACTTCGACGAGGAGATCACGCGGGAGGACAAGGACATCCTCGAGTCGACCGATCCTGACGCGGTCGTCGACACGCGGCGCCGCGGCATCGAGTACTCGATGGAGAGCGACCGCCCGGGCATGCTGATCCGCAAGAAGCTGATGGAACTGCTCGCGCGCCACGGCGAGCAGGAGATGCACCGGGGCAACGCCACTGCGGTCGTACCGATCCGTCCCGCCGCCTGATTCCCGCCCGTCCCCGGTGCCGTCCCGCCGGGGCGTTCCGTTCCTCCTTCCATACAGGAGCCGCCATGAAACGACGTCGATTCCTCCAGTTCGGTGCCACGGGCGCCGCCTTGCTCGGTGCGCCCGCGCTGCGTTCGCAACCGCTCACGCGCGTGAAGTTCACGCTCGACTTCCGCGTCACCGGACAGACCGCCCCGTTCTTCGTCGCGCTGGGCAAGGGCTACTACAAGGAGGAGGGGCTGGACGTGACGATCGACGTGGGCAACGGCTCGGTCGCCTCGATCACTCGCGTGGCAAGCGGCGCCTACGACCTGGGATTCGGTGACATCAGCTCGCTCATCGAGTTCAATGCCGCCAACCCCGGGGCGCCGCTCGTCCAGGCGGTCTACCAGTACTACAACCGCGCCCCGTTCACCATCATCGGGCGCAAGGACCGCGGCATCACCGACTTCAAGAGCCTGCAGGGCAAGCGGATCGCCGCGGCCGCCGTAGAGGCCACGCGCCGGGCCTGGCCGATGGTCGCCAAGCGTGCAGGCATGAAGGCCGATGCGCTGCAATGGGTGACGACCGATTTCAGCGCCCGCGACAACGTCATGGTGCGCGGCGACGTCGACGGCGCGACCTACTTCCACGACTCGGCGATCTCGCTCTTCGCGCGTATGAAGCAGGAGGAACTCACGGTGCTGCCGTATGCCGATGCCGGACTCGACGTGTACGGCAATGCCGTCCTTGCCTCGACGCGGCTGATCGCCGAGCGTCCCCAGCTGGTGGCGGGTTTCCTGCGCGCGACGAATCAGGCGCTGGTCGAGACGCTGGCCGACCCGGCACGCGCGATGATCCATGTCAAGCAGCGTGAACCGATGATCGACGAAAAGACGGAAATCGAGCGCTTCCGTATCACGGCAAGGTACGTGACCGCGGCCGACACCCGCAGCCACGGGCTGGGCGACATCCGCAAGCTGCTGATCGAGCGCCAGGTCGACGAGGTGAGCGAGGCCTTCGGGCTCAAGACGCGCCCGAGCGCCGATGCGATCTACAACCTGAGCCTGCTGCCTGCGCGCGCGCAGCGTCAGGTGCCGAACGCATGAAGCCGACGCTCGACACGTCGATCGTCCCCGAGGAGCAGGCGCTGGACGAGACGGATGCCCTCTACCTGCGCCGCGCGATCGCCTGGTCGCGCACGGCGCGCGAACGCGGCAACCGTCCGTTCGGGGCGGTGATCGTCTCGGCTGACGGCCAGGTGCTCGCCGAGGCGTACTGCAACACCGCCGAGACCGGCGACTGCACCGGCCATGCCGAGACCAACGCGGTGCGCATCGCCTCGCCGCGCCACGCAAGGCAGGTGCTCGCACGCGCCACCATGTACTCCTCGGGCGAGCCGTGCGTGATGTGCGCCGGCGCGATCTTCTGGGCCAACATCGGGCGCGTGGTGTTCGGCATCGACGCCGAGAGCCTGCGGGCGTTCCGCGGCGAACGCGCGGAGCAGCGCGACGCGCAGCTGTCGTGCCGCGACGTCTTCGCTGCCTCGCCGCATCCGGTGGAGGTGATCGGTCCTGCGCTGCTCGCCGAAGCGCGGGAGCCCCACGTCGGAGCGTGGAAGCCCTGAGGCGCCGCCGGGCGAGGGCGGCAGCCGGCCTGGAACGAAAAAAGGCCGGGCGATGCCCGGCCTTCCCTGGAGGACGAATCCGTCAGGCGGCGGCCACCGGAATCTTGCCGATCCTGGCCTGCCATTCGCGCGGGCCGGTGATGTGGGCCGAGGTGCCGCCTGCGTCCACCGCGACGGTCACGGGCATGTCCTTGACCTCGAACTCGTAGATCGCCTCCATGCCCAGGTCCTCGAAGCCGACCACCCGCGCCGCCTTGATCGCCTTGGACACGAGGTAGGCCGCGCCGCCCACCGCCATCAGGTAGGCGCTCTGGTGCTTCTTGATGGCCTCGATCGCCACCGGGCCGCGCTCGGCCTTGCCGACCATGGCGATGAGCCCGGTCTGGCTGAGCATCATCTCGGTGAACTTGTCCATGCGCGTGGCGGTCGTCGGGCCCGCCGGACCCACCACCTCGTCGCGCACCGGGTCCACCGGGCCGACGTAGTAGATCACGCGGTTGGTGAAGTCCACCGGCAGCTTCTCTCCGCGCGCGAGCATGTCCTGGATGCGCTTGTGCGCGGCATCGCGGCCGGTGAGCATCCTGCCGTTGAGCAGCAGCGTCTCCCCAGGTTTCCAGCTCGCGACCTCGTCCTTGGTCAGGGTGTCCAGGTTGACGCGCCGGCTCTTGTTGTAGTCGGGAGCCCAGTTCACGTCGGGCCACAGGTCCAGGCTCGGCGGCTCGAGATAGGCAGGGCCCGAACCATCGAGCACGAAGTGCGCATGGCGGGTCGCGGCGCAGTTGGGAATCATCGCCACCGGCTTGGACGCCGCGTGCGTCGGGTACATCTTGATCTTGATGTCCAGCACGGTGGTCAGGCCGCCCAGGCCTTGCGCGCCTATGCCCAGCGCGTTGACCTTCTCGTACAGCTCCAGGCGCAGTTCCTCGAGCTTGTTCCGGGGGCCGCGCTGCTGGAGCTCGTACATGTCGATGTCCTCCATCAGCGCTTCCTTGGCCAGCAGCATCGCCTTCTCGGCGGTGCCGCCGATGCCGATGCCCAGCATGCCCGGCGGACACCAGCCGGCGCCCATGGTCGGCACCGTCTTGAGCACCCAGTCGACCAGGTTGTCGCTGGGGTTCATCATCACGAACTTGGACTTGTTCTCCGAGCCGCCGCCCTTGGCCGCGACGATCACGTCCACCTTGTCGCCCGGTACCACCTCCATATGGATCACCGCGGGCGTGTTGTCCTTGGTGTTCTTGCGCTCGAATTGCGGGTCGGCCAGCACCGAGGCGCGCAGCTTGTTCTCGGGGTTCAGGTAGCCGCGTCGCACGCCTTCGTTGACGGCGTCGGCGATCGAGCCGGAAAAGCCCTCCCAGCGCACGTCCATGCCGATCTTGAGGAACACGTTGACGATGCCGGTGTCCTGGCAGATCGGGCGCCTGCCCTCCGCGCACATGCGCGAGTTGGTCAGGATCTGCGCGATCGCGTCCTTGGCGGCAGGGGACTCCTCGCGCTCGTAAGCGCGGGCCAGATGCTGGATGTAGTCGGCCGGGTGGTAGTAGCTGATGTACTGCAGGGCCGCGGCAACGCTTTCGACGAGGTCGTCGTGACGGATGGTGGTGGTCATGTGGGGTACAGCCGTGGATCAGTGGGGGGGCCGAGCCGACAGCCGCCGGGCGGCCGCCTGGCCAGGCGGAAGTGTACTGAAGAAGCACGAGCCGCCCGGCCGGACATCGCACAAAGAGTCCATAGGGCTCGGTCGGATCAGCGCCTGCACCCCGATAGCCTTTCTACAATGCGCCGTTCGCCGGCCGAGCCCCTGCGTTCGCGACCGACCGCCGATTCACACCACCTTTGCATCCCGGAGCACGATGGGCCTGCTGAGTACGATCGTCTGCCTGCCGCTGTTGATTGGCACCTTCGCCTGCTTCTGGCTCGGACGCAGCAACACCCCTGGAAGGCGGCGCGCCACCGCGGCGGCGGCGGGCCTCGTCACGCTCGCCGCGCTGGCCCTGCTCCTGTCCGCGGCCGGCCCGGTGTTCGACGGCCAAGTGCGCGTGGAGCAGACGAGCTGGATTCCGTCGCTGGGTCTGAACCTCGGCTTCCGCCTCGATGGCCTGGCCCTGTTGTTCGCCGGACTGATCACCGCCATGGGCTTTCTCATCGTCGTCTATGCGGCGTTCTATCTGCATGACGACGATCCCGCCGGCAAGTTCTACAGCCTGCTGATGCTCTTCATGGCCGCGATGCTCGGCATCGTGCTGTCGGACAACCTGCTCCTGCTGGTCGTGTTCTGGGAACTGACCAGCATCTCGTCGTTCCTGCTGGTCGGTTACTGGGGGCACCGCGAGGATGCCCGCTTCGGGGCGCGCATGGCGCTCACCGTCACCGGTGGTGGCGGACTGGCGCTGCTGGCGGGCGTCGTGCTGCTGGGCCAGATCGCCGGCACCTATGAGCTGTCCGAGCTGCTGGCTCGCGGCGAGGAGGTGCGCGCGGATCCACGCTTTGCCGTCGCGCTGGTCCTGATCCTGCTGGGCTGCTTCACCAAGAGCGCGCAGTGGCCGTTCCACTTCTGGCTCCCGGAGGCCATGGCGGCGCCCACCCCGGTCTCGGCCTACCTGCATTCGGCCACCATGGTCAAGGCCGGCCTGTTCCTGCTCGCGCGGCTCTACCCCGTGCTGGGTGCCAGCGAGTTGTTCGAGGCGATCGTGGCGAGCGTCGGGCTGGGCACGATGGTCTTCGCCGCCTTCGTCGCGATCTTCCGCCACGATCTCAAGGGCCTGCTCGCCTACTCCACGATCAGCCACCTCGGGCTCATCACCTTCCTGATCGGTCTGTCCTCGCCGATGTCGGCAGTGGCGGCCGTGTTCCACATCCTCAACCATGCCAGCTTCAAGGCCGCGCTGTTCATGACGGCGGGCATCGTCGACCATGAGACCGGCACGCGCGACATGCGCAAGCTGGGCGGCTTGATGCGGGTGATGCCGTGGGTGGGCACCATCGGCCTGCTGGGGGCGGCGGCCATGGCCGGGGTGCCGCTGTTCAACGGTTTCCTGAGCAAGGAGATGATGCTCGACGAGGCCGTGCGCTCGCGCATGTGGGGCACGCTGAGCTGGGCCGTGCCGTTGCTGGCCACGCTGGCCAGTGTGTTCTCGGTCGCCTATTCGCTGCGCTTCGTGCACGACACTTTCTTCAACGGGCCCCCGCGCGACATACCGCAGGCGCACCCGCACGAGCCGCCGCTGGGTATGAAGCTGCCGGCCATGCTGCTGATCGTGATCTCGATCGCCGTCGGCCTGATGCCCGCACTGATCGCCGGACCGCTGGTCGAGCTGGCCGCCAGCGCCGTGCTCGGCGCGCCGGCTCCCGAGCACCACCTGGCCTTGTGGCACGGCTTCACCTGGCCGCTGCTGATGAGCGTGATTGCGTTGGCCGGCGGAGCCATCCTCTATGCGGGGCTACAGCACCGCGGGCGCCTGCACCGGTACGTGACGAAGGCCTGGGGAGGCAAGGCCTCGTTCACCGCGCTGGTCGAGGGTCTGTTCCGCGGCGCCGGACGGCTGACCAGCACGCTCGAAAACGGTTCGTTGCAGCGGTACGTCGCGTGGATGCTCGTGGCAGCGATCGCGCTGGGTGCATGGCCGATGTGGCAGCCCCGAGCCGAAGGCCTGGTCGCCGGCGAACGCCAGCTCCTCGCGGCGCCGCCCGTGGCCATCATCGTGTGGGCCGTGCTGATCGTCGTCGGCGGCGCGCTGGTGCTGATGCACCGGCAGCGCTTCCTCGCCGTCGTGCTGGCCGGTGCCGTGGGCCTCGTCGCGTCGCTCACCTTCCTGTCGCTGTCGGCGCCGGACCTGGCGATGACGCAGCTTTCCGTCGATGTGGTGTCGACCGTGCTGCTGCTCATGGGGCTGGCCTTGCTACCGCAGGCATCGCCGCGGGAGTCGGCCGGGTGGCGCCGTGCGCGCGACGGCCTGGTGGCGCTGCTGGGCGGCGGCGCCGTGAGTTGGCTGACGTGGCTCATGCTCACGCGCGACCACGACTCGATCTCGTGGTACTTCCTCGATCAGTCAGTGCCGGGCGGCGGAGGCACGAACGCGGTCAATGTGATCCTGGTGGATTTCCGCGGGTATGACACCTTCGGAGAGATCACCGTGCTCGGCATCGCCGGTGTCGGGGTGCTGGCGCTGATGGAAGGCCTGCGAGTGCGCCGGCCTGCGACCGATCCGGAGGGCCGCCAGTGGAGCTTCAGCACGGAGCCGGTCATGCTGCGCGTGGTCTCACGGCTGGTGCTGCCGATCGCGCTGGTCGTCAGCGCCTACATCTTCTGGCGCGGGCACAACCTGCCGGGTGGCGGGTTCATCGCGGGCCTGGTCACGGCGGTGGCCCTGGTGCTGCAGTACATGGCAGTGGGGCAGGCCCGCGCGGACATGCTGCTGCACGCCGGTGGCGGCCGACGCTTCGTGCGCTGGATCGGCACGGGACTGGGCATTGCCGCGCTCACGGGAATCGGCGCCTTTGTCTTCGGTCATCCCTTCCTGACCAGCGCGCACGGTCACCCGAGCGTGCCCATCCTGGGCGAACTGCCGTTGGCCAGTGCAGCGCTGTTCGATCTGGGTGTCTACATCACCGTCGTGGGTTCGACGCTGCTCACGCTGTCGGTGCTGGCCGGCGCCAGCAAGGAGCCGGCCTCCATCGCAAGGAGTCAAACGCAATGAGCATGGAATTCCTCGTGGCGACCGGGATCGGCTGGGTCACCGCCTGCGCCATCTACCTGATGCTGCGCGGCCGCAGCTTCCCGGTCGTGCTCGGTCTCACGTTGCTCGGGTACGCGGTCAACGTGTTCATCTTCGCGATGGGCCGGCTGTGGAGCGCGGCGGCGCCCATCCTGGTGTCGGATGCGCCGGTCGCCGATCCCCTGCCGCAGGCCCTGGTCCTCACGGCGATCGTGATCGGCTTCGCCACCACCGGCTTCGTGATCGAGCTTGCCTTGCGCAGCCGGCATGACAACCGGACCGACCATGTCGACGGCACGACCTGGCATGCCGAGCGCGACGAGCAGCGCGAGGGGCGGGCATGATGAGCTTCGTCGACCATCTTCCCGTCCTGCCTGTGCTGCTGCCCGCGCTGACCGCGGTGCTGCTGCTTCTGATAGGCGACCACGGCGCGGATGCCCACGGCGGCCACGGGCACCTCAAGTTGTTGTGGGCGCGCCGCATCGGGCTGGCCAGCACCGCGCTCGGACTGGTGCTGGCCGTGACCCTCGTTCTTGCCGCCGCGGACGGGGAACTGCGGGTTTACCGGCTCGGCGCCTGGCCGGCGCCCTACGGCATCGCCCTCGTGGTGGACCGCCTCGGGGCCGCCATGTTGCTGCTCACCTCGCTGATCGCCCTGCCTGCGCTGTGGTATGCGGCCGGCGGCTGGGATGCGCACGGCCGGTACTTCCATGCCCTGTTCCAGTTCCAGCTGATGGGCCTGAACGGCGCCTTCGTCACCGGCGACCTGTTCAACCTGTTCGTCTTCTTCGAGGTGCTGCTGATAGCCTCCTACGTGCTGATGGTGCATGGGCAGGGCGGGGCCCGCATGCGCGCCGGCCTGCAGTACGTGGTGCTCAACCTCGCTGCCTCGGCACTGTTCCTGATCGGCGTCGCGCTGATCTACGCGCAGACCGGCACTCTCAACTTCGCCGACCTTGCGCAGCGTGTCGCGCTCGTGCCGGCGCCCGAGGCCGCGGTGCTTCAAGCGGCGGCGCTGGTGCTGCTGGTCGTGTTCGGCTTCAAGGCCGCTCTGATGCCGGTCACGCTCTGGCTGCCGGCCACCTACGCGGCCGCGAGCGCGCCGGTGGCCGCACTCTTTGCCGTCATGACCAAGGTCGGCATCTACGCGATCCTCCGCGTGCACGGCGTCATCTTCGGCGACGGAGCCGGGGATTCGGCCTTCGTCGCACGCGACTTCCTGCTGCCGCTGGCCCTGGCCACCGGCTTCGTCGGGGTCATGGGGGCGCTGGCGGCCCGCACCCTGCCGCGTCTGGTCGCCTGGCTCAACGTGGCATCCATCGGCACGGTCTTGGCGGCAGTGGGGCTCTATTCTTCGCTCGCATGGTCGGCCGCGATCTTCTACATGGTCAACAGCAGCCTGGTGATCGCGGGACTGTTCCTATTGTCCGAGCTCGTCGCCGCGCAGCGCGGCGACGTCGCGGACCGTCTGGTGCCGGCGCTGCCGGTTGCGCAGCCGGCCCTGCTCGGCCTGATGCTCCTGCTCGCTTCGGCGTCCACCGCCGGCCTGCCGCCGCTGCCGGGTTTCATCGGCAAGCTGATGATCCTGGAGGCGTCGCTGTCACATGCATGGCAGGTGGCGGTGTGGTCGGTGCTGCTCGGCGTGGGCTTCCTGACCATCGTGGGCCTGGCGCGCGCGGGCAGCATCCTGTTCTGGCAGGTGCGGCCCGGACCCGAGTCGGGCCTGCGAGCCGGCGCCAGCCCCAAGCTGCTGGCCGCCACCTGGGCGCTGCTGCTCGGCAGCGTGGCGATGAGCGTGCTGGCGGCTCCGATCGAGCGTTACACCCGTGCGGCGGCGGAGCAACTGAGCGATCGGGCAGGCTACGCCCGCGCGGTGCTGGGCGAGGGGGCCGTGACTGGCACGACCAGACCCTACGACGGGCGCGGAGCCCGTATTCCCGAGCACAAGGAGGCCATCGAATGACGCCGCGCGATACGCCGACGCTGGCCGAGCGCCGCTGGCTGGCACACCCCTCCCTGTCGCTGCTGCTGGCGGCGATCTGGCTGCTGCTGCACCAGAGCCTGCATGTCTCGCACCTGCTCGTGGCGGCGGTGCTGGGGCTGGTCGTGCCTTGGTTGCTGCACAACTTCTTCGGCCCGCGCGTGCACCTGCGCCGGGCCGACCGGGCACTGCGATTCGCAGGGATCGTGCTGTGGGACATCGTGGTCTCCAACCTGGTGGTCGCTCGCCTGGTGCTGTCGCCGGCCGCGCAGCCGCAACCGGCCTGGGTACGCGTGCCCCTGAGGCTGGAACATCCGGCGGCGATGACGCTGCTGGCCGCCGTCATCACGATGACACCGGGCACCGTGTCGTGCGTCGTCGACGAACACCGCCGCGAGATCCTCGTGCATGCCCTGGACTGCCGCGACACCGAGGCGCTGGCGCAGCAGATCGCCGAGCGCTATGAGCGGCTCTTGCTGGAGATCTTCGAATGAACCTTCCGCTGGTGGATTGGGCATTGAACTTCGCGTTCGGCTGCCTGGGGCTGGCCCTGCTGCTGTGTGCCGTGCGGCTGTTGCGCGGCCCGTACACGACCGACCGCGTCCTGGCACTGGACACGATGTACATCAACGTGGTGGCGCTGGTGATCCTGTTCGGGATCCGCTTCGACACCGAACTCTTCTTCGAGGCCGCGCTGATCGTCGCGCTGCTCGGGTTCGTGTCGACGGTGGCGCTGGGACGCTACCTCAGCCGTGGCGACGTGATGGAGTGATGCGATGTTCGAGAACTTGCAACCCTGGACCCAGGTGGTGATCGCCTTCACTCTCGTGGTGGGCGGCGTCTTCGCGCTGGTCGGCGCGATCGGCATGCTGCGCTTCCCGGACTTCTACATGCGCCTGCACGCGCCGACCAAGGCGACCACGCTGGGCGTCGGCGGCGTCCTGGTCGCGAGCATGCTCGTCAATTGGGCGCAGGGGGAGTTCGCGCTGCACGAACTGTTGATCACGCTCTTCCTGTTCGTGACCGCGCCCGTGTCCGCCAACCTGCTGGCCAAGGCTGCGCTGCACCTGCGGGTGGACGCCAAGGCCCCTGCGCCGGCAGACCAGCCCCGCCCCTGACCTCGGGGCGGAGGGGGGCCGTCCGCCGCGGCGGCGTCAGTGCTTGTCGCTGACGAGCAGCCTGTCGGTAACCGCGATCGCAATGGCCGAGAGCAGGAAGGCGATGTGGATGATGGTCTGCCACATCAGCACCTGCGTGTCGGTGTTGCCCGCGTTGATGAAGGTCTTGAGCAGGTGGATCGAAGAGATCCCGATGATGGCCGTGGCCAGCTTGACCTTCAGCACCGACGCATTGACGTGATTCAGCCATTCCGGCTGGTCCGGGTGACCTTCCAGGTTCATGCGCGAGACGAAGGTCTCGTACCCCCCCACGATGACCATGATCAGCAGGTTGGAGATCATCACCACGTCGATCAGGGCCAGCACCACCAGCATGATGATGGTCTCGTTCAATCCTGTGATCTGGAAGTCGGCCTTGTAACCGATGCTGTGCACCAGCTTGTCCAGTGCCTCCTGGCTGCCCCATGCCGCCTCGAGCAGGTGGATCAGTTCCACCCAGAAGTGGTAGACGTAGATGCCCTGGGCGACGATCAGGCCCAGGTACAGGGGCAACTGCAGCCACCGGCTGGCGAAGATCAGGTTCGGCAGCGGCCGCAAGGAGGCGGGGGCTCGCTCTTGGGGGGTACGGCTCATGGAGCGATCAGGGATAGTACGGATTTCGCGGATTCTAGTGGCCGGCCCATCGTTCGGGATTCGGGCCGGCAGAGTAAGCCGTTCGTAAGAGCCTCGCCCTAAGGTACTGTTTCGCCACGCGGGGTGGCCGCTTCCCCGCCGAACACACGTACAAGGAGACATCGATGTCGAGCGCCGAGCATCCCACCAAGCTGTACTCCCCGCCAGCGTCCCTCGCGCAGGCCGCACACGTCTCCGGCATGGAGGCGTATCTCAAGCTGTGCGCGGAGGCCGAGGCCGACTACGAAGGTTACTGGGCGCGCCTGGCGCGCGAATTCGTCACCTGGAAGCGGCCGTTCACCAAGGTGCTGAACGACAGCAACGCGCCGTTCTACAAGTGGTTCGAAGACGGCACGCTGAACGTTTCGTACAACTGCCTGGATCGCAATGTCGAGCAGGGCCGCGGCGACAAGGTCGCGATCATCTTCGAGACGGATGACGGCCAGGTCACCCGCGTGACCTACCGCGAGCTGCTGGAAAAGACCTGCCGCATGGCCAATGCGCTGCGCGAACTGGGCGTCAGCAAGGGCGACCGCGTCGTCATCTACATGCCGATGTCGGTGGAGGGGGTCGTCGCGATGCAGGCCTGCGCCCGGATCGGCGCGACGCATTCGGTCGTCTTCGGGGGCTTCTCGGCCCAGTCGCTGCGCGATCGCATCGAGGATGCCGGCGCGGTGATGGTCATCACCGCCGACGAGCAGATGCGCGGCGGCAAGCAGCTGCCCCTCAAGGCGATCGTCGACGAGGCGATCGGCCTGGGCGGCTGCGACAGCGTGCGCCACGTGCTGGTGTATCGCCGCACCGGCGGCAGCGTGGCCTGGTCGTCGCGCGACAAATGGCTGCACGAGGTGGTCGACCGGCAGCCCGCGACCTGCGAGCCGGAGTGGGTCGAGGCCGAGCACCCGCTCTTCCTGCTCTATACCTCCGGCTCCACGGGCAAGCCCAAGGGCGTGCAGCACTCGAGCGGCGGCTACCTCCTGCACGCGGCGCTCACCACCAAGTGGACCTTCGACCTGAAGCCCGACGACGTCTTCTGGTGCACCGCCGACATCGGCTGGGTCACCGGCCACACGTACATCACCTACGGGCCGCTGGCCAACGGCGCGACCGAGATCGTCTTCGAGGGCGTGCCGACCTACCCCGACGCCGGCCGGTTCTGGAAGATGATCCAGCAGCACAAGGCGACCATCTTCTACACCGCGCCGACCGCGATCCGCTCGCTGATCAAGGCGGCCGAGGCCAACCCGGCCGCGCATCCGCGCAACTACGACCTCAGTTCGCTGCGCATCCTCGGTTCGGTGGGCGAGCCGATCAACCCGGCGGCCTGGGAGTGGTACCGCGAGCACGTGGGCGGCGGGCGCTGCCCCATCGTCGACACCTGGTGGCAGACCGAGACCGGCGGCCACATGATCACCCCGCTGCCCGGCGCGACGCCGCTGGTACCGGGCTCGTGCACGCTGCCGTTCCCCGGCATCATGGCCGCCATCGTCGACGAGACGGGCCAGGACGTTCCGAACGGACAAGGCGGCATCCTGGTCGTCAAGAAGCCCTGGCCCAGCATGATCCGCACGATCTGGGGCGACCCGGAGCGCTTCAAGAAGAGCTACTACCCCAGCGAGCTCAAGGGCTACTACCTGGCTGGCGACGGCGCGAGCCGGGACGCCGAGCGCGGCTACTTCACGATCACCGGCCGCATCGACGACGTGCTCAACGTCAGCGGCCACCGGATGGGCACGATGGAGATCGAGTCGGCGCTCGTGTCCCACACCGAGCTGGTCGCCGAGGCCGCGGTCGTGGGCCGGCCTGACGACACGACCGGCGAGGCCATCGTCGCCTTCGTCGTCCTCAAGCGTCCGCGGCCGACCGGTGAGGAGGCCAAGCAGATCGCCAACGAGCTGCGCAACTGGGTGGCCAAGGAGATCGGCCCGATCGCCAAGCCCAAGGACATCCGCTTCGGCGACAACCTGCCCAAGACCCGCTCCGGCAAGATCATGCGCCGCCTGCTGCGGTCGATCGCCAAGGGCGAATCCATCACGCAGGACACCAGCACGCTGGAGAACCCCGCGATCCTCGATCAGTTGGCCCAGACCAACTGATCGAGGCTGCGCGAAGCGCAGAGCCGGCCCAGGGGGACGGCATCGCGGGGAGCGGGGAGCGCTCATGTCGCGTCAGCGACGTGAGGCGCTCACCAGAACCCCTCCGATCAGTTGGCCCAGACCAACTGATCGAGGCTGCGCGAAGCGCAGAGCCGGCCCAGGGGGACGGCTTTCTTGTTTTCGTCCCTGGGGTAATCTTGCGGGTTTTTGCCGTACCCGCCCATGCCCCGCCTCGCGCATTTCTTCGCCGACAGCCGCTCGCTCGCGCGGCTGGCCGCGCCCATGGTCCTGTCACAGGTGGCCTTCGTCCTCATGGGGCTGATCGACACCGTCATGTCCGGCCATGCGGGCGCGCAAGAGCAGGCGGTCGTGGGGCTCGGGGTGGCGTTGTGGATCCCGGTGTTCATCGGACTGATGAACGTCGTGCAGGCGGTCAGCCCCATCGTGGCCCATCACTACGGTGCAGGGGATCACAAGGGGATCGTGGCCGACACCCGTGAGGCGATGTGGCTGGCGGCGTGGGCGGGTCTGGTGCCCTTCGCGCTGCTGCCCTTCGTGCCGCACCTGCTGCGCGCCGCGGGCATCGAACCGCAGTTGGCGGACAAGACCGCCTTCTTCCTCTACGGCATCGCCTGCGGCCTGCCGGCCGCCTTGATGTTCCGGGCGCTTGCCTTCTACTCGGCAAGCGTGAACCAGCCCAAGCCCATGATGGTGCTGGCCTTCATGGGGCTGGCCATCAATACCTTCTTCAACTGGGTGCTGATCTATGGGCACTTCGGTTTTCCCGCGTTGGGCGGTGCGGGCTGTGGCTGGGCCACCGCCATCGGCATGTGGAGCGGGCTGCTGGGCCTGGGGCTGTGGACCGCCCTGGCGCCGGCCTATCGGCACTACCGCGTCTGGGCGGGGGGCTGGAGCTGGCCCACCTGGGCGGGGCAGAAGCGGTTGCTCAAGCTGGGTCTGCCGATGGGTGGCGCCGGCCTGGCCGAGGTGGCGGCCTTTGCGGGCGTCGCGGTGCTGGTCGGCCGTTTCGGGGCGGTGCAGATTGCAGCGCACCAGGTGGCTCTGAACTTCGCGTCGCTGATCTTCATGCTGCCGATGGGCATCTCGGCGGCACTGGCGATCCAAGTGGGGCAGAGCCTGGGGGCGGGAGATCCGCGGCAGGCACGCCGCATCGCGTGGACGGGCGTGGCGCTGGGCCTGATCGTCGCGGTCGTGGTGGTGGGGCCCATCGTGCTCGGCCGGCACTGGATCACGACGCTCTACAGCAGCGATGAGGCGGTGCGCACGCTGGCCGCCTCGCTGCTCTTGCTGGCGGCGCTGTGGCAGCTGTTCGACGCGACGCAGGTATGCGCCATGGGGGCCTTGCGCGGCTACAAGGTCACGCTGATGCCGATGGTGCTGATGCTGGCTGCGTTCTGGCTCATCGGCATTCCCCTGGGGGCCTGGCTGGGCTATGAGGGAGGGTTCGCGGCGCAGCCGATGGAGGTGCACGGCTTCTGGATCGGGTTGGTCGTCGGTCTCGTGGTGGTGTCCATCGGCCTGTTGCTCTCGCTGCGCATCGTCACGGACACGACGGTCCGGGAGGCCGGGGCATGAGGCCGGGGCCGACCGCCTGGGTCGACTTCGTCGCGCCCGGCGAGGATGCCTTGCCGGTGCGTGGCGTCTTCGGTCCGCCGCTCGCGGTGCACCGGGCGCGCAGCACGGGGGAGGTGGCGGGCGTGCTGGACGCGGCGGAGCGCGCGGCCCGCGCCGGCCGGTGGTGCGTGGGCTTCGTGGCCTACGAGGCCGCTCCCGCATTCGATCCTGCCTTCGAGGTCCGGGCGCCCGAGGACGGCTTGCTCGCCTGGTTCGCGGAGTACGGGCAGATCGGGCCCTGGCCCGCAGAGGTGTCGGTACACGAGCGCACCTACGCCCCCATGTCGTGGTCCACGGGCCTGGGCCGCGCCGACTTCGACGCTGCGATCGCGCGGATTCACCGGGCCATCGCGGACGGCGAGGTCTACCAGGTCAACTACACCGCCCCCTGGCACTCGACGTTCGAGGGCGACCCGGTGGCGCTGTTCCATGCCTTGCGCCGTGCACAGCCTGGCAGTTACTCGGTATGCGTGGACACCGGAGAGACGCAGGTGCTGAGCGTCTCTCCTGAACTCTTCTTCGACTGGCGAGGGGGGCGACTGCTCTCGCGGCCGATGAAGGGCACCGCCCCGCGTGGGCGGACTCCCGAAGAGGATGCTCTTCGCGCGCAGGCGCTGCGCGACAGCGAGAAGGAGCGGGCGGAGAATCTGATGATCGTCGACCTGATCCGCAACGACCTGTCCCGTGTCGCGGAACCGCATACGGTGCGCGTGCCCCGGCTTTTCCACACGCAAGCCTGGCCCACCGTGTGGCAGATGACCTCGGATGTGGTTGGCCGGACGCCGTCCGCGACGCGGCTGCGCGACGTGTTCGCGGCGCTTTTTCCGTGCGGCTCGGTCACCGGCGCCCCCAAGGTCAGGGCAATGCATTGGATCCGGCACCTCGAGACCGCTCCGCGGGGCGTGTACTGCGGGGCTGTGGGCGTGCTGCAGCCCGGCGGCGCCGCCACCTTCAACGTCGCCATCCGGACGGTCGAGCTGTCGGGGGGACGGGCCCGTTGCGGGATCGGCAGTGGCATCACGGGGGATGCGGCCGCCGCCGCTGAATACGACGAATGGCGCGTCAAGCGCGGGTTCCTGGAGCGGGCGGCGCAGCCGTTCCAACTGCTGGAGACGATGCGGGTCGAAGGCGGTCGGGTGGTGCGCTGGCACGCGCATCTCGCGCGCCTGATACGCGCGGCGCGCCATTTCGGCTACCCCTGCGACGCCGGGCGCGTCGAGCGCCAGGTCGGCGAGGCAGCCGAGCGTCTTGGGGCGGGGCGGCTGCGCTTGCTGCTCGACGCCGAGGGCCGGATCTCGTTGGAACCCGGGCCCTTGCCCGTCGCGCCGGCAAGGCCCCTGGTCTGCCTTGCGCGCCAGCCCATCCAGGCGCAGTGCGAGTTCGTACGCCACAAGACCACCCGACGGCAACATTACGAACGCTTGGCCGTGGAGGCTCCGGGCCTCTTCGACACCCTGCTGTGGAACGAGGCCGGCGAGCTGACCGAGTTCACCCGAGGCAACGTGGCCGTGAGGCTGGCCGGTCGATGGATCACGCCGGCGCTCGCCTGCGGACTGCTCGACGGTGTGCTGAGGCAGGAACTGGTGGGGCAAGGGCGCCTGGAGGAGGGCGTGGTGCGGGTGCAGGACCTGCAACGTTGCGAAGGCTTGGCCTTCTTCAACAGCCTGCGCGGATGGATCGAGGTGCGCCTGTCGGATCCGGGCGCGGCGGGTCGCGGGTGACGGCGCTTCGGCTGCAAGGAGTTGCGGGCGGCGAGCCGGACGGGCCCCATCCGCCGTCCGACATGAAAAAGCCCGCGAGCCTTGCGGCGGCGCGGGCGCAGCGCCGCGGCCCGGCTGGGCCGCGCGGGGATGACCTCACTTCAGTCCGAGCACCCACTGCACGAGCTGCTTGGCTTCAGCCTCGCTCACCTGCGGGTTGGCCGGCATCGGCACAGGGCCCCAGGCGCCAGACCCGCCCTTGAGGACCTTCTGGGTCAGTTTGTCGGTCGCGTCCTTCTGGCCCGCGTACTTGGTCGCGATGTCCTTGTAGGACGGGCCGACGAGCTTCTTGTCGACGGCATGGCAGGCCATGCAGTTCTTCTGCTGGGCCAGCTGCTGGCTCGCGAAGGCCGGAGCGGTGAAGACCGCGGCCGCAGCGGCCGCGAGGGCGACGAAGTGCTTCATTGCGTCCTTTCGTTCCATGTGGGGGAGGAGTGCTCCACCTTCGCCGACGATGGATGCCGAGGCAGGCGGATGCGGTACATTCTCTTTCAACGCATTCTAGTGGCCCGGGTTGACCCCCCTTTGCGGCGCCGGGCCGGATCCAGGAGAAGAATCACATGTGGTTCGTCGTTGCGGGGCTGCTGCTGGTGCTCATGAAGTGGGCGGAGTTCGGCCCGGTGGGCGGCTGGTCCTGGTGGGCCGTGCTCGCGCCGTTTCCTTGCGCCATCGCCTGGTGGGCGTGGGCGGACGCCTCGGGATACACCAAGCGCAAGCAAATGGAGAAGCTCGAGGAGCGGGTGGCCGAGCGCCGCAAGAAGAACCTCGATGCGCTGGGCCTGAAGGAGCGGCGCCGGCGCTGAGCGCGCGGGGGACCGCGCAGCGGGTGGCGCTGCCGGGCCACGGTGGCCCTGAGGCACGTGCCGCGGGCCCCGCATGTCGCCGCAGGGCCGGCGGCGGCGGCGAGCGTCAGAAAGCGTCGAGCACCGCGCCGGTGCTGGCGCTGGAGGCGTTCTGCGCGAACTTCGCGAGCACGCCGCGCGTGTAGCGCGGCGCCGGCGGGGTCCAGGCGGCGCGGCGGCGCGCCAGTTCCTCGTCGCTGACGTTCAGCTGCAGCAGCAACCGGTTGGCGTCGATCGTGATGGAGTCGCCTTCCCGCACCAGCGCGATCGTGCCGCCGACGGCTGCTTCAGGGGCCACGTGGCCGACCACCATGCCCCAGGTGCCGCCCGAGAATCGACCGTCGGTGATGAGGCCGACCGACTCGCCCAGGCCCTGGCCGATGAGCGCGCCGGTGGGGGCGAGCATTTCCGGCATGCCGGGGCCACCCTTGGGACCCAGGTAGCGCAGCACCATCACATCGCCGGCCTTGATCTTGCCGTCCATGATGGCCTTGAGGGCCGACTGCTCGTCGTCGAAGACGCGCGCCGGTCCGGTGATGCTCGGGTTCTTGAGGCCGGTGATCTTGGCCACCGCACCCTCGGTCGCCAGGTTCCCGCGCAGGATCGCGAGGTGGCCGGCCGGGTACATCGGGTTGGAAATCGGCCGGATCACGTCCTGGTCGGCGCGCGGCTCGTCCGGCACGTCGGCCAGGTTCTCCGCCACGGTCTTGCCGGTGATCGTCATGCAATCGCCGTGCAGCAGACCGGCGTTGAGCAGGATCTTCATCACCTGGGGGATGCCGCCCGCGCGGTGCAGGTCCACCGCCAGGTACTTGCCCGAAGGCTTCAGGTCGCACAGCACCGGCACCTTCTTGCGCATGCGCTCGAAGTCGTCGATGGTCCACTCGACGCCCGCCGCGTGGGCGATGGCCAGGAAGTGCAGCACGGCGTTGGTCGAGCCGCCGGTGGCCATGATGACCGCCACCGCGTTCTCGATCGCCTTCTTGGTGACGATGTCGCGCGGCTTCAGGTCCTTCTTCACCGCCTCGACCAGCACACGGGCCGATTCCTTGGTGCTCGCGATCTTCTCGTCGTGCACGTTGGCCATGGTGGAGGAGTAGGGCAGGCTCATGCCCAGGGCCTCGAAGGCCGAGCTCATCGTGTTGGCGGTGTACATGCCGCCGCACGAGCCCGTGCCGGGGATGGCGCGGCGCTCGATCTCGCAGAAATCCTCCTCGCTCATCTTGCCGGCGGAGAACTGGCCCACCGCCTCGAAGACGCTGACGATGTTGAGGTCCTGCCCCTTGTAGTGGCCCGGCAGGATGGTGCCACCGTACACGTAGATGGCCGGCACGTTGGCGCGCAGGATGCCCATCATGCCGCCGGGCATGTTCTTGTCGCAGCCGCCGACCACCAGCACGCCGTCCATCCACTGGCCTTGCACGCAGGTCTCGATGCAGTCGGCGATCACCTCGCGCGAAACCAGTGAGTACTTCATGCCCTCGGTGCCCATCGCCATGCCGTCGCTGATCGTCGGCGTGCCGAAGACCTGCGGATTCGCGCCAGCCTCACGCACACCCTCGACCGCGGCGTCGGCCAGCTTCTGCAGGCCGGCGTTGCACGGCGTGATCGTCGAGTGCCCGTTGGCGATGCCGATCATGGGCTTGGAGAAGTCCTCCGCCTGGTAGCCCAGGGCGTAGTACATGGACCGGTTGGGCGCGCGCGCGACGCCTTCGGTGATGTTGCGGGAGCGGCGGTTGTAGCTCATGGGTTCCTCGCGGGTGACGGAACGTGCAGGGTGACGTGGCCCGCAGTATGCGTCCGGCAGGTTCTCTGTTCAAATATATCTTCGAGGATAGGTTGATACATTGCGCATATCAATGGGCACGCTGGAACTGCGGCTGCTGCGCCAGTTCATCGCCGTCGCCGAGGAACTGCACTTCGGCCGCGCGGCGGCGCGGCTGCACATGACGCAGCCGCCGCTGACCATCGCGATCCGCCAGCTCGAATCGCTCCTCGGCGCGCCGCTTTTCGTGCGTACTCGGCGCTGGGTGCGCATGACCGCCGCGGGGGAAGCCCTGCTGCCCCGGGCTCGTCGGCTGCTGGCCGAGGCCGAAGCGCTCGGACCCCTGGTGAAGGCGGCAGCGCAAGGCGCGCTCGGGCGCCTGCGGCTGGGGTTCGTCTCGACCGTGGGGTTCGGCCCATTGCCTGGCTGGCTCAAGTCCTTCCGGCAGGCGCATCCCGGGGTCGAACTGGCGCTGCAGGAGGCGACGCTGGACGTGCAGTTGTCGGCCTTCGCCGCAGGCGCGCTGGATGCGGGTTTCGTGCTCCATGCCCCTGGCGCGGCGCCGCTCGGTTTCGAGGCGCTGACGGTGGCGCGCGAGCCGCTGGTGCTGGCGCTGCCCGGCGACCATCCCCTCGCACGCCGGCCCCGGCTGGCGCTCAGGGACGTGCTGGCCGAGCCGCTCGTGATCTTTCCTCGAGCCATCACACCCTCGCTTTATGATGCGGTGCTTTCGCTCTACAGCGCCCGGCGCGTGCCGCCTCGGATCGAGCAGGAAGCAATCCAGATGCAGACCATCGTCAACCTTGTGTCGGCCGGCATGGGCGTGGCCTGGGTGCCTGAGTCCGTCACGCGCCTGCAGCGCCCTGGTGTCGCCTATCGCCCGATGCGCGGCGCAGAGCTTGCCTGCGAGACGAGCCTCATCTGGCCGGTGTCCCCGGCGCCCGTGGTCGAGCGCTTCGTCGCGCACGTGCGTAGCTACGTCTGAAGGTCTTACAGCCCAACAAGAGGATTCCCGATGCTCGTGCATCCCCAGTTCGATCCCATCGCCTTGCGGCTCGGACCGCTCGCGATCCACTGGTACGGCCTGATGTACCTGGTGGGCTTCGGCCTCTTTCTGTGGCTGGCGAGCAAGCGCGTGCGGCAACCCTGGCACGCGCAGGCGGGATGGACGCGCCGCGACGTGGAGGATCTGCTGTTCTACGGCGTGGTGGGCGTCATCGTGGGCGGCCGCCTGGGCTACGTGCTCTTCTACAAGCCGGAGTACTATCTCTCGCACCCGCTGGAAGTCTTGGCGGTGTGGAAGGGCGGCATGGCGTTCCACGGCGGCCTGCTGGGAGTGCTGGTCGCGATGGGCGTCTACGCCTGGAAGCGGCAGCGGCGCTACTTCGAGGTCACCGACCTCATCGCGCCTTGCATCCCCACCGGGCTGGCCGCCGGGCGCCTGGGCAACTTCATCAACGGCGAGCTGTGGGGCCGGCCGGCCGATCCTTCGTTGCCTTGGGCGATGGTCTATCCGCAGTCCGGCACGGACGTGCCGCGACATCCCTCGCCCCTGTACCAGTTCGCGCTGGAGGGCTTGCTGCTGTTCGTGCTGCTGTGGTTCTACTCGCGCAAGCCGCGCGCGACCGGGCAGGTGTCCGGCGCGTTCCTCGCCGGCTACGGCGTGTTCCGCTTCATCGCCGAGTACTTCCGCGAGCCGGACGACTTCCTGGGCCTGTTGGCGCTGGGCATGAGCATGGGCCAGTGGCTGAGCCTGCCGATGATCGTCGCTGGTGCAGTGATCTGGGTGTGGGCGTCCCGCGGCACCACCCCGGTGCAGGTGCGGTCCTGAGGCCTGGGTCCCCGGGCGAAGACAACAGGCCAAAAAAAGCCGGCTGCGGGCGTGTGACGCTCGGCAGCCGGTGTGAATGGGCGCAGGCCCTGAGGAGATAAGGAGCAATCGCCGAAAGGCAACTGCTTCTACGCAAGGGTCGTGCCAACGCGAGGCCGGCACGGCATGATCAGGCCGCGATCGCCATCGGGTGCGCGTGGCGCGTGTAAAGAAAGTCCAGAACCCGCTTGCGGCAGGCGATGTAGGTGGTGTCCTCCGCCAGCAGGACCCGGTCGCGCGGGCGGGCGAGCGGCACGGGCAGGACCTCGCCGATCGTCGCGGCCGGACCGTTGGTCATCATCACGATGCGATCTGCCAGCAGCACCGCCTCGTCGACGTCGTGCGTCACCATCACGACCGTGCTCTTCGTGCGCGCCACGATCTTCAGCAGCTCGTCCTGCAGATGGGCGCGGGTGAGGGCATCCAGCGCCCCGAAGGGCTCGTCCATCAGCAGCACCTTGGGCTCCATCGCCAGCGCCCGGGCGATCCCCACGCGCTGCTTCATCCCCCCTGATATCTCGTGGGGACGTTTCGCGGCGGCGTGAGCCATACCCACGAGCTCGAGCGCAGCCTGGGTCCGGGCCTTCAGCTGCGCCCTCGGCTCCTTGCGCCCGAAAACCCGCTCCACCGCGAGGTGGACGTTGTCGAAGCAACTGAGCCATGGCAGCAGCGAGTGGTTCTGGAAGACGACGGCGCGCTCGGGTCCTGGTTCGCGGATCTCGCGGTTGTCGCACAGCAGCGCCCCATGGGTCGGCCGGAGCAGTCCTGCGATCAGGTTGAGCAGCGTGCTCTTGCCGCAGCCCGAATGCCCGATCAGCGCGACGAACTCTCCCTGGGCGACCGCGAGGTTGATGTCGGCGAGGGCGTGGAAGCGGCCTTTGGCCGTGTCGAACACCATCTGCGCCTGTTCGACCTTGATGAAGTGTTGCATCTGGAGCCTCCCGTCAGCCGTCGAAGGAAAAGCGCCGGGCCAGCGCGATCAGCAATTGCTCGAGCAGTAGGCCCACTGCGCCGATCACGAAGATCGCGATGATGATGTGCTGGACGTTGAGGTTGTTCCATTCGTCCCACACCCAGAAGCCGACGCCCACGCCGCCGGTCAGCATCTCGGCCGCTACGATGACGAGCCACGCAGTGCCGACCGACAGGCGCACGCCGGTGAGCACATAGGGCAGCACGGCCGGCAACAGGATGCGCGTGATCACCTTCCACTCCGAGAGGTTTAGCACGCGCGCGACGTTCAGGTAGTCCTGCGGCACCCGTTGCACACCCACGGCCGTGTTGATGATCATCGGCCAGATCGAGCAGATGAAGATCGTCCAGATGGCGGCCGGGTTGGCGGACTGGAACACCAGCAGCCCGATGGGCAGCCAGGCCAGCGGCGATACGGGCCGCAGCAGGCTGATGAGCGGCGAGGCCATGCGGTTGAGCAGGTCGAAGCGGCCGATCATGAAGCCCAGCGGGATGCCCACCAGCGCGGCCAAGCCGAAGCCCATCCCCACCCGCTGCAGCGAGTTCAGCACGTTCCAGCCGATCCCCTGGTCGTTGGGGCCGTTGCGGTAGAACGGATCCGAAAAGAGCTCGACGGCGGCATCGAAGGTGGCGGCCGGCGTGGGAAAGGAGCCGCCTGTCGTCGTCAGCAGTGCCCACACTCCGACGAGCAGGGCGATGCCGACCAATGGTGCGCACAGTCGTAGGGCGAGCACGCTCCAATCGACCCGACGCCGGGGCGTGCGCTGACCGGGGGTGGCTGCCGGAGACGGCGTGGCAGCGACGGGCGCGCCGGGGCAGGGCGGGGAGGACGCGGCAGGCGCTTGCGCGTCCCGATCGGTCCCGGGGGAGGCAAGACCTCCGTGGAATACAGCGCTGACCATGGTGGACTCCTTGCGAGGTTGTCAGGCCGAGGCGCCGGCCCGGATCTTGAAGCTGTCTGCGTACTTGGCCGGGTCCTTGCCGTCCCAGACCACGCCGTCGATGAGCTTGCTGGCGCGCATCGGGTCCTTCGGTACGCTGACGTTGAGCGCCGAGGCGGCCTGCCGGTACAGCTCGGCCTGGTTGATCTGCTTGGCCACGCCCAGGTAGTCGGGGTGGTCCTTCAGGAGGCCCCAGCGCTTGTGCTGGGTCAGGAACCACATGCCGTCGGACAGGTAAGGGAAGTTCACGGCGCCGTCGTTGAAGAACTTCATGTGGTTGGGGTCGTCCCAGGTCCTGCCCAGGCCGTTCTGGTAGCGACCCAGGATGCGCTGGTTGATGGCATCGACCCCCGTGTTCACATACGCCTTGTCGGCGATCGTCTCGGCCATCTTCAGCTTGTTCTGCAGCCCGGCGTCGATCCAACGGCTGGCTTCGAGCACGGCCATCACCACGGCGCGGGCTGTGTTGGGATACTTCCTCACGAAGTCGGCCGTCGTGCCCAGCACTTTCTCCGGGTGGTCCTTCCAGATGTCCTGCGTCGTGACCGCTGTCACCCCGATGCCGTCCATGATCGCGCGGTGGTTCCACGGTTCGCCCACGCAGAATCCGTCCATGTTGCCCACGCGCATGTTGGCGACCATCTGTGGAGGGGGCACCGTGATGACCTTGGCGTCCCTCATCGGGTTGATGCCCGCGCTCGCGAGCCAGTAGTACAGCCACATCGCGTGCGTGCCGGTGGGGAAGGTCTGCGCGAAGGTGTAGTCGCGCTTGTCGCCGGCCATCAGCTTGGCGAGGGTGACCGCGTCGACCGCGCCCTTGTCTGCGAGCTTCTTCGACAACGTGATCGCCTGGCCGTTGTTGTTGAGCGTCATCAGCACGGCCATGTCCTTCCTGGGGCCGGCCACGCCGAGGTGCACGCCGTACACGAGGCCGTAGAGCACATGGGCCATGTCGAGCTCGCCATTGACCAATTTGTCGCGCACGCCGGCCCACGAGGCCTCCTTCGTCGGGACGATCCGGATGCCGTACTTCCTGTCGAAGCCGAGCACCGAGGCCATCACCACCGAGGCGCAGTCGGTGAGCGGGATGAAGCCGATCCTGACCTCCTCCTTTTCCGGCTTGTCCGACCCCTGCGCCCACACGGCGGTGTGCAGGCCGGGCACCGCGGGGAAAGCTGCCGCGGCAGCGGCCTTGAGTACCGTGCGACGGCCCAGCCGGGCCTTGAGCGTGTCCTGGATCTTCATGCGTCTGACCCTCGATTTCATGGGAGCACCGACAAACGAAAAAGGCGTCCTCACGCGACATGCGCCGGGCATGTCGGTGGGGACGCCTTCGTCCTGTTCCGGCGACACGACCTTGTGCCGCCGGTCTCGCGCGAGAGCCGCCGTTGACCTCGCGGCCCCTGTCACGCAAGGTCTGTGCCAGGACATGGCGGCGAGTCGGCTGACGCGCCGCAACGATCCTGCGCTGACCAGGTGCATCGCGGGCGGCGGGATGCACGCAGCGGGTGCGTCTGACCCTCAACCGAGCATGTCGGCGACGTCGATCACGCGTTGTGCCACCTCGGCCAGCCGCAGGCCCTTGTCCATGGCCGTCTTGCGCAGCCTGGCGTACGCGTCGGCCTCGTTGCAGCCCTGACGGCTCATCAGGATGCCTTTGGCGCGCTCGATGAGCTTGCGCTCGTTCAGCTGCGTCTTGGCGTCAGCCAACTCCCTGCGCAGCTGCTCCTCGTGTTGGAAGCGGGCCATGGCGACCTCGAGCACCGGCTTGACCCGCGCGGGGGCAAGGCCCGCGACCACGTAGGCGGTCACGCCCGCGGCTATCGCGTCGCGTACATGGCTGGTGTCCTCGTCGTCCGTGAAGAGCACGATGGGGCGGCGCGCCTCCCGGGTGGCCCACACGACGTGCTCCAGCGTGTCGCGGGCGCCGCTTTCCGCGTCCACGATGATCATGTCGGGTTGGATCTGGGCGAGCCGTTCCGGAAGGTAGGCGTCGGCGGGCAGCACGGCGACGATGTTGTAGCCGCTTTCGAGCAGGCCGATACGCAGGCGGCGCGAGCGCTCGGCCTCCCACCAGGCGACCGCGTCCCCTGGGTCGGGAGCCAGCGTCTCGGGAGCGATGATGACGATGCGCAGCGCGGACGAGGCGACCATGGCCGCTCGGCACGCAACATCCGCGCCATCCGCGCCGCATGCTCGCGGTCGCCCGCGGCGGTGCGCAAGGCGGCGGGACGGGACAGGGAGGGAGACGGAGGAGCGAGACGGAGGAGCGAGAGCGTCTGCCGGGGCTCAGGAGCGACGCATCACCGCCACGCCCAGCGTGCGGCGCAGCCAGTTCCATGTCTGGCCGGCGCGCAAGGGCGGGGAGGGCGGCACGTCTGGCGCGCGCTCCTCCAGCACTCCGCGGCTGTGGAGCTGGGCGAGGAATTGCCGCACGGCCTCGCGACCCAGCCCGCTGTTGCGCACCAGTTCGGCCAAGGGCACGTAGCCCTGCGACATCTGGTGCAGCATGCGCTGATACGCGGTGCGCTGATAGGCAGCCGGAAGCTCGGGCCAACCGGAAAGCTTGTATTCCTTCATCGCTCCAACGACTCGTGAGCCGCGGCGGGAGCCGCGGCCTGATGTTTTGTTTTCATCCCTCGGGGTTGCGCAGGCTACCTGGGCAGTTTTCCCTTGTGTATGAGGGTTACACCGCAGTCTCGTGCAAACGCCACGTCAAATGTGTGACAAAGCGATTCGACGGGGCGAGCGATGTCCTCGTGCCGCCAGGGCCTGGGTGGGCCGTGGCGCGAGCGATACACTTGCCCGATGCTCGTACTCGGAGTCGAATCGTCCTGCGACGAGACCGGCGTCGCCCTGGTCGAGGCCACGGGGCGGGAAACCCCCCGCCTCCTCGCCCATGCCCTGCACAGTCAGATCGACATGCACGAGGCCTACGGCGGCGTGGTCCCCGAACTGGCCTCGCGGGACCACATCCGGCGTCTCGTCCCCTTGGCGCGTGAGGTGCTGGCCCGTGCCGGCCGTCCGCTGGCCGACGCGGACCTCATCGCCTACACCCGTGGCCCAGGCTTGGCCGGCGCACTGCTCGTGGGCGCCGGCTTGGCCTGTGCACTGGCCGCGTCGCTCGGCAAGCCCGTCCTGGGGGTGCACCATCTGGAAGGGCATCTGCTGTCCCCGTTCCTGAGCGCCGATCCGCCGGAGTTTCCCTTCGTCGCGCTGCTCGTCTCGGGCGGGCACACGCAGTTGATGCGGGTGGACGGGGTGGGGCGGTACGAGACCTTGGGCGAGACGATCGATGATGCGGCGGGCGAGGCCTTCGACAAGTCGGCCAAGCTGCTCGGGCTCGGCTATCCAGGCGGGCCGCAACTCGCGCGGTTGGCCGAGTTCGGCGACCCGACCGCCTTCGCGCTGCCGCGTCCGCTCCTGCACAGCGGCACGCTCGACTTTTCGTTCGCAGGACTCAAGACCGCGGTGCTCACCCAGGTCAAGCGCTTGGGCGGCAACGTGTGCGAGCAGGACCGGGCGAACCTGGCGGCCGCGACGCAAGAGGCCATCGTCGAGGTGCTGGTCAAGAAGTCGCTCGCCGCCCTGCGCGCGACCGCACTCGAGCGTCTGGTGGTGGCTGGCGGAGTAGGGGCCAACCGCCTGCTGCGTGAGCGACTCGACGAGGCATGCCGGCGGCGGGGCGTACGGGTTCACTATCCTGAACTTGCGCTGTGCACCGACAACGGCGCGATGATCGCGATGGCGGCAGCCATGCGGCTGCAGGCGGGCCTGGCGCGGGCCGGGCACGACTACGCCTTCGACGTGAAGCCCCGCTGGCCGCTCGAGCAGGCCTAGAAGGCGGGGGCAGCCAGCGGACGGGGTGGCTCCGACGCCGCAAGCGCCGGTCGGCCTCTTCCCGGAACCTTTCTACAATGCGCGCCGCGACCCCGCCTTGTGCGGTTTGCGCACAGCCCGGCCCGACGCCGGACTCATCCTCCCCGGCTCCAGCCGGGTCGCTCCCTTTTCCACACCCGGACCGACAGATGCCCGTGATCACCTCCCCGCGTCGCCGTCTCCGCCGTGCCCTCCTGGGGCTGGCTGCCTGGTCGCTGACCGCCCCCCTGGTCGCCGCGCCCGCGGCCGCCACGCAGCGCGCGCCCGCCGCGCCCGTGCGTCTGGCCCTCATCGAAGGCCTGTCGGGCAGCTTCGGCAATGCCGGCGAGGCCGTCTTCCGCAACCTCGTGTGGGCCGCGGAACGGGTGAATGCCCGCGGGGGCGTGAAGCTGCCTGGCGGCGCGCGACCGCTCGAGCTCGTGCGCTTCGACAGCAAGGGCACGCCGGAGGAGGCGTTGGCGATGCTGCGCGCCGCCATCGACCAGCGCATCGCCTACGTCTTTCAAGGCAACAGTTCGGCGACCGCCGCGGCACTGATCGACGCCATCAACAAGCACAACGAACGCGATCCGGCGCGGCGCGTCCTCTTTCTCAACTACGCCGCGGTCGACCCGGTGCTCACCAACGAGAAGTGCAGCTTCTGGCATTTCCGTTTCGACGCGCATGCGGACATGCGCCTGGCCGCGTTGGTCGACGTCCTGGCCGAGGACCGGGCGGTCGACAAGGTGTACCTGATCGGGCAGGACTACAGCTTCGGCCAGCATGTGGTGCGCAAGAGCCGGGAACTGATCACGCAGCGTCGCCCGGACATGCGCATCGTCGGGGAGGAGTTGCATCCTCTGGGGCGCGTGAAGGACTTTCTGCCCTATGTGGCCAAGATCAAGGCCAGCGGTGCCCAGGCCGTCGTGACCGGCAACTGGGGCAATGACCTGACGCTGCTGGTCAAGGCGGCTCGCGAGGCGGGCCTGGAGGCGCGTTTCTACACGTTCTATGGCAATGCCCTCGGCGTACCGGCGGCGCTCGGCGAGTCTGGCGTCGGCAAGGTCCTGGCCGTGGCCGAATGGCATCCCAACGTCGGCACGCCCAGTTCGGACGCGTTCTACCAGTCGTTCCGCAAGCGTTTTCCCAATCCGGCCGACGACTATCTCCACATGCGCATGCAGGCGATGATCGAGATGCTCGTGCAGGCGATGGAGCGGGCCGGCTCGGTGGACCCGGTGTCCGTCGCGCAGGCGCTGGAAGGCGCGCGGCTGGACGCGCGAGGGCTGCACGGCGTGCACCAAGGGTACATGCGCGGCGCCGACCACCAGTTCATCCAGCCGCTCTACGTGAGCGTCATGCAGCGGGCGGGCACCGATGGTGTGCGCTTCGACAACGAAGGCTCGGGCTACGGGTTCCGGACCGTGCGGTTCGTCGCCCCGGCCCAGACCGAAGTCGCCACCACCTGCCGGATGCCGGGGCGACCCTGAGGCGAGAGGGCGCCGGGCCACCCGTCCGGCGAGGCACGCCCCGGCCGGCCGCGCGCGATCCTGCTTGGTCTATAATCCGCAGGTTCTGCTTGGCCCTCGCCTTGCAGGCAAGCACGGCACCGGTCGGTTTCACCGGTGACCGCAAGTCGAACCGAAGCCGCAGCCCGCGGGCCGCATCGCCCGTGGGAACGGCTTCCATTCTGGAAGCAATCATGCCTATCGCAGACATCAACAAGGCCGAGATCATCAAGGCCAACGCCCGCGGCGCCAACGACACCGGTTCTCCGGAAGTCCAGGTTGCACTCCTGACCGCCCGCATCAACGAACTGACTCCCCATTTCCAGCAGAACAAGAAGGACCACCACGGTCGTCGCGGCCTGCTGAAGATGGTCAACCGCCGCAAGCGCCTGCTGGCCTACCTGAAGGACAAGGACGCGGACCGCTACACCGCGCTGATCCAGAAGCTGGGCCTGCGCAAGTAAGGTCGAACGCATGACGGAGAGCCTGTGTGGATCGTCCTGCACAGGCTCTTTGTTTTTTGGAGCAAGGCCGTCCGTGAGCGTTGCTGTGTCATTCCAGGGGGGTTGCGGGGCAGTCCCCCTGGAATGGCATTCCGCTCGGCGACCCGGCTCCAGGGCAGGTGCCCCGCCTGAAAGGGGCGCATCACACTGGAGACATCCATGAGCATGTTCAACAAAGTCACCAAGACCTTCCAATGGGGTCAGCACACCGTCACGATGGAAACGGGCGAGATCGCCCGCCAGGCCAGCGGCGCGGTGCTCGTCAGCATCGACGAGACCGTGGTGCTGGCGACCGTGGTCGGGGCGAAGGAAGCCAAGCCGGGCCAGGACTTTTTCCCGCTGACCGTCGACTACATCGAGAAGACCTACGCCGCGGGCAAGATCCCTGGCAGCTTCTTCAAGCGTGAAGGCAAGCCCAGCGAGCACGAGACGCTGACCTCGCGCCTGATCGACCGCCCGATCCGTCCTCTCTTCCCGGACGGCTTCTTCAACGAGGTGCAGGTCGTCGTGCATGTGCTGTCGCTCAACCCCGAGGTGCCCAGCGACATTCCCGCGATGATCGCCACCAGCGCCGCGCTGGCCGTCTCCGGCATCCCCTTCAACGGCCCGATCGGCGCCGCGCGCGTCGGCTACATCAACGGCGAGTACGTGCTCAACCCGGGCAAGACGCTGCAGACGCAGTCGCGCCTGGATCTGGTCGTCGCCGGTACCGAGGCTGCGGTGCTGATGGTCGAGTCCGAGGCCGACCAGCTGCCCGAGGACGTGATGCTGGGCGCGGTGGTGTTCGGCCATGAGCAGGGCAAGATCGCGATCCAAGCCATCAACGATCTGGTGCGCGAGGGCGGCAAGCCCGAATGGGACTGGCAACCGCCGGCCAAGGACGAAGCCTTCATCGCGAAGGTCAACCAACTGGCCGAGGACAAGCTGCGCGCGGCCTACCAGATCCGCTCCAAGCAGGCGCGCACGCAGGCCGTGCGTCAGGCCTACGCCGACGTGAAGGCCGCACTCACCGCCGAGGGGGCCGAGTTCGACGAGACCAAGCTCGATGGCCTGTTGTTCGAGTTGGAGGCGCGCATCGTGCGCAGCCAGATCCTCGCCGGGGAGCCGCGTATCGATGGCCGTGACACCCGCACCGTGCGTCCGATCGAGATCCGTACCGGCCTGCTGCCGCGCACGCATGGCTCTGCGCTCTTCACCCGCGGGGAGACGCAGGCCGTGGTCGTCGCCACGCTGGGCACCGACCGCGATGCGCAGATCATCGATGCGTTGTCCGGCGAGTACGCCGACCGCTTCATGCTCCACTACAACATGCCCCCGTTCGCCACCGGCGAGACGGGCCGTGTCGGCAGCCCCAAGCGCCGCGAGATCGGCCACGGCCGCCTGGCCAAGCGCGCGCTGATCCCGGTGCTGCCGGCAAAGGACGAGTTCGCGTACTCGATCCGCGTGGTCTCCGAGATCACCGAGTCCAACGGCTCGTCGTCGATGGCCTCGGTCTGCGGCGGCTGCCTGGCCCTGATGGATGCCGGCGTACCCCTCAAGGCGCACGTGGCCGGCGTCGCCATGGGCCTGATCAAGGAAGGCAACCGTTTCGCGGTGCTGACCGACATCCTGGGTGACGAGGATCACCTCGGCGACATGGACTTCAAGGTCGCCGGCACGACGACCGGCGTGACGGCCCTGCAGATGGACATCAAGATCCAGGGCATCACCAAGGAGATCATGCAGGTCGCGCTGGCGCAGGCCAAGGAGGCTCGGCTGCACATCCTCGGCAAGATGCAGGAGGCGATCAGCGGCTCGCGCACCGACGTGTCGCAGTACGCCCCGCGCCTGTACACGATGAAGATCAATCCGGAGAAGATCCGCGACGTGATCGGCAAGGGCGGCGCGACCATCCGCGCCCTGACCGAGGAGACCGGCACCACGATCGACATCGCCGAGGACGGCACCATCACCATCGCCTCGACCGACGTCGCGATGGCGGATCTGGCCAAGAAGCGCATCGAGGAGATCACCGCCGACGTCGAGGTCGGCAAGATCTACGAGGGCGCGGTCACCAAGATCCTCGACTTCGGTGCCCTGGTGAACCTGCTGCCCGGCCGCGATGGCCTGCTGCACATCAGCCAGATCGCCAACGAGCGAGTCAACAAGGTGACCGACTACCTGCAGGAAGGCCAGGTGGTGCGCGTCAAGGTGCTCGAGACAGACGAAAAGGGCCGCGTCAAGCTGTCGATGAAGGCCATCGCCGAGCGCCCGGCCGCCGCGACGGCCGAGCAGCAACAGGAGCAACAGCAGCAGTGAGCGCGTGACCGCGCGCCGGCAGGGCCGGCGGGCGCGGGAGGCAAGGACCACGATGCGAGCGATCGAGATCACCCAGTACGGCGCGCCCGACGTGCTGCGTCCCTGCCAGCGACCGGATCCGGTCGCGGGGCCGGGCGAGGTGCTGATCCGCGTGCGGGCTTCCGGCGTCAACCGTCCCGACGTGCTGCAGCGCAAGGGCCACTATCCCGTCCCGCCAGGGGCGTCCGACATCCCGGGCCTGGAAGTGGCCGGCGAGATCGTCGCGGGCGATGAGGCCGCGATGGCCGAGGCCGGTTTCAAGTCCGGTGATCGTGTCTGCGCGTTGGTGCAGGGCGGGGGGTACGCCGAGCTGTGCGCGGCGCCTGTCGCGCAGTGCCTGCCCGTGCCGGCGGGCTGGACCGATGCAGAAGCCGCCGGCTTGCCGGAGACGTTCTTCACCGTCTGGTCCAACGTGTTCGATCGTGGCGGCCTGCAACCCGGCGAGACGCTGCTCGTGCAAGGGGGCACGAGCGGCATCGGCGTGACGGCGATCCAGTTGGCCAAGGCCTTCGGCGCGACCGTGATCACCACCGCGGGCAACGACGAGAAATGCGCGGCGTGCCTGAGGCTGGGCGCGGACCACGCCATCAACTACCGGACCGAGGACTTCTCAGCCGAGACGCGGCGCTTGACCTCAGGTCGCGGCGCGGACGTGATCCTCGACATGGTCGCCGGCCCCTACGTGCCGCGCGAGCTGGAGTGCCTGGCCGACGACGGACGCCTGGTGATCATCGCGCTGCAAGGCGGCGCGCGGGCCGAGGTGGACTTGTCGGCATTGATGCGTCGGCGGCTGACCATCACCGGCTCGACGCTGCGTCCGCGCCCCGTGGCGTTCAAGCAGGCGATCGCCCGCGCCCTGCGGGAGCGGGTGTGGCCGCTGCTGGAGCAGCGCCGCGTGCAGCCGGTGATCTTCCGCACCTTCGCGCCCGAGGAGGCCGCGCAGGCGCACGCCCTGATGGAATCCAACCAGCACATCGGCAAGCTCCTGCTGGTGTGGTGACCCGAACGACAACCCAGATCCATTGCGAGAATCCGAGATGTCCCAACGCCGCAACCTGGTGGTCGGAAACTGGAAAATGCATGGCAGCCGCGCCGCGAACGCCGAGCTGCTCGCGGGCCTGCGCGCGGCGCAGCCGTACCCCTGTGAGGTCGGCGTCTGCGCCCCATTCCCGTACCTGTCCGCATGCGTCGAGATGCTGAGTGGCACGACCATCGGGGTCGGGGCCCAGGACTGCTCCGCGCATGCTCAAGGGGCTTACACCGGCGAGGTGGCCGCCTCGATGCTGGTCGATGTGGGTTGCCGCTACGTGATCGTCGGGCACTCGGAGCGCCGGGCCTACCACGGCGAATCCGACCGGCTCGTCGCTGAAAAGGCGCGCGCGGCGGTGGGGCAGGGGCTGACGCCCATCGTGTGCGTCGGCGAGACGCTGGCCGAGCGCGAAGCCGGTCAGACCGAGCAGGTCGTGCAGCGGCAGCTCGGCGCCGTGATCGATCTCTTGGCCGAGGATCTGCCCCGCGTCGTCGTGGCCTACGAGCCGGTGTGGGCCATCGGCACCGGCAAGACCGCGACGCCCGAGCAAGCACAGGCGGTCCATGCGGCTTTGCGCGAGCAACTGCGCAGGGCAACCGGCGAGGCCGACGGGATGCGGCTGCTGTACGGCGGCAGCGTCAAGCCCGACAACGCGGCGAGCCTCTTCGCTCAGCCCGACATCGACGGGGGGCTGATCGGCGGCGCCTCGCTGAAGGCGGCTGACTTCGTTGCCATTTGCCGGGCCGCGGCCTGAACCCGACCATCCCCGTTCCTCGAGGTGGTCGGCCTGACGCCTGCCGCCCCTGACCCGAGACACACGTTTTCCTTCGGAGACTTCGATGCAGTTCCTGATCACCCTCATCCTCGTCGTGCAGTTGCTCACGGCGCTGACGATGATCGGCCTGGTGCTGATCCAGCACGGCAAGGGAGCCGACATGGGCGCGTCCTTCGGCGGCGGCTCGTCCGGCAGCCTGTTCGGCGCGACTGGCAGTGCCAACTTCCTGTCCCGCACCACCGCCGTGTGTGCCACGATCTTCTTCGTCTGCACGCTGGCGCTGGCCTATTTCTCGAACCTGCGTCCCACTGCGGGGGAGGGCGGGTCCAGCGTGCTCGAGCGCGCCGCGCCGACCGCGCCTGCGCCCTCGGATGCCACCCAGATCCCGGCGGCGCCCGTGCCGGTCCAGCCGGCCGCTTCGGGCGCGGCGCAGATCCCGACCCAATGAATCTGCCCTATCTGTTCGATTGAGGTAAGGGTTTTTTCGAGTTAGAATTCAAGGCTGCTCGGTAAGCCAGACCCTCACGCAAACCGAGTGCCCCGGCCGGGGGTTGGCGCTTTTCCTGAGCCAACTCAGCAGGCCCGCGATGCCGACGTGGTGGAATTGGTAGACACGCTATCTTGAGGGGGTAGTGGCGAAAGCTGTGCGAGTTCGAGTCTCGCCGTCGGCACCACGAGTTTCATTTCATCGATGCGGTCGTCATCCGGCACCGCATCGGACGCCCTGAAAGTGGTCTGAAGGGGCAACCGCAAGGGAAAAGTGGGCGTGCTGGGCAGCGGTGTCATTCCGCTGAGGTCAGCGCGCCTTATTTTTGCCCGGGCGAGCCGGATCCCTGATCTCTGAAGTCTTTCGCGCAGCCAACCCGCCACGAGCCACGCGTTCAAGAACATGAGCCTCGACCAGTACCTCCCCGTCATCCTCTTCATCCTGGTCGGCGCTGCAGTCGGCGTTGCGCCCCAGGTGCTCGGTTTCCTGCTCGGCCCGCGCAGGCCGGATCCCGAGAAGAACTCGCCCTACGAGTGCGGCTTCGAGGCGTTCGAGGATGCGCGCATGAAGTTTGACGTTCGCTACTACCTGGTGGCGATCCTGTTCATTCTGTTCGACCTGGAAATCGCCTTCCTCTTCCCGTGGGCGGTGGCGTTGCGCGAGATTGGGCCCGCAGGTTTCTGGGCCATGATGATTTTCCTGGGCATCCTGGTCGTGGGCTTCGTCTACGAGTGGAAGAAGGGCGCCCTGGACTGGGAATGACGCGAGGAGTTGTGCGATGAGCATCGAGGGCGTTCTCAAGGAAGGTTTCATCACCACCTCGGTCGACAAGCTGGTCAACTGGTCGAAAACCGGGTCGCTGTGGCCGATGACCTTCGGCCTGGCCTGCTGCGCCGTGGAGATGATGCACGCGGGCGCGTCGCGCTACGACATCGACCGGTTCGGCATGCTGTTCCGGCCGAGCCCGCGACAGTCGGACCTCATGATCGTGGCCGGCACGCTGTGCAACAAGATGGCCCCGGCCCTGCGCAAGGTCTATGACCAGATGGCCGAACCGCGGTGGGTGCTGTCGATGGGTTCGTGCGCGAACGGCGGCGGCTATTACCACTACAGCTATTCCGTGGTGCGCGGTTGCGACCGCATCGTGCCGGTCGACGTCTACGTGCCGGGCTGCCCGCCCACCGCCGAGGCGCTGCTCTACGGCATCCTGCAGTTGCAGGCCAAGATCCGCCGCGAAAACACGATCGCCCGCTGAGGAAGGGTTCATGACCAAGATCGACACCCTCCAGGCCCAGCTGCAAGGCGTGCTGGGCGACAAGCTCAAGCACGTCAAGCTGGCCAAGGGCGAGCTCACCGTGACCGTGGCCGCGGCCGACTACCTCGAGGTGATGCGTACGCTGCGGGACCATCCTGAGCTCGCCTTCGAGCAGATGATCGACCTGTGCGGGATGGACTACTCCACGTATGGCGACGGCCGCTATGACGGTCCGCGCTTCGCGGTGGTGGTGCACCTGCTGTCGATCGGCAAGAACTGGCGCCTGCGCGTGCGCAGCTTCTGCCCTGACGACGATCTGCCGATGATCCCCTCGATCACCGAGATCTGGAGCGCGGCCAACTGGTTCGAGCGCGAAGCCTTCGACCTGTTCGGCATCGTCTTCGAGGGGCACCTCGATCTGCGTCGCATCCTCACCGACTACGGCTTCATCGGCCACCCGTTCCGCAAGGACTTCCCGGTGACGGGCCACGTCGAGATGCGCTACGACCCCGAGCAGAAGCGCGTCATCTACCAGCCCGTCACGATCGAGCCGCGCGAGATCACGCCGCGGGTCATCCGTGAAGAGAACTACGGCGGCCTGCACTGAGCCGAGGCGACCATGGCTGAGATCAAGAACTACACCCTGAACTTCGGGCCGCAGCACCCTGCCGCGCACGGCGTGCTGCGCCTCGTGCTCGAGCTCGACGGCGAGGTGATCCAGCGCGCCGACCCGCACATCGGCCTGCTGCACCGCGCCACCGAGAAGCTCGCCGAGACCCGCACCTACATACAGTCGCTGCCCTACATGGACCG
Organism: Burkholderiaceae bacterium; assembly: GCA_035559275.1. GTDB lineage: Bacteria > Pseudomonadota > Gammaproteobacteria > Burkholderiales > Burkholderiaceae_C > Caldimonas. The sequence continues at coordinate 47,984 of DATMBN010000065.1, forward strand.
TCTCGACTACGTGTCCATGATGTGCAATGAGCATGCGTACTGCCTCGCCATCGAGCGCCTGCTCGGCATCGAGGTGCCCATCCGCGCGCAGTACATCCGCGTCATGTTCGCCGAGATCACGCGCCTGCTGAACCACCTGCTGTGGCTCGGTGCGCACGGCCTGGACTGCGGCGCGATGAACATGCTGATCTATTGCTTCCGCGAGCGCGAGGACCTCTTCGACATGTACGAGGCGGTCTCCGGCGCGCGGATGCACGCGGCGTACTTCCGTCCGGGCGGGGTCTATCGCGACCTGCCAGACTCGATGCCGCAGTACAAGGTCTCGAAGATCCGCAACGCCAAGGCCATCGCCAAGCTCAACGAGAACCGCCAGGGCTCGCTGCTGGACTTCATCGAGGACTTCACCAACCGCTTCCCCAAGCACGTCGATGAGTACGAGACGCTGCTCACCGACAACCGCATCTGGAAGCAGCGCACGGTGGGGATCGGCGTGGTCAGCCCCGAGCGCGCGCTGAACCTTGGCTTCACCGGGCCGATGCTGCGCGGCTCCGGCATCGCCTGGGACCTGCGCAAGAAGCAGCCGTACGATGTGTACGACCGCGTCGAGTTCGACGTGCCCGTGGGCACCAACGGCGACTGCTACGACCGCTATCTGGTGCGCGTCGAGGAGATGCGCCAGTCCAACCGCATCATCAAGCAGTGCGTGGACTGGCTGCGCAAGAACCCCGGCCCGGTGATCACCGACAACCACAAGGTGGCGCCGCCCTCGAGGGTCGAGATGAAGTCCAGCATGGAAGAGCTGATCCACCACTTCAAGCTTTTCACCGAGGGCTTCCACGTGCCCGAAGGCGAGGCGTATGCGGCCGTCGAGCATCCGAAGGGCGAGTTCGGCATCTACCTGGTGAGCGACGGCGCGAACAAGCCGTACCGGCTGAAGATCCGCGCACCGGGCTTTGCGCACCTGGCCGCCATGGACGAGATGTCCCGCGGCCACATGATCGCGGACGCCGTCGCCATCATCGGCACCATGGACATCGTGTTCGGAGAGATTGATCGATGATCTCTGAAGCCACCAAGCAGCGTTTCGCGCGCGAGGTCGCCAAATACCCGGCTGACCAGAAGCAGTCCGCCGTGATGGCGTGCCTGGCGATCGTGCAGCAGGAGCAGGGCTGGGTCTCTCCCGAGGCCGAGAAGGAGGTCGCCGACTACCTCGGCATGCCGGCCATCGCCGTGCACGAGGTCGTGACCTTCTACAACATGTACAACCAGCGTCCGGTCGGCAAGTTCAAGCTGAGCGTGTGCACCAACCTGCCGTGCCAACTGCGCGACGGCAAGAAGGCGGCCGAGCACCTGGCCGCCAAGCTCGGGATCGAGCTCGGCCAGACCACCGAGGACGGCCTGTTCACGGTGCACGAGTGCGAGTGCCTGGGCGCCTGCGCCGACGCGCCGGTGATGCTGGTCAACGACCGCCAGATGTGCAGCTTCATGACGCCCGACCGGCTCGACGCGCTGGTCGACGAGCTGCGCACGGCCGCCAAGCAAGGGGGCAAGTGATGCTGGACCTCTCCAAGTTCCAAGCCACCGGCAACGAGACGTGCTTCCATGGGCGTCACATCCAGCCGCAGATCTACGCGGGGCTGGACGGCAGCAACTGGCGCCTGAAGGACTACGAGGCGCGCGGCGGCTATCAGGCGCTGCGCAAGATCCTCGGCCTAGACGGCGGTTCGGGCATGACCCCCGACCAGGTGATCGCCGAGGTCAAGGCTTCGGCCCTGCGCGGCCGCGGCGGCGCAGGCTTTCCGACCGGTCTCAAGTGGAGTTTCATGCCCCGTCAGTTCCCGGGGCAGAAGTACCTCGTCTGCAACTCGGACGAGGGCGAGCCGGGCACCTGCAAGGACCGCGACATCCTGCGCTACAACCCGCACATCGTGATCGAGGGCATGGCCATCGCGGCGTACGCGATGGGCATCACCGTGGGCTACAACTACATCCACGGCGAGATCTTCGAGGTGTACGAGCGCTTCGAGGAGGCGCTGGAGGAAGCGCGTGCCGCAGGGTATCTGGGCAACAACATCCTGGGTAGCAGCTTCAGCTTCCAGCTGCATGCGCACCACGGCTTCGGCGCCTACATCTGCGGCGAGGAGACGGCGCTGCTCGAGTCGCTGGAGGGCAAGAAGGGCCAGCCGCGATTCAAGCCGCCGTTCCCGGCGAGCTTCGGCCTGTACGGCAAGCCGACGACGATCAACAACACCGAGACCTTCGCGGCGGTGCCGTGGATCATCCGCAACGGCGGCGAGGCCTACCTGGGCATCGGCAAGCCGAACAACGGCGGCACCAAGATCTTCTCGGTGGTCGGCGACGTGGAGCGCCCCGGCAACTATGAGATCCCGCTGGGCACCCCGTTCCCCAAGCTGCTGGAGCTGGCGGGCGGTGTGCGCAAGGGGCGGCAGCTCAAGGCGGTCATCCCCGGCGGCTCGTCCGCACCCGTTCTGCCTGCCGGCATCATGATGGATCTGACGATGGACTACGACGCCATCGCCAAGGCCGGCTCGATGCTGGGCTCGGGCGCCGTCATCGTGATGGACGATACCCGCTGCATGGTCAAGTCGCTGCTGCGCCTGTCGTACTTCTACATGCACGAGTCCTGCGGCCAGTGCACGCCATGCCGCGAGGGCACCGGCTGGCTGTGGCGCATGGTCGAGCGCATCGAGAACGGCCGGGGCCGTCCCGAGGACCTCGATCTGCTCAATTCCGTGGCCGACAACATCCAGGGCCGCACGATCTGCGCGCTGGGCGATGCCGCCGCGATGCCGGTGCGGGCGATGCTCAAGCATTTCCGCGACGAGTTCGCCTATCACGTCGAACACAAGACCTGCCAGGTCCCGGCCTACGTCTGAGGGGTTGACCCAAGATGGTTGAAATCGAAATCGACGGCAAGAAGGTCGAGGTCGCCGAAGGCAGCATGGTGATGCATGCGGCCGAAAAGGCCGGCACCTACGTTCCGCATTTTTGCTACCACAAGAAGCTCTCGATCGCGGCGAACTGCCGCATGTGCCTGGTGGACGTGGAGAAGGCGCCCAAGCCCATGCCGGCCTGCGCCACGCCCGTCACCCAGGGCATGATCGTGCGTACCAAGAGCGAGAAGGCGATCAAGGCCCAGCAGGGCGTGATGGAGTTCCTGCTGATCAACCACCCGCTCGACTGCCCGATCTGCGACCAGGGCGGCGAATGCCAGTTGCAGGATCTCGCCGTCGGCTATGGCGGCTCGTCCTCGCGCTACACCGAGGAAAAGCGGGTCGTGATGCCCAAGGAGGTCAGCCCGCTGCTGTCTCTGGCCGAGATGACGCGCTGCATCCACTGCACGCGCTGCGTGCGCTTCGGCCAGGAGATCGCCGGCGTGATGGAGCTGGGCATGATCAACCGCGGCGAGCACTCCGAGATCACCACCTTCATCAACGGCACGGTGGACTCCGAGTTGTCGGGCAACATGATCGATCTGTGCCCGGTCGGCGCCATCACCAGCAAGCCGTTCCGCTATTCGGCGCGCACCTGGGAGCTGTCCCGCCGCAAGTCGGTGAGCCCGCATGACTCGACCGGCGCGAACCTGATCGTCCAGGTCAAGGGCAGCAAGGTGATGCGCGTACTGCCGTACGAGAACGAGGAGGTCAACGAGTGCTGGTTGGCCGACCGCGACCGCTTCTCGTACGAGGCGCTCAACAGCGACGAACGCCTGACCGCACCGATGCTCAAGCAAGGCGGCCAGTGGAAGGCCGTCGACTGGCAGACCGCGCTCGAGTACGTCGCCAACGGTCTCAAGCAGATCAAGGCCGAGCACGGGGCACAGGCGATCGGTGCCCTGGCCACGCCGCACAGCACGCTGGAGGAACTCCATCTGCTCGGCCGCCTCGTTCGCGGCCTGGGCAGCGAGAACATCGACTTCCGCACCCGCCACGCCGAGTTCGAGGACACGCCCGCGGTGCGGTGGCTGGGCATGCCGATCGCCGCCCTGTCGACGCTGCAGCGCGCGCTGGTGGTCGGGTCCTTCCTGCGCAAGGACCATCCGCTCTTCGCACAGCGCCTGCGGCAGGCTGCCAAGATGGGCGCGCAGATCCATGCGCTGCACGCAGTCGAAGACGACTGGCTGATGCCGCTGGCCAGCCGCACCACCGTGGCGCCCAGCCGCTGGCCGCAAGCACTGGCCGCGATCGCGGCCGCCGTGGCAGCCGAGCGCGGGGTGCCGGCGCCTGTCGAGGCACAGGTGGACGAGGTCGCTCGCCTGGTGGGCAGGTCGCTGCTGTCTGGCGAGCGCAAGGCCATCCTGCTCGGCAATGCCGCCGCGCAGCATCCGCAGGCTTCCGTGCTGCTGGGCTTGGCCAACTGGATCGGCGAGCAGACCGGCGCGCAGGTGGGCTACCTCACCGAGGCGGCGAACACCGTCGGCGCGCAGCTGGCGGGCGCCCGCCCGGGTGCGGGCGGGCTGAATGCCGGCCAGATGCTGTCGCAGCCGCTGAAGGCCTACCTGCTGCTCAACGTCGAACCCGAGCTCGACGCGGCCGACGCGGCGCAGGCGCTGCGGGCGGTGCGGGGCGCTGAGATGGTCGTCGCCATGTCGGCCTTCCGCACCCAGGCCGTCGAGTATGCCGACGTGCTGCTGCCCATCGCGCCGTTCTCCGAGACCTCCGGCACCTTCGTGAATGCCGAGGGCCGGGTGCAGAGCTTCTACGGCGTGGTCAAGCCGCAGGGCGAAACCCGTCCGGCGTGGAAGGTGCTGCGCGTGCTGGGCACGATGCTGGGCCTGGACGGTTTCGGTTTCGAGACTTCGGAAGAGGTGCGCACGCATGCGCTGGGCGATGTGGAGCGCCTGGCCGAGCGGCTGGACAACCGCTCGCCGCTCAAGCCGCTCGCCGGCGCGGCCGCCACGGGCCCAGAGCGCGTGGCCGAGGTCCCGATCTACTCGGCCGACGCCATCGTGCGCCGCGCCCACTCGTTGCAGCTCACGCGTGACGCGTTGCCGCCCGTGGCCGGCCTGCCCGCCGACCTGTGGGAGCAGCTGGGGCTGCGCGAAGGCGACGCGGTCCGCCTGACCCAGGGCGGCGCCTCGGCGGTGCTGCCGGCACGCCTGGAGCCCGGCCTTGCTGCCGGCTGCGTGCGCGTGCCGGCCGGCCACCCGGCCACCGCGACGCTGGGCGCGATGTTCGGCCCGATCGACGTGACCAAGGCTTGAGCGAGGACCCCCATCATGCTCGACACCCTGACCACTTACGGCCAGAGCACCCTGGGCACGGCCTGGCCGGTTGTCTGGAACCTGATCAAGATCGTCGCGCTGGTGCTGCCGCTGATGATCTGCGTCGCCTACCTGACGTTGTGGGAGCGCAAGGCCATCGGCTGGACGCAGGTGCGTCCGGGCCCGAACCGGGTCGGCCCCGGCGGCCTGCTGCAGCCCATTGCCGACGCCGTCAAGCTGATCTTCAAGGAGATCATCTCCCCGACGGCCGCGAGCAAGGGGCTGTTCTTCCTGGCGCCCGTGATGACCATCATGCCGGCGCTGGCCGCCTGGGTGGTGATCCCCTTCGGCCCGGAGGTCGCGCTGGCCAACATCAATGCCGGCCTGCTGTTCCTCATGGCCATCACGTCGATGGAGGTCTATGGCGTCATCATCGCCGGCTGGGCCTCGAACTCGAAGTACGCCTTCCTCGGTGCGCTGCGTGCCTCGGCCCAGATGGTGTCTTACGAGATCGCCATGGGCTTTGCCTTCGTGGTCGTGCTGATGGTCGCCGGCAGCCTGAACATGACCGAGATCGTGCTGTCCCAGGATCGCGGCTGGTTCGCGGATCGGGGTCTGAACTTCCTGTCGTGGAACTGGCTGCCGCTGCTGCCGATCTTCGTCGTCTACTTCATCTCCGGTATTGCCGAGACCAACCGCCATCCCTTTGACGTGGTGGAAGGGGAGTCGGAGATCGTCGCGGGCCACATGATCGAGTACTCGGGCATGGCCTTCGCGATGTTCTTCCTCGCCGAATACGCCAACATGATCCTGGTTTCCGCGCTGGCGGCCATCATGTTCCTCGGCGGTTGGCTGCCCCCTGTCGACAGCGCGCTGTTCAACTGGATCCCCGGCTGGATCTGGCTGGGTCTCAAGACCTTCGTCCTGGTGACGGTCTTCCTGTGGGTCCGCGCCACGTTCCCGCGCTTCCGCTACGACCAGATCATGCGCCTAGGCTGGAAGATCTTCATTCCCGTCACGCTCGTGTGGCTCGTCGTCGTCGGCCTGTGGATCCAGTCGCCCTGGAACATCTGGAACTGATCCGGAACCGCTGAGAGGTACAAGATGTCTGCCGCCGCATCCATCAAGCAGTTCTTCAGCAGCTTCATGCTGACCGAGCTGTTCAAGGGGCTGGCCCTCACCGGCCGGCACTTCCTGTCCCCGCACATCACCGTGCAGTTCCCGGAAGAGAAGACACCCCTGTCGCCGCGCTTCCGGGGGTTGCATGCGCTGCGCCGGTATGAGAACGGCGAGGAGCGCTGCATTGCCTGCAAGCTGTGCGAGGCGGTGTGTCCAGCCTACGCGATCACGATCGAGTCCGACGTGCGCGCGGATGGCACGCGCCGCACCACCCGCTACGACATCGACCTGACCAAGTGCATCTTCTGCGGTTTCTGCGAAGAGAGCTGCCCGGTGGACTCGATCGTCGAGACGCACATTCTCGAGTACCACGGCGAAAAGCGCGGCGATCTCTACTTCACCAAGGAGATGCTGCTCGCCATCGGCGACCGCTACGAGAAGGAGATCGCGGCGAACAAAGCGGCCGACGCGAAGTACCGCTGACCGACCGCCTGTTGCCCGACCGGCCGCCGGGGCGCGGCCTGCCCAACCGAGAAAAACATGGATACCAAGACCGCGCTGTTCTACGTGTTCTCCGCGATCCTGCTCTTCGCAGGCTTTCGCGTGATCACCGCTCGCAGCACCGTGCATGCGGCCCTGTTCCTGGTCCTGGCGTTCTTCAACGCCGCCTGCGTGTGGATGCTGCTCAAGGCCGAGTTCCTCGCCATCTCCCTGGTGCTGGTGTACGTCGGCGCAGTGATGGTGCTGTTCCTGTTCGTCGTGATGATGCTCGACTTCAACGTGGACGCGCTGCGGCAGGGCTTCTGGAAGCACTTCCCCCTGGCCGGCCTGATAGGGGTCGTGATCGCGCTCGAGATGGCCGTGGTGCTGCTCGGCGGTTTCCGTTTGAGCGAGGCGCCGCAGCCCACGCCCGAGCAGGCGCAGCTGGGCAACACCAAGCTCCTGGGCATCGAGATCTATACCCACTACCTGTACCCGCTGCAGATCGCGGCGGTTCTGCTGCTGGTGGCGATCATCGCGGCGATCGCGCTGACCATGCGTAAGCGCAAGGACTCGCGCTACGTCGATCCGAGCGTGCAGGTGCGCGTGCGCAAGGCAGACCGTCTGCGCATCGTCAACATGCAGCCTGAGACCGGCGCGGGAGCGGCAGGGGCTGCCTCGCCCACCTCGACTTCGACCCCTTCCGCCGGAGGCCAGGCATGACGCTCACGCTCGGACACTACCTTTCGCTCGGCGCGATCCTGTTCGCGATGTCCGTCATCGGCATCTTCCTGAACCGTCGCAACCTGATCGTGCTGCTGATGGCGATCGAGCTGATGCTGCTCGCCGTCAACTTGAACTTCGTCGCCTTCTCGCACTACCTGGGCGACATGGCGGGGCAGGTATTCGTGTTCTTCATCCTGACGGTCGCGGCCGCCGAGTCGGCGATCGGGCTTGCGATCCTGGTCGTGCTGTTCCGCAACCGGTCCACGATCAACGTCGACGAACTGGACACGCTCAAGGGCTGAGTCGGGCGGGCACAACAACATGGCAGAACTCTCTCAGAACATGCTGGTCGCGGTGCCGTTGGCGCCGCTGGTGGGGGCGATCGTCGCAGGGTTGTTCGGCAAGTACGTCGGACGCCGCGGCGCACACGTCGTCACGATCCTGGGCGTACTGGTGTCGTTCGTCATCTCCGCGATGGTGTTGAAGGCCGTCGCGGTGGACGGAGCCCGCTACAACGCCACCGTCTACGAATGGATGACGGTTGGCGGGCTGAAGATGGAGGTCGGGTTCCTGATCGACGGGCTGTCGGCCATGATGATGTGCGTCGTGACCTTCGTGTCGCTGATGGTGCACGTCTACACGATAGGCTACATGGAGGAAGACCCCGGCTATCAGCGCTTCTTCGCCTACATCTCGCTCTTCACCTTCTCGATGCTCATGCTGGTGATGAGCAACAACTTCCTGCAGCTGTTCTTCGGCTGGGAAGCGGTGGGCCTGGTCTCGTACCTGCTGATTGGCTTCTGGTACACGCGCCCAAGCGCGATCTTCGCCAACATGAAGGCCTTCCTGGTCAACCGGGTGGGCGACTTCGGCTTCATCCTCGGCATCGGCCTCATCGCGGCCTATGCCGGCACGCTGAACTACGGCGAGACCTTCGCGAAGGCGGGCGAACTTGGTGGCATGACCTTCCCGGGAACCGAGTGGATGCTCGTGACGGTGATCTGCATCTGCCTCTTCATCGGCGCGATGGGCAAGTCCGCGCAGTTCCCGCTACACGTGTGGCTGCCCGATTCAATGGAAGGCCCCACGCCGATCTCCGCGCTGATCCACGCCGCCACCATGGTGACGGCCGGCATCTTCATGGTCGCGCGCATGTCGCCGCTCTATGAACTTTCCGACACGGCGCTCAACTTCGTGTTGGTGATCGGTGCCATCACCGCGCTCTTCATGGGCTTCCTCGGCATCATTCAGAACGACATCAAGCGCGTCGTCGCCTATTCCACGCTCTCGCAGCTGGGCTACATGACGGTGGCGCTCGGCGTGTCCGCCTACTCGGTGGCGGTGTTCCACCTGATGACGCACGCCTTCTTCAAGGCGCTGCTGTTCCTGGCCGCGGGCTCGGTGATCATCGGGATGCACCATGACCAGGACATCCGCAACATGGGGGGCCTGCGCAAGTACATGCCGCTGACCTGGATCACCTCGCTGATCGGCTCGCTGGCGCTGATCGGCGCGCCGCTGTTCTCCGGCTTCTACTCGAAGGACTCCATCATCGAGGCAGTGCACGCGAGCAACCTGCCGGGTGCCGGCTTTGCGTACTTCGCGGTCGTCGTGGGCGTGTTCGTCACGGCGTTCTACTCCTTCCGGATGTACTTCCTGGTCTTCCATGGCAAGGAGCGGTTCCATCACAAGCCGTTCCCGGGCGAGCATGATCATGGCCACCATGGCGACGGAGACCACACCCCCCACGAGTCGCCATGGGTGGTGACTGCACCGCTGCTGCTGCTGGCCGCGCCTTCGGTCTTCATCGGTTTCGTCACGATACAGCCGATGCTGTTCGGCGACTTCCTGAAGGACGCGATCTTCGTCGATGCGGCCAAGCACCCGGCCATGACGACGCTGGCCGAGCACTTCCACGGCGCCGCGGCCATGGCCTTGCACGGCCTGACGCTGCTGCCGTTCTGGCTGGCGCTGGCCGGTGTGGTGCTCGCCTACGTCTTCTACCTGAAGAAGCCCGAGATTCCCGCGCTGCTGCGCCAGCGGCTGAACTGGGTCGTCCGCATCATGGAAAACAAGTACTACATGGACTGGATCAACGAGAACGTCTTTGCCGCCGGTGCCCGCCTGCTCGGACGCGGCCTCTGGAAGGGCGGGGACGTCGGGCTGATCGACGGACTGGTCGTCAACGGGTCGGCACGGGTGGTGGGCTGGACCGCCTCGCTGGTACGGCTGTTCCAGTCCGGCTACATCTACCACTACGCACTGGTCATGATCGTGGGCATCTTCGCGCTCACCACCTGGCAGCTCTGGCCGTACCTGCGGACGTTCCTGCAGGGTTTCCTGATCCGCTGAGCGAGGTGCACAAGAAATGAGTCTGCTGAGCCTCGCCATCTGGACGCCGATCGTCTTCGGCACCATCTTGCTCGCCCTCGGGCGTGACCAGTACGCCGGTGTCGTGCGCTGGGTCGCGCTGATTGGCGCGGTCGTGAGCTTCCTGATCACGCTGCCCATCATCACTGGATTCGACGCCGGCACCGCCTCGATGCAGTTCGTCGAGAACGTGTCGTGGATCGAGCGCTTCAATGTCCACTACCACCTCGGCGTGGACGGTCTGTCCGTCTGGTTCGTCGTCCTGACTGCCTTCATCACGGTGATCGTCGTGATCGCCGGGTGGGAGGTGATCACCGAACGCGTCAATCAGTACATGGGCGCGTTCCTGATCCTCTCGGGCCTGATGGTGGGCGTGTTCTCCGCGCTCGACGGCCTGCTGTTCTACGTCTTCTTCGAGGCCACCCTCATCCCGATGTACATCATCATCGGCATCTGGGGCGGCCCGCGGCGCGTCTACGCGGCGTTCAAGTTCTTCCTCTATACGCTGCTTGGCTCGCTGCTGATGCTGGTCGCGCTGGTCTACCTGTACTACAAGTCCGGCGGCAGCTTCGACATCCTGACCTGGCACAAGCTTCCACTGCCGCTGGGCGCGCAGGAACTGCTCTTCTGGGCCTTCTTCCTGGCCTTCGCCGTCAAGGTGCCGATGTGGCCGGTCCATACGTGGCTGCCAGACGCCCACGTCGAGGCTCCCACGGGCGGCTCGGTCGTGCTGGCGGCCATCATGCTGAAGCTGGGAGCCTACGGCTTCCTGCGCTTCTCCTTGCCGATCACGCCCGACGCGAGCCGTGAGATGACCTGGATCATCGTGGCGCTGTCCCTCGTCGCCGTCGTGTACATCGGCCTGGTCGCGCTCGTGCAGCAGGACATGAAGAAGCTGGTCGCGTACTCGTCCATCGCGCACATGGGTTTCGTGACCCTGGGCTTCTTCCTGTTCAACGAACTCGGCGTGGCCGGCGGCATCGTGCAGATGATCTCGCACGGGTTCGTCTCCGGCGCGATGTTCCTGTGCATCGGCGTGCTGTACGACCGGGTGCATTCGCGCGAGATCGCGGCGTATGGAGGCGTCGTCAACACGATGCCCAAGTTCGCGGCATTTGCCGTGCTGTTCGCGATGGCCAACTGCGGCCTGCCGGGCACCAGCGGGTTCGTGGGCGAGTGGATGGTGATCCTCGCCACCGTGAAGGTCAACTTCTGGCTGGGCGCGCTGGCGGCCACCACGCTGATCTTCGGGGCGGCCTACACGCTCTGGATGGTCAAGCGCGTGTACTTCGGCCCCGTGGCCAATGCGAATGTCAAGGAACTCGTCGACCTCAACAAACGGGAGTTCCTCATGCTCGCGCTGCTGGCGATCGCCGTGCTGTGGATGGGGCTGTATCCCAAGCCCTTCACGGACGTGATGCACCACTCGGTGGTCAACCTGCTGCAACACGTGGCACAGAGCAAGCTGAATTGACGAGGCCACCCCGATGAACGACATGAACTGGCTCGCCATCTATCCCGAGATCACGCTGCTCGTACTCACGTGCGCGATCGCGATCATCGACCTGTTCGTCACCGATCCGCGGCGCACGGTGACCTATGTGCTGACACTGCTGACGCTCGTGGTCGTCGGCGTCATGCAGGCCACCTACGTGGCAGACGGGCTCACCGTGTACGCGATGCAGGGGATGGTCGTCAGCGATCCCATGGGCAACGTGCTGGAACTCTTCGCCACCGGTGCCACGCTCGTCTCGCTCGTCTACTCTCGCACGTATGCGACCGACCGCGGCATCTGGAAGGGCGAGCTCTTCACGCTGAGCCTGCTGTCGCTGCTGGGCATCATGGTGATGACCTCGGCCAACAACTTCCTGGTCATCTACCTGGGCCTGGAACTGATGTCCTTGTCGCTGTACGCGCTGGTTGCGCTGCGTCGTGACGACCTCGCCGCCACCGAGGCGGCCATGAAGTACTTTGTCCTCGGTGCGCTGGCGAGTGGCTTCCTGCTGTACGGCTTGTCCATGATGTACGGTGCGACCGGGTCGCTCGAGATCGGCGAGGTGTTCCGTGCCATCGGAACCGGCCAGATCAACGAGCAGGTGCTCGTCTTCGGCATCGTCTTCGTCGTCGCGGGCCTGGCCTTCAAGCTCGCCGCGGTACCGTTCCACATGTGGGTGCCGGACGTCTACCAGGGCGCTCCCACCGCCATCACGCTGTTGATCGCCGGCGCGCCGCAGTTGGGCGGCTTCGCGATGGCGATCCGCCTGCTCGTCGAGGGCATGCTGGGGCTGGCGGTCGACTGGCAACAGATGCTGATCGTGCTGGCAGTGTGCTCGCTCCTCGTGGGCAACCTGGCGGCCATCGCCCAGAGCAACCTCAAGCGCATGCTGGCCTACTCCACGATCGGACAGATGGGATTCATGCTGCTCGGCCTGGCCTGCGGGGTGGTGAAGGGCAACACGCTGTCAGCAGGGAACGCCTACAGCTCGGCGATGTTCTACGCCATCACCTACGTCATCACGACGTTGGGCACGTTCGGTCTCATCACGCTGCTGGCACGCGAAGGTCATGAGGCCGACCTGGTGGACGACCTGAAGGGCCTGAACAAGCGCAGCCCCTGGTACGCGGCCGTCATGGCCATCTTCATGTTCTCGCTGGCCGGGATTCCTCCCACCGTGGGCTTCTACGCCAAGCTTGCAGTGCTGCAGGCGCTGGTCTCGACCAACGAGGCGCTGTACGTGTGGCTCGCGGTGATCGCGGTCCTGCTGTCGCTGGTCGCCGCGTTCTACTACCTGCGGGTGGTCAAGGTGATGTACTTCGACGAGCCGGTCGACGTGTCGCCGATCCGCGCCGGTGCGGACGCGCGGGCGCTGCTGTCGCTCAATGGCGCGGCCGTGCTCGCGCTGGGCCTGCTGCCGGGTGGCCTGATGACCTTGTGCGCGCAGGCCATCTCCAAGGCCCTGGCGGGCTGAGCCGGTGGAACAGACGGCGTCGATCTGGCTGGTGCTTCTGGTGGCGGCGGTTGCCGCCAACCTGCCATTCGCCAACGAGAGGCTGTTCGCGGTCGGGCCCCGGCGAGAACGCAAGGGGCTGGGCTGGCGTGTGCTGGAGTTGCTCGTCGGCTTCGGCCTGACGCTCGTCGTAGGCTTTGCGCTCGAGGCACGCCTCGGCCAGCGGCACGCGCAGGGCTGGGAGTTCTACGCGGTCTTCGGCTGCCTGTTCCTCACACTCGCTTTTCCGGGCTTCGTCTGGCGCTACCTGCGCCGGCACCGCGGTTGAGATGGTCATGACCGTGCCTGACGACGACTTGCACGATCCGGCGCTCGCGGAGCGCCCTCTGGACGGCGAAATGGTCTACCAGGGTCACTTCCTGCAGGTGCGGCGTGACGTGGTGGCCCTGCCGGACGGGCAGCAGGCGAGCCGCGAATACATCGTTCATCCCGGTGCCGTGGTGATCGTGCCCGTGCTGGAGAACGGGCGACTGGTGCTGGAGCGTCAGTACCGGCACCCCGTGGGCCGGGTGATGATCGAGTTCCCGGCGGGAAAGCTGGATCCCGGCGAGCCGACGCAGCGCTGCGCGGAGCGCGAGCTGAGGGAGGAGACGGGGTACCGCGCGCGCGAGTGGGCGCGCGCCGGGGTGCTGCACAACGCGATCGCCTACTCTACCGAGGGGATCGAGATCTGGTTTGCGCGAGGGCTGGAACCCGGCGCACAGCAACTCGACGAGGGTGAGTTCGTGGACGTGTTCACGGCCAGCGAGGAGGAGCTCGCGGCGTGGATCCGCGACGGCCGGGTCACGGACGCGAAGACGATGATCGGGCTGCTATGGCTGCAGCAATGGCGTCGAGGCGAATGGGCCTTGGAGTGGGTGCCGGCAACGGACCGGGACGATCCTCGATAATCCGTGTCATGAAGGTGCTCAACCTCCAATGCCGGCACGGGCATGCGTTCGAAGGCTGGTTCGCCTCGGAAGACGATTTCCAGGACCAGCGTGAACGTGGCCTCATCGAATGCCCTCTCTGCGCGGACACCGAGGTGCAGAAGCTGCCGAGCGCGCCTCGCCTCAACCTCTCGGCAGCCAAGGTCGAGGCCGCTGCTGTCGCGCCTGCCGACACCAAGCAGATGAGCCCGGAGGCCCAGACGCTGCACGCGATGTGGCTGCGGGCGGTGCGGCACGTGATGGATCACACCGAGGATGTCGGTGAGCGCTTCGCGGAGGAAGCGCGCCGGATCCACTACGGCGAGGTAGAGGCCCGCAACATCCGCGGCCAGGCCTCCCGGGAGGACACCGAGGCCCTGCTCGAGGAGGGCATCGAGGTGCTGCCACTGCCCCTGCCCGCCGCGCTCAAGGGGCCTGTGCAGTAACCGGGCTTCGCCGGCGGCGGTTGGCGCGGTCTCAAACGCGCACGACGCGGCCTGGGTTGAGGAGGCCGTGAGGATCGAGCGCCAGCTTGATCGAGCGCATCAGCCCCAGGGCGACCGGTGACTTGCGCGCCTCGAGTTCTTCGCGCTTGAGCGCGCCGATCCCGTGCTCGGCCGAGATGGACCCGCCGTGACGCAACACCGCGTCATAGACCACGCCGTTGATCGCCGCCTCCTGCTCCCGCAGGAAAGTGGCTGCGTCCACGCCCTCGGGCGCCTGGACGTTGTAGTGGAGGTTGCCGTCGCCCAGGTGGCCGAAGTCCACCAGCCGCGCGCCGGGGAAGCGTTGCGCGATCTGGGCATCGGTCTGCGCGACGAATGCCGGGATGCGCGAGACGGGCACGGAGATATCGTGCTTGATGTTGAGACCTTCCTCGGCCTGGGCCAGGGGGATGGACTCGCGCAAGTGCCACAGTTGCCGCGACTGCTCGATGCTCTGCGCGATGGTGGCATCTTCGATCAGGCCCCGCTCCAGCGCGGTTTCCAGCGTGGACTCGAACAGCTGTCTGGCGTGCTCGGCCGATTCGGTGTCCGACTGCTCGAGCAGCACCGTCCAGGGCGAGGGCACGAGCGGACGGGGGATCTGCGGAAAGTGGCGCGCCACCAGTTCGAGCGAGAAGGCGTTCATCACCTCGAAGCCGGTCAGTCCTGCGCCGAGGCGCGCCTGCGCCAGCTGCAGCAGGGCGACGGCCGCTTCCAGGCTGGGCAGCGCGGCCAGCGCCGTGAGCCGCGCCGCGGGCTGGGGATAGAGCTTGAGCGTGGCCGCAGTGATGATGCCCAGCGTGCCTTCGCTGCCGATGAAGAGGTGGCGCAGGTCGTAGCCCGTGTTGTCCTTGCGCAGCCCCGACAGCCCGCTCCAGATCTCGCCGGCCGCCGTCACGACCTCCAGGCCCAGACACAACTCGCGGGCGTTGCCATAGCGCAGCACCTGCGTGCCGCCGGCGTTGGTGGCCAGGTTGCCGCCGATCGTGCAACTGCCCTCGGCCGCGAGGCTGAGCGGCAACAGCAGCCCTTGGGCGGCCGCTGCTTCCTGCGCGGCTTGGAGCACGCACCCGGCCTCCACCGTCATCGTCAGGTTGGCTGCATCGATCGAGCGCACGCGGTGCATGCGCTGGAGGCTGAGCACCACCTGCCGACCGCTTGCGTCGGGGACGGATCCGCCGACCAGTCCGGTGTTGCCGCCTTGCGGGACGATGGGCACGCGGTGGGTCAGGCAGGCGCGCACGACCGCGGCCACTTCCTCCGTGCTGCCGGGGCGCACGACCGCGAGCGCCTTGCCCCGGTAGCGCCTGCGCCAATCCAGCTCGTACGCGCTCAGGTCGCCTTCGCTGAGCACGTGGGATGGGCCCACGGCCGCCCGCAGGGCGTCGAGGAGGGAAGAGGTCGATGTGTCCATCAGGGCGTCACCGGCATGGCGGGGGCGTTGCGCAGGCGGGCACGAACGTGCCACGCGCACGCCACGAAGAGGCTGAGCGAGAGCAGGACTTCTGCCATCGCGAAC
>DATMBN010000066.1:0-41698 GCA_035559275.1 Burkholderiaceae bacterium
CCGCCGCCGGTGCAGCTCGTCAGCGACGGCACGGTGTTCTGATCGTCTCTTCAGGGGAACCGCGATGCAAGGCGTACACGTCGTCGACCATCCGCTGCTGCAGCACAAGCTCACCTACGTACGCAGCTGCGATACCACCACCGACAACTTCCGCCGCCTGGTGCGCGAGATCGCTTCGATGCTGGCATACGAGGTGACCCGCGACCTGCCGACGCAGATGATGGCGATCCGCACGCCCGTCGCCGAATGCCAGGCGCCGGTGATCAGCGGCAAGAAGCTGTGCCTGGTGTCCATCCTGCGGGCGGGCAACGGGATGCTGGACGGAATGATCGAACTGCTCCCGGGCGCGCGGGTGGGGCACATCGGCCTGTACCGCGACCCCGAGACGCTGGAGCCGGTCGAGTACTACTTCAAGGTGCCCGAGGACGTCCACGAGCGGCTGGTCATCGTCGTCGATCCGATGCTCGCGACCGGCAACTCGGCGATCGCGGCATTGAACCGTCTGAAGGAAGAGGGGGTGACGAGCCTGAAGCTCGTGTGCCTGCTCGCGTCGCCCGAGGGCATGGCGGCGGTGCGTCGGGCGCACCCGGACGTGGCGGTGACCGTCGCGGCGATCGACCAGCGTCTGAACGAGCACGGCTACATCGTGCCGGGGCTGGGCGACGCCGGGGACCGCATGTTCGGCACGAAGTAGCGCGATGTCGACGGCCCGCATTCGGCCCGCGCCAGCGAAGCGAGCGCTGCGGCAAGCGCAGGAGCTCGCGATCCTGCGCGCGGCCGAGCGGGTGTTCGCGCGCGCGGGTTTCGCGGCCGCCACGATGAGCGAGATCGCCAGGGAGGCCGACCTGCCGAAGGCGAACCTGCACTACTACTTCCGCACCAAGCAGGCGATCTATCGTGCCGTGCTCGACCACATCCTCGAGTCGTGGCTGGAGCCCACGCATGTGATCCGGCCCGACGCGCACCCCCGCCAGGCGCTCGCGCACTACGTGCGCGCGAAGATGAAGCTCTCGGCCGAGCGGCCCGAGGCCTCGCGTGTCTTCGCGAACGAGGTGCTGCACGGCGCGCCGGAGATCCTCGACCACCTGCGCGGTCCGTTGCGCCGGCTGGTGCAGGACAAGGCCCGGGTGATCGAGACGTGGATCGAACGAGGCTGGATGCGGGCGGTGGACCCGCAGCACCTGTTCTTCACCATCTGGGCCGCCACGCAGACCTATGCGGATTTCGAGGCGCAGGTGTGCGCGGTGCTGGGGCGCCAACGGCTGGAGCGCAGGGACTTCGAGCGCGCGACGCGGCATGTGTCGACGCTCGTTCTGCGCGGGTGTGGGTTGGAGGAAGAGGCCCGCTGATGCTCGATCTCGCGCTGCGTCACTGCTCGTTGCCGGACGGACGCACCGGCGTGGACATCGGCATCGAGGCCGGTCGTATCGTGGCCGTGCAGCCGACTTTGGCCGCGCCCGCGGCCGAGGAGATCGACGTTGACGGCCAGCTGGTCACGCCACCCTTCGTCGACGCGCACTTCCACATGGATTCGACGCTCAGCTACGGCATGCCGCGGGTCAACCAGACGGGCACGCTGCTGGAGGGCATCGCGCTGTGGGGCGAGCTCAAGCCGTTGTTGACGCAGGAGGCGCTGGTCGAGCGAGCGCTCGCGTATTGCGACTGGGCGATCGCCCGGGGGCTGCTGGCGATCCGCACGCACGTGGACGTCTGCGATCCCCGGCTGCTTGCGGTCGAGGCACTGCTGCACGTGAAGCAGGCAGTCAAGCCGTACCTCGACCTGCAGCTCGTCGCCTTCCCACAGGACGGCGTGCTGCGCTCACCCGGCGCGCTCGACAACCTCCGACGCGCGCTCGACCTGGGCGTCGACGTCGTGGGGGGCATCCCGCACTTCGAGCGCACGATGGTCGAAGGGGCGGAGTCGGTGCGGCTGCTGTGCGAGCTCGCCGCCGAGCGCGGCCTGCCGGTGGACATGCACTGCGACGAGACCGACGATCCGATGAGTCGCCACATCGAGACGCTGGCCTTCCACACACAGCGGCTGGGGCTGCAAGGCCGGGTGGCGGGGTCGCACCTGACGTCCATGCACTCGATGGACAACTACTACGTCTCCAAACTGATCCCGCTGATCCACGAGGCCGGGGTCGCGGCCATCGCCAACCCGCTCATCAACATCAGCTTGCAGGGGCGGCACGACACCTACCCCAAGCGCCGAGGCATGACCCGGGTGCCGGAACTGCTCGCCGCGGGCGTGACGGTGGCCTTCGGGCACGACTGTGTGCTGGACCCGTGGTACGGGATGGGCTCGGGCGACATGCTGGAGGTCGCCCACATGGGACTGCACGTCGCGCAGATGACCTCGCAGGCGGCGATGCTCCAGTGCTTCGATGCCGTCACGTTCGCGCCGGCGCGCATCCTGCGCCTGGAGGGCTACGGGCTGGAGCCGGGCTGTCGGGCAGACCTGGTCGTGCTGCAGGCCGGCGATCCCGTCGAGGCGATCCGGCTGCGCGCGGCACGCCTGTGGGTGGTGCGCGCCGGGCGCGTGATCGCGCGAACACCGCCCGCGGTCGCATCGTTGCGGGTGCCTGGACGTCGCGGGCAGGTGGACTTCCGTCTGTCGCGCTGAGGCCCGTACCCCCCACGCTCGGGGCCCGGCCTGTGTACCGGCCGGCGCCGCTCTCCCACAAGTGCGCGGCGCGCGCCCGTGCTCAAGGGCGCGCGGCTCGCCACACGCCGTTGAAGCCGTCGCCGGTCTTGTCGCCGGGCTTTTGGTCCCGCACCCACAGGTACAGCGGCTTGCCCTTGTAGGCCCATTGCCGGGTGCCGTCATCACGCACGACGATGGAATAAGGCTCGCTTGCCTTCGCGCCGGCGTCGGCCCGCAAGGGCGGCCAGTTCGCGGCGCACTGGCCGTTGCACACGCTCTTGCCGCTGCCTGCGGTGTCGCGGTCGAAGGTATAGAGCGTCATTCCGGCTGCATTGACGAGGACGCCATCGCTGACCTGGGCTGGCGCCGGCGGGGCCCCGCGCATGGCCGCGCAGCCGCCGAGCAGCGACAGCGCGAGGGCGCAGGCAAGTAGGGACGATCTCATCGGGCTCTCCCTGTACGTGCAGCTTCGCACCACACCATTGGCGGCTTTTTCGGCACGCTCCGGCACGGTGTTTACCCGAGGTCACCGATGGAAGGTAATTTGTATGATGACCTCATGACTTCGCGCCTGCATGAGTCCGAGACACTGCTGGTGCCCGAGCGCCTGTCGGACAGGCTCGCGGCCCTGCTGATGGGGCGCATCGAGCGTGGTGAGTGGCAGCCGATGGACCGGCTGCCGACGGAGCAGGAACTGGCCGAGCGCCACGGTGTCTCCCGTACCGTGGTGCGCGAGGCGGTCAGCCGGCTGAAGTCCATGGGATGGCTCATCTCCCGTCAAGGGTCCGGTGTCTTCGTCGCGCCGTTGACGCAGGCACGTTCGCTGGCCTTCGATCCGGCGGTGCTGCACTCGCTGGAGGCGGTGGTGCAGATCGTCGAGGTGCGTCGCGCGCTGGAAGGCGAGGTCGCCGCCTTGGCGGCACAGCGCGCGAGCGACGAGGACGTGGCGCGGATCCGCACCGCACTGGTCGCCATCGACGCTGCCGTCGCTCGGGGAGCGGACGGGGTGGACGAGGACCTGCATTTCCACCGCGCGGTGGCGGCAGCCACCGGCAACCCCCAGTTCAACCGTCTGCTCGGCTTCCTCGAGCAGTACCAGCGCGATGCGATGAAGGTCACACGCGCGAACGAGGCGATGCGCGAGGACTTCATGGAACAGGTGCGTGCCGAGCACCGCGAGATCGCAGAGGCGATCGCGGCGCGGGACCCGGAACGCGCGCGCCGCGCGGCGACGAAGCACATGCTGCTGGCCGCGCGTCGCATCGAGGAGGCCGACGCTTCGGTGCGGGCGGCCCTGAGCGAAGCCCTCGTGCCTCGCCGATGTCCCCAGAAAGGGCCTTGCACGTGACCACCAAGACGCTCGGCGTGATCGGCCTGGGCTCCATGGGCCTGGGCGCCGCCTTGTCGGCGCACCGAAAGGGCGTGCCGACCTGGGGCTGCGATGCGCGCGCCGAGGCGCGCGAGGCCTTCGCGAAGGAGGGCGGGCGCGTCGCGACGACGCCGGCCGAACTCGCCGCGCAATGCGATGTCGTGCTCATCCTCGTCGTCAATGCGACGCAGACCGAGGACGTGCTCTTCGGTACGGGAGCGGTCGCGCAGCACCTCAAGCCCGGCTCGGTCGTCGTCGCATCGGCGACGGTGGACCCCGCGCTGCCGCCGCAGTGGGAATCGCGACTGGCCGGGCGGGGGCTGTGGCTGATCGATGGCCCCGTCTCGGGCGGCGCAGTCAAGGCCGCGCAGGGCCAGATGACGATGATGGCCTCCGGACGCCCGCAGGCCTTCGAGGCGGCGGGTGATGTGCTCGAGGCGCTGGCTGGCAAGGTCTATCGGTTGGGTGACGCCGCAGGGATAGGCTCGACCGTGAAGATGGTCAACCAGCATCTGGCAGGTGTGCACATCGCCGCCGCGGCCGAGGCCATGGCGCTCGGCATGCGCGCGGGGGCCGATCCGCAGCAGCTCTACGAGGTGATCTGCAACTCGGCCGGCATGAGCTGGATGTTCCAGAACCGGGTGCCGCACATCCTGGCGGGCGACTACCGTCCCTTGTCGGCGGTGAACATCTTCGTGAAGGACCTGGGCATCGTGCTCGATGCAGCGCGCAAGTGCACCATGCCCCTGCCACTGGCCGCCGCGGCGCATCAGATGTATCTCCAGGCGGCGGCCGCGGGCCATGGGGGAGAGGACGACAGCGCCGTCATCAAGATTTTCCCCGGCGTGCCGCTGCCCAAGGGGAACGCCCGATGAGGCGCCGGGCGGCGGGAGCATCCCGGGTGCGGGGCGTACAGGTCCTGGCGGCTGGAGGGCGGCGGCCATGACGGTGCTCGGGGTCATCGCAGACGATTTCACCGGCGCGACCGACGTGGCAAGCATGCTGGTGCGCGCCGGCATGCGCACGGTGCAGGTGATGGGCGTGCCCGGGGGGCATGACGAAGAGCCGTCTGCCGATCGAGGCTCCGAGGCCGACGCCGTCGTGGTCGCGCTCAAATCGCGCACCGCCCCCGCGCACGAGGCAGTCGCCGATTCGCTGGCCGCGCTGCACTGGCTGCGGGCGCTGGGAGCCAGACAGTTCTACTTCAAGTACTGCTCTACCTTCGACTCGACGCCGGCAGGCAACATCGGCCCGGTGGCCGAAGCCTTGCTCGACGCGCTCGGCGGGGACTTCGCGATCGCCTGTCCCGCCTTCCCCGAGAACGGGCGCACGGTGTTCCGCGGTCACCTCTTCGTCGGCGACCAGTTGCTCAGCGATTCGGGCATGCGCCACCATCCCCTCACGCCGATGACGGACGCCAACCTGGTGAAGGTGTTGCAGGCACAGTCGCGCGGGCGCGTGGGCCTGGTGCGATACGACACCGTGGGGCAGGGCGAGGCCGCGGTGCGCGAGCAGTTCGCGCGGTTGCGGGCGCAGGGCGTGCGCCTGGCGGTGGCCGACGCGATCGACAACGACGACTTGCGCACGCTGGCCGCAGCCTGCGCGGACCTGCCGCTCGTCACCGCCGGTTCGGGCGTGGCCCTCGGGTTGCCTGCCGTGTACGAGGCGCGCGGCTGGATACGGCCGGATGCGCGGGCGGCCGCTCTGCCAGCGGTGGCAGGCGCGGCGGCGGTGCTGTCCGGCTCATGTTCCGCGGCCACCAACGCCCAGGTGCAAGACTGGATCGCCGCGCGACGCCCGGCGTGGCGGGTCGACGCGCGCGAACTGGCCGCGGGCCGCCCGGTGGCCGAGGAGGCGCTGGACTGGGCGCGCCGGCACCTGGATGCCGGCCCCGTGCTCGTCTACGCGACGGCGCAACCCGAGGAGGTGCGGGCGATCCAGGCGGAGATCGGCGCGGAGCGGGCCGGCGCGCTGGTGGAGCAATGCCTCGCGCGCGTCGCGGGGGGGCTGGTCGACGCGGGCGTCCGCCGTCTGGTCGTCGCCGGCGGCGAGACCTCCGGCGCCGTGGTGCGGGCGCTGGGCGTGCGACAACTGCGCATCGGCGCGACCATCGATCCCGGCGTGCCGTGGACGCACGCCGAGGGCCGGCCGCTGCTGCTCGCGCTCAAGTCCGGCAACTTCGGCAGCACCGACTTCTTCAGCAAAGCCTTGAGGCAGGTGGCGTGATGGACCTGGGCCTCGACGCACTGCGCCAGGAGATCTGCCGCGTCGGCCGCTCGCTCTTCGAGCGGGGGTACGTGCACGCGACCGCGGGCAACATCAGCGTGCGGCTGGACGCCGCGCAGGGCGGCGGCTTCCTGATCACGCCCACCGATGCCTGCCTGGGGTTCCTGCAACCGTCGCAGCTCGCGTGGGTGGATGCGACGGGGGAGCAGCGCAGCGGCGACCGCGCGAGCAAGACGCTCACCCTGCACAGGCGCATCTACGAGGCGGCGCCCGGTGCGTGCTGCGTGATCCATACGCACTCCACCCACCTCGTCGCGCTCACGCTCGAGGGGGTCTGGAGCGCCGACGACATTCTGCCGCCCCTTACTCCGTACTACGTGATGAAGGTCGGCCACGTACCGCTCATCCCGTACCACCGCCCGGGCGATCCAGCGGTTGCCGACGCCGTCGTGCAGGCCATCGACCGGGCCGCGCAGCGGGGCACCCCGCTGCGCGCCGTGATGCTCGAACGCCTCGGCCCTAACGTCTGGGGCGACAGCCCCGCGGCGGCGATGGCCACGCTCGAGGAGCTCGAGGAGACCGCGCGGTTGTGGCTGATGAGCAAGCGCCGACCCGCGCCGCTGACCGACGCCCAGATCGACGAATTGCGCCGCCACTTCGGCGCGCCCTGGTGACCCGCACGCGAACCCGCCATGCCCCGCTTTGCCGCCAACCTGACCTTGATGTACACGGAGCACGCCTTCCTGGACCGCTTCGCCGCCGCGGCGGCCGATGGCTTCAAAGCGGTGGAGTACCTCTTTCCCTACGAACATTCCCCGGCGGACATTGCCGAGCGCCTGCGCGCGCACGGTCTCACCCAGGCGCTGTTCAACCTGCCGCCGGGGAACTGGGCCGCGGGCGAGCGCGGACTGGCGGCCCTGCCGGGGCGCGAGGACGAATTCGCCTCTGGGGTGCAGCAGGCACTGCGGTACGCGCTGGCCACGGGGTGCAAGCGCCTGCATGCCATGGCCGGGCTGGTGAGGTCGGATGCCGATCCGGGGCGCATGCGCCGCACCTATGTGGAGAACCTGCGCCGGGCGGCGCAGCAGCTGGCCCCGCACGGCATCACTTTGCTGGTCGAGCCGATCAACACGCGCGACATGCCGGGCTATTTCCTTTGCAGCCAGCAGCAGGCCCACGACATCCTCGCCGAGGTGGGAGAGCCCAATGTCAAGGTACAGATGGACCTGTACCACTGCCAGATCATGGAGGGCGATCTGCTGGTGCGCCTGAAGCGCCATCTGTCCGGTATCGGACACCTGCAGATCGCCGGCGTGCCGGAGCGCCACGAGCCTGACGAAGGCGAGGTCGACTACCGGTGGCTCTTCGATCGCATCGACGCGCTCGGCTACGACGGCTACATCGGCTGCGAGTACCGGCCGCGCGGGGACACCTCGGCCGGACTCGGCTGGTTCGCACCCTACAGGCAGACCCAATCATGAATGTGCTCATTACCGGCGGCGCCGGCTTCCTCGGGGCGCGCTTGGCGCGAGAGCTGCTTGCGCGCGGCGTGCTGCGCGGCCAGGCCATCGAACGCCTCGTGCTCGCTGATCTCTACGCCCCCCGCGACGAGGCGCTGTCGGAGGACCGGCGCGTACACCTCGTGACCGGGCCGCTGCTGGAGCGACTTCAGGCTCTGCCTGATCGTCCGTTCGACGCCGTGTTCCATCTCGCGTCGGCGGTGTCCGCCGAGTGCGAGGCCGACTTCGACCTGGGCCTGCGGTCCAACCTGGACACCACCCGGGCACTGCTGGACCGCTGCCGCAGCCAGGGCGGTTCGCCACTTTTCGTCTTCTCGAGCTCGGTGGCCGTGTACGGACGCGACCCGGCGCTGGGCATGCCGGAGGTGATCGAGGACCATACGCTGCCGACGCCGCAGTCGAGCTACGGGGTGCAGAAGTTCGTCTGCGAACAGCTCGTGGCCGACTACACGCGCAAGGGCTATGTCGACGGCCGTGCGGCGCGCCTCATGACGGTGTCGGTGCGGCCGGGCCGGCCCAACGGGGCGGCGTCGTCATTCCTGTCGGGTATCGTGCGCGAGCCCCTCGCCGGCGAACCCGCGACCTGCCCGGTGGACCCTGACACCGAGGTCGCTCTGTCCTCGCCGGCGACGGCCATTGCCGGCTTGCTGGCCGTGGCCGAGTGCGACCGCGAAGCGTTCGGAGGGCGCACCGCCATCAACCTGCCGGCGCTCACCGTCACGGTGCGGGCCATGATAGACGCGCTGGCCGCGGTCGCCGGAGCCCAGGTGCTGCAGCTGCTGCGCTTCGAACCCGACGAGACCATCCAGCGCATCGTCGGCGGCTGGCCCGCGCGCTTCGACAGCTCGCGCGCCCGAGCGCTCCGGCTGCCGCGTGACACGGACTTCCGCGAGGTGGTCCTGCAGTACGTGCGCAACCATCCGCAGGCGATACGCCACGCGGCGGCGCTCGCTGCGGCGGGGGCCAGGTGATGCCCGCGCTTCCTTCCTTTCCATCTTCACTCACCACGACGAGGAGACAACCATGAGCAAACCCACCCGCATCCTCCTGGCACTGGCCGCGCTCGGCCTGGCCGCCGCGTCGCAGGCGCAGACCGTCCTGAAGATCGGCTATGCGACCTCCAAGGAGTCGCACTACGGCGTCGGCTCCACCGTGTTCTGCAACGAGATCGAGAAGAACACGCAGGGCCGCTACAAGTGCCAGCACTTTCCCAACTCGGCGCTCGGGGGTGAGCGCGAGCAGATCGAGGCGGTGCAGCTGGGCACGCAGGATCTGGTCAACACCTCGACCGGGCCGCTGGGCAACTTCGTGCCCGAGGTGAAGATCGTCGACATTCCCTTCCTCTTCCGGGACTACGACCATGCTCGCAAGGTCATGGACGGCCCGATCGGCCAGGAACTGCAGAAGAAGATGGCGGCCAAGGGCCTCATCAACCTGGCCTGGACCGAGAACGGCTTCCGGCACATGACCAACTCCAAGCGTCCTATCGTGAAGGCCGACGACGCCTCGGGCCTGAAGATGCGCACGATGGAGAACAAGGTGCACATGGACGGCTACAAGACCTTCGGCATCCTGCCCACCCCGATGCCGTTCCCCGAGCTCTTCACCGCCTTGCAGCAGGGCACGGTCGACGGCCAGGAGAACCCGATCCCCGTGATCCTCGCCTCCAAGTTCTCGCAGGTGCAAAAGCACCTTTCGCTCACCGGTCACGTCTACTCGCCGGCAGCGCTGATCCTGTCGCCCAACGTCTGGAACAAGCTGTCGGACGCGGACAAGCAGGTCTTCCTCGAGGCCGCGAAGAAGGGGGCCGCCGCCCAGCGCAAGAAGGTCAACGACGACGAGGCCAACGGCATCGCTCAACTGAAGAAGGACGGCATGCAGGTGGTCGAGAAGGTCGACGGCGAGAGCTTCCGCAAGGCCGTGGCGCCGGCCTACGCGCAGTACGCCAAGGAGTTCGGCGCGGACAAGATCGCCGCCATCCAGGCGGTCCGGTAAAGGAGCCGGCGCGCCGGCCCGCCCGGCCGGACACGGGCCCCCACCGGCCCGATGTCCCGGGCCCGGCGACCGTCCCGCCGCCTGGCCGCAGCCCCCGCGGGGGGCGCGACCGGCGGCGCCCAGCATCGCGGATCACTGCAGATGAACGCCTTCAAATCCGGCCTGCGGGCCCTCGACCGCGCAGTGGCCTGGCTGGCCTTGCACCTGGCCTGCCTGCTGCTGGCCGTCATTTCCTGCCTCGGGCTGTGGCAGGTGGTGTCGCGCTTCGTGCTTTCGCAGCCGTCGACCTTTACCGAGGAGGCCATGCGCCGCCTGCTGATCTGGATGGTCATGCTCGGTGTGGTCGCGGCCTTTCGGAATGGAGCGCTGGTCTGCGTGGACCTCATGCTGCGCGTGTCGCGCGGCTGGTGGCGCCAGTTCGTGCGCACGACCATCACGCTGGCCTCGCTGGCCTTTCTCGCCGTGCTGGTCTGGTTCGGGGTGGATCTGGCCTGGCGCGTGCGTTACCAGACCTTCGCGAGCCTGGACCTGTCCATGGCCTGGGCCTACGCCGCGCTGCCCGTCGGCGCGCTGCTGGCGATGGTCAGCGTCATCGCCTTCCACTTCGACCCCAGTGACCGGGCGCCGGACGCCCAGGTCTGACGACGCGAGATCGCCCAAGGAAAACGACCCGATGTCCTTCACCCTCCTCGTCACGATGCTGCTGGGCTTTGCCTTCAGCGTCTCGATCGCCGTTTCCATCGGCGGCGCCGCCATGCTGGGCATGGCAATCTTCGAGTCGGACAAGCTCATCCTCGCGCCCAAGGAGATGTTCACCGCCATCGACGAGTTCCCCCTGGCGGCCATTCCCTTCTTCATCCTCGCGGGCAACCTGATGGAGACCGGCGGCATCTCGCGCCGGCTCGTCGAATTCGCCAAATCCATCGTGGGCGGCGTGCAAGGCGGCCTGCCGATGACCTGCGTGCTCACCTGCATGATCTTCGCCGCCGTGTCCGGCTCCTCGGTGGCGACGACGTTCGCGATCGGTGCCATTCTGGTACCGGCGCTGATCCAGCACGGCTATCCCCGCAGCTATGCGGCGTCGCTCCAGGCGACATCGGCCGAACTGGGCGTCGTGATCCCGCCGTCCATCCCGATGATCCTCCTCGGTGTCTCGGCCGAGGTTTCCATCGGCGAGCTCTTCATCGCCGGCATCGGGCCGGGCCTGCTGATCGGCGGGACGTTGATGCTCTTCGTGCACCTTTACTGCCGCTGGAAGGGCTGGGGACGGCACGACGGCGACGGCCGCCAACCCGTGTTGCAGGCGGCTGCGCGCGCCGGCTGGGCACTGTTGATGCCCGTCATCATCCTCGGGGGCATCTACGGAGGGGTGTTCACGCCCACCGAGGCCTCGGTGGTCGCGGTGTTCTACGCGCTCATCGTCGGCTTCGTCATCCACAGAGAACTCACGCTCAAAGACCTCGTTCCCGTGCTGCGCAAGTCCGTCATCTCCAGCGCGGTGATCATGTTCATCATCGCCAATGCAGGCCTTTTCGCCTACCTGATCACGCGCGCGGGCATTCCAGACGCGCTGGGACAATGGCTCACGGAGGTGCTCAAGTCGCCCGCATGGTTCCTGCTCGGGGTGAACGCGGCGCTCTTCGTGATCGGCATGTTCATCGAGACCTCGGCCGCCATCATCGTGCTGGCGCCCATCCTCGTGCCGGTGGCCGCGCACTTTGGCATCGACCCGGTGCATTTCGGCATCATCATGGTGGTCAACCTCGCGATGGGCATGATCACACCGCCCTTTGGCGTCAACCTGTTCGCCGCCTGCACCGTCGCGCGCATCTCGCTGGACCAGATCATCCGGCATCTCCTGCCCTTCGTGCTGGTGATCCTCGGCTGCCTGATGGTGCTCACGTACGTGCCGTGGATCTCGCTGGCGTTGCGCGATCTCATGTTCGCCGCGCCGGCGGTAGGTCCCTCCATCGGCCCCGCCATCGGGCCGCAGTGACGTTCGCAAGGAGACAGCGATGAGTTCCTCCCACGCGCATTTCATCGCCAATCGCCGCGTGCCCTCGGCCCACGGCGGGACGCTGCCAGTGGTCGACCCCTCGGACGGGCAGGTTTTCGCCCAGATTGCCCGGGGCGGTCCGGCGGAGGTCGATCTCGCGGTGGCGGCCGCCCGCCGGGCGGCGGAAGGGGCCTGGGGCTGCATGCCCGGTGTCGAGCGCGGGCGCATCCTGGCGCGTGCCCATGCGCTCGTGCTGCAGCACGCCGAGGAGTTGCTGCAACTCGAGTCGCGCGACTGCGGCAAGCCGCTCAGGCAGGCCCGCGCGGACGTCGCGGCCTGCGCGCGCTACTTCGAGTTCTACGGTGGCGCGGCCGACAAGGTGGGCGGCCAGGTGTTGCCCTACTTGTCGGGCTACACGGTGCTGGCCGACCGTGAGCCGCACGGCGTCACGGGGCATATCATCCCTTGGAACTATCCGCTGCAGATCTTCGGTCGTTCGGTGGGCGCGGCACTGGCCGCGGGCAACGCATGCGTGGTCAAGCCGGCCGAGGACGCGTGCCTGTCGCTGCTGCGCGTGGCCGAACTGCTGGCCGAAGCCGGCCTGCCGGAGGGGGCGATCAACATCGTGACCGGCTACGGGCGCGAGGCGGGCAGCGCGCTGGCCGCCCATCCCGGCATCGATCACATCTCGTTTACCGGCTCGCCGGAGACGGGCACTCAGGTCGCGCAGGCCGCGGCGGTGCACCACGTGCCGGTCACGCTGGAGCTGGGCGGCAAGTCGCCGCAGATCGTGTTCGATGACGCCGACCTGGACGTCGCCGTGCCAGCGCTCGTCAACGCCATCGTGCAGAACGCGGGGCAGACCTGTTCCGCCGGAAGCCGGGTGCTGATCCAGCGCCCGGTCTATGAAGCGCTGCTGGCGAAGCTGCAGGGGGCCTTCGAGGCGCTGCGCGTCGGACCGGCTGGCGATGACCTGGACTGCGGCCCCCTGATCCGCGCCTCGCAACTGGAGCGCGTGCGCCGCATGGTGGACGAGGCGGTCGGCGACGGCATCGCGGTGGCCGGCCGCGCGCGCATCGTGGAGCATGCGCCGGAAGGCGGCTACTACTACCCGCCGACGCTGCTGCGCGACGTGCCGGCGAAGCACCGCATCGCACAGCAGGAGGTGTTCGGCCCGGTGCTCGTCGCGATGCCCTTCGACGATGAGGACGAGGCGGTGAGCCTGGCCAACGGCACGCGCTTCGGGCTGGTCGCCGGCATCTGGACCCGCGACGGTGCCCGGCAGCTGCGCGTGGCCAAGCGCCTGCAGTCGGGGCAGGTGTTCGTCAACAACTACGGGGCCGCTGGCGGCGTGGAGCTGCCGTTCGGTGGCGTCAAGTCGAGCGGCCACGGCCGCGAAAAAGGGCTGGAAGGCCTGCTCTCGTTCACGCGCGTCAAGACCATCGCCATCAGGCACGGGTGATCCGCCAGGTGGGGAGGGGACATGGATCTAGGAGATGAGCACATGAGGCTGAAGGACAAGATCGCGATCGTCACCGGCGCCGGCTCCGGTTTTGGCGAGGGCATCGCGAAGCGGTACGCGCAGGAGGGCTGCAAGGTGGTCGTCAACGACCTGCGGCCCGAGGGCGGCGAGCGTGTCGTGCGAGAAATCCGCGAGGCGGGCGGCGATGCGCTCTTCGTGCAGGCCGACGTGTCGTCGGACACCGACGTCGAGCGCCTGGTCGCCACGACGCTACAGCGCTACGGCGGCCTGCACATCGTCGTCAACAATGCGGGCACGACGCACCGCAACCGGCCGATGCTGGAGGTGACCGAGGCCGAGTTCGACCGCATCTACGCGGTCAACGTCAAGAGCCTGTTCCTGACCGCCCGGCATGTGGTGCCGCACTTCCGCAGCCAGCGCGGCGGCTGCTTCATCACCATCGCCTCGACCGCGGGAGTGCGCCCGCGGCCCGGCCTCACCTGGTACAACGGCAGCAAGGGCGCGGCGATCGTGACCAGCCGCTCGATGGCCGCCGAACTGGGCCCCGACGGCATCCGGGTCAACGTCATCAACCCGGTGGCGGGCGAGACCGCGTTGTTGTCCGAGTTCATGGGCGGGCAGGACACTCCCGAGGTGCGAGCCAAGTTCATCGCGACGATTCCGCTCGGCCGTCTGTCCCGTCCGTTGGACGTGGCACATGCCGCGCTCTTCCTGGCGTCCGACGAGGCGGAATTCATCTCGGGGGTGTGCCTGGAGGTCGACGGCGGCCGCTGCGTCTGACACCTGGCCGAGGCCACGGCCCGCCCTGCCGGGCCAGCGGAGCGCAGGACCGTCCCGGCGTGCGGCCGTCGTGCTTCGGGCAAGCAATTTGCTACCTGGTGGCCGTGCAGACTCGGCTACAAGGAGGCATGCCGCGCCGCCTGCCCGACCATCACCGCCCGCGTAGCTCGTGCAGCTTCCTCCTGGTCCTGCTGGTCGCGTGCTGGCTGGCCGGTTGCGCTGCGCTGCCTCCCGCCGGAGATCGTGAACGCAGCACCGCGTGGGGGCGGCCAGAGGCCACCGCACTCGGTCGGGCGGTTGCAGCCTCCGCTGCGCAGCCGCGCTACTCGGGCTTTCGACTGCTCGTCTCCGGGGAGGATGCGTTCCTCACGATGCGCACGCTGATCGTCTCGGCCGAGCGCACGCTGGACCTGCAGTACTACCTGATCCACGACGACGACTCGACGCGGGCACTGCTGCGCGAGGTCGAGCGCGCAGCCGACCGGGGCGTGCGCGTTCGGTTTCTGCTCGACGACATCCATACCGCGGGGATGGACCAGGAGCTGTTGCAGTTGTCGTCCCACCCGCGCATCGACGTGCGGCTGTTCAACCCCTTCGCCGGCGGCCGGTTCTCCATGGTCACGCGCGTGTTCGCGTCGCTCACCGACATCGCGCGCATCAACCAGCGCATGCACAACAAGATGCTGGTCGCTGACAACGCCGTGGCCGTCACCGGCGGGCGCAACTTGGGCGACCCGTACTTCCTGCGCAGTCCGCA
Source organism: Burkholderiaceae bacterium (assembly GCA_035559275.1). Lineage (GTDB taxonomy): Bacteria > Pseudomonadota > Gammaproteobacteria > Burkholderiales > Burkholderiaceae_C > Caldimonas. The sequence continues at coordinate 14,774 of DATMBN010000066.1, forward strand.
AAGCAATTTCCTGGACCTGGACGTGCTCGCCGCCGGCCCTGTGGTGCAGCAACTGTCCGCGGCCTTCGACACCTACTGGAACCACGACCTCGCCTACCCGGTGGAGGCGCTGGTGCGCCGGCAGACCCGCGTCGCCTCGCTCGATCCGGATCGATTGGAGTCGCAGGAGCCGGGCGACCGGCCCCGGTCGTCGCTGCTGACCGCCCCGAAGCAGGACCTGCCCGATCCCCCGTCTGCGTTGGCCGAGGAACTGGCTCAGGGGCATTTGCAACTCGTATGGGCCCCTGCCACGTTGCTGGTCGACGAACCCAGCAAGATCGCCACCGAAGGCGACCCGTCCGCCACGGAGACCATCGCAGACGATATCGCGGCCTTGCTGCGCACCGCGCAACGCGAGGCAATCATCGTTTCGCCCTACCTCGTGCCCGGTGTCCGGGGCATGGCCTTAACCGAGGAACTGCGGGCCAGGGGAGTGCGGGTGCGCATACTGACCAACTCGCTGGCCGCCACCGACGCGCCGGTCGTGCACATCGGCTACGCCCGCTACCGGCCCGGCCTCCTGCGCCTCGGCGTGGAACTGCACGAGCTGGAGCCGAAGATCACCGCGCCGCGCGGCCGCAGCCTTTCGGCGTTCGGCTCATCTCGCGCGAGCCTGCACGTGAAGGCCATCGTCATCGACCGCCGCACGGTCCTCGTCGGCTCAATGAACATGGACCCCCGGTCCGAAAGGCTGAACACGGAGATGGGCCTGGTCGTGCGCAGCCCGGCGCTCGCCCACGACCTGGTTCGGCTGTACGAGGCGGTGGCGCGCCGGCACAGCTATCGCGTGGAGCAGGGCGAGGAGGGCGGCCTGCGCTGGGTGAAGGACCTGGGCGGCGGCGAGGCAGCCCGGATCTACCACCGCGAGCCGGAAGCCACCGCCTGGCTGCGGCTGCTGCTGTGGGCGCTCACCCCCTTCGCGCCCGAGGAGATGCTGTAGGAAGGGCAAGGGCTGCGCAGGCGCTGCCGGGGGTGTCTTTCTACCTCGTGATGTCGCCCAGGCACAGGTACTTGATCTCGACGTAGTCGTCCATCCCGTGGTGCGAGCCTTCGCGGCCCAGGCCCGACTGCTTGACGCCACCGAACGGCACCTCGGCCACCGCGATCAGCCCGGTGTTGATGCCCACCATGCCGTACTCCAGCGCTTCCGCCACGCGGAAGATCCGCCCGATGTCGCGGCTGTAGAAGTAGCTTGCCAGGCCGAACTCGGTGTCGTTCGCCAGCGCGACCACCTCCTCCTCGGTCTTGAAGCGGAACACCGGGGCCACCGGGCCGAAGGTCTCCTCGCGCGAGCACAGCATTTCGGGCGTCGCGTCAGCCAGCACGGTCGGCTCGAAGAAGCGGCCCTCGACGCGCTTGCCGCCGGTCAGGACCCGCGCGCCCTTCTGCACCGCGTCCTGCACGTGCCGCTCGACCTTGGCGACGGCCTGGTCGTCGATCAGCGGGCCCTGCACCACCCCCGGCTCGAAGCCGTTGCCCACTTTGAGGCCCCGGGTCTTCTCGGCCAGCCTCGTGACGAAGGCGTCGTAGATGCCGTCCTGCACGTAGATGCGGTTGGCGCACACGCAGGTCTGGCCGGCGTTGCGGTACTTGCTCTGGAGGGCGCCTTCGACCGCGCTGTCCAGGTCGGCGTCGTCGAAGACGATGAAGGGCGCATTGCCGCCCAACTCCAGCGAGAGTTTCTTGATCGTCGGCCCGCACTGCTGCATCAGGATGCGGCCGACCTCGGTCGAGCCGGTGAAGGACAAGTGCCGTACCGTGTCGCTCTCGCACATGACCTTGCCGACCTCGATCGAGCGCTGGCTGTCGGCGGTGATCACGTTCAGCACCCCGGGCGGGAAGCCCGCGCGCATGGCCAGTTCCGCGGTCGCCAGCGCCGACAGGGGCGTCTGCTCGGCCGGCTTGATGACGACGGGGCAGCCGGCGGCCAGCGCCGGCGCGACCTTGCGGGTGATCATCGCGATAGGGAAGTTCCACGGCGTGATCGCCGCGCACACGCCGATCGGCTGCTTGATCACCAGATAGCGCTTGTTCGGGTCCGTGGTCGGGATGGTCTCGCCGTAGACACGCTTGGCCTCCTCGGCGAACCACTCGACGAAGCTCGCGCCGTACGCGACTTCGCCCTTGGCCTCGGCCAGCGGCTTGCCCTGCTCGGCGGTCATGATGCGGGCCAGGTCGTCGGCATGCTCGCGCAGCAGGTGGAACCACTTCATCAGCACCGCATGGCGGGCCTTGGCGGTGGTCGCGCGCCAGGCCGCCCAGGCCTCGTTCGCCGCGGCAATGGCCCGCTCGGTCTCGGCCGCGCCCAGGTTGGGCACGTCGGCCAGTTTCAGCCCGGTGGCCGGGTCGATGACGTCGAAGCGGCTCGCGCCCGCCACCCACTCGCCGGCGATCAGCGCGTCGGTCTTGAGCAGGGACGGGTCCTTCAGCGAGGCGAGGGGAGAAGTCTTCATGTCCATGGCGGTAGGGCTCGACCAGTTGGGGTTGGAGGATGAAGGGGGAAACGGCCTATGGTACGACCGTGGCGCCGGCGCTGCTGTCACCCCGGCGGCAAGCCCGCGACGGCACTTTGGGCAGGGGCGCTGCCTATAATCGAAAACTTCGCCAAATCAAGCATTTACGCGCCGCAAGACGGGTCTTCCCCGCCGCGCCGATCGGAAAGCACCGGATGAAAGCCGCCGAGATCCGCCAGACCTTCCTGAAGTTCTTCGAGTCCAAGGGCCACACCATCGTCCCGTCGAGCCCGGTGGTGCCCGGCGACGACCCGACGCTGCTCTTCACCAACGCCGGGATGAACCAGTTCAAGGATGTCTTCCTCGGCTTCGACAAGCGGCCCTACACCCGTGCGACCACCGCGCAGAAGTGCATCCGGGCCGGCGGCAAGCACAACGACCTGGAGAACGTCGGCTACACCGCGCGGCACCACACCTTCTTCGAGATGCTGGGCAACTTCAGCTTCGGGGACTACTTCAAGAAGGACGCAATCACCTACGCCTGGGAACTGCTCACCGAGCACTTCAAGCTGCCCAAGGACCGGCTGTGGGTGACGGTGTACGCCGAGGACGACGAGGCCTACGAGATCTGGAACAGGGTCGTCGGCGTGCCGGCCGAGCGCATCGTGCGCATCGGCGACAACAAGGGCGCCCGCTACGCGTCCGACAACTTCTGGATGATGGGCGACACCGGCCCCTGCGGCCCGTGCACCGAGATCTTCTATGACCACGGGCCCGAGGTGGCCGGGGGCCCGCCCGGCAGCCCCGACGAGGACGGCGACCGCTACATCGAGATCTGGAACAACGTCTTCATGCAGTTCAACCGCACCGAAGACGGCCAGATGCACCCGCTGCCCAAGCCCAGCGTCGACACCGGCATGGGCCTGGAGCGCATCGCCGCGGTGCTGCAGGGCGTGCATTCCAACTACGAGATCGACCTGTTCGTGAACCTGCTGGCGGCGGCCAAGGCGGCCGTGGACGCGGCCGGCGCGAAGGACTGCGACCCCGAGTCGCCGTCACTCAAGGTGATCGCCGACCACATCCGCGCCTGCTCGTTCACGGTGGCCGACGGCGTGATCCCCGGCAACGAAGGCCGCGGGTACGTGCTGCGCCGCATCTGCCGCCGCGCGATCCGTCACGGCTACAAGCTGGGCGCCCGTACGCCGTTCTTCCACAGGCTCGTGCCCGCGCTCGTCAAGGAGATGGGCGACGCCTATCCCGAACTGCGCCAGCAGCAGGAGCGCATCACCGAGGTGCTGAAGCAGGAGGAAGAGCGCTTTTTCCAGACCATCGCCAACGGCATGGAGATCCTGGAGTCGGCTTTGGCGTCCCTGGGCAAGTCGGGCAAGACCGAGCTGGACGGCGAGACGGCCTTCAAGCTCCACGACACCTACGGCTTCCCGCTGGACCTGACCGCCGACGTCTGCCGCGAGCGGGGCGTGACGGTGGATGCGGCGGGCTTCGACGCCGCCATGGCGCGCCAGCGCGAGCAGGCCCGGGCGGCCGGCAAGTTCAAGATGGCCCAGGGTCTGGACTACGCAGGCGTGCCGACCACCTTCCACGGCTACGACAAGCTGGTGCACGAGCAGTGCCAGGTCGTCGCGGTCTACGTCGATGGTACGGCGGTATCTGCCGCGCGCGCCGGCGACGACGCGGTGATCGTGCTGGATCACACGCCCTTCTATGCCGAGTCCGGCGGCCAGGTGGGCGACACCGGCGAGCTGCGCAACAACACCAGCCGGTTCCTCGTCGAGGACACGCAGAAGATCCAAGCCGACGTCTACGGCCACCATGGCCGCGTGGTCGAAGGCGAGATCACGGTGGGCGACACCGTGAGCGCCCGCGTGGACGGCGACAAGCGCGCCAGGACCATGCGCAACCACAGCGCGACCCACCTGATGCACAAGGCGCTGCGCGAGGTGCTGGGCCCGCACGTGCAGCAGAAGGGATCGCTGGTCACGCCCGAGCGCACCCGCTTCGACTTCTCGCACAACGCGCCGCTCACCGACGAGCAGATCCGGCGCATCGAGGCTCTCGTCAATGCCGAGATCCTGGCCAACGCCGATACGCAGGCACGCGTGATGCCCATCGAGGAGGCGCAGAAGCTGGGGGCGATGATGCTGTTCGGCGAGAAGTACGGCGACCAGGTGCGCGTGCTGGACATCGGCTCCAGCCGCGAGCTGTGCGGTGGCACGCACGTGCGCCGCACCGGCGACATTGGGCTGTTCAAGATCGTCGCCGAGGGCGGGGTGGCCGCGGGCGTGCGCCGCATCGAGGCGGTGACGGGCGACAACGCGCTCGCCTACCTGCAATCGCTCGAATCGACGGTGCAACAGACCGCATCGACCCTCAAGGCCACTCCTGGCGAGCTGCAGCAGCGCGTCGTCCAGGTGCTGGATCAGGTACGAGCGCTCGAGAAGGAAGTCGCCGCGCTCAAGGGGCGCCTGGCCTCGGCGCAAGGCGACGAACTGGTGGCCCAGGCGGTCGACGTCAAGGGCCTGAAGGTGCTGGCCGCGACGCTGGAGGGCGCCGATGCCAAGACGCTGCGCGAGACCATGGACAAGCTCAAGGACAAGCTCAAGTCCGCGGCCATCGTGCTCGCCGCGATCGAGGGCGGCAAGGTCCAGCTGGCCGCCGGCGTCACGTCGGACGCGACCGCCAAGGTCAAGGCCGGCGAGCTGGTCAACTTCGTCGCGCAGCAGGTGGGCGGCAAGGGCGGAGGCAAGCCGGACATGGCCATGGCCGGCGGCACCGACCCGTCCAGGCTGACGGCGGCCCTCGCTTCGGTCCAGGGCTGGGTGTCCGAGCGGGTGTGACGGGAGGCGACGTGACGGCCGCACCGCGCCGCCTCGCCTGCCGAGGCACACGACACGCCCGGACCTGGGCGTGCGCGGTACTGCTCGCGGCCGGCCCCCTGGCGGCGCTGGCGCAGGAGCCGGTCCCCGCGACCACCGCGCCGGCACCGGTCTCGTCCGGGGCCATCACCGCGCGTCCCGTCCTCCCGCTCAGCCTGGATCCATCCCCCGGCGCCCCCGGCGACGGACAGGCCGGGACTGTCCCCGTGCCCGTGATCGTTCCCTCGGGCGCGACGAGCGCAGCGGTGCGCGTCTTCATGGACGGCTGCGTGCAGCACGAAGGGGCGTTGACCGCCGTGGTCGACTGGGCGCTGAGTCAAGGCTTCGAGCCGCTGGATGCGGCCGACGAGGGCGCTCGCGTGCTCCTGGACGGCGGCTACGGCGCCGTGCTCGCGGCCCGCTCGGGCGCCGAACCGGTGCTCCTGGCGGTAAGCGCCGATGGGCGGTGCACCGTCTGGGCCGAGCGCTCACCTGGCCCCCTGGTGCACCAGGCGATGCTGATTGCCACCTCGGACCTCTCACAGCGCGGCCGCCTGCAGCTTCTGGTCGATCGCACCGTCGAGCGGGCCGGTGCCTGGCGACGTCACGTGCAGTGGCGCTATCGCCGTGCCGGCGGCTCGGAGGATTGGTCGCTCGGCGCCGTCACGACCCTCGGCGAGGCGCCGACCTCGCAGGTCCTGCAACTCGCCCGCCTGCCCGCTCAGTCGGGCTACGCCCCGGACGGCCAGCCCCGCTGAGCGGCCTCTGCCGCCTGCCGAGCCGCACGAGGCGCTGCGGGCGCGGACTCGACCCAAGGGGCGGGGGCCAGGGCTCGCGCGTCAACCGTAGCTCAGCGCCGTCGCCTTGCCCCGGAACACGCGATACGCGAAGATCGTGTAGCCGACGATGGCCGGCACCGTGATCGCGGCCCCGATCAGGATCACGACCAGCGAGTCGGTGGCGCTGGCGGCGTCCCAGATCGTCAGGCGGTCCATCACCACGTAGGGATAGAGGCTGTAGGCCAGGCCGAAGAAGCCCAGCATGAACACCGAGATCACCAGCACGAAGGGCAGCCAGCACAGCTTGCCGCGGATGCGCGACGAGTTCAGCAGGGCCCGCACGGCGCCGAGCGCGAAAGCGGTCATCAGCGGAATGGGCAGCAGCGCGATGAAGGCCGGCATGCTGAACCAGCGCCCGCGCACGGTCTCGCTGGCCCATGGCGTGACGAGCGAGATCATCGCGATGCCGAGCACCACCGGCCCCCAGGCCCGCTTCGCCCACTCGATCGCGCGGGCCTGCAGCGCGCCTTCGGTCTTCAGGATGAGCCAGGTGGAGCCCAGCAGCACGTAGGCGGCGGGCAATGCGAGCGCGATCGCGGCCGCGAACGCGGTGTAGACGGGGCCTTCGGCAAAGCCGGTGACGTACCGTCCGAGCATCCAGCCTTGCGCCACGGCCGCGAGGGTGGAGCCGGCGAAGAAGGCGCGGTTCCACAGCGGCTTGTGGTGCGACCGTGCCTTGACCCGGAAGTCGAACGCCACCCCGCGCAGGATCAGGCCGATCAGCATCGCCGCGGTAGGCAGGTACAGCGCCGTGAGCACGACGCCGTGCGCCTTGGGAAAGGCGATCAGCAGGATGCCCACCCCGAGCACCAGCCAGGTCTCGTTGGCGTCCCAGAAGGGGCCGATGGAGGCGACCATCGTGTCCTTCTCGGCGTCGTCGGCGCGATGCATCAGCATGCCGACGCCCAGGTCGTAGCCGTCGAGGACCACGTAGGCCAGCATCGCCAGGCCCATCAGGGCCATGAAGATCACGGGCAGCAAGGTATCGAGCGTCGTCATGCGCTGCCTCCCTCGGGGGCGGTCAACGGGGCGGTGATCGCACCCACCGTGGCGCGTTCGCGATCTTGCTGTTCGTGCGCCAGTACCTCCTCGGGCTTTTCGGCCAGGTACTTGAGCACGGCCACGTAGGCCAGCGCGAGCACTGCGTAGACCAGCAGGTAGGCGGCGAGTGTCGTTGCGATCATCGGCGAGGGGACGTTCGAAGCCACCTCGGAGGTGCGAAGCAGCCCGTGCACGATGTAGGGCTGGCGTCCGATCTCCGTCACGTACCAGCCGGCCACGGTCGCGACCCAGCCGGAGAAGGTCATGCCCGCCAGGGTCCACAGGAGCGTCTTCGGCAGCGCCTGCGGCCGCCAGCCACGCCTGCGGGCGATCCACCAACCCGCCCAGCTCACCGCGAGCATCAGCATGCCCATGCCGACCATGATGCGAAAGCCGTAGAACAGGGGGGCGACCGGCGGGTGGCGTCCTTCGAATTCGGATAGGCCCTTGAGCTCGCCATTCGCGTCGTGGGTGAGGATGAGACTGGCCGCCCGCGGAATCTCGATTGCCAAGTCGTTGCGACGCTCGGCCTCGTTGGGTACGGCGAAGAGCACCAGCGGTGCGCCGCGCTCGGTGTGCCAGATGCCCTCGATCGCGGCAATCTTCTGCGGCTGGTGCTCGAGCGTGTTCAGCCCGTGCAGGTCGCCGACGAAGATCTGCACCGGGATCAGCGCGGCCGCCAGCGTCAGCCCGGTGCGCAGGCAGACGGCGGTGGCCCGGTGGGAGGCGCCGCGCAACACCTGCCAGGCGGACAGGCCGGCCAGCAGGAAGGCCACGGTGAGCCCCGAGGCGATCAGCATGTGGGCGAGCCGGTAGGGGAAGGAGGGATTGAATACCACCTCCAGCCAGGAGCGCACGTGGAACTCGCCGTTCACGATCTCCACGCCGGCCGGCGTCTGCATCCAGGAGTTGAGGCTCAGGATCCAGAACGCCGACATGGTGGTGCCGAAGGCCACCAGGAAGGTCGCGAGCAGGTGGACGCGCTCGGACACCTTGCCGTGGCCGAAGAGCATCACGCCCAGGAAGGTCGCCTCGAGAAAGAAGGCGGTCAGCACCTCGTAGCCCAGCAGCGGGCCGGCCACGTTGCCTGCCCGTTCCATGAAGCCGGGCCAGTTGGTGCCGAACTGGAAGCTCATCGTGATGCCGGAGACGACCCCCAGCGCGAAGGTGAGCGCGAAGACCTTGGTCCAGAAGCGGTAGGCCGAGAGCCAGGCGTGGGAGCGGGTGCGCAGCCAGCGCCATCGGAAGAACAGCAGGACCCAGCCCAGCGCGATGCTGATGGTCGGGAAGAGGATGTGGAAAGTGATGTTCGCCGCGAACTGGATGCGGGCGAGTAGCAGAGCGTCCATGACAGTCCTCGTCGGTGGTCACGCGCCGCTCTTGCCGCCCGGCAGGACCTTCATCTTGCCGGTCAGTTCGAGCAGCTTCTGCACCTTGGACCCCATGCGCATCAGCTGCACCAGGGTCTTGGTGTCCATGCGCTGCACGTCGTCGAACCAGTTCATCATCAGTTCGATCAGGTCGTGCATGCCCTTCATCCGTTCCTGCGCGATGCGGTCCTCCTCGGTCGCCGGCTGTTCCATCAGCGCGCTGCGCAGCATCGACAGCGTCGGCTCGATCTCGCGGCGCTGGCGCTCCTCGGCCAGCGTACGGAAGATCTCCCAGGCGTCGGTCGGCGCCTCGAAGTACTCGCGCCGGTCGCCGGGCAGGTGCTTGAGGCGCACCAGCCGCCAGGCCTGCAGTTCCTTGAGCCCCATGCTCACGTTCGAGCGCGAGAACTCCAGCTGTTCCGCGATCTCGTCCGCGTTGAGCGGCCGGGGCGAAACGAAGATCAGGGCGTAGATCTGGCCCACGGTGCGGTTGATGCCCCAGCGGCTGCCCATTTCGCCGAAGTGGGAGACGAAGCTGCGGACGAGGGGCGAGAGGTGGCTCATGGCGGGCTCCGGAGCGGGGAAGAGGGACACGTTGCGCCTGGTCAAGCAATGTTTGAATTTTCAGTATTTTCTGAAATTTTGGGAAGTCCTTTCGGAAAGTCCTTTTCGGGAAGCTCCTTCGTGTGTGGTCCAACCCATCGTCCGGCACCCCGTCGGGGCATCCGCTTGTCGGGATAATCGCAGTCCATGCCCCTTTCTAAGTCCGTTTCCCGCCGCCAGGCCCTGAGCTACCTGCTGGGCGGCGGCGTGGCGCTCGCCCTCGCGGGCGGCGCAACCTCCGCCCGGGCGCGCTCGCTGGTCAAGCCTTGGCCGTCGCAGCGCGCGGTGCCCGCGCTGGCGCTGCCCGACCTGCAGGGCCAGCCGCGACAGCTGGCGCAATGGCGCGGCAAGGTCGTGGTGCTGAACTTCTGGGCGAGCTGGTGCGAGCCTTGCGTGGCCGAGATGCCCAGCCTGCTGCGACTGGCGGAGGCGAGCGCCGAGCATGGGGTGGTCGTCGCCGCGGCCAACTACCAGGAAAGCGAAGGCAAGGTGCGGTCGTTCCTCGACACCGTGCTGGGAGAAGTGCCGGAACGACTCGTGGTGCTGCTCGACCGCGACGGGGCCGCCGCCCGGGCCTGGACGCCGCGTGTGTTCCCCAGCACGGTCGTGATCGACCGTCAAGGGCGAGGGCGGTGGATCGTGGTGGGCGAGATGGACTGGTCCGGCAAGGAAGCACGCGCACTGATCGATCCCCTGGTCTGAGGCCCGGCGCCCGGCCGCCCGAAGCCGGGCCTCAACCCCCATGGGGGGGTGGGGCGCAAGCCCCGGGGGGCAAAGATACAAGGGCGGCCGTCCTTGCAGGCGGCAAGGATCCCGTGGGGACAGCGCATGACCCGGGCCGGACGTGGGCGCCCCCGGCAGGGAGATAATCCCGCCACCTCCCGTCCAGTGGCGTTACCCGTTCTGCCGAACATGAAGATCCGCTCATCGTCCCCGCGCGTCCCTCTCTCGCGCCGCCGAGTCTGTGCGTGGCTGGGCGCCATGCCCTGGCTGGCCGCCGCGGGCCCCGTGTCGTCCGCCTCCTCGCCGGCCTCCGCCCGCCGTTTCGAGCCCAGGCCCGGCGCCTGGCGGGAGTTCGAGCTCACCACCCGCGTCGAGGTCCAGACCCACGAAGGCCGCACGCGCGTGTGGCTGCCGGTGCCGGCCATCGATGCCGACTACCAGCAGTCGCTCGAAAGCCGCTGGAGCGGCAACGCCAGCCAGGTGCGCATGGCCAGCGACGCCACCTACGGTGCGCGCATGCTGGTGGCCGATTTCGACCCTGGCGTCGAGCGACCCGTGCTGGAACTGACGTCGCGCGTGCGCACCCGCGACCGCGCTACCGACTGGTCGCAGCGCCGGCTGGTGCGCGAAGACGCCGCCTCGCTGCGCGCCTGGACGCAACCGACCGAGCTGATGCCCACGGACGGCATCGTCCTGGAGACGGCCACCGAGATCACCCGGGGCGCGCGCAGCGACTTCGAGAAGGTGCGCCTCATCTACGACTGGGTGGTGCACACCACCTATCGTGAGCCGCTGGTGCGCGGCTGCGGCGTGGGCGACATCAAGTCCATGCTGGAGACCGGCAACTTCGGCGGCAAGTGCGGCGACATCAACGCGCTTTTCGTCGGCCTGTGCCGCGCCGTGGGCGTGCCCGCGCGCGATGTCTACGGCATCCGTCTGGCTCCGTCGGCCTTCGGCTATCGCGAACTGAGCGGCAACCCGGCCAACCTCAAGGCCGCGCAGCACTGCCGCGCGGAGGTCTTCCTGCGTCAGCACGGCTGGGTGGCCATGGACCCGGCGGACGTCGGCAAGGTGATGCGCCTGGAAGCGGGCGAATGGATCAAGGACACCAGCCACCCCGTGGTCGCTCCGGTATATCGCGGCCTCTTCGGTGGATGGGAAGGCAACTGGCTGGGTTTCAACCTGGCGCACGACGTCGCGCTGCCCGGCTCGGACGGCCCGCGCCTGGGCTTCCTGATGTACCCGCAGGGCGAGAACCGCTCGGGCCGCTTCGACCCGCTCGATCCGGACCGATTCAAATACACGATCACGGCCCGCGAGGTCTGATCCTGGCCATTGCGCCACCTGCGCCCCCACGAGCACGACGACATGACCGACGCACCCGAACTCCTAGGCCGCCGCATCGTGCTGGGCCTGTCCGGCGGTATCGCCTGCTACAAGAGCGCCGAGCTGGTGCGCCTGCTCACCAAGGCCGGCGCCACGGTGCAGGTGGTGATGACCGAGGCGGCGCAACACTTCATCACCCCGGTGACGATGCAGGCGTTGTCGGGGCAGCCGGTCTACACCGACCAATGGGATGCGCGCGAGCCCAACGGCATGGCGCACATCAACCTCACCCGCGGGGCCGACGCGATCGTGGTCGCGCCTGCAAGCGCCGATTGCATTGCCAAGCTGGCGCAGGGTCGCGCCGACGACCTGCTGAGCTTGCTGTGCCTGGCACGTCCATGGGGCGCCGGTGAGGAGCGCTGCCCGCTCGTCGTCGCGCCTGCGATGAACCGCGAGATGTGGGCCCACCCGGCCACGCAGCGCAACATCGAGCAGGTGCGCGCCGACGGGGCCGTGTTGCTCGGCCCCGGCAGCGGCGAGCAGGCCTGCGGCGAGTTCGGCGATGGTCGCATGCTCGAGCCCGCTGACTTGCTGGAAGAGATCGTCGCGCTGTTCCAACCCAAGTCGCTGCTCGGCCGCAAGGTCCTCGTGACGGCAGGTCCGACCTTCGAGGCCATCGACCCCGTTCGGGGCATCACCAACCTATCCAGCGGCAAGATGGGCTTCGCGATCGCGCGCGCCGCGCGCGAGGCGGGAGCGCAGGTCACCCTCGTCGCGGGGCCCGTCGCCCTGCCGACGCCGCGCGGCGTCACACGCATCGATGTGCGCAGCGCGCAGCAGATGTACGACGCCGTGGTGCCGGCCGCCTCCGTGCACGACGTCTTCGTCGCCACGGCCGCTGTGGCCGACTGGCGCCCCGCGACGCTGGCGCCGCACAAGATCAAGAAGGACGGCAAGAAGCTCGCCCCCAGTTTCGAGCTCACCGAGAACCCTGACATCCTGGCCGCGGTCGCTGCGCTGCCCGACGCGCCGTACTGCGTCGGCTTCGCGGCCGAAAGCGAGAACCTGCTGGCCCATGCCCGTGCGAAGCTGGAGCGCAAGCGCGTGCCGCTGGTGGTGGGCAACCTGGGTCCGGCCACCTTCGGACAGGACCACAACAGCCTGCTGCTGGTGGACGCACTGGGGCACCGCGAACTGCCTCCGGGCGGCGGCCATGCCGGCAAGCAGGCCCTTGCGCGCATGCTGGTGGCGGAGATCGCCGGCCGGCTCGCGGCCTACAAGACCTGAACCATGACGACCATAGACCTCAAGGTGCTGGACGCGCGCATGGCCGAGCACCTGCCGGCCTACGCCACGCCGGGCAGCGCGGGCCTGGACCTGCGCGCCTGCCTCGACCAGCCGCTCGTGCTGGAACCCGGCCAGACCACCCTGATCCCCACGGGCCTGGCCATCCACATCGCCGATGCGGGCCTGGCCGCGCTGATCCTGCCGCGCTCTGGGCTGGGCCACAAGCACGGCATCGTGCTCGGCAATCTCGTGGGGCTGATCGACTCGGATTACCAGGGCCAGCTGATGGTCAGTTGCTGGAACCGGGGCAGCACCACCTTCACGATCCATCCGTTCGAGCGCATTGCACAGATGGTCATCGTGCCGGTCGTGCAGGCGAGCTTCCGCCGCGTCGACGAGTTCGGGGCGTCCGAACGCGGCGAGGGCGGTTTCGGTTCCACGGGCCGGTAGGACAGGCTCGAACGCCGCGTGCCGCGCGTGCCCGGGAAGGGGCGCCGCCCGCTGGGCCGGTTCAGCGCCGGGGCAGGGACGTTCAGGGGCGCGGCGGGCGAAACCGGCGGCGCAAGGTCGGCCCGGGAGCCCGGGTCAGTGCACTTGGCCGGACGGCGGCATCACGGTGTTCATCACCGTGAACACCGGCTCGCCGACCGAGCGCTGCTCGATCTCCTCCGGCGTCGCGCTGCGCACGTCGCGGACCTTCAGCGCCAGCCGCAGCGCGATGCCGGCCAGCGGATGGTTGCCGTCCAGCACGACGTGGCTGTCGTAGACCTCGGTGACCGTGTAGATGCGGTCGCGCGGCATGTCGGGCGTGGTGGCGCCTTCGGGCGGCCCGTCGAACTGCATGCCTGGTTCGATCTGTTCGGGGAACAGGTGGCGTTCCTCGAAGAACACCAAAGAGGGGTCGTAGTCGCCGAAGGCGTGTTCGGGCTCGAGCTGCACCTGGGTCTCGAAGCCGGGGGCTTGGCCCTCGAGCACTTCCTCGACCTTCGCGAGCAGATCGTCTCCACCGTAGAAGAAGTCGACGGGATCCGTGAGCTCGTCGATCAGGTTGCCGAGGGTGTCTTCGAGGCGCCAGGTGAGACTGACGACGCAGGGGGCGGAGATCAGCATCGAGCAATGATCGCACAATGACGCCCATGGACATCGAACAAAAGCTCTCCCTGCTGGGGGGTCTCAGCCCCGCGCAGTTCATGCGTCGGCACTGGCACAAGAAGCCGTTGCTGATCCGCGCGGCGGTTCCGGGCATCGAGCCCCTGCTGTCGCGCACCCAGCTCTTCGCGCTGGCGGCGCAGGAGGGGGTGCAATCGCGCCTGGTGGTCCGCCAGGGGCGCGACTGGCAGCTCAGGCACGGCCCCTTGCCGCGGCGCACGCTGCCTCCGCTCCATGAAGGTGGCTGGACGGTGCTGCTGCAGGGCATGGACCTGCAGGACGAGTCGGTGCATGGTCTGTTGCAGTCGTTTCGCTTCGTACCCCACGCCCGGCTCGACGACCTGATGATCTCGTACGCGACCGATGGCGGTGGGGTGGGGCCGCACTTCGATTCCTACGACGTCTTCCTGCTGCAGGTGCAGGGTCGACGGCGCTGGCGGATCGGGCGCATGCGGGACCCGGAGCTGGAAGAGGGGGTGCCGCTCAAGATCCTGAAGCACTTCGAGCCCGAGGAAGAGCACGTGCTGGAGCCCGGCGACATGCTGTACCTGCCACCGCGATGGGCACACGACGGCATCGCAGAGGGCGAGTGCATGACGTATTCCATCGGATTTCGCGCGCCACGGCGCAGCGAACTGCTGCGAGAAGTGGTCGCGCGGATGATCGAGGCCTACGAGGAGGAGTTGGACGAGGCCGACGATCCCTTGTATCGGGACCCTTCTCAGCCGGCGACCACGGAGCCTGGGGCGATTCCGCCCGAGATGCATGAGTTCGCGCGACGTGCGGTGCACGAGCTGCTGGCCGACGACGGGGCGCTGGCGCGGGCGCTGGGCGAATACCTGAGCGAGCCCAAGTCGCACGTGGCCTTCGAGATCTGCGAGGCCGACGACGTGCGCCAGGGCGTCACGCTCGACCGGAGGACCCGGATGCTCTATGACGAGGCCCACATCTACATCAACGGCGCCTCGTACCGAGCCGGAGGACGGGACGCTGCGCTCATGCGACGCCTGGCCGACGAGCGCGCGCTCGACGCCCGTGCCGTGCGGCAGCTGAGTGTCGACGCGCTGGAGTTGCTGCAACAATGGGCCGACGACGGCTGGGTCCGGCCAGCCTGAAGGCACTACCCCGGGCCGGGCGGCTCCACGTCTTGCCCCGACCTTTTCAGTGTCCAGCCGGCCGTGCGCAACTGGCGTGAGGAGACGAGCATGGATGAGGCATCCATCACACGGGACCAAGGGGGTCTGCCCGAGGGGCTGTTCCAGTCCCGCACCATGTTCCGGCACGCCTTGCGCGGGGCTTTTGCGCAGGCCGCGGCCGCCGGCGCGCCGGAGCTGTGGTGCTGCGACGTGGACTTCGCGCAATGGCCGCTGGGAGAGCGGGAGGTGGTGGAGTCGCTGACCGCCTGGGCTTACAGCCATCGCAAACTGGTCATGCTGGCCTCCCACTACGACGAGGTGGTCAGGCGCCACCCGCGCTGGGTGCAGTGGCGGCGCCATTGGGGCCACATCGTGACGTGCCGCAGCATGCCGGAACTTTTGCCCGAGAACATTCCGGGGCTGTGCTGGGTGCAGGGGCTGCTTCAGGTCCGGCTCGTCGAGGCGACGCTGTACCGCGGCGTCGTGGAGCGGCAGCCTGGCCACTTGCGGCAGGGCCGGGAACTGCTCGACGAGGTGTGGTGGCGCAGCATCGACGCCTTCCCTGTCACGACCTTGGGTCTATGAATTCTGGTTTTCCCGGATCTATAATTTTTGGCTGGGCAAGGAAATGCTCACGCGTTCCAAGTCTTGGTTGGGACTCAGTGCTTAGGAGGAGTTCCGACGATTACCGGTAATTGGTCGAACTTTTCGAGGAAATAAGGAATGAAAAAGTCGCTTCTGTTGGCTTCCATGATCGCTGCCCTGGCGCTGGCCGCTTGCGGCAAGAATGAAGAAGCCGCTCCGGCTCCGGCGGCTGAAACCCCCGCTCCGGCTCCGGCCGCCGAGCCGGCTGCGCCTGCCGCGGACGCCGCTTCGGCGCCGACCGATGCCGCGTCCGCTCCGGCCGACGCTGCGCCGGCCGCCGATCCGGCTGCTTCCCCCGCCTCGCAGTAAATCACCGTCAGAATCGACGAGAAAAGCCGCTCGCAAGAGCGGCTTTTTCTTTGTCCGCCGGATTTGCGCGCGGAGCGGTCCGGCCCTTGTCCTCCCGGCTCGGCACTCAGGCCTGCAGCCACCCGAAGCCGCGACCGGCGTCGGCGACGACGATGTCCTCCGGGGTCGTGTCCAGGACCGCGGACAGTGCGGCGGCCGCCAGATGGGGGCGGTTGTTCTCTTCGCTCAGGTGGGCGGCGACCACGTGGCGCAGCCTGTCGTGGCGGCAACGCGCGAGGATCTCGGCGGCGGTGTCGTTCGCCAGGTGGCCCCGGGGCCCGGCGATACGTGCCTTCAGGAAGGCCGGATAGCGCGAGCGCTGAAGCAGTTCGCGATCGTGGTTGCACTCGAGGATGAGCGCGTCGCAGCCGGCCAGGCGCTCCAGCAGATAGGGTGTGTGCGTGCCCGCGTCGGTGAGAACGCCCAGACGCGACTGGCCGTCACTGCAGACCAGCTGCAACGGCTCGCGTGCGTCGTGCGGGACGGTGTAGGGCAGGATCTGCAGGTCCCCGACCGACACCGGTTCGCCGTCGCGCGCCGTGGACCAGCGTTCCCCGAGGTCCTCGCCGCATGCTCTCCAGGTTCCGTGGCTGGACCATACGGGCAGCCCGTGCCGGCGGGACAGCGCGGCCGCCGAGCCCACGTGATCGCTGTGCTCGTGGGTGACGAACACGGCGTCCAGGTCGGTGGCGACCAGGCCGAGCCGCCCCAGCCGGGCGTCGAGCTCGCGCAGAGACAGGCCGCAATCGATGAGCAGCCGCGTGACCGTCGCGCCGCTGCGGGCCTCGACCAGCGTCGCATTGCCCGAGCTGCCGCTGCCCAGACTGCAAAAGCGCAACATGCGCGACGCCCGGTTCGAATGCTTAGCGCAGGTCCTCGGCGAGCAGCTGCAGTATCCGGTCGCCGTTGCCGGTGCGGTCCGTCGCGCCCTGCGCGTCGAGCACGCTGACCAGGGTGCGCTCGCCTTCCCCGCGCACCACCACCCGGTAGCGGCTGGGCGCCGGGGCATTGCGGTCGGACGACCCGAACCAGCGGCTGAAGAGACCGGGTTCGCGACGACCCTCGTCGGGATTCGGAGCGACGTAGCGGACGTAGTAGATGCCCTCGGCGCGGTCGCGGTCCTCGACCGTGAAGCCGCTGCGGTCCAGCGACAGTCCCACGCGGCGCCAGGCACGGTCGAAACCTTCGTCGAGCTGCACCGCGCGGCCGTCGGCCCCATCGATGATCCGGGCCTTCGGGGGCAGGGTGGGGGCGTTGGCCACCGCCGCTCGTGCTTCCTCGGGCTTGGCGCCGAGCTGGACCATCAGGCGGGACAGCATCTCCGCCTCCAGCTCAGGATCGGCCTTGCGAGGCTGCCAGCGGGTCTGGTCTTCCCGCTGGTTGGTATAGACCTCCTCCATGCCGCGGTGGCTGATGTAGATCTCGGTGCCGGAGGGCGTGCGTTCGACGCGCGTGCGGAAGCGGTCCATCTCGCCGGTGGAGTACAGCGAGTCCAACGCCCGGCCGATCGTGCGGCGGATGATGTCCAGCGGGAGCTTGGCCCGGTTCTCGGCCCAATCGGTCTCCATCACGCCCGTCTGCGGGGAGTCGGTCGTGAGGTTGAAGCCGAGTTCCTGCCAGAAAGCCCGCAGCTTGGGCCACACCTGTTCCGGCGCCTCGGCCGTGACCAGCCAGCGCTGCTCTCCCGCGCGCATCAGGCGCACATCGCCGATCGCGTTGGGCGCGACATTGTTCGCCGTACCCTGGCGCGGCGCCGTGGCCTGGGCCCGCTCGAGTTCGGCCGCGCTGACGCTGCCACCGCCTGGCACCTGGTAGCGTGCATCGCGTTGGAGCTGGGTCAGATCCGGAGGCACCTCCAGCCGGGCCGATTGCGACCCGCGGCTGCGGTAGTCGACCCGGTCGCCTTCCATCATGGAACTCAGCGAGGAACAGCCGGCCAGGGCGGTGGCCACGAGAAGGGCGACCGTCGAGCGTCGCAGGATGCGGGGTTGCCGAGACTGGGGCAGGTTCACAGACAGATACTCCGGCGCGGAATCGGAAGGTTCGGGCCGGCGGCCCACGGAGGCCGCCGCAGGGCGCGTTTAAAGAAGCTCGGCTTCACGCAGGGCTTGCTCGAGGGCCGCATGGTGCGCGGACGCGAGCGGCACCAGCGGCAGGCGCAGCGAGGGACCGGCCTTGCCCATGCGGGCCAGCGCCCACTTGACGGGGATGGGGTTGGGCTCGACGAACAGCAGCTTGTGCAGTGCCAGCAGCTTCATGTGGATCTGCGCGGCGCGCTTCGCGTCGCCGGCGATCGCGGCCATGCACAGCTCGTGCATCGCCTTGGGCGCGACGTTGGCGGTCACGCTCACGTTGCCGTGCCCGCCGAGCAGCATCAGCGCGACCGCCGTCGGGTCGTCGCCGGAATAGACCGAGAAGTGCTTGGGCGCCTGCTTGATGAGCCAGGCGGCCCGGTCGATGTTGCCGGTCGCTTCCTTGATGCCCACGATGCCCGGCACCTGCGCGAGGCGCAGCACGGTCTCGTGCTGCATGTCCGCGACGGTGCGCCCCGGCACGTTGTAGAGGATCACCGGGATGTCCACCGCTTCCGCGATCGCGCGGAAGTGTTGGTACATGCCTTCCTGCGTGGGCTTGTTGTAGTAGGGCACGACCTGCAAAGTGCAGTCGGCCCCCACCTGCTTGGCGTACCTGGACAGCTCGATCGCCTCGCGCGTCGAGTTGGCGCCGGCGCCCGCCATGATGGGCACGCGGCCTTTGGCGTGCTCCACCGCCACGCGGATGATCTCCGCCTGTTCCTCGACGGTGACGGTCGGGGATTCGCCGGTGGTGCCGACGACCCCGATGCAATCGGTGCCCTCGGCGATGTGCCAGTCGATCAGGCGGCGCAGGGCGTCGTAGTCCACGCTACCGTCTTCGTGCATCGGCGTGACCAGCGCGACGATGCTGCCAACAATCGGTCTCATGCGTCTATTCCTCGCAATCCGGCGATTGTGCCACGCGGGGCGGCCCTCCCCGGGGCGGGCCGCTCATCCGGCGGAAGGCGCCAACGGGTACCGGGGTGCGGGCCCCTCGTCTGCGCGTGGACGCACCGCCGCCAGGCGTTGCACATGGCGCGGGGGTGAGTCCAGGAAACCGTCCTCGTATCCGACCACGCGCAGTTCCCCGCGCACCACGTCGAGCAGTTCCCCCGGCCGCAACAGGAAGTCGGGGTTCGACGGCCGGCCGACGGTTTCGTTCCCTCTGGCGAAGGTTTCGTACAGGAGCACCCCGCCTGGAGCCACGGCGGCGACGATCGCGGGCAGGAGGGGGCGCCAGAGGTAGTTGGTGACGACGACCGCATCGAAGCGGCGGCCGCCGAGCGGCCAGGGCCCCGCCTCGATGTCGGCCACCAGGATCTCGGCGACGTCGCGCAACGGTGCGACGGCGGCCTCGTCCCTGTCCACCCCCGTGACGCGCGCGCCACGCGCCGCGAACCAGCGCACGTGACGGCCGCGGCCGCAGGCGACATCCAGGACAGTCGCACCCGCGGGCACGAGGTGGCTCCAGCGGCGCACCCAGGGCGATGCCTCCAGTGCGGCATGGGTGAGGGCGGACGCGCCGGTCATCGGCCGGCCTCCGTCGCGTCCCGGTTCAGCGCGGCCAGGGCCATCCGGTCCACCAGCCCCGGCGCGATCAGCTTGATCCAGCGGGCCAGCTTGCCCTTGGCCGTCATCACGACCTCGCGACGCCTGGCGTACATGCCGTCCAGGATCAGCCTCGCGCAGGTGCGCACGCTCATCGCGCCGCGCTCGTCCAGGCCGCTCCTGCCCGCCGGCTGCCCGGCGGCGTTGAAGCCCCGGTAGCGGATGTCGGTGGCGACCACGCCGGGGTAGGCGAGCGTCACCGCGACGCCGTGGGGCATCAGCTCGACCCGCAGGGACTCGAAGAACCCATTCATGGCGAACTTGGTGGCGCTGTAGGCGGTGCGGCCCGGTACGCCGACCAGGCCCGCGAGGCTGCTGACGGCGACGATCTGGCCGCGGCTGGCTTTCAGGTGCGGCAGCGCCGCGCGCGTGCACCAGACCGCGCCCCAGAAGTTGATGCGCATCAGCGTCTCGTACCAGGCGAGGTCTTGCACGTCCTCGAAGGCAGCATGGGCGGACATGCCCGCGTTGTTGACGAGCACGTCGAGGCGGCCGAAGGCGGCGACCGCCGTCTCGATGAGGGCGCGGCAGTCGGTGTCGCGCGAGACGTCCGCGGGCTGCACCAGCACCTGGGCGCCGTGCTGGCGGCACTGCAGGGCCACGGCCTCGAGCTTGTCGCGGCGGCGGGCGGCCAGCACCAGCGCGACCTGCGCACCTTCGCGTGCCGCGATCTGCCGCGCGAGCTCGGCACCGATGCCGTCGGAGGCTCCGGTGAGGACGACGACCTTCATGCGTGGGAGGGAACCGTGATGTCAACGAAACGCGGCCGGTTGAACGGCCGGGCCGGGCAGCGGCCCCCGCGCACGCTCAGAAGCAGCTCCACAGCTGGTTGGCAAGGCTCACCATCAGCTCCGGCCGCAAGTACCAGCCGAACACGGCGAGCAGCGCGGCGCCCGCGCCCGCGCAGGCCGCGACGCGTATCCATCGGGAGACCGGTTGCTGCTCGTCCATGTCGCCATCATGCCGCAGCCAGCGCCGGGCGGGCGATGGCGGTTTCCCGGACGGGGAGATTCACGAGGCCGGCGAACACGCCCAGGGCGACCGCGATCCACCACACGACGTCATAGGTGCCGGTGGTGTCGTAGAGCATGCCGCCCAGCCACACCCCCAGGAAGGAGCCGATCTGGTGCGAGAAGAACACGAAGCCGCCCAGCATGGACAGGTACTGCACGCCGAAGATCTGGGCGATGACCGCGTTGGTCGGGGGGACGGTGGACAGCCACAGCACACCCATGACGGCCGAGAACACGTACACGCTCATGGGGCTGAGCGGCACCATCAGGAACACGACGATGGCCACCGAGCGCAGCAGGTAGATCGCCGAGAGGATGTAGCGCTTGGGCAGGCGCTGCCCAAGCACGCCCGCGCCATAGGTGCCGATCACGTTGAACAGGCCGATCAGCGCGAGGGCGTACGTCGCCACTTCCGGGGACAGCCCATGGTCCTTCAGGTAGCTGGGCATGTGCACGCCGATGAACACGACCTGGAAGCCACAGACGAAATAGCCGGCCATCAGCAGCAGGAAGCTGGGGTAACCGAAAGCCTCGCGCACCGCCTGTCCGACGCTCTGGTGGCCGACGCTCGTGCCCGCCGCCTTGGGCTCCTTGAGCCCCAGGCCCAGCGGCGCAATCGCCAGGGCCAGGCAGCCGAGGATGAAGAGCGCCTGCTGCCACCCGAAGCCGCCGATGAGCCAGTTCTCCACCGGCACCATCAGGAACTGGCCGAACGAGCCGGCCGCCGCCGTCACCCCCATGGCCCAGGAACGCTTCTCCGGCGCGACGTTGCGGCCGATCACCCCGTAGACCACCGCGTAGGTCGTGCCCGCCTGGGCCATGCCCAGCATCAGGCCGGCGCTGCCGGTGAATGCCAGTCCCGAGGTCGCCAGCCCCATCAGCACCAGGCCGGCGGCGTACAGCAGGGCACCGCCCACGATCACGCGGAAGGCGCCGAAGCGGTCCGCCAACATGCCGGCGAAGGGCCCCGCCACGCCCCACATGAGGTTCTGCACCGCGATCGCGAAGGCGAAGGTTTCCCGGGTCCAGCCGCGGTCCATGGTGATCGGCTGCAGCCACAGGCCGAAGCCGTGGCGGATACCCATGGACAGCGTGACGATGAGGGCGCCGCAGATGACGACCTGCGTCATCGACAGCTTCGCGGGGGTGGCGTTCGAGTGCATCCGCGCACTGTAGCCAAAAGCGCGTGAACCTGCAGGCGGCGGTCCCGGCCGCCGCGCTCCTAGAATTCGCCGCCATGGCAACAAAACCCAGTTCGAAACCGGGCGCCAAACCCGAGGCCGGGTACGGCGAGGCGTCGATCCGTGTGCTCAAGGGCCTGGAGCCCGTCAAGCAGCGGCCGGGCATGTACACGCGCACCGACAACCCGCTGCACATCGTGCAGGAGGTGATCGACAACGCCGCCGACGAGGCCCTGGCCGGATACGGCAAGCGCATCGCGGTGACGGTGCACACCGACGGCTCGGTCAGCGTCGAGGACGACGGCCGCGGCATCCCGGTCGGCCTGCATCCGGAGGAGAAGGTGCCGGTGGTGGAGATCGTCTTCACCCGGCTGCACGCGGGTGGCAAGTTCGACAAGGGCGCAGGCGGCGCCTACAGCTTCTCGGGCGGCCTTCACGGCGTGGGCGTGAGCGTGACCAATGCGCTCGCCAGGCGCCTGGAGGTGACGGTCTGGCGCGACGGGCAGGTGGCGCAACTGGCGTTCTCGGGCGGCGATGTGATCGAGCCGCTCAAGAAGCGCAAGGCCGCGCCCGACGACCGCAAGAGCGGCACGACCGTGCGCGTCTGGCCGGATGCCAAGTATTTCGAGAGCGCCGAACTGCCCAAGCAGGAGCTGGTGCACCTGCTGCGCAGCAAGGCGGTGCTGATGCCGGGCGTGACGGTCACGCTCAGCTATGAGAAGAGCGGGGACACCCAGACCTGGCACTACCAGGGCGGTCTGCGCGACTACCTGATGCAGACGCTGCCGGCCGACCCGGTGATCAGCCTCTTCGAGGGCGAGCACTACGCGCGCGAGAACGAGACCGAGAACTTCGCCGAGGGCGAGGGCGCCGCCTGGTGCGTCGCCTTCACCGAGGACGGCTCCCCGATGCGCGAGAGCTACGTCAACCTGATCCCGACCGTGGCAGGCGGCACGCACGAAGCGGGCCTGAAGGACGGTCTCTTCGCAGCGGTGAAGAACTTCATCGACCTGCATTCGCTGCTGCCCAAGGGCGTCAAGCTGATGCCGGAGGACGTGTTCTCGCGCGCGAGCTTCGTCCTGTCGGCCAAGGTGCTGGACCCGCAGTTCCAGGGCCAGACCAAGGAGCGGCTCAACAGCCGCGACGCGCTGCGCCTGGTGTCGACCTACGTCAAGCCGGCGATGGAGCTGTGGCTCAACCAGCATGTGGACCAGGGCAAGCGCCTGGCCGAGCTGGTCATCCGCCAGGCGCAGGCGCGCCAGCGCGCCGGGCAGAAGGTCGAGAAGAAGAAGGGCTCGGGCGTGGCCGTGCTGCCCGGCAAGCTGACCGATTGCGAAAGCCGCGACATCTCGCACAACGAGCTCTTCCTGGTCGAGGGCGACTCGGCGGGCGGCAGCGCCAAGATGGGACGCGACAAGGAGTTCCAGGCCGTGCTGCCGCTGCGCGGCAAGGTGCTCAACGCCTGGGAGGTCGAGCGCGATCGCCTGTTCGCCAACAACGAGATCCACGACATCGCGGTGGCGATCGGCGTGGACCCGCATGGGCCTGCGGACCAGCCTGACCTCTCGGGCCTGCGCTACGGGAAGATCTGCATCCTGTCCGACGCGGACGTGGACGGCTCGCACATCCAGGTGCTGCTGCTCACGCTGTTCTTCCGCCACTTTCCCAAGCTCATCGAGCGCGGCCACGTCTACGTGGCCAAGCCGCCGCTCTTTCGCGTCGATGCGCCCGCGCGTGGCAAGAAGCCGGCGGCCAAGCTCTACGCGCTGGACGAGGGCGAGCTCACCGCCATCCTCGACAAGCTGCGCAAGGAGGGCTGCCGTGAAGGAGCGTGGACCATCAGCCGCTTCAAGGGCCTGGGCGAGATGAGCGCCGAGCAGTTGTGGGAGACGACGCTCAACCCGGATACTCGTCGCCTGCTGCAGGTGCGCTACGGCGAGCTGGACTTCGGCGCGACCGAAAGCTCGATGAACAAGCTGATGGGCAAGGGCGAGGCCCAGGCCCGGCGCGAGCTGATGGAGGTCCACGGCAACGCCGTCGAGGTGGATGTCTGAGCGGACGGTACACGCATCGCGCATACTCGGCGCGTCATGCACCGGCGCGAAGCGGTGGATACCGACGCCGGTGCCCGCGCGCCGCAAGGGAGAGACACGATGATCGGCAACACGCACGTGCGGCTGCGGCCCACGCTGCTGGACGACCTGGAGTTCGTCATCTCGGTCGAGAACGACCCCGTCAACCGGCCGTTCATCACTCCATGGGACCGCACGCAGCACGAGGCGGCGGTCCGCTTTCCGGATTTCCGGCATTTCATCGTCGAGGCGGGCGATTCCCCCGCGCCGGTCGGCTTCGTGATCCTGGTCGGTTGCCGCAGCCCGCATCACTCGCTCGAGCTCAAGCGCATGGTCGTGCAGGCCAAGGGGCGGGGCGTGGGCAGGGCATGCCTTCGGTTGCTCAAGAAGGTGGCTTTCAACGACCTGGGGGCGCATCGCTTCTGGCTCGACGTGAGGACCCACAACACCCGCGCCAAGGCCTTGTACGAGACCGAGGGCTTCGTCGAGGAAGGGCGCCTGCGCGAATGCGTGCGCACCGACGGCGGCTATGAGTCGCTGGTGGTGATGTCGATGCTGGAAGACGAGTACGACGCCCGCCGCGAGGCGGGCCTGGAGAAGGCGGACTGACCACGTCCGCCGATGGATGCGATGAGCCAAGAGACGTTCGATCTGTTCGAAAACGCAACCGCCGACGGCGGCGAGGCACTGACGTTGGCGCGCTATGCCGAGCGCGCCTACCTCGAATACGCGCTGTCGGTGGTCAAGGGGCGCGCGCTGCCGGATGTGACCGACGGCCAGAAGCCGGTGCAGCGGCGCATCCTCTATGCGATGCAGCGCATGGGCCTCGGGTACAGCGGAGCCACCGGGGCGAAGCCGGTCAAGAGCGCGCGCGTCGTCGGCGACGTGCTCGGCCGCTTCCATCCGCACGGAGACCAGGCCGCCTACGACGCGCTGGTGCGCATGGCACAGGACTTCTCGCAGCGCTACCCGCTCATCGATGGGCAGGGCAACTTCGGCTCGCGCGACGGCGACGGCGCCGCCGCGATGCGGTACACCGAGGCGCGGCTGGCGCCGATCGCGCGGCTGCTGCTCGACGAGATCGACGAGGGCACGGTGGACTTCGTGCCCAACTACGACGGCTCCACCGAGGAGCCGCGCCAGTTGCCGGCGCGCCTGCCTTTCGTGCTGCTGAATGGAGCGAGCGGCATCGCGGTGGGCCTGGCGACCGAGGTGCCCTCGCACAACCTGCGCGAGGTGGCCGCGGCAGCGGTGGCGCTGCTCAGGAACGATCGGCTGACCGACGACGAGCTGATGAGCTTGCTGCCCGGACCGGATTTCCCTGGCGGCGGGCAGATCATCAGCAGTGCTGCCGACATCCGCGAGGCCTACGCGACGGGCCGCGGGAGCCTCAAGGTGCGTGCGCGGTGGAAGATCGAGGACCTGGCCCGCGGCCAGTGGCAGCTCGTCGTCACCGAACTGCCCCCGGGCGTGAGCTGCCAGAAGGTGCTGGAGGAGATCGAGGAGCTGACCAACCCCAAGGTCAAGGCGGGCAAGAAGACGCTGACCTCGGAACAGCAGCAGCTCAAGGCCACCATGCTCGGGCTGCTCGACGTCGCGCGTGACGAGTCGAGCAAGGATGCGCCGGTGCGCCTGGTGTTCGAGCCCAAGACCAGCCGCATCGACCAGCAGGAGCTGGTGCGCGCACTGCTGGCCCACACCAGCCTGGAGACCTCGGTACCGGTCAACCTCACCGTCGTCGGTGGCGACGGGCGGCCCACGCAGAAGTCGCTGCGGCAGATCCTGACCGAATGGATCGCCTTCCGTCTGCAGACGGTGCAGCGCCGCACGCGGCATCGCCTGGACAAGGTGCTGGACCGCATCCACGTGCTCGAAGGCCGGCAACTGGTGCTGCTCAACATCGACGAGGTCATCCGCATCATCCGCCATGCCGACGAGCCCAAGCCAGCGCTGATCGAACGCTTCAGGCTCAGCGACCGACAGGCGGAGGACATCCTCGAGATCCGACTGCGGCAGCTGGCCCGCCTGGAAGCGATCAAGATCGAGCAGGAGCTCTCGTCGCTGCGGGAGGAACAGGGCAAGCTGGAGGACATCCTCGGCAGCCCTGCCAGCCTGCGGCGCACGGTCATCAAGGAGATCGAGGCGGACGCGAAGCAGTTCGGCGACGAGCGTCGCACGCTCATCCAGGAGGACAAGCGCGCCGTCGCCGAGGTCAAGGTGATCGACGAGCCGGTCACGGTGGTCGTGAGCCAGAAAGGCTGGGTGCGCGCGCGCCAGGGCCACGGACACGATGCGATGGCCTTCGCGTTCAAGGCCGGCGACGGGCTGTACGGCACCTTCGAATGCCGCACGGTGGACACGCTGCTGGTGTTCGGCTCCAACGGACGCGTCTACAGTGTCCCCGTGGCAGGCCTGCCGGGTGCGCGGGGGGACGGCCAGCCGGTCACGACGATGATCGAGCTGGAAGGCGGCACCCAGCCGGTGCACTACTACGCCGGCCCTGCCGACACGACCCTGCTCCTGGCCAACACCGCTGGCTACGGCCTGCTCGCGCGCGCGGGCGACATGCTCTCGCGGCAAAAGGGCGGCAAGGGCTTCCTGACGCTGGACGAAGGGGCGCGCCTGTTGCCGCCCGCGGCGGCGGGCACGGGCACGCGTGTCGCATGCCTGTCGCTGACGGGACGGCTGCTGGTCTTTGCGCTCCACGAGCTGAAGCTGCAATCCAACGGCGGCCGCGGGCTCACCTTGATGGACGTGGACGCGAAGGATCCGCTGGTCTCCGTGGCGGTGTGCCAGGACGTGCTGCGCGTGCAGGGAACCGGCCGCGCAGGCAAGCCCAAGGACGAGGAACTGCGCGGCGCGGCGCTCGCCGCCTACGTGTCCAAACGGGCACGCAAGGGCAAGACCGTGGACCTCGCGATGAAGCCGCAACGGGTGCTGCCGGCCTGAAGGCCCGGCGCCCGGCCGCCCGAAGCCGGGCCGGAACCCCCTCGGGGGGGGGGCGCAGCCCCGGGGGTCGACATGCATGCCCGGCGCCCGGCCGCCCGAAGCCGGGCCGGCACCCCCTCGGGGGGTGGGGGCGCAGCCCCGGGGGGCGACACGCATGCCCGGCGCCCGGCCGCCCGAAGCCGGGCCGGCACCCCC
>DATMBN010000067.1:0-148156 GCA_035559275.1 Burkholderiaceae bacterium
CCTACACCTACGCCTACGGCAAGCGACCCCGCCCCCGCGCTGGCCGCGCCCGCACCTGCCCCTACGCCTACACCGCCTACGCCTACACCCGCGAAGGCCAAGCGTAGCAGTCTGTTCGGCTTGACCGTGGAGGGCTAAGACCATGACGGACGTGGCGAAGCTGGAGGCCCTAGGCCAAATGACGGCCGAGGCGGACGCGCTCGGCGGGCCGACCCCCGAGCAAGCGGAGCAGCAGGCCGCGATGGACGCGGCCGAGACGGCGGCCAGGGAGTGGGGCGTCATCGCCTACACCATCGGCGGCGCACTCTCGATGCTCGCGCCCGAGCTGCGACAGGTCTACACCGAAGATGCCTGCATGGGGTGGGGCCGGGCCATGGTACCGGTGGCCGACAAGTACGGCTGGAACGCCCCGAGCGACGTCCCCGAGCTAGGCCTGATCATCGCGACGGCCGGGCTGGCGGTGCCGTCCTACGTAGCAGTGCGGCGTCGCCTTGACGCGATCAAGGCAAAGCGCGAGGCCGACGACGACGCGAAGGCCAAGGTTGCGGCTCAGACGGTGGAGGCGGGGACCGATGGCGGCACACAATGACGCGCGCATCTGGGGCGTCGTAGGTGCATCGGGAACGGGAAAAGGGGTATGGATCAAGCAAAAACTGCGTGAAGACAACCCGCCCCGCCTGATCGCCTGGGACTTCAAGGCCGAGTATGGCGAGTTCGCCAAGCAAGCCCCGACGCTGGACGCGGTAAGGCGCGCCATGATCGCAGCCGGAAACGGGCCACTGCGCATGCGCTACGTGCCCCGCGGTGCCGGCGAGAAGGCTTTGCGCGCCGAGTTCGAAGCCCTGTGTGAACTGGTCTACGCCTTCGGCCATTGCACCTTCATAGCCGAAGAGCTGGCAAACGTCACCACGCCAGGATGGGCACCGGCCGCGTGGCGAAAGATGACCACCAGCGGGCGGCATGAGGCCGTGCACATCATCGGCGCGACGCAGAGCCCGGCCCTGGTCGACAAATCGTTTCTCGGGAACTGCACGCTCATCCATTGCTGCGCGCTGCGCGAGCACCTGCACCGGGTGGCCGTTGCGCGCTCGATGGACATAGACCCGGGGCGCATCGCAGCGCTGGTAAAGCTCCAGTGGATCGAAAAGGACTTCGACACCGGCGAAGTGCGGGACGGATGGGTCACGGTGCCGGGCAAAAAGCAACAGCGCGCGGCCCCTACACCTACAGAGCCTAGCCCTACGCCTACCGGCGCGCCGGCCCCTGGACGCGAGCCACCCGTCCCCCCGAAAGTGCGGGCGTCATCCACCCGCAACCGAGGAACAAGGGGACCGACGACATGAAAGCCAAGCTCATTTTTGCCGCCGAGGTGCTGGCCGTCTTCGCCATCGCATACGCGATTCAGAAGAAGGTCTACAAGGTGCCCGTCATCGGCGACTACCTGCCGGGCGGCCAGTAAGCCGCACCCGCTGGACCGCAACACCACCGAGGGCAGCATGACCTACAAGCTCAAGCTCACGAACCTGCAGAACGTCGCCGCGGGCAACACCGCAACGCTGAAGTGCCCGGCAGGCAAGGGTGCACCGACCTACGACAAAATCGCCTTCGTGCTCTCCGGTGGCGCGACGCCCGCGCACATCGAGCGTGTCGTCGGCAAGGCCAACGGTCGCATCTTCCTGGACGAAGGATCCGGGACGCTCATCAACAAGCGTGACGCCTACCGGGGAATCAGCACCGATCCCGGCTTCGTGGAACTCGACTTCACCGAGCCGAACGCCCGCAACGGCGCGTCCGAGCAACTGCTCGCATCGATCCCCGGCGCGCTGCTGCAAGACCTGAGCTTTGAAATCAAGCTCGCGGCCTCGTTCCCGGGCGCTGGCCGGATCGACGCGGTTGCCAACTACCGCCCGCCGACGAACAACCCGTACATCCGCAAGCTGCTCAACACGACGCAGGCATTCCCGGCCGCGGGCACGGAAGGCAGCCCGAACATCATGTTCTTGCCCACGGGCGGCGCGGGCGGACGGGTCAAGCGCATCTGGATTCGCGAAGGCGTGAACGGCAGTGTGACGGCCGTGCAGGTGCGCATCGCTAACAACGTCATCCACGAAGTCACGCGCGCCGAGCTGGAGCGCGACCAAGAGCGAAACCGGCTCGTGCCGCAGGCCAACCTGTGCGTGCTGGACTTCATCGAGGACGGGAACCTCATGGGGATGCTCGACACAGCCAATGCGCCGGGTGTCGAGCTGCGGCTCGTCACGTCGCAAGCCGACACCTACACGGTGGACTTCGAATACATCGACCCCATCGGCCGCCTGTAAACGGCACCGGCCAGGAGGTGCCCCATGTTCGACCCGATGACCTGGGATACCGCGCTCACGATCGGCGCGGACCCTTCGTACAACACGCCGCGCCTCGCCGAGACCCAGACGACGGACGCTCTGGGGTCCATGCAGCCGATCCAAGACACCGGGTCGGCGTTCTCGGACTTCTGGGGGGGAGTCGGCAGTGCCCTACAGGGACTGCTCGGCTACGCCATCGTGAAGGACGCTGCCAAGTCGGGGCTCGTCCAGACGCCGAGCGGCGGCTTTGTGCCCGGCCCAGGCTTCGGCCAACAGCCGCAGCAGCAGCCCGGCATCTACGTGCCGGCTCCACAGGGCAACATGACCATGCTGCTGCTGCTCGCAGGCGTGGGCGTGCTGGCTGTCGTCGCGCTGCGGGGCAAGTGACATGCTCGATGCGGCCAAAGCATTCGCCCCCGGCTCGCCCGCAGGGGGGGCGAGCATCGCCAAGCTGCCGGGCCTACCGCCACTGAATCAAGCCAGCGCGGCCACGTCGGGCGCGCAAGGTGCGCTCAACAGCTCCGGGATGGTCGTCAATTTCGGCGGCGGCTCAACGGTCGGCGGCGGCGTGCCCTGGTTCGTCTGGGCTGGTGCCGCGGTCGCCGCGGTGATCTGGGCATGGAAGCGCTGACCGTCAGGGAAATCGCACCCGCTGCCGCAGCTCCGCTGCTGGCCGGCATGGAGCGGCTGGACCCGCGCGGGCTGATGGCCCCGCAGGACGTGGAGCGCATGGCCCACGACGGCCGGTGCTTCGCAGTCACCGGCCCCCGTGCGTCGGCCATCTACGTGCTGCACGTGCGCAACGGGTGCGCCTGGGTCGCCGCAGCCCGCGGCGAGGGCGATATGGACGTGACGGCCGTGCTCGATGAGCTGATGACCCAACAGGCCGCGGGCCTCGATGCGCTCGCGTGCCAGACGGCCCGGCCCGGCCTCGTGCGAAAGCTGCAACGCCGCGGCTGGCGCGTCACCGGGTGGGTGCTGCGAAAGGAACTCACATGATCGACCTGCGGCGAGCCAAACTGAGCTGCACGCCCATGGGCGCGCGGCTCTACTTCGGCGGCGACTCGGAGTCGTCCAGCTCCACCAAAAACACCGACGCGCGCGTCGTCGGCGGCGACAACAGCAGCAACGCCAGCACCGTGCTGGACGTGAGCGGACGCAACGCGAGCGCCACGGTGAACATCTCAAGCACCGATCACGGCGCGGTAGCCGGTGCGCTCCACGTGGTGAAAGCCGGCATCGATCAAGCGTACCAACTCAACCGAGAGGCGCAGGCCGCGACTGGCGGCCTCATGACAGGTGCTCTGCGCATGGTCGGCGAGCAGCAACAGCAGTTCACGCAGGCGCTCGAGAACATCAAGACCAACGACGTGCGCGTACTCGTGGGCGTCGGCGTGGCCGTCGTCGGCCTCGCGGCCGTGACGCTGTTCAAGAAGGGCTGAGGGCATGAGCCAATACAACATCAACTTGCAGCCGGGCGTGCCGATGCGGCAGCAGGCCGCAGGCCGGTTCTTCATGGTCGTGTCGATCACCGGCACCGATCACGTGCGTCTCTACTTCGACGTGAGGGGGCAGGGAGACCGCAATGACGAGGAAATCCTGACGGCGCGCCCCGGCTTCAAGCTCAAGCTCACAAGCAACCGGTTCGACTCGGTACTGTTCCAGGCGGACGCGGCTTGCACGGTGTCCTATGTCATCAGCGACAACGAGGTCGATTTCGACTTCACCGAGGGCGCGACCGTAGAGGCGACAGTCATCAACCCGCTGCCGCTGCCGGTCAGCAACGACCGCGGCGCGCCGGGGAACCCCGTCTACGTCTCCGGCCTGACGTATGAGGATGCGCCCGCGACCGCCGTCGCCAATGCCGGCCCCATCGTATGCGGCCCGGCCGCCGTCGTCGTCATGGCCGCCAACCCGAATCGCAAGGCCGCGCGGTTCTGCAACCTGGGCCCGGATGATGTGGCCCTGGGGGGCACCGGCCTGACCTGGGCAGCCCGCTGCATCGTGCTCGGCGCAGGAGACGTGTGGGTCGAAGAGCGGGGGGCAAACATCGAATGGCACGCGGTCACCGACGCCGGAGCGACCGCGAGCGTCACAGTGCAGGAGGTCATGGCGTGAGCACCCTCGTGCGCGTGATGCGGCCGGTGCGCGACGCCAACGTTGCGCCGGATGCGGCTATCAATCCATCGAAGCTGCAACCCTTCCGAAACGAGCACGTTGCGGGCGATGCCGCCATCCAATCGGAAAAGGTGGAGTTTCTGCCCGTCGGCGTTGCCGCCATGAAGCGGCCTGTAAGGAGCAAGCTGCGGGACTTCGTGAACGCGGCCGACTATGCAACTCTCGAGGCTGCACTTGATGCCAGCGGCACGGTCTACGTGACCACGCCCATCGCCGTAAGCGTCAGTCTCACCGTGCCCGCCGACAAGTCCATCATCGTGCTGGCGGACGGCTCGATCACGGTGGCGGCGGGCCAGACGCTGACAATCCGCGGCGGGTTCAGCGCGCCCCGTCGCCGCATCTTCTTCGGCGGCGGGAGCGTGGTTGGCATTCGACACGTCTACCCCGAGTGGTGGGGCGCCGCCGCTGATGGAATCACCCTATGCTCCCCGGCCTTCGCCGCGGCTATGACCTGCCTGGAGGCGTCCCTATCCTCTGCCGGTGGCCGTCCTACGTTCGAGATGGCCGGGGGGGTCTACCTGCTCAGTTCCGTGTTTACTGTCCGGCCGACGGCATCCTTCAACGTGCTCATCAAGGGCGCGGGTAGCGTCCTGGGCACTCGTCTGAGGGCTGCCGCCTCGTTCTCGGGCCTGATGCTGGTGCACGTAAACGGCACATCAAACGCTTCACTCGATCGCATCGCCGACTTCGACATCGGCGGGTTCAGCCTGGACCGACAACCGGGGTCGTCGTGCTTGGTCGGCATGTGGGTCGGAGGCAACGACACCGACGTCAACCTTGTGGGCATGCAAAACTCCATCATCAGGAGCGTACATGTGTCCGAGTTCCCGGTGTGTTGGGTGTTCAACCAAGTGCGACTGGTCAAAGTCTCGCGGTGCTCCGGGTGGGTGGAGGCAATCCCGGGCGGCATCGGCCTGAAGCTGGAGCTGAACGACCCGTTGTTGTTCACCGGGGATCTGGAATTCGAGCATTGCCAGTTCGTGGGAACGCTCGGCGAGGGGCGCGCGAACCTGCGGATCGAGCACAACGGTCCCGGACAGATCAAGGGCCTCAACTTCCACCGCTGCATCTTCTACAAAGCCGACTTTGCGGTGTCCGTCTACGCCGACGGCGGAGCGCAGTTCGGAGATTGGTGGTTCCGGGACTGTCAGTTCGATGGCTGGACACGGCGAGTCCTGAACGTGGATGTGCACGGCCTATCGACGGTAGTCGATGACATCCACATGGACCACTACTATGCCCGCGGCCTCCTAGGTCCCGTGGCCTACATCAATCAAACAGCTGGCCGAGTGGCGGCCATTTGGTTCACCAATGGATGGGTACGAGACGCCCACTGCGGAGACTTCCCATTGTTCGAGATGCACGGGACCATGGCGGCCATCCACATCACCGGCAACACGTTCGAAGAGGTTGCGAGCACCCAGGCGATGATCGTTTTCTACGACAGCGCCACGGACCTAGACGTATCCCACAACACCATCCGCAAGCTGAATACCGCGACCGCAGACCGGTTCATGGTGCTCAGCGCCGAAACTGATCGGTACGTCGTCGTAGGCAACAAGACCACGCCGGACACCTTCGCCAGCGCTTTTGTGACCGAGCTGAACGGCGCAGCTATCAAGTGGGTTGCCGGGAACCTCTTCTAAGCATGAACGCCCCCGCCGTCCTGCTGCTCACAACGTCGGCCGCGCTGCTGATCGCATCGCGCCGGCAGGCCGTGGGTGCCATCGAAGCGGGCGACGCGGACCTGCTCGGGGGCTTCAGCGTGGACGCGCTCACCGGGCGCGCCGAGGCATTCATCAACGTCATCACCGAGCAACCGGCAGCTGTGGACATGGACACCGCACAACGCAACATTCAGGCGGCGCTGTACGCGCTACGAAGGGCCGAAGGCACCGAGGGACGGGGCGACCCCTACAGGGTCTGCTACGGCTACTCGCACACCATCATGAGCTTTGCCGACCATCCCGCCGTCACCGGCGAATGGCGGGGCGTCGTGTTGCCAGAAGCCATGTGCCGCAACGCCGGCTTTGGCCCGGGTTGCAAGAGCACCGCGGCCGGGGCCTATCAGATCATCAAGCCGACGTGGATCGACCTCAAGCGCGCAATGCGGCTGCCCGACTTCTCGCCGGCGAGCCAGGATGCTGCGGCCGTCGAGCTGATCCGCAGGCAAGGGGCACTTGAGGACGTGAAGGCCGGGCGGTTCGCCGCGGCCATGCACAAGTGCCGGCAGGTCTGGGCGAGCCTGCCGGGCAACTACGCAAAGCAAGGGCAGCGCTCAATCGGCGAGCTGTCCGAGTGGTACGCCAGCGCAGGAGGGGCCTTCGCATGACCAGCAATCAGATGCTCACCTTCGGGGCGATTGCCTTCGCAGGCTTCGCGCTGTGGTGGATCAACCGCGAGCCCGGCGCGGCGCTTCCGACGCAGCCGCGCCAGCTCCAACAGGATCTCGCGCTGCGCAACTGGTTCGACCTGCTCGGCTGGCAAGAGGTTGAGACCAGCCAAGCCGTGAAGGACTGGATGGCAGACATGCGACGGCAGGGCCTGCTCACCCTATGAGGACGACACCATGAAACTGAATCTCGAAATGACCCTGGCGGGCCTCGCAATCGCGCTGATCGCCTACCAGTTGGGAAAGCGCCATGCCGCTGCGGCTGCGGGGCTGGACGGTGCAGCGGCGCATAACGTGATCGGCAACAGCTCGCAGTGGTGGAGCTACGCGGGGCAGTGGTGAGCCATGAAACCCGCTGACCTGCTCATCTTCGGCGGCCTCGCCGCGCTCGGCGTCGGTGCGTTCTACGTCTGGCGAAAAGGTGGGGTGGGGCAGGCCGCGCAGTCGCTCGGAGAAACCATCGGCGGGGCCGCCGTGGACTTCGCAGACGGCGCGGCCTCCGGCGTCGTGTACGGCATCGGGGATGCGGTGGGAATCCCCCGCACCAACGAGACCGAGTGCGAGCGGCTCAAGCGCCTGGGTGACACATGGGGCGCATCGTTCGCGTGTCCGGCCGGCGACTTCCTCAAGTACCTGTGGAGTGGCAACGACGACTTGCCGCAGGCCACCTACGACGAGACCGAGCGGCTCGCCAAGCGCTACCCGGCGCAGCAGCAGCCGCAGCCGACCTACACGCCCGGTGCCTTCGACTTCGGCGGCACTTGGGGATGGGGCATGCCATGATCGACCCGCTGACCATCCTTGCCGCGCTCGGCCCGCTGGCCGTGGACGCCGGCAAAGCCCTGATCGCGCGCTTCATTGCGCCCGATACCTTCAAGCCCGCGACCGTCGCCGAGTGGTTGCAGATGCGCGCCTCTGATGTCGAGCTGTTCCGCGTCATGAACGAGGCGGGCGGCTCCAACCCCAGTTATCCCTGGGTTGAGGCCGTCGTCCGGCTACAGCGCCCCGCCGTCGTCGTCTGCACGATGGGCCTATGGGCCTACTGCCGCGTTGCCAACATCGATGCCCCGACCGTGGACAACTTCGCCGCGGCCGTGGGCTTCTACCTGTTCGGGGACCGTACCCTGTTCTACAGCAAGCGTGCCGTGCAGGCCGCAACAGTGAAGCCATGAGCAAAGAGGTACTGCTCAAGATCGGGGCCGCCGTGGGCGGTGTCGTCATCGGGTGGGCCGGCAACTCGGTAACGATGGGGCCGCGCATCACAGCCGTCGAATCAGCGCTCGCGCGCATCGAGCTGCGCATGGACCAGCTCATTCAAGTCAAGGAGAAGTGACGTGACACGACGCCTACCGCCGCGAAAGAAGAACGGCCAGTTCCGCAAGCGCCGCAAGTGAGATGGTGCCCAAAGCCGCCATCCCGAAGCCCGCGGAGATCGCACGCGAGACCATCATCGTCATCGCGGGGGCGATCCTCGCCGCGGCCATCATCGGCCAGCTGCCGGCTGTGCGAGACTGGATCAAGCGCCAGTGGGGTGGCGACCCGCCCCAGGCGTGGTAGCGCTCAGGCCCGCACCGACCACAAGAGCGGCATCCGCTGCAAGAGCGGCAGATTCGCCGCGCCCGTCTTGTTGAGGGCCAGCACACGGCGCAACTCGCGCTCAGTGCGCTCAAGCTGCTCGCGCAGAGCCCGCGCGTAGCCCGCGTGATCACGGGCCGCGCGCTCGGCTTCGACCACAAGCGCATGCTGACCCCATCGACTCAGGAGCCACAACGCGACCATCACCGGCCCGGGCGCATCGTCCCTACTGATCCATCGTCGCGCGGTGCGCTCGGAGACCCCGAACGCTCGGGCCAGCGAGGCCGCAGGCGGGCGGCCAAGGTCGTCCCACAAGACCAGAAAAGCGGGCAGATGTCGAGGAATCAGGTTCAGGTGCATGGCGCGGGTCAATCGGTCCAGGCGGGGCAAAAAAAAGCCCCCCAAAGTGGGGGGCAACCTTGTTGCCGGGTCGGCCGATATCAGGCCGGCACCGGGACCATCGGGCCACGCGGCAGCAGCCCGCGCAGCGCGCGGCGGGCCCGGGCAAGCACGCGGCGGATGGTTGACATAACGCACATTCTGGAATTGTTCCTTCGGGCGCCGGCCTTGAACTGTTCGTCACCTCGCGGTGCGGCTGGTGCCTGCTGGCGCAGACGCTCGAGAGCACGCGGCGTGTTCGGTGCAGAATCCAAGGACTGCAGAAAGACGTCGATGATCGTTGTCCACCATCTCAACAACTCCCGTTCACAGCGCGTGCTGTGGCTGCTCGAGGAACTGGGTCTGCCTTATGAAGTGCGGCGCTACGAACGCGACCGCAAGACGCTGCTGGCGCCACCCGAACTGCGTGCCGTGCACCCGCTAGGCAAGTCGCCGGTCATCGCCGACGGCGATCGCACCTTGGCCGAATCGGGGGCGATCCTGGAATACCTGGTCGAGCGGTACGGCGCCGGGCGCCTGGTCCCGCCCGCGGGCTCGGATGCGCGGCTGCGCTACACCTACTGGATGCACTATGCCGAGGGCTCGGCGATGCCGCCACTGCTGCTGAAGCTGGTCTTCGACCGCATTGCGACCGCGCCCATGCCCTTCTTCGCCAAGCCGATCGCGCGCTCGATCAC
The DNA here is from genome assembly GCA_035559275.1 of Burkholderiaceae bacterium. Lineage (GTDB taxonomy): Bacteria > Pseudomonadota > Gammaproteobacteria > Burkholderiales > Burkholderiaceae_C > Caldimonas. The sequence continues at coordinate 9,564 of DATMBN010000067.1, forward strand.
CGACAAGGTGTTGCGCGGGCTGGTCGAGCCCCAGTTGCGCACTCACCTCGACTACCTGGAAGGGGAACTGGCAGGGCGTGAGTGGTTCGCTGGCGACGAGTTCACCGCGGCCGACATCCAGATGAGCTTTCCGGTCGAGGCGGCGGCGTCGAGGGCCGGGCTGGACGCGGGTCGCCCCCGCCTGTGGGCGTGGCTGCAGCGCATCCACGCGAGGCCGGCGTACCGGCGCGCCCTGGAGCAAGGCGGACCTTACGACTACGCATGAGATGGTTCAGGCCGTGCCGGCGTCGTCGACGCGAGCCAGGGAACCGCGCATGCATGGGAGACTGCGATGAACGACCCCGCCGGGAGGCTGCAGCCGCAACGACAACGCATCGAGGGACGTGCCCAGGTGCTGGGCGAGGGCATGCCCATCGTCCGGGCACTGCCCACCCGGGGCCTGCGCACGGTCGGTGCCTGGTGCTTCCTCGATCACTTCGGCCCTTCCGATGTCACCCAGGGTCCTGGCATGCGCGTGGGGCCGCATCCCCACATCGGCCTGCAGACGGTGACCTGGCTCCTCGAGGGTGAAATCCTGCACCGCGACAGCCTGGGCTCGGTCCAGTCCATCCGGCCAGGGCAACTCAATCTGATGACCTCCGGTCGGGGCATCTCCCATTCGGAGGAGTCTCCGGCCCCGCGCCCCTCGCGCTTGCATGGCGCGCAGTTCTGGGTGGCCTTGCCGGAAGGCGCACGGCACGGCGAGCCCGCGTTCGAGCATCATGCGCAACTGCCTTGCACCGAGCACCAGGGGTTGCAGGTCACCGTCCTGCTCGGCGAAGCGTTCGGACTCCGATCCCCCGGCACGGTGTACTCGCCGCTGGTCGGGATGGATGTGCGCGCCCGCGGGCCGATCACGGCCACCCTCCCCCTGCGGCGTGAGTGGGAATACGGCTTTCTAGTGCTCCAAGGAGCCGCCGAGCTCGACACGGAGGCCCTTGCCCCCGGCATCCTCCTCTACCTTGGCGCCGGCCGAACCGAGGTCCGGCTGAAGACCACCGGACCGGTGACGGCGGTGCTGATCGGAGGAGCGCCCTTCGACGAGCCCTTGCTCATGTGGTGGAACTTCGTCGGCCGCTCGAAGGAAGAGCTGGTGGCCGCGAGCCGCGAGTGGAACCTTGAGTCACCTCGCTTCGGGACGGTACGGGGCTACGACGGCCCCCGGATCCCTGCGCCACTGCCGCCGTGGTCCGCCCCTTGAAGGCGGCGGCGTGCGCGTCAGCGCGCCGCGGAGGCGGCGTGCTGCAAGGCGGCAAGGACTTCGTCGTCGGTGGTCTGGTCGAAGTTGTGGTAGTACATCCCCACCGCCCCGAAACCGGGCGGCACCTGCAGGCACACCAGGTCATCGACCAGGGGCCGCAGCAGTTCCACGGCCTCGGTGGATGCGACGGGCGCCGCCAGGATCACATCGTGGGGTTGGTGGCGCCTGAGTGCGAGCACGGCCGCCCGCACCGTGGTACCGGTGGCGATACCGTCATCGACCAGGATCACGGTCTGCTCCCGCCACGCCGGCCGGGGCCGCCCCCCAAGGTAAGCCGCGCGTCGCCTCTCGATCTCGGCCAGGTGCCGCGGCACCTGGGACTGGACGTATTCCGTGGTCGTCCCCGTCCACTGCAGGGTCTGCGAGTCGATCTCCACGACAGGAGGGTCTCCTTCAGCTACCGCGGCGACCGCGAGCTCCGGCTGCCATGGCGCTCCCACCTTGCGCACGAGCAGGATGTCCAGGGGGGCGCGCAGCGCCCGACTGACCTGCGCCGCCACCGGAACGCCGCCGCGCGGCAGGCCGACGACGACCGGCAAGCGCTGCCAGTCACGCGCGTCGAGTCGTGCCGCCAGTTGGCGGCCCGCGTCGGCACGGTCCTCGAACTTCACATCCACCGGCACCTCCTTGCGCGCATCCTGGGGATCGGCCTCGCCCTCTCCTTCTAGCCGGAGGACTTGCGCTGCGGACCCGCCCCCCGGTGCGCCTTGGAAAAGTCGTAGGGCTGACCGCCAGGCAACCGCCCTTCGGTGACCGCGTCGACACCCACCTCGCCGATGCTCTCGTCCAGCTCACTCGAGATGCACACGTGGCGCCTGCCCTGCCTGCGACAGCTCTCGCAGAACTGGAGGGCCTCGACGAGTTGGTCGGAGGCGAAGGCACGGACGTGCGCGACGCCGCCCTCCTCGCTCCAGTACACCATGATGGCCATTTCCGGCCGTACCTCCGTGGCCTGGTCGAAATCAGGGAATCTCCGAGGCGCTGCGTAGCGAAGGGACGCGCTCAGCGGTTCAAGTCGTCGCGCTTGGACGCATTGCCCTGCCCCCCGGCGGTGATCCCGTCACCCAGCGTGTTGGTGCTGCCCGAGTGGTCGCTGCGCAACCCGCCCTTGGATTGCGGACCGCCCCCGGCCAGACGCCCGCCATCCGTCGGTGCCTTCACGCGGGCTCCTTGCGTCTGGCGCTGTGTCCCGTTGCTCTCGGAGGGTTGCTGTTGCTGCGGTTGCTTCTGCTGCTCGGGGTTCGCCGGTCGGGATTGGCGCGAACGGTCGGACGGTTCCATGGCGGCTCTCCTGGTCTGCGTACCCCCGGCGCGGCAAGACCCGTTCCCGCCGGTGGGCCCGGCCGGGCGGCGCGGGCACCAGCTCAGGCGGTTCGCGCGCCGGCGGCCGCGTGCAACACGGCCTCCAGTCCCACCGCCTGCCGCCAGGCATCGTCCATCGTCCAGCGCGGCGCCTCCTCGCCCCGGACGGCGCGCTCGAAGTGGGCGAGCATCAGGGCATAGGTGTCGACCGGTGCGAAGCGTTCGGTACGGCTACGGTCAGACCACGCCAGCTCGAGCTCGGTGGCGACACCGTGCGTGATGAACGGCCGATGCAGCGTCAGACGGCCCTGGGTGCCGATGCACTCGAACCGGTGATCGAGGACGGGCATCTCGAACCCGCAATCCAGGTGCGCCAGACACTCGCCGAAGCGCAGCACCGCGTGCAGGTAGGCATCCACCCCGGAAAGGCTCATGCGCGCGTGTGCGGCGAGCACCTCCGGTTCATGCCCGCTGAGCAGGCGCATCAGGCTCAGGGGATAGCAGCCGACGTCGTAGAGCGAGCCGCCGCCGAGTGCCGGATCCCAGCGGGCGTCGTCGGGACGATCGAGCAAGAAGCCGAAGCTGCCACGCATGACGCGCAGTTCCCCGATCTCGCCGCAGGCCACGATCCGGGCCGCCCGCTCGATCTGCGGGTGGAAGCGGTACATGAAAGCTTCCGCCACCTGCAGCCCCGTATGCGCCTGGACGCTGCGCAGTTGCCACACCTCGTCCGCCGTGGTGCCGAGGGGCTTCTCGCACAGCACGTGCTTGCCCTGGCGCAAGGCCGCCACGGCCCAGGGCACGTGGGCCGCATTGTGCAGACCGATATAGACGGCATCGACGTCTTCGCGCTGGAGCACCTGCTCGTAGCTGTCGACCACCGGGATTCCGTGGCGCTGCGCGAACGCCCGGCCACGCGACGGGTCACGGCATCCGAGCGCGACCACCCGGCTGCCGAGCGAACGCAATGCGGGAAGGATCGCCTGGTCGGCGATGCGGGCCGCGCCGAGCAGGGCCCAGCGCAGGGCGGCGGAGGCGGTGACGTTCATCCACGCAAGTATCGGGGACTCGCGCCCCCTACCGGACCCCCGGCTCGCACTTCGAAACCATCTTGAAACGCGCTCCGGCCGCCGTCTCTTCAGTGCGGGAAGGCCAGCTTGCGCTCGAGCATCCGTTGCACACGCTCGAACGAGGCGCTCAGCGCCCAGTAGATGGCAGCGGCCGCCAGGTACAGCGGAAAAGGCTGGAACGTCGTGGAGATGAGTTCCTTCGTCGCGAGCATCAGTTCCGTCACCGCGATCACGGACACGAGCGATGTGTCCTTGATCAGGCTGATCAGGCTGTTGCTGAGCGCGGGGACGGCGCTGCGCAGCGCCTGCGGCATCACCACGTAACGCAGGCTCTGCAGCCGTGTCAGTCCCAGGCTGGTGCCGGCCATCCACTGCCCTTCGGCCACGCCCATCACCGCCCCACGCAGGCTCTCGGACAGGTAGGCGGCCACGTTGAGCGTCAGGGCCAGGATGCCGGCGGTGACCGGAGAGAATTCGATCCCGATGCTCGGCAGACCGTAGTAGACGATGAACACCTGGACGAGAAGCGGTGTACCGCGCATGGCGCTCACGTACACCGCGGCCACGCGGTCCAGCACGGGCACCTGCAGAACCCGCACGAACGCCACCAGGCCACCCAGCGCCAAGCCGAGCACCATGGCCGAGACGGCGAACAGCAGGGTGTAGCAGGTGGCGCGCAGCATCACCGGCGCGGCCAGCTCGAACAGGGCCATCAAGTCCATCGCCTCATCTCCTCACCACGGTGCCCGGCGGGCCGGCCAAGCCCCCACGCACGGGCGACTGCCCCGCGCGGCCCCGCGGGTCGCCCGTGTGAGCTGGGCTCGCCGGCGAAAGCGCCGGCCCTGGCTCACTGAGCCACCGGCGGGCGGCTCACGTCGCGGCCGAACCACTTCTGCGAGATGCGCGCGAAGGAGCCGTCCGCCTTCAGATCCGACAAGGCCTGGTCGATGGCCTGCTTGAACTTCGGATTGCCCTTGCGGAAGGGAATGGCGTTGCGCTCCAGGGGCCCGAGCGGTGCGCCGGCCTTGACCGGCAGACGCGTCTTCTGGGCCAGGTACGGGATCAGCAGGCTGTCGTTGAGAGCCGCGTCGATCCTGCCCGACGCCAAGTCTTGCAGGTACTCGGGTGCGCCGGGGTACACACGCACGTCGGCCCCGGGGATGGAGCGGGCCAGCTCCGCGTAGTTGCTGCCCTGCCCCACGCCGATCCTCTTGCCCTTCAGGTCGGCGGTCGTGGCCATGGGTCGCTTGTCGTCCGCGCGGACGATGAGCTGGGCACTGGAGACCACATACGGCTCGCTGAAATCGAACACCTGGCGGCGCGCGTCCGTGGCCGCGACCTGGTTGACGATGATGTCGTACTTGCCTGCCTGCAGACCCGCGAGGATCCCGCTCCACTCGGTGGTCGTGAATTCAGGCTTGACGCCGAGTTTGCCCGCGATGGCCTCGGCGATTTCGACGTCGAACCCGGTCAAGCGGCCCTGCTCATCCCGGAAGTTGAACGGCGGATACGTGCCCTCCACCGCAACGCGCAGCGTTCCCCGCTGCTTGACCTCATCCAGCAGGTCGGCCGCAGACGCACCGGTCGCGACCAGTCCCAACGCGACCGCCGCAGCGGCGAACACGGTCTTGAGAGCGTTCATATTTCACCTTCGAATAAGAAGCGAGATACTTATGCTCCGTGAGTCTATGCGCAGGAGAAAACCCTGGCAGCGCCAGGGTCGGCGCTCCAGGTTGCTCAGCGGCCAGGCCGCCCATAGATGGCCGCCTGACGTTCGATCTGCGCGGCGAGCCGGTCGCGCCCCACGGACTTGGCGAAATCCGCGGCGCTCAGGCCCAGTTCGTTGCGCAGCGTCGGGTCTGCCCCTTCATCCAGCAAACGCTGCGCCGCGTCTTCGCTGCCATAGCGGGCAGCCATCATGAGAGGCGTGGTCTTGTTGGGGGACTCGGCGTCGATGTAGGCATGATGGTCCAGCATGAGTTGAACCAAGCGAACGTCCGATTGCGAGGCGGCGTAGTGCAAGGGGGCCCAGCCAGGCTTGTTGACGTATGCGCCCCGCTCGATGAGTCGCTGGCACCAATCCAACCGCCCTTGAAGGGCGGCGAGCATCAGCGCGGACTCGCCAACGGTGTTCAACCGGTTCACATCGATCTGCGGATGCTCGATCAGGACCTCGGCGACGCGCAGTGAGCCCTCGTGCATCGCGATCGTCAACGCCGGGCGCCCTTGGGGGTCGACGGTGTTGGGATCGAAGCCGCGTTGCAGGAGGCGGGCGACCGCACGGGCATCGTCGCGCGCCAGTGCCGCGAAAAAGTCCTCATACGCGCCCGCCCGGACCGAGGATGGCAATAACCATGCAAACACAATGGCCAACATCAAGCAAAACTTGATGTTTGTAAATCTCTTTGTGGGACAGTGTGTTATCGGATTCATTGCAAGCAATCCTTCAACTTCAAGTCCGAACCGGAACGCCGAACAGGCGCTCGAAATTGCGACTTGTCGCCTGCGCCACTTCTTCTTCCGGGAGCCCCTTCAGGTCCGCAAGCTGTCGGGCCACGTAGGGCACTAAGGAAGGGTCGTTCGTCTTGCCGCGGTACGGCACCGGGGCCAGATACGGGCTGTCGGTCTCGATCAGGCAACGCTCCAGCGGCACCCGCCGAGCCACCTCCCGCAGGTCGGCGGCGTTCTTGAAGGTCAGGATGCCGGAGAAAGAGATGTGAAAACCCAGTTCGAGCGCGGCGTCCGCCACTTCCTGGGTTTCCGTGAAGCAATGGAAGACGCCGCGCACCTGCCCCTGCCCCTCCTCGCGCAAGATGGCGAGGGTGTCCGCCGAGGCACTGCGCGTGTGGATCACGAGCGGCAGCCCGGTCTGCCGGGCGGCGCGTATGTGCACCCGGAAGCGCTCGCGCTGCCACTCCATCTGCGCGAGGCTGCGTCCGTTCAAGCGGTAGTAGTCCAGACCGGTCTCGCCCAAGGCCACCACCTTCGGCGTGCCGGCCAGCATCAGCAGGCGCTCCACCGTCGGTTCCTCGACACCCTCGTTGTCCGGATGGACCCCAACGCTGCACCAGAAGTTGTCGTAGGCGCGCGCCAGCGCCGCCACCTGCTCGAACTCCTCCAGCGTGGTGCAGATGCACAAGGCCCGATCGACGCGGGCCTCGGCCATCGCATGGCGGATCTCGCCCAGGCGACTCGCAAGCTCAGGAAAGGTCAGGTGGCAATGGGAATCGACGTACATGGATGCTCGACGGCCGGAGGCTGAGGGGAAACCCGCAAGCCTACCGCATCGCGCGGGCCGCACGCGCAACAGGGACGCGCACCCGCCGCGTCGGCAGCGAAACGAGTGCGATCGCACCGCCGCCGCGGCGTCAGATCGTCTGCGTCGGCTTGGCCGACTGCACCGCCGTGCCCAGCAGTTCCTCGATCTTGATCTTGAGCGCGCGTGACTTGTCGTCGCTGGGAAACCGCACCCCGACGCCCTGCGTGCGTCCGCCGGAGGCATTGGCGGGCGTGATCCAGGCGACCTTGCCGGCCACCGGGTACCGCTGGGGGTCCTCAGGCAGGGACAGCAGCAGGTAGATGTCGTCACCGAGACGGTAGTCGCGCGTGGTCGGCACGAACAGCCCGCCATCGGTGAAGGCGGAGATGTATGCCGCGTACAGCGCCCCCTTTTCGCGGAACACCAGCTGGATCACGCTGGGCCGGGCAGGCGCGCCGGCTGCGGCAGGGGCGGCCCCGAGGCTGGGGCGCGAAGTCGTCTCGCTCATTGCGGCGAGTTTAAGTGCCGCATCGCCTGCGCCACAAGCGCATCGAGCAGCAGGGGGGCGTTCCAGGGATGGTCTTCGTGACGTGCGACACGGCGCAACTGTGCCGACCACGCTGTGAGCGCGCTCACCGACCCACCGATGCCCGCGAACGAGGTGGCAGGGAAGTACCGCGGCTGCGCCCCCACGGCCACGGCGAGCGCATCGTGGCAGAGCTTCTGCAGAGTCTGCACCAGCAAGGGAGCGGGCCAACCCGAGACCGCCTGCGCCTCCCCGCGCATCAGTCGCTCGGGCAGTTGAACCCAGTGGGCCGCGTCGATCCCGGCACGAGCGAGATCCAACGCGGCCAAGGGCTGTCCGCCCGCGGCGGCGAGCAGCAGGTCCGCCTGCATCACTCCCTGCTCTTCCAGCCACCGACGGGCCGTCGCCTCGTCCGGTGCGTGCAGGGGCACGATCTGGCAGCGGCTGCGGATGGTGGGCAACAAAGCGTCGACCGCCTCGCTGCACAGGACGAAGCGGGCCGCGCCGGGCGGCTCCTCCAGGGTCTTGAGCAGCGTGTTGGCGGAGATGGCGTTCATCTGCTCCGCGGGGTGGATCAAAACCACCTTCGCCACGCCTCTCGAGGTGGTCTGCTGCGCGAACTCCACCGCCCGTCGCAGCGCCTCGACCTTGATCTCGCGACTGGGCTTGGCCTTGCTGGCGCGCGCATCGCCCTCGTCCGTCGTCGCCCAGCCGAGGGGCTCCTGCAAGGCTTCCGGCAGGAGGACCAGCAGGTCCGGATGCGTACGGGCCTGCACGAGCTGGCAGCTCGCACAGGCCCCGCAGGCCAATCCGTCCGCACGGCGGTTCTCGCACAGCCAGCTGCGAGCGAGCGCGAGGCCCAGATCGAACAGTCCCAGGCCCTGGGGGGCGGCCAGGAGCACGGCGTGTCCGCGCTGCCGGCGCAGCAGCTCGGCCAGCGGCTGCTCCAGCCAAGGCAAGGCGACCGCTCGCCCGGTCTGCGCTTCGTTCACCGCCGTCACAGGCCCCGCGCCTCCAGCGTCTGCGCCAGACGCGCCGCCACCTCGTCGCGTGCGCCGTCGGCGTCGATCACGACGAACCGCTGGGGGTCCGCGGCCGCCCGCAACGCATACCCGGCATCGACCCGGCGGAAGAACTCCAAGGGCTGTTGCTCGAACCGATCCGGCGCGCGTGCATGGGCCAGGCGCGCGGCGGCCACTTCGGGAGCGACGCGGAACCACACCGTCAGGTCGGGTTGACGACCTTCCTGCACCCACGCCTCGAGTTGTGAGAGGACATCCAGATCGAAGCCGCGTCCGGCGCCCTGGTAGGCAAAGGTCGCGTCGGTGAACCGATCGCACAACACCGTGCGACCCGCCTGCAGCGCGGGCAGGATGACCTCGCGCAAGTGATCACGGCGAGCCGCGAACACCAGCAGCGCCTCCGTCAGGGGGTCCATGGCCCGGTGGAGCACCAGTTCGCGCAGCGATTCCGCCAGGGGCGTGCCGCCTGGCTCGCGCGTCTGTACCACCTCTTGGCCGCGTGCCCGCAGACGAGCCGCGGCCTCGGCCAGGTGCGTGGACTTGCCGGCGCCGTCGATGCCTTCAAAGGTGATGAACAGGCCGCTCATCGAGCCGGGGAGCCGCGCTGGCGGCGCTGGTATTTGTCGACCGCCCGATTATGCTCGGCCAGGCTCTCGCTGAAGACACTGCTGCCGTCCCCCCGCGCGACGAAGTAGAGGGCCTTGGTGGGTTGCGGACGTACCGCAGCCAGCAGCGAGGCTTTGCCCGGCATGGCGATGGGGGTGGGCGGCAGGCCGGGGCGCGTATAGGTGTTGTAGGGCGTGTCGGTCTGCAGGTCACGCTTGCGCAGGTTGCCGTCGAACGCTTCGCCGAGCCCGTAGATGACGGTCGGGTCCGTCTGCAAGGGCATGCCGATGCGCAAGCGGTTGACGAACACGCCGGCCACCTGCGCCCGGTCCGACTCCAGCCCGGTCTCCTTCTCGACGATGGAAGCGAGGACGAGGGCCTCATCCGGCGAGCGCAGCGGCAGGCCCGGGCTGCGCTGCGCCCACACCTCCTCGAGCCGCTTGTCCATGGCCCGGTAGGCACGCTGCAGCACCGCCAGGTCGGTGCTGCCGCGGCTGTAGGCATAGGTATCGGGGAAGAAACGCCCCTCCGGGTGCTGCCCGGGCGCGCCGAGCGCAGCCATGACCTCCCCGTCGCTCATCGTCGTGATGGTCGGCTTCAGGCCCTCCGCGGCCGCCAGCGCGGCCCGCACCTGCCGAAACGTCCATCCCTCGATGAAGCGGACGGTGGCCAGCGACTCGTCGCCCAGCACCATTTTGCGCAGGAGGTCCCGCGGGCTCGCGCCGGCACGGATCTCGTAGCTGCCCGCGCGGATGCGGCGGGCCTCACCGGACCACCTGAACCACTCGTACAGCGCGACCGGAGACGTCCGCACCCCAGCGTCCACCCAGCCCTGCGCGATCTGGCGGGGAGACATTCCCGGCTCGACCGAGAACTCCACGCTCGGGGCAGCCAGCTCGAGGGGCCGGTGAAGCCACCACAGGGCCCCCGCGGCGACGGCCAGGGCCAGCAAGAAGAATGCGCCGAGCAGGCGCCGCAACCAACGCATGTCGTGACGGTATCCCTGAAGGGACTTGGAGAACGGGCGCTGATCATAATGGAGGCATGAGTGACGACAGCCCGCAAGCCCTCATCCCTTCCTCGGCCACCGATGCCGCAACGGCCCCCACCGCCTTCGAAGGCGCCGTCGACCTTCCCGATTGGGGCGTGATCGCCGCCGACGGCCCTGAGGGATCTCAATTCCTCCACGGCCAGTTGACGCAGGACTTCGCATTGCTCGGTCTCGGCGAGGCCCGCCTGGCAGGCTATTGCTCGCCCAAGGGCCGCCTGCTGGCCACCTTCATCGCGTGGAAGACCTCGCACGAGCAGATCCTGCTGGCTTGCAGCCAGGACGTACTGCCTGCCGCGCTCAAGCGTCTGTCGATGTTCGTCCTGCGCGCGAAGGTCAAGCTGAGTGACGCGTCCGCGCACTGGCGCCTGGTCGGCCTCTCGGGGTCCGCGGCCGCGGCGTGGCTCGGCGACGATGCCCCTGAAAAGCCGTGGACTCGCGCGGCGCTCGGCGAGGCCAGCGTCATCCGCCTGCCCGACGCGGCCGGAGTGGCCCGGTGGCTCTGGGCCGGTCCCCGCACGGCGCAGGTCCCGTTGCCCAGTCTGCCCCTGCCCGCGTGGCACTGGCTGGAAGTGATGAGCGCGGTGCCGACGATCACCGCGCCGACCGTCGATCAGTTCGTCCCGCAGATGGTGAACTTGGAAGCGGTGGGCGGCGTGAACTTCAAGAAGGGGTGCTATCCCGGCCAGGAAGTGGTGGCCCGCAGCCAGTACCGCGGCACGCTCAAGCGTCGCGGTTTCCTCCTCGGCTCCCCGGCACCCTCGCAGGCGGGCCAGGAGGTCTACCACAGCGATGACCCGGCCCAGCCGTGCGGCATGGTGGTGCAGGCGGCACCCGACCCGCGCACTTCCGGGCGGTGGAGCGTGTTTGCCGAACTCAAGATCGCCGCGACGCTGTCCGGTTCGCTGCATCTGGGCACGGCGGACGGGCCCGCGCTCACGCTCGAGCCCCTGCCCTACGAGCTTGCGCCGCAAGACTGAGCGGCGGGCCCCGGTGCGAGCACTCTTCATCTACTACCGGATCCCGGTCGAGCGCGCGGACGAGGTGCGCCCTGCGCTGCACGCCATGCAGGCCCGGCTCGTCCGGACGCACGAGGGATTGCAGGCGGAGCTGCTGCGCCGGCCCGAACCTCGCGATGGGCACCAGACCTGGATGGAGATCTACCGCCATCCGCAGGGGGTGGACGAGGCGCTGGAGGCGCACATCGAGCACGCGGCGGCCGACACCCTGCGTCCCTGGCTCATCGGCCCCCGGCATGTCGAGGTGTTCGTCCCATGTGCCTCGTAGCCCTCGCCCTCGACTCGCACCCGCGCTTCCCGTTGGTCATCGCGGCCAACCGCGACGAGTTCTTCGACCGCGCGGCGGCCCCGCTCGGGTGGTGGCGGCCGCGCCCAGGAGGCGCGCAGATCCTCGCCGGCCGCGACCTGCATGCCGGCGGCACGTGGATGGGTCTGACCCGAGAAGGCCGCTTCGCCCTGCTCACCAACGTGCGCGATCCCGCAAGGCACGACCCTGCCGCTCCTTCCCGTGGAGGGCTGGTGACGGACTGGCTCATCGGCGGGCAGACGCTGCAGGCCTTCCACGAGGCGCACGCCGGAGTGGCCTACAACGGGTTCAACCTGCTCGCGGGCGATGGCCGCGAGATCCACTGGTGGTCGAACCATCCGGCCGCCTCCCGCGAAAACGCGTCGTCAGCCGAGTCGCCGTGCGCCACTTCCGGCGACAAGACGCCCTTCCAGCGCCTGGAGCCCGGCATCCATGGTCTGTCCAATGCACTGCTGGACACGCCGTGGCCGAAGGTGACCCGGTTGCAGACCCGGGTTCGAGCGGCCCTGACGCAAGCCCTCAGTGCGAACGCGCTGATCGAGGATCTCTTCGACGCCTTGGCCGATCCCACGCCCGCGCCGGATGACGCGCTGCCCCGCACCGGCGTCTCTGTCGAATGGGAGCGGTGGCTTTCACCGGCCTACATCCGCACCCCCGACGGGCGCTACGGCACGCGTTGCTCGACCGTGCTGGTCGTGGAGCACACCGGTTCGGCCGCCCGCGCCACGGTCGTCGAACGGACGCACCCGCCCTACCCCTCGTCGGGCGGCCGTCCGGTCGAACAGCGCCACGAGCTTGCCGACTGGCCGCGCCGATTCTCCACGCCGGACCAACCCGCCTAGCCGCTTCCGAAGTAGCGTCGAAGGCGGACCGAACAGGGCGCAGGGGGTCTGGCACCCTGTCGCTGCGGCTCAGAGCGTCTTGACCATCTCCACGTGGGGGATGCCGACCTCGTCGAACTCCGGCCCTCGCGGCGCGAACCCGGCACGCGCATAAAAGGCTGCGGCGGAGGTCTGCGCATGCAGCACCGCCTCGTGGTAGCCCCGCTCGCGCGCCGCTTGCATCAGCGCCTCCAGCACGGCGCGGCCGACGCCCCCGCCACGCAGGGTGCGGCGGGCCGCCATGCGGCCGATCTTCGCGACGCCGGGCACGTGCTCCAGCAGGCGGCCGGTGGCCAGCGGCATGCCGAAGCGGTTGTAGGCCACGGCGTGGATGCAGCTGCGGTCCGCATCGTCCCATTCCATCTCGGCTGGGATGCGCTGCTCTTCGACGAAGACCTCGGTGCGGATCAGCTTGGCGTCCTCGCCCAGTTCGTCCCAGCCGCCGACCTTGACGTGCACCATCGGCTGCCCCAGCTCGTAGGCGGTGAGCACGTCGCGCAGTTCGGGCGGTACCGGCATGGACTTCTGCTGGGCGGGGTTGGCGTAGACGTAGACGAGTTCGCCGGTGATCAGGAGTTCGTCTTGGCGGAAGATCCCGACCTTGAACAGCATCGAGGAGTTGCCCACCCGCTCGCAACGGATGCCGACCTCGAGCTGGTCGTCGTAACGCGCCGAGGCGTGGTACTCGAGCATCGCCTTCTTGACGTACAGGTCGCCACCGAACTGCTCCACGGCCTCCGGATACGGCAGCGCGAGCGCGCGCCAGTAGTCGGCGATCGCGGTGTCCACGTACATCAGGTAGTGGCCGTTGAAGACGATCTTCTGGGCGTCCACCTCGGCCCACCGCACGCGCAGGCGATGGAGAAAACGAAAGTCGTTGCGCTTGACTTGGCTCATGAGGAAAAGGCCTCCTTCAGTATGGCAGCGGCGGCGGCCTGCGCCTGCAGGGCCTCGGGGATCGCCCGGCCCATCTTGATGAAATCGTGCGTGACGCCTTTGTAGACGTCCAGCTCCACCGGCACGCCAGCCATGCGCAGGCGGTCGGCATAGGCGATGCCCTCGTCGGCCAGGGGGTCGCATTCGGCCACGCAGACCCACGCGCGGGCCACGCCCTCCAGATCGTCGGCATGGAGCGGCGCGAACCGCCAGTCCTCGCGGTCGCCGGGGTCGACGTAGTGGGCGAAGAACCAGTCGATCGCCGCGCGCTCGAGAACGAAGCCCTGCGCGAAGAGACGGTGCGACGCGGTGTCCTGGTGGGCGCAGGTCCCGGGCGTGATGAGCAGTTGCGCCGCGAGCGCAAAGCCCTCGTCGCGCGCGAGGATCGCGCAGACCGCCGACAGCGTCCCGCCGGCGCTGTCGCCACCGACCGCCACACGATCCCCATCGAGGCCCCACTCGCGCGACCTGCCTCGCAGTGCCCGCAGAGCCGCCCAACTGTCTTCCACCGCGGTGGGGAACCGGTGCTCGGGCGCGAGGCGGTATTCGTACGACACGACGGCGCAGTCGGCACGCAGCGCCAGCTGTCGGCACAGGCTGTCGTGCGTCTCGATGCTGCCGATGGTGAAGCCGCCGCCGTGCAGGTACAGCAGCACGGGCAGGCGGTCGTGGCTGGGCGCGTAGAGCCGGGCACGGCGCGGCGCGCCGTCCGCGGCGGGCAGCTGAAGGTCCTCCACCCGCGGCAAAGGCGCGCGAGGCAGGTCCAGGATTTCCGCGGCCGCCTCGTAGGCGGCGCGCGCCTGCTCGACCGGCAACTGGTGGTACGGCGTGTGGTTGGCACGGCGGATCCGGTCGATCACGCCGCGCATCTTGGGTGTGAGCAGGCTCTGGCTCATGACTCCTCTCAAGGAAGCGCACACCCCTGGAACGGACGCTGGCCGCTCCAGGCCAGCGGGCCCGTCATACAGGCCACGCAGGCAGGGATTGCGCGTGTTCCCGAGTGTGCGCGCCGCAAGCATACTGGTCCTTCGGGACCGCCGTGCGAACCCGCCGGGGTGCCCGACCCTGCGCGTCGCAGTGTCGCGCAGGCGACAACGTTCCAGGGTGTGACATGGCATTGATCTACTACCTCACGCAGATCCAGTTCGACTTCGGCGCCGTCGCACTGCTACCCCGGGAATGCGAGCGCGTCGGCATCCGACGCCCCCTCGTCGTGACCGACGCCGGCGTGCGCGCCGCGGGCGTGCTCGACCGTGCGCTCGCCGCCCTGCCCGGCTGGCCGGTCGCGGTATACGACCAGACCCCGTCCAATCCCACTGAGGCCGCGGTGCGGGCGGCGCTGGCGGTGTTCGCGTCCGGCCAGTGCGACGGCCTGATCGCGGTGGGCGGGGGCTCGAGCATCGACCTGGCCAAGGGCGTTGCGATCGCCGCGACCCACTCCGGCCCGCTCAAGACCTATGCGACGATCGAAGGGGGCAGCCCCAGGATCACCGAGCGCGCCGTCCCGCTCATCGCGGTCCCCACGACCGCCGGCACCGGCAGCGAGGTGGCGCGCGGCGCGATCATCATCGTCGACGACGGACGCAAGCTCGGTTTTCATTCCTGGCACCTGCTGCCCAAGGCGGCGATCTGCGACCCGGACCTCACGCTCGGCCTACCCGCCACCCTGACGGCCGCCACCGGGATGGACGCAATCGCGCACTGCATGGAGACCTTCATGTCAGCCGCGTTCAACCCGCCGGCCGACGGCATTGCGCTCGACGGGCTGGAGCGCGGTTGGGCGCACATCGAGCGCGCCACCCGGAACGGGCAGGACCGCGAGGCCAGGCGCCAGATGATGAGCGCCTCGATGCAGGGCGCCATGGCGTTCCAAAAAGGACTGGGCTGTGTCCACAGCCTGAGTCACAGCCTGGGCGGCGTGAACCCGCGGCTGCACCACGGCACGCTCAACGCCATCTTCCTGCCTGCGGTGGTGAGGTTCAACGCCGAGGCCGAATCGGTGCGGCAGGAGCGCCGGCTGGACCGGATGGCGCATGCGATGGGGCTGACCTGCGCGAGCGACATCCCGGATGCCATCCGCGACATGAACGCGCGCCTGGGCCTGCCCACCGGACTGGCGCAGCTCGGCGTCGAGCGCGGCTGGTTCGACCGCGTCGTCGAGGGCGCGATGGCCGACCACTGCCACAAGACCAACCCGCGGCCGGCCAGCGCCGAGGACTACCGCGCGATGCTCGAAGCCTCCATGTGATCGCGCGACAGGGGCGTCACCATCACCTGGTCGATCCGGTAGTGATCGACGTCCATGACCTCGAAACGGAAGCCGCCCCACGTCACCGTGTCCGTGCGCCGCGGGATGCGGCGCAGCATCACCATCATGAAGCCGGCCAGGGTGTCGTACTGACCTTCGTGAGGCAGCTCGTCCAGCCCGATCGCGCGGGCGACGTCGAAGATCGACGTGATGCCGTCGATCAGCCATGAGCCGTCGTCCCGGCGCACGATCTGCTCCTCGTCGTGCGGCGCGACCAAGCTGCCCATCACCGTACTCATCACGTCGTTGAGCGTGATGACGCCGACGACCAGGCTGTACTCGTTGATGATGATCGCGAAGTCTTCCTGCGCCTGCCGGAACTGCGAGAGCATTTCCGAAAGCGTCAGCCGGTCCGGCACGATCAGCGCCTTGTGCAGCAAACCCTCGGCTCCGGGTCCGCGCAGGGAGATGGGCTGCTCCTGCAGCACGCGCTGGAAGAGGTCGGCCGCGTCCACATACCCCACCACGCGGTCGATGTGCCCGTTGCACACGGGATAGGTCGAGTGTGGCTCGGCGGCGATGCGTGCCCGTATCTGCTCCTCGTCGTCGTCCAGCAGGAAGTAGACGATGCGCTCGCGGGTGGTCATCGCGCTTTCGACGGTGCGCGTCTCCAGCTCGAACAGGTTGGCGATGACCTGGTGCTCCTGCTCCAGGACCACGCCAGCCTGCGTGCCGGCCTCGGTGAGCGCAAGGATGTCGTCCGCCGTGATGCGGTCATCGCGCTTGGCGGGCAGGCGAAAGAGCTTGAACAGCAAGTTCGTAAGCCCGGTGAACACCCACACGATGGGCTTGAGGATCGCCACCCACCATCCCATCGGCCGCACGACACGCACCGCGATGGCCTCGGGCTGCGTCATTCCGAGGCGTTTCGGGAAGAGATCGGCGAAGAGGATGAAGAGCGCGGTGACGGTGAGGAACGATGCGAGAAAGCCCAGCTTGGATGCCAGTTCGGGGGCCATGACGAGCTCCAGCGCACGAGCGAAGTACGGCGTCAGCGCGCCTTCGCCCACGATGCCGCCCAGGATCGCGACGATGTTCAGGCCCACCTGTACCACCGTGAAGTAGTCGCCCGGCTGCTCCTGCACCTCGATCACCCGCTGCGCCCTCGCCTCACCTTCGTCGGCCATCTGCCGCAAGCGCAAGCGGCGGGCCGCAGCCATCGAGATCTCGGCAATCGAGAAGAAGGCGCTGAGCGCGATCAGCACGGCGATCAGCAGGACGCTCGTCGCGATACCCATGGGCAGGCAGCTCCTCCGCCCCGACGGGAGCGGACGCGGCTAGTGTAGATCGCGGTGCGGACTCACAGCGGCTGGACGCGATCCGCCGGACAGTCCGCGGCCAGCCAGTCCGCCCACTCGTCCGCCAGGCGCCGGCTCTCGGCGACCGCGCGTGTCCAAGCCGCGATCCGCCCGTCGAAGTCGAACCCGTAGCGCTTGAAGTCCGTGCGGTCCGGCAGCTTCCCGTTCGGCAGCGTGCGGATCCATTCGGCGTTCGGCGCCAGCACGATGAGGTTGTCGAGCTGGGGCGTGGGCCTGTGGCGGCCCTTCCACATCTTGTCCAGCCAGCCGGGGACGAGCGAGCGCTGGAAGTGCGGATACAGTGCCAAGCCCCCACGTTCCTCAGCCTGCGCCTCGGCCTCTGCCGCGATGGAGCTGTAGTTCCAGTGCAGGTGGTAGTCCGTGATGCCTCCATCCCAGTAGGCGCCGGGGGGCGCGCCCAGGATGTCGTGCACCGCCTGCAGAACGAACGGGATCGAGCAGGAGGCCAGCAGGGCCGGCTTGAAATTCTGTTCCGACAGCGCGACGGTGCGGTGGGGCAGATCGTGCAGATGGATCGGCAACGTGCATCCGGGACTGGAAAAGACCACCCGCTCCAGCCACCAGCCCAACCCGCGGCGGCTGGCGCTGTTGCACAGCACCGCGCCTAGATAGCCGATCGGCGTGCGCCACTTGCCCTCGCGCGCCAGGATGTGCCTCCCGCGCGAGGTGACGACATGAAGCTTGTAGCGCGGGTGTCCGATCACCTCGGCGATGCGACCCTCGAAGAAGGCATCCAGCGCGGCGGAGAACCTGCGGCTGACCTGCGCCGCGCTCGGCGTGCGTCGGCCAGGCTCGGGCTCGTAGCGCTCATGGATGTAGTCGTGCGCGAGCCGGCGGAACTGCGCCGGCGCGTCGTGCAGCGCCCCGGTCGCCATGCGCCAGGCGCCGATGGACGCGCCGATCAGATGGACGGTATGGCCAGCCGACGCGAGCCAGGTGCCGAAGATGTGCTCGTCCAGCGGGCCCAGGATGAGCCCCTTCGGCCCGCCGGCCGCGCCCGCGACGATGCGTACGTCTTCGGGGCGCAGGCCGTGCCGGCGTATGTGTTCGCGGGCCTTGGGCCCGGCGTGGATGTGCAATGCATGCATGGGAAATGAACGCGCCATGCACGAGGCATGGCGCGCGCTCCGTCCGGAGCGTGTCGTGTGGAAAGGATGCGCCGACGTCAGGCCTTGGTGATGACCGCGCAGGCCAGGCGGCCGCCCGCGTTGCCGGTTGGTTGGCTCTTGTAGTCGTCGGGGTTGGTGTGCACGATCAGCCCTTTGCCGACGATGTCGGTCGCGCCCCCAGAGCCGACCTCCATGCCACTGACCATGAAACGCGCCTCGGCCACGCCGTTGGCATCGGCCTTCAGGTTGGGCATGTCGCCGACGTGCCGCTCGGAACTGCTGTGATGGCCGTGGGGTTTGCCCAGGGGGTTGAAGTGTCCCCCCGCGCTCATGCCGTCACCACTGGAGCAATCTCCCTTTTCGTGCACGTGGAAACCGTGTTCCTGGTTCGGCTTGAGTCCAGTCACACGCGCGAACACCATCACTCCATGATGGTGCTGCTCGAACCGGACAGTGCCGGCCGTGGTGTTGCCGCGCGTGGGCTGCAACTGCGCCACGGCCTGGGGGTGCATGCCTTTGTGGTGGTGCATGCCGTGGCCGCACGCGGCGAGCAGGCCGGCGGCGACCAGGGGAGCGAATGTGCGTAGTCTGAGCATGGCGTCGTCTCCTGAGGGATGGAAGCGAAGGCCGCGGGAGGGATGCCCCGCGGAACGGCTGCCGTATCTTCCCCTGCGGCCTGGGCCTTCACAAGCCCCCCCGCAGGATCAGCGCTTGCCTTGCAGCTTCGCGAACGCCGCGGCCATCGCCGACTGTGGTGCGGCCTGCGGCGCGCCGTAGCGCTCCTGCCGGCCCGCTGGGCGGAAGGCGTTGTCCCCGGAGCGACCACCACCTTTGGGAGCGCTAGTGTCCAACTTCATCGTCAGCGAGATGCGGTTGCGGGCAAGATCGACCTCCAGCACCTTGACCTTCACGATGTCGCCGGCCTTGACCACCTCGCGCGCGTCGTTGACGAACTTGTGCGAGAGCTGGCTCACGTGCACCAGGCCGTCCTGGTGCACCCCGAGGTCGACGAAGGCACCAAACGCAGCGACGTTGCTGACGGTGCCTTCGAGCACCATGCCAGGCTGCAGGTCCTTGATGTCCTCGACGCCCTCGTTGAAACGTGCGACCTTGAAGTCCGGCCGGGGATCGCGCCCGGGCTTCTCGAGCTCGGCGAGGATGTCCTTGACAGTGATCGCGCCGAACTTCTCGTCGGCGAAGGCCTCGGGCTTGAGGCTGCGGATCACGTCCGCGCGGCCCATGACTTCCTGGATCGGCTTGCCCAGGGTCTCGAGCATCTTCTGCACGATGGGGTAGGTCTCGGGGTGCACGCCGGACATGTCCAGCGGGTTGTCGCCGTCACGTATGCGCAGGAAGCCCGCGGCCTGCTCGAAGGTCTTGGGGCCCAGGCCCGTCACTTCCAGCAGTTGCTGTCGGTTGCGGAAGGCGCCATGCGCGTCGCGCCAACGCACGATGCTGGCAGCGACCGAGGGGCTCAAGCCCGAGACACGGGCCAAGAGCGGCGCCGAGGCGGTGTTGAGGTCCACGCCGACCGAGTTCACGCAGTCCTCGACGACCGCATCCAGCGTGCGCGCCAGTTCGCTCTGGTTCACGTCGTGCTGGTACTGCCCCACGCCGATGCTCTTGGGATCGATCTTCACCAGCTCGGCCAGCGGATCCTGCACGCGCCGTGCGATGCTGACGGCGCCTCGCAGGCTCACGTCCAGCTCGGGCAGTTCCTTGCTGGCGTACTCGCTGGCGGAATACACCGACGCCCCCGCCTCGCTGACCACGACCTTCTCGATAGGCGTGCCCGGCGCCAGCTGCTGGATGCGCTTGATGAGGTCGGCCGCCAGCTTGTCGGTCTCGCGGCTCGCCGTGCCGTTGCCGATCGCGATCAGGTTGACGCCGTGGGTCGCGCACAGGCGCCCCAGGGTGTGGATGGAGCCTTCCCAATCCTTGCGCGGCTCGTGCGGATAGACGGTGGCGGTGTCCACCACCTTGCCGGTCTCGTTGACCACCGCCACCTTCACGCCGGTGCGAATACCCGGATCCAGGCCCATGACGACCCGGCGGCCGGCGGGCGCTGCCAGCAGCAGGTCGCGCAGGTTCTCCGCGAAAACCTTGATCGCGACCTTCTCGGCCTCCTCGCGCAGCCGCGCGAAAAGGTCGCGCTCCAGGCTCAGCGAGAGCTTGACCTTCCAGGTCCAGGCGATCGTCTTGCGGATCAGTTCGTCGGCGGGGCGCTTGGCGTGGCTCCAGCCGAGGTGACGGGCGATGCGGCCCTCGGCCAGCGTCGGCTTGCCGGGGACGACCTCCTCGTCCAGCACGAGCTTGGCGTCCAGGATCTCCTGCGTGCGACCGCGAAAGACCGCGAGTGCACGGTGCGAAGGCACGGTCCGGATGGGCTCGGCATAGTCGAAGTAGTCGCGGAACTTCGCCACATCGGGGTTGTTGGGGTCCTTGCCTTCCATCAGCGTGGACTGGAACAGGCCCTCCTCCCACAGCCATTCGCGCAGCTTGCCCACCAGGGTCGCGTCCTCGGCCCAGCGTTCCGACAGGATGTCGCGCACGCCGTCGAGCACTGCAAAGGCGTCCGCGAAGCCTGCGTCCGCATTGATGTAGCCCTGGGCTTCGCCGAGGGGATCCAGCGCCGGGTCCGCGAAGAGTTTGTCGGCCAAAGGCTCGATGCCCGCCTCGCGCGCGATCATGCCCTTGGTGCGGCGCTTGGGCTTGTAGGGCAGGTACAGGTCTTCCAGTTCCTGCTTGGTCGGCGCCGCCTCGATCGCGGCACGCAGCTCGTCGGTGAGCTTGCCCTGCTCCTCGATGCTCTTGAGCACCGCCTGGCGGCGCTCTTCCAGCTCGCGCAGGTACACCAGGCGCGTCTCGAGGTCACGCAGTTGCGCGTCGTCGAGGCCGCCGGTCGCCTCTTTGCGGTAGCGGGCGATGAAAGGCACGGTGGAACCGCCGTCGAGCAGTTCCACCGCCGCATTGACCTGGGCCGGGCGGACGTTCAGTTCCGCCGCGATCTGGAGAAGGATCTTGTCCAACACTGCAACCGGTAAGGGTTCGGAAAGCCGCGCAGTTTGCCATATACCCCTGCGGACATGCCCCTGCGCGGCCCCACCCTCTCCCCCGGTTCCCGCGGCCCATTTCACGCCCGGTCGCGCGACGCCTCGCGCCGAGGGGTGGCGGGCCAGGCGCGAGGCAGGCGGCGGTCAAACGATCGGCGCTACGTAGGCGATCAGCGTGCCCATGTTGCGCACAAAGCTCTCCACCGTGATGCCCCTCGGCGCCGGCTGCGGTGTGTAGGTGGCCGGAGGCTGTTCCGGGTTGTACGGCGAGGTGTCGTAGAGGTCGCCCACGTGCGTGGTCGCATACGTGTCCTCCAGGTACGGCGCGGAGGGCCCCGCGCCGATGTAGGGGTTGGTGGTCATCGTGATCGGCACCGGCCAGTAGCCGGGTTGCACGAGGCCGTCCACCAGGCCCTGGACCTGCTGCTCAGTGACCACCGGCGTGGTCATCTTGCGTCCGACGAAGAGATCATCGAGCGACACCTCGCGCAGGGAGAAGTACCTGGGCAGGCGCGTGGGCCGGCGCACCGCCAGCGGCGAGCCCGCGGTGACTTCGCCGACCGGACGCGAGACGAGGTCCTGATACCGGGCCCGCAGCGCCGCCACGTTGATCTGGCGCGACTGCGAGTAGTGGCCGATCGGCTTGTCGGGGTTCTTGTCGAAGTAGTACTCGCCGTTGACGACGTTGGACCCGCGCCGGTGCACGTAGAGCGGCTCGTCGGTGCCAAGCTCCACGAAGGTGGGATGGCTGCGCCCGAATCGCGCGGCAAGCTCCGGCGTGAACTTCACCTTGTCGAGCCAGTCCAGCGCCTCCGGCACGCGAGCGAGGTACTTCGGATCCCCCGTCAAGGTGTAGAAGTTCATGCACTGGGTGATGTTGTTGGCCGTGGTGTGCGTCGTGAAGGCCAGCGGCTCATAGGTGCGCGCCGCGGCGGGGCGGCCATCGAGCGTGTGCTGCAGGGCCCACGCGGGTTGGGGCGCCGGCTGCTGCAGGGCGATGAAGCTGTCCATCGCACGATGGATGTTGCCGAGCAGGCGCGATTCGCCGAGCGCCAGGTGGCACATGATCAGGAACTTGATGTTCTCGCCCGCGACGTCGTCGTTGAAGGTGATGTACGAGGTGTAGTCGTGGCCCTTGAGCGGATAGCGCTGCGGCCAGCCTCCGATCGGGTACTGGCTGTCCGTCACGAAGCGTATCGCGTGGTACAGCGCGTCGCGGTAGCGCCGGTTGCGCAGTTCCAGGTACATGCGCAGCATGAACTGGGAGGCGACCGCGGTGCCGGCATCGTCGAAAGTGGCATTGCCGTAGTAGTGCTGGAACTCCTCCAGCCGCCAGCCGTTGCGCCCGATGGTCTCGTACCAGTTCTTCAGCGATGCTTCCCCGGCAAAGTCGTAGATGTAGTTCCATCCGCCCGCGGGGTGCTGCGCCTCGATCAAGGCGCGACCGACCGCGTCAGCCGCCTTCAGGTACAGACGGTCTCCGGTCGCGTAGTAGGCATCCAGGTAGGCGTGCCCCATCGTGGGAGTGCCCGGTGGCTGCACCCACAGCATCGTGCGACGGGCCTCCATCTCGCCCCAACTGCGCGACAGGTCGGGCAGGTACGACCACACGTACCCGCCTCGGTACGCGACTTCCTCCGACATGAACTGCGCCGCGCGACGCATGGTGCGAAGCGCCTCCCGGCGCAGCGACGACTGGCCGGCGGCCTGCTCCATCGCCCCGGCGCTGGCCGCGTCTGCGGCCTGCGCGAGCGCTTCCCCCCCTTCCCCGCCACCCCCACAGGCGGTGAGCACCAGGGGTGACAGCCCCGACAACACGAAAGCCCTGCGTTTCATCCTTGTCTCCTCGATGTATGCCCACCTCATGGTGGCGGGGAGACTTTAGTTCGTCATCCGACATCATATGACTTAAAAAGAAAAACCGATGCGTTCGTTACATAAGGAGAAAGATGCCGCGGCCTAGGGCCGAAAGCGCCCCGAACGGCCTGCGCCGGCTGGTCCTTTACGCTCATGACTTGTACGACGACATATGGTTATCGTACAAGTAGGAAGAGTCGTTCAGCTGTTCCCGGAGGCCATCCCCTCTCGCAGCGCATCACGCAGCCGTTGGCCCAGTTCAGGCTTGGCCGCGAATGGATCGGTCGGATTGCGTCCCATCATCACGTCTTCCAGGCGCGTCTGCACACCTCCGAGCGCCTGGGGATGGCTGTAGATGTAGAACCGGTGTTCCCGCACCGCGTCCAGCACCTTCTGCGCCACCTCTGCCGCGGTCACCTTGCCCGACGTCACCGCCTTCGTGCTCATCGCCTGGGCGATCATCTGGCTGGCCGTCGGCCGGCTTTCGAACTCCTGTGGACGGTTGCGCTGCGACTCGTGGATGCCGGTGGGCACGAAGTACGGACAGAGGACCGAGCAGTCGACCTGTTGCGTCACGAGGTGCAGGTCCTGGTAGAGGGTCTCGCTCAGGCTCACCACCGCATGCTTGCTGACGTTGTACACGCCCATGTTGGGCGCGTTCAGCAGGCCTGCCATCGACGCCGTGTTGACAATGTGCCCCTCGTAGCCCGGATCCTTGCGCGCGGCCTCGAGCATCAGCGGCGTGAAGACCCTCACCCCGTGGATGACGCCCCACAGGTTCACGCCCAACACCCACTCCCAGTCCTTGATGCTGCTTTCCCAGATCAGCCCGCCCCCGCCGACCCCGGCGTTGTTGAACACCAGGTGCGGCGCGCCGAAGCGCTCCACCGTGGCCTTGGCCAGCGTCTCGATGTCCCCGGCCTTAGAAACGTCGGTGCGCAAAGCCAGCACCTGGGCCCCGAGCCCGCGGATCTCCTGCGCGGCTCGCTCCAGCGCGTCGGCCTGCACGTCGGCCATCACTACGTTCATGCCCTCGCGCGCGGCCAGCCGCGACAGCTCCAGCCCGAAGCCGGAACCCGCTCCGGTCAGGACGGCCGTCTTGCCTTGGAAGCTCTTCATCCTCTCGGTCCTTTCAGATGTCAGATGCGTTCAGGTCGGCATCGCGCGCTGCAGGATGCCGTCGAAATCGGTCGTGCCGGGCAAGGTGCCGAAGACCTGTCCCCAGTCGGCCTGCAGACGCGAGGCGCAGAAGGCCTGGAACACGGGTGCGGGTGCGTGGCGTTGCAGCAGACTGGCCTGGGTGACGAGCGCGACGTCCTGTGCCAGCCGCCGCGCCTCGACCTCCTCGACGCCGTCATCCAGACGATCTAGGACGGAGCCCGCCAGGCGGTCCAGCGACGGGTGGGCCGGCCTGGAAGCGGCCCACTCCGCCGCGAGCGCGCCCACCACGTCGGCGCCCTTGCCATCGCGCTTGCGCAGCGCGCGCAGAAGGTCCAGCGCCATCACGTTGCCGGCCCCCTCCCAGATCGAGTTGAGCGGCATCTCGCGGTAGATGCGGGCCATCACCCCCTCGCCTCGTTCCTCGACGTAGCCGTTGCCGCCCAGGCACTCCATCGCCTCCTGCGCAAATGCGCTGCCCCGTTTGCAGATCCAGTACTTGGACACCGGCGTCAGCACGCGACGCATCAAGGCCTCGTGCTCGTCGCGCTCGGCATCGAAGGCATGGGCGAGCCGCAGCGACAGAGCCGTCGCGGCTTCGCATTCCAGCGCCAGGTCGGCCAGCACGTTGCGCATCAGCGGATGCTCGATCAGCCGCTTGCCGAAGGCCTTGCGCTGAGCCGCGTGGTGCAGGGCGAGGGACAGCGCCTGGCGCATCAACCCCGTGGTGCCGAGCGCGCAATCGAGCCGCGTGAGCGTGCCCATCTCCAGGATCTGCGGCACTCCCCGCCCCTCCTCGCCGACGAGCCAGGCGCGGGCGCCGAGGAACTCCACCTCCGAGCTCGCGTTGGCCTTGTTGCCGAGCTTGTCCTTGAGCCGCTGGATGCGCAGCGCGTTGACCGTGCCGTCCGGGAGCCAGCGCGGCAGGAAGAAGCAGCTCAGCCCCGCGGGCGTCTGCGCGAGCACGAGGAAGGCGTCGCACATCGGCGCCGAGAAGAACCACTTGTGCCCCACGAGCCGGTAGCAACGGCCCCAGGGGGTGTCCTCTTCGAAGACGGCCTGCGTCGTGTTGGCCCGCACGTCCGAGCCGCCCTGCTTCTCGGTCATGCCCATGCCCATCGTCACGCCCGCCTTCTGCGCCCCGGGTACGAAGCGTGGGTCGTAGCTGGTGCTGGTGAGCTTGGGGAACCATTGCGCGAAGATCGCCGGGTTGCCGCGCAGCGCCGGCGTGACGGCGTAGGTCATCGAGATCGGGCACAGCACCGAGGGTTCGAGCTCCGTGAAGAGCATGAAGCCGGCCGCGCGCCGCAGATGCCCGTGATCCGGTCGCGCCCAGGCCGCCCCGTGCAGCCCGTGCCCCACGGCGGACGCCATCAGCGTGTGGTAGCTCGGGTGGAATTCCACCTGGTCGATGCGCCGGCCCTGCCGGTCGTGCGTGTGCAGTTCCGGCGGGTGGACGTTGGCCAGCCTCGCGTGCACCTGCATCTGGCCGCTGCCGGCTTCGGCCCCAAGCGCGTCGAGTTCGCCTTCGTCGAATTCGGCCCCGAGGTAGTGGGCAAGCGCGTCGCGCAGCGGCCGGTTGCCCCGGTAGAGGTTGTAGTCGACCAGAGGCTCGCTCTGGTTGAACACCTCGTGCGTCAACCCTGTTTCGATCGTCGGGAGCGCAGCATCCATCGCGATTCCTCCCCGGTGAACGTCCACCCGCCTGCCGCCCCGGCCCACGCCGGGGCCTCGTGGCTCAGATGAGCTTGACCAGCTGCTTGCCGAAGTTGCGGCCTTTGAGCAACCCGATGAACGCCTCCGGGGCGCTGTGGATGCCCTCGGCGATCGACTCGCGGTACTTCAGCTTGCCGGTGGCGACCAGCGTGCCCAACTCCTGGAGCGCGTCAGGCCAGACGTCCATGTGCTCGCTGACGATGAAACCTTCCAGCCTGACCCGGTTGACCAGCAGCAGCTGTGGGTTCTGCATGGGGATGGGCTGGCCGTCGTACCCCGAGATCATGCCGCACAACGCGATACGGGCGAAAGCGTTCATCCGCAGCATCACGGCGTCGAGCACCATGCCGCCGACGTTCTCGAAATAGCCGTCGATGCCCTTCGGGCAGGCCTCCTTCAGGGCGGCGGCGAGCGAGCGCACGTCGCGGTGCTCCTTGTAGTCGATGCAGGCGTCGAAGCCCAGTTCCTCGACGACGTAACGGCACTTCTGCGGGCCGCCGGCGATGCCCACGGCCCGGCATCCGCGCACCTTGGCCAGTTGGCCCACCGCTGTGCCCACCGCACCGCTCGCCGCGCTGACGACCACCGTCTCGCCGGCCTTGGGCGCGATGATCTTGACCAAGCCGTACCACGCTGTCACGCCCGGCATGCCGACCGCGCCCAGGTAGGCCGACAGCGGAACGTGGGTCGTGTCGACCTTCTGCAGCACGCCGCGCTGGTCGGCATCGACCACCGCGTACTCCTGCCAGCCGCCCATGCCGACGACCTTGTCGCCGACCTGGAAGTACGGGTTGCGCGACTGCACCACCTCGCCCACGGTGCCGCCCACCATCACCTGGTTCAGCGGTTGGGGCTGGGCGTAGCTCTTGCCTTCGTTCATGCGGCCGCGCATGTACGGGTCGAGCGACAGGTAGTGGTGCCGCACCAGCACCTGGCCGTCCTTCAGTTCCGGCACCGGGGTCTCGACGAGCTTGAAGTTGTCGACGCTCGCTTCGCCCGTCGGGCGGGATGCCAGCACGATCTGGCGGTTGATCAGCTCGCTCATGATGTCTCCCATCGGTCTCAGTTCAGTCGAGCCACCACGCACGGACCTGCTCCAAGGCCCCTGCGGCTGCCGCGGACCCAGTTCTGCCGGTCGGCAGGCAGCGCTCCCCTGCGCAGGGGGTAGGCCGCACGCGCGCGGTGGATGCCCATATCAGTCCGAGCCCGCACCGTCGATACGGCGCTGCAGCGGTTTGACGTCGCGCTTGTCCGAAGGCAAGGCGCGCAGGTACTTGAAGGTGCCCGTGGCGTGCGCGAGGCGCTCGCCGGCATCGTTGACGATCTCGCCGTCGCAAAAGGCCAGTGTCGCCGTCCGATGCAGCAAGCGGCCCCGGGCCCGCAGCACGCCCTCGCCGGGGCGCATGAAGCTGGTCTTCATCTCGATCGTCACCACGCCAGGGCCGAAATCCGCCTGTTCGCGATTGATGCTGCGCGCCGCATGCGCCATCACGACGTCGAGCATGGTCATGCTGACGCCGCCGTGGGCCACGCGGAAGGAATTGAAGTGTTCCTCGCGCAGCGCAAGACGCAGTTCGGCCTCGCCGTCGCCCATGGACACGAGTTCCAGGCCGAGGGCATCGACGAACGGGATGTGTACGGGAAACCGCATCGGTCAGCCCCCGGTCAGCGCGCTCACACCGCCGTCGACCGCCAGGATCTGCCCGGTGATGTGCTTGCCCGCCTGCGAGGCGAAGAGCAGCGCGCCGCCCTTGAGGTCCTCGTCGTCGCCCAGGCGCAGCAGCGGCGCGTGCTTGGCGAGATTCTCCTCGCCGACGGCCTCCAGCATGCCGCGCGTCATCTTGCTCGGGAAGAAGCCCGGCGCCAGGGCATTGACGGTGATCCCGTACTTGCCCCATTCACAGGCCAGCGCGCGGGTGAAGTTGACGACGGCCCCCTTGCTCGTGTTGTAGGCGATGGTCGTCATGAACGGCGGGTTGCCACCCAGGCCGGCGATCGAGGCCACGTTGATGACCCGGCCCTGCCGGCGCGGAATCATGCTGCGTTTGCCGACCGCCTGCGTGAGCAGGAAGATGCCCCGGATGTTGAGGTTCATCACCTTGTCCCAGGCCTCGACCGGGTGATCCTCGGCCGGTGCTCCCCATGTCGCGCCGGCGTTGTTGACCAGCACGTCGATCTCGCCGACGCGCTGCAGCGTCTCGTCGACGATGCGCCGGATGTCCTCTTCCTTGCTGGCATCCGCCGCGATCCAGCGCGCGTCGATGCCGCGGTCCTGCAGGTGGGCCACGGCCTCCTCCAGGTCCTGCGCCTTGCGCGAGGTGATCATCACCTTGGCACCGGCTTCGCCCAGCGCCTCCGCGATCTGCAGCCCCAGCCCGCGGGAGCCGCCCGTCACCAGCGCCACGCGGCCGGTCAGGTCGAACAGGGAAAGCACGCTCATGAAACCTCTCGATCGATAGGATGGCAAAGAAGGCGTCGCGGTGGTGTCAACCGCGCACGCCCGGCTCCTCGGACGCAGCCGGCAGCACGTAGTCGACGACATGGCGCTCGCGCCGCATCTTGCCCAGCTGCGCGCCGACGGCCTTGTGGTGAGGGTGATTCTGATAGGCGTCCAGCGCCTCGCGGTCCGTGAAGGTGGAGACGAGCACGACGTCCACGTTGGCCTCCAGTGCGTCCGAGCGGATGCCGACATCGAACTCGGCCATGCCCGGCACGAGGCCCTTGCACGAGTCGAGCAACTCCTTGAACCTGGGTGCCTCGGTCGGGTCGTGCAGCTGCCACATCACGATATGGCGGATCATCGCTCGTCCCCCTCTCGCTGCTGGCGCCCCAGGCGTGCCCGCCAGCCGATGAGAATCACGCCCGCGGTCGCCGCGGCCGCTCCACCCCACACCAACAACAGGCCCAATGCCTCGTCGCGGCGCTCGACGAACACACCCAGGCAGCACACCAGCAGTCCGCCGAAGATCAGCGTCCAGACGATCCGGTCGAGCCAGCGTGCATCCATCAGAACCAGGCCTCCTCCACCTCCCGGCAGGTCGGGTCGCGGGTCTCGACCACCCGCAGCCAAGGTTCGATTTTCGGCAGTTCGTAGCGGTAGAAGTAGCGCGCCGCGGCCAGCTTGCCCTGCATGAAGTCGCTCGGACCACCCTCGTCCAGCCGCCGATGTGCGGACAGGGCCACGTCCAGCCATATCCACGCGAGCACAGTGTGCCCGAAGGCCTGTAGATAAGGAGTGGCGTTCGCCAGTGCCTCACCGGGATGCCCGGTCGCCCACGCGGCCTTGGTGGCCTGCCCGACGCGGCCCAGCGCCTGCGCGAGCGCGTTGGCGTGTTCGGCCAGCGCCGGAATCTGCATGGCCCGCTCGATCGTGGCGTTGACCCGGCCAGCCAGCAGTGCAAGGCCCTTGCCGCCTTCCATCACCACTTTGCGGCCCAGCAGATCCATGCCCTGGATGCCGTGCGTGCCCTCGTGGATCATGTTCAGGCGATTGTCGCGCCAGTACTGCTCCACCGGGAAGTCGCGCGTGTAACCATAGCCACCCAGCACCTGGATCGCCAGGCTGTTGGCCTCGAGGCACCATTCGCTGGGCCAGCTCTTGGCGATGGGGGTCAGCACCTCCAGCAGCAATGCCGCTTCGGCGGATGCGTCGGTCGCCCCGGTGTGTTGTTCGTCCACCAGGCGCGCACAGTAGAGTTCCAGCGCCAGCGCGCCTTCGCAGTACGCCTTCTGCGCCAGCAGCATGCGTTTGACGTCCGGGTGCTGGATGATCGTGACCTGTGGCTGAGCCGGGTCCTTCCCGGCAGGGCCGATCGGGCGGCCCTGGGGGCGCTGGCGGGCGTATTCGAGCGAAGCCTCGTAACCGGCCATGCCGAGCATGGTTGCGCCCATGCCGACGCCGATGCGCGCCTCGTTCATCATGTGGAACATGTAGGCCAGCCCCTTCCCCGGCTCGCCCACCAGGTAGCCGATCGCGCCGGCACCGCGGCCGTCCAGCCCACCCGTGTGCGGACGCACCGGGAACTTGCCTTCGCCGAAGTTGAGCAGGGTGTTCGTCGTGCCGCGATAGCCGCACTTGTGGTTCAGGCCCGCGAGCGCCACGTCGTTGCGCTCGCCCGTCAGACGGCCCTGCGTGTCCACGAGACGCTTGGGCACGATGAACAGCGAAATCCCCTTCACACCCGGGATCACCTTCCCGTCCGGTCCGGGAATCTTCGCGAGCACCAGGTGGATGATGTTCTCGGTGATCTCGTGCTCTCCGCCCGAGATCCACATCTTGTTACCTTTGAGCCGGAAGCGCGGGCCCAGGGGATCGTCCCGATGGTCGGGACCGTCCGGCACGGCGCGGGTCGCGACGTCGGACAGGCTGGAGCCGGCCTGTGGTTCGCTGAGGCACATCGTGCCGAACCAGCGGCCGGCGAACTCGTTCTTCGCGAACACCTCGCGCTGCATCGGCGAGCCATGCGCCATCAGCAGGTTCGCGTTGCCATTGGTGAGCATCGCGTAGCCGCCCATCGCCACGCTGGCTTTGGAGAAGAAGCCGTTGGCCGCCATCTCGACGACGCAGGGCAGTTGCATGCCACCGAGCTCGTAGTCCTGCGATGCGGCCAGCATCCCCGACTCGACGTATGCCTGCATCGCGGCGTGGGTCGCCTGCGGCAGATGGACGCGCTCGCCGTCGAAGTACGGCTCCTCGATGTCCGACAGGCGGTTGTAGGGGGCAAACTTCTCGCGGGCGATGCGCTCGCAGGTGTCCAGCACCGACGCGAAGGTCTCGCGAGAATGGTCGGCAAAGCGTGGCCGCCGCGCCAGCGCCTCCACGTCGAGCCAGTCGTTGAGCAGGAAGTCAAGCGTTGCGCGCATGGAGGTCTTCGTCAGGGAGAAACCGAAAATGCACTACCGAAGGTGTCGAACAGGAGAGCTTCCCACGCGAGAAACTCCCCCACGATCCGTCCCCGCGGCAAGTGCCGCGAAGGTCCTCGATCAGAGCACCTCGAAGATGCCCGCCGCGCCCATGCCGCCGCCGATGCACATCGTCACGCACACCCGCTTGGCACCGCGACGCTTGCCCTCGATCAGCGCATGGCCGACCAGGCGCTGGCCGCTCATGCCATAGGGGTGGCCGATCGCGATCGCACCGCCATTGACGTTCAGCCGATCCATCGGGATGCCCAGTTTGTCGGCGCAATAGAGCACCTGCACGGCGAAGGCCTCGTTCAGCTCCCACAGGTCGATGTCCTCGACCTTCAGGCCCAGACGCTTGAGCACCTTCGGGACCGCGAAGACCGGCCCGATGCCCATCTCGTCGGGCTCGCAGCCCGCCACCGCGAAGCCCAGGAAGCGGCCCAGCGGCTTGAGGTTGCGCTTCTCGGCCAGCGCCGCGCTCATCACGACGCAGGCGCCGGCACCGTCTGAGAACTGGCTGGCGTTGCCCGCCGCGATCACGCCGCCGGGCACCGCCGGCTTGATGCCAGCCACCGCTTCATAGGTCGTCCCGGGACGCAAGCCCTCGTCCTGGCTCACGGTCACCTCCTTCGTGCGCATGCCGAGCTTGGGGTCGGCGACGCCGGCGGTGACCGTGATCGGCACGATCTCGTCCTTGAACAGACCGGCCTCCTGCGCCGCGCAGGCCTTCTGCTGGCTCTCGGCGCCGTAGCGGTCCATGCGCTCGCGCGCAATGTTGTAGCGCTTGGCCACCGTCTCGGCGGTCTGCAGCATCGGCCAGTAGATCTCCGGCTTGTGCTCCTTCAGCCAGCTGTCCTGGAACATGTGCATGTTCATCTCCTGCTGCACACAGGAGATGCTCTCCACGCCCCCGGCCACGTAGACGTCGCCCTCGCCCGCGATGATGCGCTGAGCGGCCATGGCGATGGTCTGCAAGCCGCTGGAGCAGAAGCGGTTGACGGTCACACCCGAGACGGTGACGGGCAGGCCCGCACGCAACGCGGCCTGCCGGGCGATGTTCCAGCCCGTCGCGCCCTCGGGGTTGGCGCAGCCCATCAGCACGTCGTCGACCTCGGCCCCGTCGATGCCGGCACGCTCGACGGCGGCGCGGATGACGTGGCCCCCGAGGGTCGCTCCGTGGGTCATGTTGAAGGCGCCCTTCCAGCTCTTGGCGAGCGGGGTGCGCGCGGTGGAAACGATGACGGCGTCGGTCATGAAAGCTCTCCTGGATTCAAGCGGGGCCGCCGCGCAAACGATGCATCTCCTGCGACAGAGTGCGTCAGGCGGCCCGACGATGGAAGGTGCGTGCTGCCTGTCTCAGTTGAAGGTCTTGCCTTCGTCCGCAAGTCGCTTGAGCAGCGGCGCAGGCGTCCAGAAGCCCGGGTCGGCGTGCGGGTTGCGCGCGAAGCGACGCATGTCCTGCACCACGTTGAACAGGCCCACGGTGTCGGCATAGCACATCGGGCCACCGCGGAAGAGCGGGAAGCCGTAGCCCGTCAGGTACACCATGTCGATGTCCGAGGCGCGCAGCGCGATGCCCTCCTCCAGGATCTTGGCCCCCTCGTTGACGAGCGCGTACACCAGGCGGCCGACGATCTCCTCATCGCTGATCTTGCGCGGCGTGATGCCCAGTTCCTTGCGGTGCTTCTCGATCATCTCGACCACCACCTGAGACGGGATCGCGTCACGCTTGCCGGGCTTGTAGTCGTACCAGCCAGCGCCCGTCTTCTGCCCGAAGCGGCCCATCTCGCACAGGATGTCGGCCGTCTTGCTGTAGCGCATGTCGGGCTTCTCGACGTAGCGGCGCTTGCGGATGTACCACCCGACGTCGTTGCCGGCCAAGTCGCCCATGCGGAACGGGCCCATCGCGAAGCCGAACCGCTCGATCGCCTTGTCGACCTGCTCGGGGGTGCAGCCCTCCTCGAGCAGGAAACCGGCCTGGCGGCTGTACTGCTCGATCATCCGGTTCCCGATGAAGCCGTCGCACACGCCGGAGACCACTGCCGTCTTCTTGATGACCTTGGCCAGCTTCATCACCGTGGCGAGGACGTCCTTGCCCGTCTTCTCGCCGCGGATGACCTCCAGCAGCTTCATGACGTTCGCCGGGCTGAAGAAGTGCATCCCGATCACGTCCTGCGGGCGCTTCGTGAACGAGGCGATCCTGTTCAGGTCCAGCGTGGAGGTGTTGGAGGCGAGGATGGCCCCCGGCTTCATCACCTCGTCGAGCTTCTTGAAGACCTGCTCCTTGACGCCGATGTCCTCGAACACCGCCTCGATGACGAGGTCCGCGTCGCGGATGTCGTCGTAACTCAGCGTCGTGCTCAGCAGGCTCATGCGCTGCTCGAGCTTGTCCTGCGTCAGCTTGCCCTTCTTGACCTGGCCCTCGTAGTTGCCGCGCATGACGCCCACGCCACGGTCCAGCGCCTCCTGCTTCATCTCGAGGATGACGACGGGGATGCCGGCGTTGAGGAAGTTCATCGAGATGCCGCCGCCCATCGTGCCAGCTCCGATGACCGCGACCTTCTTGATCTCGCGCGTCGGGGTGTCCTCCGGCACATCGGGGATCTTGCTGGCGGTGCGCTCGGCGAA
Source organism: Burkholderiaceae bacterium (assembly GCA_035559275.1). Lineage (GTDB taxonomy): Bacteria > Pseudomonadota > Gammaproteobacteria > Burkholderiales > Burkholderiaceae_C > Caldimonas. Next base: position 42,893 of record DATMBN010000067.1, read on the forward strand.
GAAGGCATGGCGCAGGGCCTTGGACTCGGGCGTGAGCATCAGGTTCATGAACTGCTCGCGCTCGAAGGTCATGCCCTCGTCGAAGCGACGCTTGATCGAGGCTTCCACGCAGTCCACGCACTTGAGCGGCGCGGGGAAGTTGCGCGCCATCGCCTTGACGGTATTGCGCGCGAACTGGAAGTAGGCATCGGCCAGCGGATGCTCGACCTTGAGGTCGCGCACGCGTGGCAGCGGACGGCGCTCCGCCACGTCGTTCGCGAAGGCGATCGCAGCGGCCAGCACGTCACCGTCGACCACCTTGTCGAAGAGCTTCTGGCCCGGGATGGCGGCCAGCAGTTCGCTCTTGACGGGCTCTCCGCTGACGATCATGTTGAGCGCGTTCTCGACGCCGATGACGCGCGGCAGGCGCTGGGTGCCACCGGCGCCCGGCACGAGACCCAGCTTGACCTCCGGCAGCGCGACCTGCGTGCCCGGTGCGGCGACACGGTAGTGGCAACCGAGAGCCAGTTCCAGACCGCCGCCCATGCACACCGAGTGGATCGCGGCGACCACGGGCTTGGTGCAGTTGTCGAGCGCTCGGATCACGCTCAGCAGGTTGGGCTCCTGCACGGCCTTGGGCGAGCCGAACTCGCGGATGTCGGCACCACCCGAGAACGCCTTGCCGGCGCCGGTGATGACGATGGCCTTGACCTGCGCGTCCTCTTCGGCGCGCATCAGGCCGTCGGTGATGCCCTTGCGGGTCTCGTAGCCCAGCCCGTTGACCGGCGGGTTGTCGAGGGTGATCACGGCCACGCTGCCGTGGAGCTCATACCTGGCACTCATCCGTTGGCTCCCGTCTGTAGATGGATGTGAACGATCGTTCGATTCTAAGAAGCGCAAACGCCGGCGTTCTGTCGCCGGCGTGACAAAACATGGCGACGAGGCGGGTATCGCCCCGCCCTTCGGCCGGACTACACCTCCAGCCACTCCTTGCGAATATAGGCATTCGCGCGCAAGTCGTCAGGTGTTCCCTCGAAGACGATGCGACCGTGCCCCATCACGTAGCAGCGCTCCGAGATCTCCAGCGCGATCGTCAGCTTCTGCTCGACCAGCAGGACGCTGACCCCGCGCTTTTTCAGCTCCTTCAGGTACTCGGCCACCTGCTCGACGATCTTGGGCGCCAGACCCTCGGTCGGTTCGTCGATCATGATGAGGTCCGGATCGCCCATGAGAGTGCGGCACAAGGTGAGCATCTGTTGCTCGCCGCCGGACAGCACCCCGGCCTCGGTGTGCTGCCGCTCCTTCAGCCGGGGGAACATGCGGTACATGTCATCGTAGGTCCATCGCCCCTTTCCGTTGCGCCGCTTCTCGCCCAGCATCAGGTTCTGGTGCACCGTGAGCTTGGGGAAGATATCCCGGTTCTCGGGCACGTACCCGATCCCGCGGTGGGCGATGTCGAACGCCTTGTGTCCGAGGATCTCATCGCCCTTCCACTTGATCGAGCCCTTGCCCTCGACCAGACCCATGATCGTCTTCACCGTCGTAGAGCGACCGGAGCCGTTGCGGCCCAGCAGGCTCACGATCTCGCCCGGCTTCACGTCGAGCGTCACGCCATGCAGCACATGGCTCTTGCCATAGAAGGCGTGCAGATTGTCCAGTTGCAGCATCTTGTTCACGCTCCCGCCGTCGCCGCCGCGGCCTGCTGCTCGGCCAGCACCGAGCCGAGGTAGGCCTCCTGCACGCGCCGGTCGGCGCGCACGCGGTCCGGCGTGTCGAAGGCGATCACCTCGCCGTAGACCAGGACGGCGATCTTGTCGGCCAGACCGAACACCACCCCCATGTCGTGCTCGACCGTCAGCAGCGTCTTGCCCTCTGTCACTTCGCGGATGAGCTGGATGAAACGCTTGGTCTCGGACTTGCTCATGCCGGCGGTCGGCTCGTCGAGCAGGATCACGTTCGCCCCGCCGGCGATGGTGATGCCGATCTCCAACGCGCGCTGCTCGGCATACGTGAGGTTCATCGCCTGCACGTCCCGCTTGCGGTCGAGCTTGATCATCTCGAGGATCTGCTCGGTGCGTTCGTTGGCGTCATCCAGCCCCGCGAGGAACTTCCAGAAAGCGTACCGGTACCCGAGCGACCACAGCACCGCGCAGCGGACGTTCTCGAACACGGTGAGTCGGTGGAACAGGTTGGAGACCTGGAAGCTGCGCGCCAGCCCCCGGCGGTTGATCTCGTAGGGGGTGTGCCCGTCGATGCGCGCTCCATGCAGCAGGATCTCGCCGCTGGTGGGCGCGAACCGGCCGCTGATGAGGTTGAACAGCGTCGACTTGCCCGCCCCGTTGGGGCCGATGATCGCGACGCGTTCGCCCGGCTGGACCTGCAGGCTCGCGCCGCGGATGATCTCCGTGCGCCCGAAGCTCTTGCGCACGTCCTTCAGTTCGAGCGCATACGTCATAGCGCCTCCCGACGACGGATTTCCTTTTCGATCTCTTCCTGGATCTCGTTCCACTGACGCACGAAGTGGCGCCGGGTGACCTCGAAGAGGCCCAATCCAGTCAGCAGCACGAAGATCGCCCCGAACCAGCTGTCCAAGCCCTTGGAGTCGAGCGTCGCACCCATGTAGCGCAACTCGGACCCCAGTGCGGCGTTCAATTGCAGGTGGTAGATCATCTCGATGATGGCCCCCGCCCCGGCGAGCATCACCGCGGCCGTTCCGGCGAGCGCGAGGTAGGACACCCACAGCCGCCCGAGTTTGCCGAACGCCGCGACGCGCACGTTCATCATGATGAGGCTGGCGATACCACCGGGCGCGTACATGACCATGAACAGAAAGATCAAGCCCAGGTACAGCAACCAGGCCTTGGTCAGCTCGGACAGCAGCACCGATGCCAGCACCATGAGGATGCCACCGATGATCGGGCCGAAGAAGAAGGTCGCGCCGCCCAGGAAGGTGAACAGCAGGTAGCCTCCGCTGCGCACTGCCCCGACGACCTCCGCCGTGACGATTTCGAAGTTCACGGAATACAGGCCGCCCGACACGCCGGCGAAAAAGCCGGCGATGATGAAGGCAAGGTAGCGCACCCGTTGCGTGTTGTACCCGATGAACTCGACGCGCTCCGGGTTGTCGCGTACGGCGTTGAGGATGCGGCCAAGCGGGGTGCGCGTGAAGGCGTACATCGCCGCCGTGCAGATGAAGGTGTAGATGGCGATCAGGTAGTACACCTGGATCTGGGGCCCGAAGGTGATGCCCATGAAGGGTTCACCTACCACGCGGTCGCTCGAGACGCCGGCCTCACCACCGAAGAACTCGGGGATCATCAGCGACATCGCGAACACGAGTTCCCCGATGCCCAACGTGATCATCGCGAACGGCGTGCCGGCCTTCTTCGTGGTCACGTAACCGAGCAGCACGGCGAAGCCCATGCCCGCGACACCGCCTACCAGGGGGATCAGGCTGACAGGGATCTGCAGCGTGCCCGCCCCCGCGGCATTCAACGCGTGGATCGCAAGGTAGGAGCCCAGGCCGGTGTAGACCGCATGGCCGAAGCTCAGCATGCCGCCTTGTCCGAGCAGCATGTTGTACGACAGGCAGGCGATGATCGCGATGCCCATCTGCGAGAGCATGGTCACCGCCAGCCCGCTCTTGAAGAGCATCGGCGCGACGAGCATCACGATCGCGAAGGCGCCCCAGACGATCCACCGCCCGACGTTGTAGGGCTTGAAATGGTAGACGGGTTGACGCATGGAAATGGCTTGACTCATCGCTCAACCCTCCCGAGTCCCGAGCAGGCCCTTCGGCCGGAAGATGAGGATGAGCACCAGGAACAGATAAGGCAGGATCGGTGCCACTTGTGAAATCGTGAGGCTGAGCACGCTGTAGCCCGGGGTGTCGGGCCGCACGTCGAAGCCGAGCGCGCTCGCAAGGTTGAGGAAGGAGTAGTCGACGGCCACGGCAAACGTCTGGATCACGCCGATCAGGATGGAGGCGAGGAAAGCGCCGGCGAGCGAGCCCATGCCACCCACCACCACGACGACGAAGATCACCGAGCCCACGGTCACCGCCATCGCCGGCTCGGTCACGAAGGTGAACCCGCCGATGACGCCGGCCAGACCCGCGAGCGCGGCGCCCGCGCCGAACACCAGCATGAACACGCGTGGCACGTTGTGACCCAGCGCCTCGACCATGTCCGGGTGCGTGAGCGCGGCCTGGATCACCAGGCCGATGCGCGTGCGGGTGAGCAGCAGCCACAGCGCGACCAGCATCAGGATGGCCACGAGCATCATGAAGCCGCGGGTCGCGGGGAACGGCGAGCAGTTCACCACCACGCCCGCCTCGGCCGCGCGGCACAGTTCGGCCGGCGCGCGACCGAGCACGAGGCTCATGCCGTCGATCGAGTGATGGATCAGCGTGAACACCGAACCCTGCAGGAACGGGGGCGGCGTGAAGTCGACCGCGCTGCGTCCCCAGATCAACTGCACGAGTTCCAGGATCACGTAGGACAGGCCGAAGGTGACCAGCAGTTCGGGCACGTGGCCGAACTTGTGCACCTTGCGCAGGCTGAACCGCTCGAAAGCAGCTCCAAGCGCTCCGACGAGCAAGGGAGCCGCCACCAGCGCGGGCCAGAACCCCACGGTCCGGCTGATCGTGTAGGCGAAGTACGCACCCAGCATGTAGAAGCTTGCGTGCGCAAAGTTGAGCACGCCCATCATGCTGAAGATCAGCGTCAGGCCGGAGCTGAGCAGGAACAGCAGCAATCCGTAGCTCAGCCCGTTGAGCATCGAGATGGTGAAGAACTCCATCGTGTCTCGTCGTATGGTGGATCGGCCTGCAGCAGGCAGGCCGACAAAACGAAGGGCCCGAGCAGGCGCGCCCCTCGGGCCCTTCATGGCGAAGCAGCACTTGCGAGCGGGTCCCTGCTCCCCGCCCGCGTGCGCGAGATCAGGACGTCGGGCGCTTCATCTGGCAGCTGGTCGGCGTGCTCGACACGTACGGCGCCAGTTCCTTGACCGGCACGAGCGTCATCCCGGTATTTTCAGGCGAGTAGCGGTACTTCGAGTCGGCCTTCTGCCAGCGGGTGATGTACAGCGTCTGCTGCAGCTGGTGATCCGCGCGGCGCATCTCGACTTCACCGCTGAAGCTCTTGTACTTGAGCCCCTCGAGCGCAGCCGCCACCTTGACCGGGTCGGTCGACTTGGCCTTGGCCATCGCCTCCGACAAGCCGGAGAAGATGTGAATGATGGAGCCGGTGTAGAAGTCGTCGTTGAAGCGCTGCTTGTACTCGGCCTGCCACTGGGCCATCTGGCCGCCCATGTGGTAGTGGATGTACGAGACCTGATAGATCTGGCCGTCGAACGACTGGCCGATCGCTGTCGGGCTGCCGCTGACGCCGGTGTAGTAGGTGAAGAACTTCGCGTTCAACCCGCCCTCGTTCGCCGCCTTCATCAGCAGCGACAGGTCGGAACCCCAGTTGCCGGTGATCACGGTGTCCGCGCCCGATGCCTTGATCTTGGCGATGTAGGGCGTGAAGTCACGCACCTGCGCCAGCGGGTGCAGATCCTCGCCGACGACCTGGATGTCGGGCCGCTTGCGCTGGAGCATCTCCTTCGCGTAGCGGGCGACCTGGTGGCCGTGCGAGTAGTTCTGGTTGAGCAGGTAGACCTTCTTGACCTCCGGCATGTCCTTGATGAAGGTCGTCAGCGCCTCCATCTTCATGGACGTGTCGGCGTCGAAGCGGAAATGCCAGTAGCTGCACTTGCTGTTGGTGAAGTCCGGGTCGACCGCGGAGTGGTTGAGCAGGACGACTTCCTTGCCCGGATTGCGCTCGTTGTGCTTGTTGATCGCGTCCACCAGCGCACCCAGCACCGCGGAGCCGTTGCCCTGGGTGACGTAGCGCACGCCCTGGTCGATGGCCTGCTTCAGCGCATTCAGGCTCTCGGTCGGGCTCAGCTTGTTGTCGATACCGATCACCTCGAACTTCACGCCCGCGGGGTTGTTCTGGCTGAACTTCTCCGCGAAGAACTGGAAGCTGCGCAGCTGGTTCTGCCCCACCGGCGCCATCAGGCCCGTCAGGGGGTCGATCCAGGCGATCTTGACCGTCTCGCCCTTCTGGGCGAAGACCGACCCACAACACAGCGCCGCAGCCATGGCGAGGGTGGCTTGGACGTAGGCTCGGCGGGTTTGCATAAGTGTGTCTCCTCTGACAATCAATCGAACGTGGTGAGGCTATCGGACTTGCCTTGCCCCACCTACAGGGAATGCCCGTAAGCCTTGTCGCGCGAGCGACAATGCGTGCGCGCAGGCCTTCTCAGGTGTCGGGCAACACGTGGTTGGCGAACTGCTCGCGCAGCTTGAGTTTCTGCATCTTTCCCGTCGCGGTGTGCGGGATCTCGTCGACGAACACCACGTCGTCCGGGATCTGCCACTTGGCGATCTTGCCCTCGTAGAACGCGAGCATCTCCTCCCGGGTCAACGATTGGCCGGGCTTGCGCACGACGACCAGCAGCGGGCGCTCGTCCCACTTCGGGTGCTTGCACGCGATGGCCGCCGCCTCGTGCACGGCGGGGTGGGCCATCGCGATGTTCTCCAGGTCGATCGAGCTGATCCACTCGCCGCCGGACTTGATCACGTCCTTCGAGCGATCGGTGATCTGCATGTAGGCGTCGGCATCGATCGTGGCGACATCGCCTGTGGGAAACCAACCCTCCAGCAACGGCGATTCTTCGCGCTTGTAGTAGCGTTCGATGACCCAGGGGCCACGCACGACGAGGTTGCCGGATGTCTTGCCATCCCACGGCAATTCCTCGCCGGCGTCGTCGACGATCCTCATGTCGATGCCGTAGATGACCTTGCCCTGCTTCTCCAGGATTTGACGCTGCTGCTCCACCGGCATGTCGCGGTGCTTGGCCTTGAGCTTGGACAGGGTGCCCAGCGGTGAGAGTTCGGTCATCCCCCAGGCGTGGATCACCTCGACCCCGAACTCGTCCTCCAACGTGCGCATCATGGCCGGCGGGCAGGCCGAGCCCCCGATCACGGTACGCTTGAAGGTGCTGAACTTCAGGCCGTTCTGCTTCATGTAGGTGAGCAGGCCCAGCCAGACGGTCGGCACGCCCGCGCTGAAGGTCACCTTCTCTGCCTCGAACAGTTCGTAGAGCGACTTGCCATCGAGGTGGGGGCCGGGGAAGACCAGCTTGGCCCCGACCAGGGCCCCCGAGTACGGAAGACCCCAGGCGTTGACGTGGAACATGGGCACGACCGGCAGGATCACGTCCTTGGCCGAGCAGTCCATCGCGTCCGGCAAGGCCGAGGCATAGGCGTGCAGGATGGTCGAGCGGTGGCTGTAGACCGCGCCCTTCGGATGGCCCGTCGTGCCCGAGGTGTAGCAGATGCTCGAGGCGGTGTTCTCATCGAACTCGGGCCACCGATAGTTGCCGTCTTCCGCCTCGACCAGATCGTCGTAGCACTTCAGGTCCAGCGCGCTCGACGCCGGCATGTGCGCCCGATCGGTCATCAGCACGTAGTGCCTGATGCTGCGCAGTTGCGGCGCCAGCTTCTCGACCAGGGGCAGGAAGGTGAGGTCGAAGCACAGGACACCCTCCTCGGCGTCGTTGATGATCCAGGCGATCTGCTCCGGGAACAACCTCGGATTGATCGTGTGGCAGACCAGCCCCGAACCCGAGGCGCCGTAGTAGATCTCGAAGTGACGGTACCCGTTCCACGCCAGGGTCCCGACCCGGTCGCCCGGCCGGCAGCCCAGCCGGGACAGCGCCTGCGCCAGCTTGCGTGCGCGAAGCTCGGCATCGCGATAGGTGTAACGGTGGACGTCTCCTTCCACCCGCTTCGAGACGATCTCCACGTCGCCGTTGTGCCGTGCGGCATGCACCAGCAACGACGAGATCATCAAGGGCATTTGCATCATCTGGCCCATCAGGGGGGGCATCGGAAGTCTCCTCGGTGACATCGGTTCGCGGGGCCATGATAGGAAGATGGTGCACCGCAGCGTCTACGGTTTTCCCTAGGCGCCTGTCGCTTGCGCGACAGGATTCGCCCTGCCCCCGGTGGACCCATGGTCCGCTGGCTACACTGCGGCCATGAATCCCTCCCTGGCCGCCACCGTCGACGCCGCGCCGCCGCTGCGCTGGCTCAATGGATACGCCGCCCTCGGCCCGGACTTCGCCACCCCCCTCGCCGCCCAGCCGCTACCGCAGCCGCACTGGGTCGCGACCAGCCCCGACTGCGCCCGGCAGCTCGGCTGGCCCGAGGACTGGTGGACGCGGCAGGACTGGGCAGCGCTGGAGGTCCTGAGCGGTGCCCGTACCTGGCCGGGAATGCAGCCCGCGGCCACGGTCTACAGCGGTCACCAGTTTGGCGTGTGGGCCGGCCAGCTCGGTGACGGGCGCGCACTCCTGCTCGGCGAGGTGGAGACCGCGCCGGGCCAGGGGTTGGAGCTCCAGCTCAAGGGCAGCGGGCGGACCCCCTACTCCCGGATGGGGGACGGTCGGGCCGTGCTGCGCTCATCGATCCGCGAGTTCCTGTGCTCGGAGGCGATGCACCATCTCGGCGTCCCCACCACCCGGGCACTGGCGGTGATAGGCTCGCCGCTGCCCGTGCGCCGGGAGGAGATCGAGACAGCGGCGGTCGTGACCCGCGTGGCCCCCAGCTTCATCCGCTTTGGGCATTTCGAGCATTTCTGCCACCACGACCTGCCGGGCGAACTGCGGCGGCTGGCCGACTACACCATCGCCCGCTATTTCCCGGCCTGCCGGGAAGCAGGCCAGCCCTACGCCGCCTTGCTGGAGGAAGTGACCCGCCGCACCGCCCGTCTGCTGGCGGACTGGCAGGCCGTGGGGTTCTGCCATGGGGTGATGAACACCGACAACATGTCGATCCTCGGGCTGACGATCGACTACGGCCCCTATGGCTTCCTGGACGCCTTCGACCCCGGCCACATCTGCAACCACTCCGACCACCATGGCCGCTACGCCTACAACCGGCAGCCCAACGTGGCCTTCTGGAACCTGCACGCGCTGGCCCAGGCGCTGCTGCCGCTGATCGGCGACACGGAAACCGCCCTGGCCGCACTGGAGCCTTACAAGACCGAGTTCCCAGCCGCCCTGGAAGCCCGCATGCGGGCCAAGCTGGGGCTTGCGGCCGATGAACCGCAAGACCGTGCCCTCGTCGAGGACTTGCTGCAGCTGATGGCGCAAGAGCGCACCGACTACACCATCGCCTGGCGCAGGCTCTGCGACTTCAGGACCGAGCCGGGAGCGGACAATGGCGCCGTGCGCGACCTGTTTGTCGACCGCGCCGCCTTCGACGCCTGGGCCGGCAGGTATCGGGAGCGGCTGCTGCGCGAAGGCAGCGTCGATGCCGAGCGCCGCGAGCGGATGAAGCGCGTCAACCCCAAGTACATTCTGCGCAACCATCTGGCCGAGGTCGCCATCCGGCGCGCCAAGGAAGGCGACTTCGACGAGGTCGGGCGCCTACTGCGCGTGCTCGAACGCCCCTACGACGACCAGCCGCAGCACGAGGCGTACGCAGGTTTCCCGCCCGACTGGGCATCCCAGATCGAAGTGTCCTGTTCATCATGAGCGACTACCCTGTCAAGAAGAGCGACGAGGAGTGGCGCCGGCAGCTCGACCCGGTGCAGTACCAGGTCACGCGCCACGCCGCGACCGAGCGCCCCTTCACCGGCAAGTACTGGGACCACGCGGCCGATGGCATCTACCGGTGCGTCTGCTGCGGTGAACCGCTGTTCGACTCCAGCACCAAGTTCGACGCCGGTTGCGGCTGGCCGAGCTATTTCGAGCCGCTGTCGGACGGGGCGATCGAACGGGAGATGGACTACAGCCACGGGATGGTGCGCGTCGAGGTCAAGTGCCGGAAATGCGGCGCCCACCTGGGGCACGTCTTCGACGACGGGCCGGCGCCCACCGGGCTGAGGTACTGCATCAACTCGGCCGCGTTAGACTTCGCCGACCGCAAGAGCGACCCGACCTGACCCCCTCCCGGGGCCCTTGACCGCCGAGCCGCAAAACCCGCGATGAAACTCCTGTTCGACTTCCTGCCGGTGATCCTGTTCTTCGGCATGTACAAGTACGCCGAAAGCCACAAGGAGTGGGCGGCGACCACCGCCACCGACTGGCTGGGCTTCATGGTCCTCGGCGGGCAGGTGGGCCCGAAGGAGGCGCCGGTCCTGCTCGCCACGGTGGTCGTCATCTTCGCCACCGCCGCCCAGATCGCGTGGCTTTTGCTGCGCCGCCGCAAAGTCGACGCCATGTTGTGGGTGAGCCTGGCGCTCGTGGTCGTGCTCGGCGGCGCGACGATCTGGTTCCACAGCGAGACCTTCATCAAGTGGAAGCCCAGCGTGCTGTACTGGGTCATGGGCCTGACCTTCTGGGCCAGCCACACCCTGTTCAACAAGAACCTGCTGCAGATCCTGATGGGGCAGCAGATCGAGTTGCCCGCCGCGGTGTGGCAGCGACTGAACTTCGCCTGGGTGGCATTCTTCGCGCTCATGGGCCTGCTCAATATCTACGTCGCCTACACCTTCTCCACCGATGCGTGGGTCAACTTCAAACTGTTCGGTGCACTGGGGCTGATGCTGCTGTTCATGCTGGCGCAGGGCCTGTACCTCAGCCGCCACCTGAAGAACGACGAGGCCTGAAGACCCATGCCGGTTTCTGCCGATCAGATCGAGGCGGCGCTGCGCGCCTCGCTCGCGCCGACGCGGCTGGAGGTGCAGGACGACAGCCATCTGCACGCCGGCCATGCGGGGGCCCGCCAAGGGCGGCATTTCAGCGTCCGGGTGGTCAGCCCGCGCTTTGACGGATTGTCACGGCTGGCGCGGCACCGGCTCGTGTATGATGCCCTGAGCAGCCTGATTCCCCAGGGCATCCACGCGCTTGCCATCCAAGCCCAGACACCCGACGAAATCTGAGCCCCGCCCGCCGGAACCGGACGCCCCGTCCGCCGATCGAACGACGACCTCCGGCTGTTCCACGCGTCCGACCGGCCCCGGTGTCGCCTCCGCTGCTTTCCTTCCCAACCATGAGGTTCTCTCGATGAAGAAAACGTCCCGTCTGGCCCTCGGTACGCTGAGCCTGGCCTTGTCCGCTGCGCTGTTCGTGCCGCTGGGCGCGGCCGCGCAGAACATCGCCATCGTCAATGGCAAGCCGGTACCCAAGGAGCGCGCGGACGCATTGTTGAATCAGGTCGCCCGCCAGGGCCAACCGATCACGCCCGACCTGGAACGCCAGGTCAAGGACGAGGTCGTGATGCGCGAGATCTTCATGCAGGAAGCCGAGCGCCGGGGTCTTGCGCAGTCGCCGAACTACAAGCAGCAGATGGAGTTGGCCCGCCAGGCCATCCTGATCCGCGAGCTGTTCACGGACTTCCAGAAGAAGAACCCCGTGACCGACGCGGAGATCCAGGCCGAGTACGACAAGTTCACGGCAGCGGCCGGCGGCAAGGAGTACCGGGCCCGTCACATCCTGGTGGAAAAGGAAGACGAGGCCAAGAAGCTGATCGCGCAGATCAAGGGCGGCGCCAAGTTCGAGGACCTGGCCAAGAAGAACTCGAAGGACCCGGGCTCGGCGGCCAACGGCGGCGACCTGGACTGGGCCACTCCCGACAGCTATGTGCCCGAGTTCTCGCAGGCCATGGTCGGGCTGCAGAAGGGCCAGGTCACCGATGCGCCGGTCAAGTCGCAGTTCGGCTTCCACGTCATCAAGCTGGAGGACGTGCGCGACGTGAAGCTGCCTTCGCTCGACGAGGTCAAGCCGCAGATCGAGCAAAGTCTCGCGCAGCAGAAGCTCGCCAAGTTCCGCGATCAGCTGCGCGACTCGGCCAAGACCGAATACAAGTTCCAGCAGTGAGAGCGGGCACCGGCGGCTGACGTCGGTGTCGTCCCACGAACGGAAAAAGGCGCTCAGCCCTCCCGGGGCGGGCGCCTTTTTGCTTCCCGGTCAGCCCCGTGCCAGCTGGAGGTAGGCCAGGATCAGGCCGATCAGCACCGGCTGGTGCAGCATGTAGAAGCTCAGGCTCCAGCGGCCCAGGGTCGCGAGCGGCGCCGCGGACCGCGGAATCGCACCGGTCACCCAATGGGGCCGGTGCGCCAAGACCCATTGCCCCGCGGCCATGCCCCACCACATCACCCCCAGCCACGGCAGCAACGGTACGTAGTCCTCGGTGATGGGCTTGCGGGTCACCAGCCCCGTCCAGTTCGTCCACCGGCTGTCGAAGAACGGATGCTGCACGAACTGCGGCAGCACGATCGCCGCCAGACCCGCAAGCCAGAGCCACCGCCCCCAGGGGGCGGTCAGGCGCACGAGGACCAGCATCACCGCGATGCCGTGCAGCACGCCGAAGTAGATGAAGCTGCGCGGAAACATCAGGTAGGAGCCGAGGCTCACCAGCGCCGCGCAGGCGGCGATCTGCGCCCAGCGCCGCCAGAAACGCGGCCACTGTTGCCTCTGCCGCCACGCCACCGCCTGCCCCATCCCGGCACAGAAGAGGAACAGCGAGACGATGCACGTGCGCTGCCAGGTCCAGAACGGATCGCGGTAGAAGTCCTGCGGGTCGATCAGCCGGAAATGGTTGAGGTCGAAGCAGAAGTGGTAGGCCGCCATCCAGACGATGGCGAGGGCGCGCACCAGGTCGAGCCTGTCATAGCGGGCCGCAGGCCCTTTCACGGCAGGCCCCGATGGGCGGACGGCAAGGTCGGTCATGCCCGGATTGTGCAGCGCCTCTGGCTACACTTTCGCCCTTGCGCCGCAGGACGGCGCGACGCCACCGCCCGCCCTCCGCCATGAACGCCCTGCGCCACGACCTGGAACTGCTCGCCCCTGCCAAGAACGCCGACATCGGCATTGAGGCCGTCAATCATGGCGCCGATGCCGTCTACATCGGCGGGCCGGCTTTCGGCGCCCGGGCCAACGCGGGCAACGACATCGCCGACATCGAGCGGCTGGTGCGGCACGCTCACCGCTACGGCGCCAAGATCTTCATCACGCTCAACACCATCCTTCGCGACGACGAGCTGGAACCGGCCCGCCGGATGGCCTGGCAGGTCTACGAAGCCGGGGCCGACGCGCTCATCATCCAGGACATGGGGCTGCTGGAGCTGGACCTGCCGCCGATCCAGTTGCACGCGAGCACACAGACGGACATCCGCACTGTCGAGAAGGCGCGCTTCCTGGCGCAGGTGGGCTTCTCGCAGATCGTGCTGGCGCGCGAGCTCACGCTTGCGCAGATCCGCGCGATCGCGGCGCAGACGCCGGCGGTGCTTGAGTTCTTCATACACGGCGCCCTGTGCGTGGCCTACAGCGGCCAGTGCTACATCAGCCATGCGCACACGGGCCGCAGCGCCAACCGCGGCGATTGCTCCCAGGCCTGCCGCCTGCCCTACACGGTCACCGATCCGCAGGGCCGCATCATCGCGCACGAAAAGCACGTGCTGTCGATGAAGGACAACGACCAGTCCGCCAACCTGCGCGCGCTGATCGACGCTGGCATCCGCTCGTTCAAGATCGAGGGCCGCTACAAGGACATGGGCTATGTCAAGAACATCACTGCCCACTACCGCCAGCTGCTCGACCAGGTCCTGGAGGAGCGATCCGACTTGAAGCGCGCCTCCAGCGGCCGCACGCGCTTGTTCTTCACGCCCGACCCGCAGCGCAACTTCAACCGCGGCTCGACCGATTACTTCGTGAACGGACGCAAGGACGACATCGGTGCCTTCGACACGCCCAAGCACGCGGGGCTTCCGATCGGCCATGTCGTGAAGGTCACGCCGGATTGGTTCGAAGTGGAGACCGATGCCGATCTGCACAACGGCGACGGGCTGACCTACTACGACCTGCAGCGCGAGTTGATCGGCCTGCAGGTGAACCGGGCGGAAAAGCTCGGACAGGTCTGGCGCGTCCACCCGAACGAGCCGATGGCTTCGCTGAAGGACCTGCGCCACGGCACCGAGGTGCACCGCAACCGCGACATGGCCTGGGATCGCTTGCTGGCACGCAAATCGTCCGAGCGGCGCATCGGGGTATCGATGGCGTGGCGTGCCGGGCCCCAGGGTCTCGTGCTGCGGGTGGTCGACGAGGACGGTCACCAGGCGCACGCGCGCGCGACGCAGGCGTTGGAACCCGCCCAGGACGCAGCACGGGCCGAGGCAGTGCTGCGCGAACACCTGGGCAAGCTCGGCAACACCATCTTCGAGGCCGTCGACATCAGCATCGAAGGCGGGCACTGGTTCGTCCCTGTGAGCGTGGTCAATGGCATGCGGCGCGACGCGGTGGAGCAACTCGAGGCGGCGCGCGCGGCGGCCTACGCGCGCCCTGCGCGCACCCCGGCCATCGAGCCGCCCGTCCCCTACCCCGATGATGCGCTCACCTACCTTGCCAATGTCTACAACCACAAGGCCCGGGACTTCTACGCCAAGCACGGGGTCCAGGTGATCGAAGCAGCCTACGAATCGCACGAGGAGCTGGGCGAGGTGAGCCTGATGATCACCAAGCATTGCGTGCGCTACTCGCTGAGCCTCTGTCCGAAGCAGGCCAAGGGCGTGACGGGTGTACAGGGCACGGTGCGGGCCGAGCCGCTGACGCTGGTCAACGGGCAGGAGCGGCTGACGCTGCGCTTCGACTGCAAGCCTTGCGAGATGCACGTGGTCGGCAAGATCAAGCGCTCGGTGCTCAAGCAGGTGCCGGCGGCACCCATCCGCTTCTATCGAGCGCGGCCGACGGCCTAAGGCCCGGCGCCCGGCCGCCCGAAGCCGGGCCGCAACCCCCACGGGGGGTGGGGCGCAAGCCCCGGGGGCCGACACGATACAAGGCCGCCGCCCTGCTGCCGCAGCTGAGCGCAGGCTGAACGACAGCGCCGCATTGGGCGCGAAACGGGCAAGCACGCCACAATGGCGGTTTCGCCTCCCAAGCATGTCGGTTCTCGCTTCCACCGTCCGTCACCCCGAGTTCCGCCGCGGCTTCCTGGACATGATCCACGTCGCGCTGGGCATCGCCGCCTGGGGCCTCGTCACCGGGGTCGCAATGGTCAAGAGCGGCATGGGCGTGCCGCTCGCCGTCTTCATGTCGCTCGCCGTCTTTGCCGGCAGCGCGCAGCTGGCCGCCGTGCCCCTGATGAGCGCCGGCGCCCCCATCTGGGTCATCTGGGCCACGGCCCTGTGTGTGAACCTGCGCTTCGTGATCTTCAGCGCGATGTGGCGCCCCTACTTCGCGCCCTACCGGCGCTGGCAGCGCTGCGTGCTGGGCTACTTCAGCGGCGACCTGAACTACGTGATGTTCATGAAGCGCTTCCCGGACGGACAGCCGCACCCCGACCAGATCCCCTACTACTGGGGCGGCGTGGCGACGAACTGGCTCGGCTGGCAGCTGTCCTCGATGGCGGGCATCGCGCTGGCGAACGCGATCCCCACCGAATGGGGCCTGGGCTTCGCCGGGGTGCTGGCCTTGCTGGGCATCACCTGCTCGCTGCTGCGGGACCGCGCGACCTGGATCGCCGCCGGGATCGCGTGCGCGGCGGCGGTGGCAGCCTATGCCATGCCCCTGCGCATGAACATCCTGGTCGCGATCGCGGCGGCGGTGGCCGCGGGCCTGGCGATTGAGGCCGCGGAGCGTGCGCACCGCACGGTCACCAGCCGGCGCGCGGGAGAGTCGCGATGAGCACCTGGGAGGCCATCGTCGTCATCACGGGCCTGGCGGCGATCTCGGTCGTCACGCGCAGCTTCTTCCTGCTGCCCGAGCAGGACCTGCCCATGCCCGACTGGCTCAAGCGCGGGCTGCGCTACGCCCCGCTGGCCGCGCTCGCTGCCGTGATCGCTCCGGAGGTTTTGCTCGTCCAAGGCGAGCTCCTGCCGAGCTGGCAGGACGCACGCCTGCCCGCGACCATCGCCGCGACTGCCTACTATTTCTGGCGGCGAGGCATCCTCGGCACCATCGTCACCGGGATGGCGGTGTTCCTGCCATTGCGCATCGGCCTGGGGTGGTGACGCCGGTAACCGGTGTGTGACGGAACTCACGCGCTCACGCGGCACAATGTCGGTTTGTTCCTTTGGCCGGGGCTGACCCGGACGCCGCGCCGCGTCGGCGCGGAGGACCCGCTTTCATCATTCGCGACCGACGACGACCATGAACATCCTGCGCTTTTCCGATCTCATCGCCCAAGGCAAGGTTCAAGGCCAACGCGTGTTCATCCGCGCCGACCTGAACGTGCCGCAAGACGACCAGGGCCGCATCACCGAGGACACGCGCGTGCGCGCCTCGCTGCCGTGCATCCGCATGGCGCTGGATGCCGGGGCGGCGGTGATGGTGACCTCCCACCTGGGCCGCCCCACCGAGGGCGAGTTCAAGCCGGAAGACACGCTCGCGCCGGTGGCCGAACGACTGTCGCAGCTGCTCGGCCGCGAGGTGCCGCTGGTCTCCAACTGGCTCGACGGCGTGCAGGTGCAGCCCGGCCAGGTGGTGCTCCTCGAGAACTGCCGCCTCAACAAAGGCGAGAAGAAGAACAACGAGGAGCTGGCCCGCAAGATGGCCGCGCTGTGCGACATCTTCGTGCACGACGCCTTCGGCACGGCGCACCGCGCCGAGGCCTCGACCTACGGCATCGCGCAGTTCGCCAAGATCGCTTGCGCCGGCCCGCTGCTGGCGGCCGAGATCGACGCGATCACCAAGGCGCTGGACGACCCGAAGCGTCCGCTGGTCGCCATCGTCGCCGGCTCCAAGGTCTCCACCAAGCTGACCATCCTGCAGTCCCTGGCCAAGAACGTCGACCAGCTCATCGTCGGCGGCGGCATCGCCAACACCTTCATGCTCGCGGCGGGCCTGTCGATCGGCAAGAGCCTGGCCGAGCCCGACCTCGTCAGCGAGGCCAAGGCGGTGATCGACGCCATGAAGGCCCGCGGCGCCGAGGTGCCGATCCCGGTCGATGTGGTGGTCGCGAAGGAATTCAAGGCCGACGCGCCGGCCACCGTGAAGGCGGCCGGCGAGGTGGCGGCCGACGACATGATCCTCGACATCGGCCCCAGGACCGCCGCGCTGCTGGCCGACAAGCTCAAGGCCGCCGGGACCATCGTCTGGAACGGGCCGGTGGGCGTGTTCGAATTCGACGCCTTCGCGGCCGGCACCGAGACGGTCGCGCGCGCGATCGCGCAGTCGAGTGCGTTCTCGATCGCCGGAGGGGGCGATACGCTGGCCGCGATCGCCAAGTACGGCATCGAGAAGGACGTGGGCTACATCTCCACCGGCGGCGGAGCCTTCCTGGAGGTGTTGGAAGGCAAGACCTTGCCGGCCTTCGAGATCCTGCAAAAGCGCGCGGCCGGCTGAGCTCGCGTCCCGGGCGGCAAAGGGGGCGTAACTCAGGCCCCTTTTCCGCCCCATAATGCGAAACAAAGTTTCAGACCGAGCCACCGACCATGCCCCGCGCCACCAAGATCGTCGCCACCCTCGGACCCGCCTCGTCCACCCCGCAAGTGCTGGAGCGCATGATCCGCGCCGGCGTGGACGTCGTGCGGCTCAATTTCTCGCACGGCACCGCGCAGGACCACATCGACCGCGCCGCACTCGTGCGGGAGGTCGCGCAGCGCGCAGGCAAGGAAGTCGCGATCATGGCGGACCTGCAGGGCCCCAAGATCCGCGTCGGCAAGTTCGAGCACGGCAAGATCCTGCTCGAGGCCGGACAACCCTTCATCCTGGACGCCGCCCTCGGCGGCCCCGGCAACCAGGAACGCGTGGGGCTGGACTACAAGCAACTGCCGCGCGACGTGAAGCCGGGCGATACGCTGTTGCTCAACGACGGCCTGATCGTGCTGACGGTGGACCGCATCGTCGGCGAGGAAGTGCACACCTTCGTCAAGGTCGGCGGCGAGCTGTCGAACAACAAGGGCATCAACAAGCTGGGCGGCGGGCTGACCGCGCCGGCCCTCACCGCCAAGGACATGGAGGACATCCGCACCGCGATGAGCTTCCAGTGCGACTATCTGGCGGTGAGCTTTCCGAAGAGCGCCACCGACATGGAGATGGCGCGGCAGCTGGCCAACGTGGCGGGCGAACCGTGGCGGCACAAGCCCGGCCTGATCGCCAAGATCGAGCGCAGCGAGGCGATCTCGCAGCTCGAAGCCATCCTCAAGGCCAGCGACGGCATCATGGTCGCGCGCGGCGACCTGGCCGTGGAGGTGGGCAACGCGGCGGTGCCCGCGCTGCAAAAGCGCATGATCCGCCTCGCGCGCGAGATGGACAAGGTGGTGATCACCGCCACCCAGATGATGGAGTCGATGATCGTCAACCCGGTGCCCACCCGCGCCGAGGTCAGCGATGTCGCCAACGCCGTGCTCGACGGCACCGATGCCGTGATGCTGTCGGCCGAGACCGCGGCCGGCAAGTACCCGGTGGAGACCATCGAGCAGATGGCGACCATTGCCGAGGAGGCCGAGCGCGCCGAGGACATCGCGCTGGACGCCGACTTCACCAACAAGCGGTTCGGGCGAATCGACCAGTCGATCGCGATGGGCGCGCTCTTCACCGCCCACCACCTGGGTTGCAAGGCCATCATCGCGCTGACCGAGTCCGGCTCCACCGCCCTGTGGATGAGCCGGCACAAGATCCATGTGCCGATCTACGGCCTCACGTCGCAGCCCACGTCCGAGCGCAAGATGGCGCTGTACCGCAACGTGCAACCGATGCTCATGCCGAGCTACAACGACCGCGACGAGGCGTTGCAGCAGGCGGAAGCCTTGCTGGTCGAGCGGGGCGTGCTGCGCCCGGGGGACACCTATGCGATCACCTGCGGAGAACCGATGGGATACCCGGGCGGCACCAACATGCTCAAGGTATGCCGCGTCGGGTGACCGACCCGCGCCGTCAGTCGATCCGCACCGCCACGCCGGTCACGAACCCCATGTCAGTGCGCTCGAGGCCCTCGCCCGGGTCGCTGTTGTAGCGCACCGTCAGCCCCGCCGTGAGGCTGAGCTGCTGCGTGATCGCCACCGAGAGCGCCGACTCGAATTCCGCCCGGTATTCGCCCCGGTCCTCGAGGTTGGGCAGGACGCTGAGCTTTTGCTTGAAGTTCGTCGTCCCCGTCAGCTGGTAGCTCGACTCCTGCGCGAGCAGGACCTCGGCGCGGCCGTAGCTGCGCCGCACGCGCCCGTCCACCTCGGCCGGGTCGAGGAAGCGGTCCTGCGTGTAGCCGAAGCCCATAGAGACGTTCCAGAAGCCGTCGTCCCCGCGCGCCAGGTGATACCCGACGCCCGTGCCCGCGAAGATGCGGCGGGAGAGGTTGGCGGGCCGGTCACGGACCGCCTCCAGCCGGCCGAAACCGAACCAGACGCTGTCGAAGTCCCGCTCGTACTGCGTGCCGACGCTGAAGCGCTCGGCCGTCTTGCGGCCTTCGCTCTTGCCGTACAGCGCCCGGCCGGTGACGGACCATTTGTCGTTCACCGTGGCGCGCACGCTGTCGGCATCGAGGTTGAAGCTGGAGGATTCGCTGTTGCCGGAGGAGAGGCTGGCCCCGGCACCGAACAGGTGGCGCCACTGGCCGTCGGGCTTGACGGTGACCTGGGCGGCGGCGCCGGCGGCCCAGACCAGTCCTGCGACCAGGCATCCGACATGGATCGTCGAGGGATGGAACTGCTGCATGTGGATGAAAGAGCGCCCCGCACGCCCTTGGGCGGGCGCAGCGAGCACGCGGGAGAGCGGGACAACGAACCGGCGGAGCGACCGGGCTCGCGCCGAAGCAACGCAGGCGGGCACTCTATCCGGACCGGCCTGGTCCCGCTGTACCGAATCGTGTGCGCCGACGGCTGCCTGTCCCCCCGGGCGCGGGCGGGGGCGGATGCGATCCGTCACGGATCGGTCGGGGGTGAGGGCTAGAATCGCCCCAATTACCAAGCGGTTTCACGGACGCCCCCCACGGGCGCCGCCGGAACGCGCAGACCGTTTGTCAACTCCCAGGGGCCTACCATGCCACTCGTTTCGATGCGCCAACTGCTGGACCATGCCGCCGAGAACGGCTACGGCATTCCGGCCTTCAACGTCAACAACCTGGAACAGGTGCAAGCCATCATGAGCGCCGCCGATGAAGTCGGCGCGCCCGTGATCATGCAGGCTTCCGCCGGCGCGCGGAAGTACGCCGGTGAAACCTTCCTGAAACACCTGATCCAGGCCGCCGTCGAGTCCTACCCGCACATCCCCGTGGTCATGCACCAGGACCACGGCCAGTCGCCCGAGGTCTGCAAGGGCGCGATCGAGCTGGGCTTCTCGTCGGTCATGATGGACGGCTCGCTGCAGGCCGACGGCAAGACCATCGCCAGCTACGAGTACAACGTCGAGGTCACCCGCACCGTCGTCGAGATGGCCCACAAGCTGGGCGTCACGGTCGAAGGCGAGCTGGGCTGCCTGGGCTCGCTGGAGACCATGAAGGGCGACAAGGAGGACGGCCACGGCGCCGAGGGCACGATGACCCGCGAGCAGCTGCTGACCGACCCGGAGCAGGCGGCCGACTTCGTCAAGCAGACCCAGCTCGACGCGCTGGCGATCGCCATCGGCACCAGCCACGGCGCCTACAAGTTCACCCGCAAGCCCACGGGTGACATCCTCGCGATCAGCCGCATCAAGGAGATCCACGCCCGCATCCCCAACACCCACCTGGTGATGCACGGCTCGTCCTCGGTGCCGCAGGACCTGCTGGAGGAGATCCGCAAGTACGGCGGCGACATGAAGGAGACCTACGGCGTGCCGGTCGAGGAGATCCAGGAGGCCATCAAGCACGGCGTGCGCAAGGTCAACATCGACACCGACATCCGTCTGGCGATGACCGCGGCGATCCGCAGGTTCTTCGTCGAGAACCCCTCCAAGTTCGACCCGCGCGAGTACCTCAAGCCGGCGCGCGAGGCCGCCAAGGCGATCTGCAAGCAGCGCTACCTCGAGTTCGGCTGCGAGGGCCAGGGCGCTAAAATCAAGCCCATCCCGCTGGCCGAGATGGCCAAGCGCTATGCCTCGGGTGAACTGGCCCAGGTCGTCCAGTACCGCCAGGTCGCCTGATTCCGTTCGCTGCACCGGACCCAAGCCCGCTCGCGCAGCGGGCTTTTTCGTTTCCCGCCTTCGGAGATCGCGCCCGTGACCGCCGCCCTGCTCTCATCCTCGATCCGCTCCCTGCCCCTCGTCGCGCGCGGCAAGGTGCGCGACAACTACGCCGTGGGCGACGACCGCCTGCTGATGGTCGCGACCGACCGGCTCTCGGCCTTCGACGTGGTCATGGGCGAGCCGATCCCGGGTAAGGGCGAGTTGCTGACCAGCATGGCGCTCTTCTGGTTCGACAGGCTGCAGGGCATCGTGCCCAACCACCTGACCGGCGAGGCACCGGAGAGCGTGGTCGCAGCCGACGAGGTCCCACAGGTGCGCGGACGCTCCATGCTGGTCAAGCGGCTCAAGCCCCTGCCGGTGGAGGCCGTCGTGCGCGGATACCTGGCCGGCAGCGGCTGGAAGGAGTACCAGGAATCGGGCGCGGTCTGCGGCGTGGCCCTGCCGTCCGGCCTGCGCAACGCCAGCCGCCTGCCGCAGCCCATCTTCACGCCCGCGACCAAGGCCGCGGTGGGCGAGCACGACGAGAACATCCCGTTCGAGCGGGTCGTGGAACTCATCGGGCAGGACCTGGCCGAGCAGGTGCGCGACGTCTCGATCCGCCTCTATACGACGGCGGCCGAGTTCGCTCGCACCAAGGGCATCATCGTCGCCGACACCAAGTTCGAGTTCGGCCTGGACGACGCCGGGCGCCTGACGCTGATGGACGAGGTGCTCACGCCCGATTCGTCTCGATTCTGGCCCGCCGAGAGCTACCAGGAAGGCACCAATCCGCCGAGCTACGACAAGCAGTTCGTGCGCGACTGGCTGGAGCAGGCGCAAGTGGACGGGCGACCCTGGAACAAGAAGGCGCCCGCCCCGGCGCTGCCGGCCGATGTGATCGAGAAGACCGCCGCCAAGTACCGCGAGGCACTCGAGCGGCTCACCGCGGTGTGAGGACGCCGACCTCCTCGACGGAGGCTGCGGGGGCGAACAAGGCTAGGGCCTGTCAGTCCTCGCTACGGCTGTGCTTGCGGCTCGATGGCGCCCTTTTCCTGGGTCACGTGAGGCTCCCAACAGCGTCAACAGGCCCTAGAACAACGCCATGCTGAGCTTGCGGCGGTACTGGTCGACCACCGGATCGCCGCTGGGCGTCGCCGCCTTGCCCGCGATCTCCAGGCCGCCCTTCTGGCCCGGCTCCTGCGCGCCGGCCGGTGCCGGCTTGCTCATCAACTCGAGGATGGCCACGTAGGTCTTGCGCGCGAGCTCGTCCTTCCAGGTCTTGTCGCGCATGATGATCTCCAGCAGCTCGTCCATGGCCTCGGTCCAGCGCTGCGCCGCCAAGTGGGTCTGCGCCAGCTCGAAGCGCGCATCGAAGTCGCGCCGGTTGGCGGCGATGGCGGCCTGCAGTTCGTCCTGCGCGCGTGCCGAGGCAGCCCGCTCGCACGCCTCCAGCCAATGGCCGAAGGCGGCGATGCGCAGGTCGATCGCGGCCTTGCTCGCGACCGGCTCGTACGCCAGCCGCGCGTCGGGCACGCGACCCGACTGCAGCAGCAGCTTCACGTAGTCCAGGCGCGCAGCGTCGTTGGACGGGTCGATCGCGATGGCCTGCTGCAGCCGCTCCAGCGCTGCTTCGACGTCGCCCCCGTCGGCCAGCATCTCGGCCTCGTCGGCGGCGGCGTCAGCCTCGAGCTGCGCCTCGGCCGGCACGTGCTTGTCGAGGAACTGCTTGATCTGCGCCTGCGGCAGCGCGCCGACGAAACCGTCGACCGGCTGGCCGTCGCGGAACATCACGCAAAACGGAATGCTGCGCACGCCGAACATCGCCGACAGTTGCCCCGCGATCTCCGGCTGCTCGTCGGAATTGAGCTTGGCCAGCACGAAGCGGCCGCCATATTCGGTCTCCAGCTTCTCGAGCATCGGCCCGAGCGTGCGGCAGGGGCCGCACCAGGGCGCCCAGATGTCGAGCAGGACCGGCTGTTGCATCGAGGCCTGCAGGACCTCGGATTCGAAATTCTGGAGCGTGATGTCGATCATGGTGCCTTCTTCTGAGGGCCTGGGCAGGGCCGCCTAAAATCGCAATTTTTCCGCACCGGAGCGCCACTTGAGTCAGTCGCCCCTCGTCGGCGTGGTCATGGGGTCCAGCAGCGACTGGGACATCATGCAGCACGCCGTGCAGATTCTCGCCGAGTTCGGCGTGCCCCACGAGGCCAGGGTCGTCTCGGCCCACCGGATGCCCGACGACATGTTCGACTACGCCGAGCAAGCCGCGGGCCGTGGACTGCGCGCGATCATCGCCGGTGCCGGCGGCGCCGCCCACCTGCCCGGCATGCTGGCGGCCAAGACGGTCGTCCCGGTGCTCGGGGTGCCGGTGCCCAGCCGCCACCTGCAGGGTGTCGATTCGCTGCACTCCATCGTGCAGATGCCCAAGGGCGTGCCGGTGGCCACTTTCGCGATCGGCGCGGCCGGTGCGGCCAATGCAGCCCTCTTCGCGGTCGCCATGCTGGCCTCCACCGACCCCGACCTGCGCGGCAAGCTCGAAGCCTTCCGCGCCCGCCAGACCGAAGCGGCGCGCGCGATGACCCTGCCACCCGCGGGTGCCGCATGAGCAGCGCGGCGGGTCCTCTCCTGCCCGGGCAGGCGACACTGGGCGTGCTGGGCGGCGGCCAGCTGGGCCGCATGTTCGTGCAGGCGGCCCAGCGGCTCGGCTACATGACGGTCGTGCTCGATCCGGATCGTGCCAGCCCCGCCGGGCAGGTCGCACACGAACACCTGCGGGCCGACTATGTCGATGCGCAGGCGCTGGCGGCGCTCGCCGAGCGCTGCGACGCGGTGACGACGGAGTTCGAGAACGTGCCGGCCGACGCGCTGGCCACGCTCGCGGCACGGCGTCCTGTGGCGCCGGGCGCCTCGGCCGTCGCGGTCTGCCAGGACCGCCGGCTCGAGAAGAGCCACTTCCGCGCCAGCGGCGTGGCCTGCGCCCCGTACGCGGAGATCGCGACCCAGGCGGAGCTAGCCGTCGATGCCGACCTCTTGCCCGGCATCCTGAAGACGGCCCGCATGGGCTACGACGGCAAGGGCCAGGTGCCGGTCGACAGCCACGAGGAGCTGCGTGCAGCGTGGGAGCGCCTCGGCCGCGTGCCGTGCGTGCTGGAAAAGCGGCTGGATCTGGCCTTCGAGGTGAGCGTGATCGTCGCGCGCAACGCGCAGGGCGAGGTCGTGCACTTCCCGGTGCAGCAGAATCTGCATCGCGGGGGCATCCTGGCGGTCACCACGGTGCCGGCGCCGGACGCCACGCCGGAACTGCAGGCCCAGGCGGTGAAGGCCGCCGAAGCGATCGCGGCCTCGCTCGGCTACGTCGGCGTGCTGTGCGTCGAGTTCTTCGTGCTGGCCGATGGATCCCTGGTGGCCAACGAAATGGCGCCGCGCCCCCACAACTCCGGCCACTACACCATCGACGCCTGCGACGTCTCGCAGTTCGACCTGCAGGTGCGGGCGATGGCCGGGCTGCCGCTCGCCGCGCCCCGGCTGCACTCGCCCGCTGTGATGCTCAACCTCCTCGGAGACCTGTGGCAAAGCCCGGCCGGGCCGCACACGCCGGACTGGGAGTCGGTTCTCACGCTGCCGGGCACGCACCTGCACCTGTACGGCAAGGCCGAAGCGCGGCCCGGACGCAAGATGGGCCATCTGAACGTGACGGCGCCTTCCGGCGCCCAGGCACGTGACGTCGCGCTGCGCTGCGCCGAACTGCTCGGCCTCGCGCCGTTCTGACCGCCGTGGCCCGCCTGCTCGACCCCGGCAATCCCGCCCACGTGGCCGAAGCCGTGGAGGCGCTCGTGGCCGGCCGGCTCGTCGCCTTTCCCACCGAGACGGTCTACGGCCTCGGCGCCGATGCCGGCAGCGACGAGGCGGTGGCCCGCATCTACTCGGCCAAGGGCCGACCGGCAGACCATCCGTTGATCGTCCACGTGCCCAGCCCCGCGGCGAGCCACGCGCTGGCCGACGCGGTTCCCCCGATGGCCCGCAGGCTGATGGACGCCTTCTGGCCAGGGCCGGTCACCGTGATCGTCCCCCGCCGCCCAGGCGTCGCCTCGGCCGCGGCAGGCGGTCAGTCGACGATCGGCCTGCGCTGTCCGGCGCATCCGGTCGCGCGCGCCCTGCTCGAGGCTTGCGTGCGCCGTGGCCTGGTCGGTCTGGCTGCCCCCAGTGCCAACCTCTTCGGCCGCATCAGCCCGACCACCGCGCAGCACGTGGCCGGCGAATTCGGCGATGACGTGCTGGTGCTCGACGGCGGCCCCTGCCAGGTCGGCATCGAATCGACCATCATCGACTGTTCGCGCGGACACCCCGTCCTGCTGCGGCCGGGCACCATCGCCCGCCAGCGGTTGGAGCAGGTGCTGGGCGAACCGCTGCGCGACCGCGACGAGCAGGCTCCGCGGGCCTCGGGCACGCTGGAGGCGCACTACGCTCCGCGGGCCAAGCTGCGCCTGATGGATGCCCGCATGCTGCAGTCCGCCCTCGACGTGCTCGGCGATGCGCGTCCTCCGCTGGCGGTATATTCGCGCACGGCGCGCGTCCCCAAGGGCCTGCTCGCGCGCCGCATGCCGGACGATGCCGAACAGGCCGCTCGGGAGCTTTTCGCCGTACTGCGCGAGCTCGACTCGCACGGCGTCTCGTTGATCTGGGTCGAGAGCCCGCCTGACACCGCCGCATGGGACGGCGTGCGCGACCGCCTCGTCCGGGCGGCGGCCGCCTGAACCCACCGATTTCCCTCACGGAGATTCCATGTTCCTGGTTCCCTTCCGTTCGCTCCGACTGACCCGACTGCTCGCCGCGGCGGCAGGCGCCTTGCTCGTGGCAGGCTGCGGTGGCGACGTCCACCAGCGCTTCGAACCGCAGCGCATCCTGTCCATCGGCGACGAATACAGCTACATCGACCCGGCGACCAAGGCACGCTACACGGTCGATCCGTTGCACGCCGACGGCTCGCGCGATTGCGCCTACGACCGCTTTTGGTTGTGGAATCAGTTCGTCGCCGACCGCTACGGGCGCTCGTTCAACGAATGCCCCGTCGCCGGCCGCACCGCGGACGGCAACACGCGCATGCTGGCCCAGGAGGGTGCGACGGTGGCGACCCTGGCCTCACAGCTCGATGCGGTGGGCGGTGCCAGGGATCGCGACCTGCTGCTCGTGTTCGTCGGCGCCAACGACGTGTGGGAGCTGTACAGCAACCCCGCGGCCACCTCCCCCACCCCGGAAGGCGTCTGCGCGCAGGCAACCAAGTCGACCGCCGAGCAGTCGGCCTGCGCCCGCGGGCAGGCGCTGGCGCGCCAGCTCGAGACCTGGACCCGGGCCGGCGCGCGGGTCGTCGTCCTGGACGTGCCCAACCAGGGCAGCACGCCCGAAGCCGGCGCCGCGGGCGCGGACCGCGCACAACTCGAGCGGCTGACCACGGCGTTCAACGAGGGCCTGCGGTTCACCTTGCCCGATGACAGCCGCTACATCGCGCTGGTGCTGGCCAACAACCGAGTGCGTCTGGCCCAACAGAACAACGACAGTCCGTATCCGTTCAACAATCGCAACGACCCGATCTGCACGACCGGGTCCGCCAAGGACTGCACGACCTCGACCCTGCAAGCCGGCGCGAGCGCGGACGACGCGAACAACAGCCGCTACCGGTACGTCTACGCAGCGGGACGGCATCTGACGCCGACCATGCACCGCCTGATCGGCCAGCTGGCCGGCGACCGGGCGCGCGACCAGCCGTTCTGACGCGGGCAGGGGCCCGGCCGGTGGCGCCCGGCACGCTTCAACGCGGGCCGGGCCGGGCCACCGCATCGCGCGCCTTGCGAGCGGACCGCGAGTAGCGCAGCTTCATCACGAGGATCGCGGACGCCAACGCGAGCGTGATCGCGTTGGCCACGACGATGGGGGCCGCTCCCATGAGGAGCCCGTACGCCAGCCACAGCGCGATGCCCAGGGTGAACGCGCTGTACATCCCCAGCGAAATTCCGCTCACGTCGCGGGTGCGGAAGGTGAGCCAGGCCTGCGGGACGAACGAGGCGGTCGTGAGGGCGGCAGCGGCAAAGCCTAGGCCGTCGGCGAGAGCGAAGCTCATGGCAGGTCTTTCGCGACCCAGTCGGCCAGCGCGTCGATCGCGCCGCGCGCCGCGCCAGCCTGGGGATGGTTGACGATGGCCACGAGCACGTAGCGCCGGCCACTTGCGGACAGCACGTAACCCGCGACCGCGATCACGTCTCGCAGCGAGCCTGTCTTCAGGTGCGAAGCGCCTGCGGCCCCCTGCGCACGGCGGCGCGTGCCGTCGATACCGCTGATCGGCAACGAGCTGACGAACTCCGGCATGTAGGGCGAAGCCCATGCCGCCTGCAGCATGCGCGCCAGCAAGGCCGCCGTGATGCGCGACTGGCGAGACAGCCCCGAACCGTTGTCCACGTAGAGTTGCAACGCGGCCTCGGGCCAGCGCGCCGCCGCCCACTCCATGACCGCCCGCCGGCCGTTCTCGGCGGTGCCCACGCCGTGGCGCACGAGGCCGAGCGTCAGGAAGATCTGCGCGGCCATCGTGTTGTTGCTGTACTTGTTGACGTCGCGGATGAGTTCGGCCAGCGCGGGCGATTCGCTGACCCCGATTGGGGTGGCCGTGGCCGGCACGAGGCCCTCGCGCACCGCCCCCCCGATCCGCCCTCCCAGGAACCGCCACATCCCTTCGATCGCGCGGGCGTTGTAGCCCGCGGGGTCTGCCGGCGCCACCTGCCAGGTCCGCTCGCCGCAGGCCAGCGGGTAGGCCCCCCGGAAACGGATGCGCGAGGCTTCGCCGAACTCCGGCTTCAGCAGGCCGCGCCAATCGCCGCAAGGAGCGCTGTGGTCCAGCGGCACGGCCGCGTCGATGGCCACTCCCGCCAATGGCGGCTCGGCCACGATGCGGGCGATGCCCCGGGCCGCGTCCGGCACGAAGGCCAACGCCACCGATTTGAAGTTGACGAGCAGCGCATCGGGCTGCACGTTGTAGGGCCGGTGCGGCTCGCCGTCGAAGCTCGCCGGATCGACCTCGGGCACCTGGAAGGCACTGCGGTCGAGCACGATGTCGCCGGCCACCTCCTGGATGCCCAGCTGCCGCACCCGGCGCAGCAGCAGCCACAACCGCTCGACCACCAGCTTGGGGTCGCCCGCGCCCTTGACGTAGAGCGAACCCTGCAGCACGCCATCGCGTACCGCTCCGTCCACGTACACCGTGGTCGTCCACGCATGGGCAGGCCCGAGCAGATCGAGCGCCGCCTGGGTGGTCACCAGCTTCATCAAGGACGCGGGGTTGACGAGCACGTCCGCGCGGTGCGTCCAGCGCGGCTGAGCGGCTCCCACCTCGGCCACCACCACGGACCAGGCATCCGGACCGACCGGACCGCGGACGAGGGCGGCCGTGACCTCCGGCGGCAGCGCGGCGCGCGAGCTCGCCGGCGAGCCGAGCCAGCCCAGCAGGGCGATGCAAGCGAACACGCCGAACCGGCGCCAACGCATCGGCGCCCCGCCGGACGCCGCCTTCGTCCACCGCGGGCGCTCCTGCCCGCTCCCATCCGATCGCATGGACGCATTATCGGGTCGGCACTGCGCGCGGCATGGGCACGAGGGTGCACCGTCGGGGCGCCGCTACACTAGACCCTGACACGAGATCCTCGCCCCATCGCCCCGGCCCGCGGCTTGCAAGCGCAGCGGCCGTGACGCGCCTTCGTTCCATGCCCGCCCGCCTGCTCGCCATCGACACCTCGACCGAACTGCTGAGCCTCGGCCTCGCCGACGGTGCCGGGGTGCGAGTGCACGAGGAGCCCGGCGGCGCCCAGGCATCGGCCGTCCTGCTGCCCCGGCTGCTGGCGCTGCTGCACGACGCCCGGCTGCGAGTCGCCGATCTCGACGCCATCGCCTTCGGCCGCGGTCCCGGCGCCTTCACTGGCCTGCGCACCGCCTGTTCGGTGGCCCAGGGGCTCGCGCTGGGCGCCGACAAGCCGCTGCTGCCCGTTGACACGCTGCTGATCGTCGCCGAATGCGCGTGCGAGCTCACGGGTGCCACCGACGTGTGGGCGGTACAGGACGCGCGCATGGGCGAGGTATACGCGGCGCGCTATCGGCTGGAGACCGATGGTTGGCGCACGGTTCAGCCCCCGGCGCTCTACGACCCACAGACGCTCGAGCAGCGCATCGCCCAGGCCCCTGCGGCAGTCGTGGCGGGCAACGCCCTGCCCTTGCATCCGGCCCTTGCCGGCTCCGCCACCGCCGTGCCGCAGGCACGACCCACGGCGGCCGCCCTGCTCGCGCTGGCCGAGGCCGCCTGGCGGCGCGGCGAGGCGGTCGACGCGGCACAGGCCCTGCCCTTGTACATCCGCGACAAGGTCGCCTTCACGACCGCCGAGCGCGAGGCGATGCGGGAGGCTGGATGAGCGCCCTGCCCCATGCCGCCGCGCCGATGCGGCGCCTGGCGCCGATGACCGTCGCCCAACTCGACCGCGTGCTGGCCGTCGAGCAGGCGGCGTACGAGTTCCCGTGGACGCGGGGCAACTTCATCGACTCCCTGCACGCCGGCTACCTCGCGCGCGTGCTGCTCGGCGAACGCGACGCGCTGCTGGGCTACTACGTCGCGATGGCGGGTCCTGCGGAAATGCACCTGCTCAACATCACGGTCGCGCCGGCGCACCAGCGCCGCGGCCATGCCTGGTACATGCTCGACGCGCTCGTCGACGCCTCCCGCGCTCAGCGCGCCACGCAGCTGTGGCTGGAGGTGCGCCAGAGCAACACCCGCGCGCGCGAGGTCTACGAACGCTACGGCTTCGAGACGGTGGGCCTGCGCCGCCGCTACTACCCCGCGCAAGGCGGCACGCGGGAGGACGCCGTCGTGATGAGTCTGGCACTATGAGTCAGAGCATTGCCGCCCGGCCGCCCGAAGGCAATGCTCGCCCCTCCCTCGGGGAGGTGGTCGCGCAGCGACCGGAGGGCCGTCCATGTGTCATTGCCGCCCTGCCGCCCGAAGGCAATGCTCGCCCTCCCTTGTCCGCGGGATGGTCACGGCGCGAACGGAGGGCGGTGCAGTGAACTGGGACGCGTACAAGCTCGCGTTGCTGCGCGAGATGGGGCTGACCGCCTGGGTGCCGCGCGAGGCCGTGACGGAAGCCCCTGGGCAGGCCGGGCACGAGGCCCCGGTCGTCGAGGACGAGGCGCCCCTGCGCGAACCGGATCGGCTGCCCGAGCCCGAGCCGATCGCCGCGCCGCCAGCCTCCGCGGCGCCACGGCCCCCACGGTCTGCGCCACCTGCGTCTGCACCCGCCACCTTGGAAGGCCGGCGCGTCGTGGGCATCGAAACGATGGATTGGCCCGAGCTGCGCGAGGCCGTCGTGCAATGCACCGCGTGCAAGCTCTGCAAAGGTCGACGGCAGACGGTATTCGGCGTCGGCCACGAGCAGGCCGACTGGATGATCGTGGGCGAGGCGCCCGGCGAGCAGGAGGATCTGAAGGGCGAACCCTTCGTCGGCCCCGCCGGCAAGCTGCTCGACCAGATGCTGCGCTCGATCGGCTTGGCGCGCGAACCCGGCGCGCCGGACGGGCAGGTCTACATCGCCAACGTGCTCAAGTGCCGGCCTCCGCACAACCGGAACCCCGAGCCCGAGGAAGTGGCCCAGTGCGAACCCTTCCTCCGTCGCCAGATCGAGCTGGTGCGCCCGCGCATCATCCTCGCGATGGGACGCTTCGCGGTGCAGACCCTGCTGCAGTCGCAGGAGGCGATCGGTCGTCTGCGCGGGCGCGTGCATCGCTACGAAGGCATCCCGGTGGTGGTCACCTACCACCCGGCCTACCTGCTGCGCAACCTGCCCGACAAGGCCAAGGCCTGGGACGACCTGTGCCTGGCCGTGCAACAGTTGAAGCAGGAATCCGCTTCCCGCTGAGGGCGTCTCGCAGGCACCGTTCGGAAACCGCTCGCGGGAGCCACCGGGCTCGGCCCCAGCGCCGACCCTGCCTGCTTCAGGAGGAGCTCCGCAGACGCCCGCGAACCCCTCGTTCAGTGCCCGGATTCGAGGTAGCGCTTGCGCCAGAAGAAGAGCCCGAGGCCCAGGCCGAGCGCGCCCATGATCCCGAAGGCGATCCATACCCCGGTCGCGCTGTGGATCAGCGGCAAGGCGTCGAAGTTCATCCCGAAGATGCCGGTGATGAGGTTGAGCGGCAGGAAGATCGCGGTGAGCACCGTGAGCGTGCGCATGATGTTGTTCGTGCGGTTGCTCTGGGCCGAGAAGTGCATCTGCACCGCGGTCTCGGCCGAGGACTCGAGCCGGCGCACATGGCCCAGTACGCGTTCGATGTGCTCCAGCACGTCGCGCGAGCGCACGCTGAGCAGTTCCCGCTCGCGAAAGGCCTGGGCGTCCTGCGGCGCGGGCGCCTCCTCCAGCGCGTCGATCCACTCCTGGATCGCACTGCGCTGGTCCTCACAGATGTCCTCGAGCAGGTGCAGCGCGTTGCGCGAATCGAGCAGCACCTGCCAGCCGCGGAACTGGCCGTAGGGCTTGAAGAGCTCGTGCTGCAGGTAGCCGAGCTGGCGCGTCAGCAGCCGCCTGAGCTCCAGGTAGCCGTCGACCATGTGGTTGACCATGCGCAGCATCTGATCGGCCGGACTGCTTGGCAAGCGCGAAGACGCGGCACGGCCGTCCAGACGGCCGTCCACCGAGCCGGACATCTGCGCAAGGCGCGAGATGAAGAACTCCCGCACCTGGCAATCCGGCGGATGCACGGTGATCAGCACCCGGTCGAACACCGCGAAGCCCACCGCGCTCGTGTCGATGGCCGCGAGCACCTGCTGCGCGGCCGCGAGCGACCCCTGGCTCTCCTCGGTGAAGAGCTCGGTCGTGCCGACGCCGGCGGCGAGCCGTCGGAACACCAGCAGGTCGTAGGACGAGGTGTAGTCGAAATGGGACGGCAGCTGGCGGTTGAGCAGGTCCGAGACGTGCAGGTCGACGAGGGGCACGCCCGTCCATCGCTGCAGCAAGGTCTGGATCGTGCCGACCTCGACCTCGAACTCCTCTCGCGTGGTGCCGACCCACAGGTAGCCCTGCGGCGGCGGGGCGTCGGGCCGCTCCGCCAGTTCGATGAAGCGCTCGCCGACGTGGAAGATGCGCATCAGCCCTGCTGTCGCAACCGGCGCGCCACGTCGAGCGCGAAGTAGGTGAGCACGCCGTCCGCACCGGCGCGCTTGAAGGCCAGCATCGACTCCATCATCACCGCGTCATGGTCCAGCCAGCCGTTGGCGGCGGCGGCCTTGAGCATGGCGTACTCACCGCTCACCTGGTAGGCGAAGGTGGGCACGCGGAACTCGTCCTTCACGCGACGCACGATGTCGAGATAGGGCATGCCGGGCTTGACCATCACCATGTCGGCGCCCTCGGCGATGTCCATCGCCACCTCGCGCAGCGCCTCATCGGTGTTGCCAGGGTCCATCTGGTACACCTTCTTGTCGCTCTTGCCGAGGTTGCCCTTGGAGCCCACCGCATCCCGGAACGGCCCATAGAAGGCACTGGCGTACTTCGCGCTGTAGGCCATGATGCGCGTGTGGATGCGCCCTTTGCCCTCCAGTGCCTGGCGGATCGCGCCGATGCGCCCGTCCATCATGTCGCTCGGGGCGACGATGTCCACGCCGGCCTCGGCCTGGGTGAGGGCCTGCTGCACGAGCACCTGCACCGTCTCGTCGTTCAGGATGTAGCCGGTGTCGTCGATGAGGCCGTCCTGGCCGTGCGTGGTGTACGGGTCGAGCGCGACGTCGGTGAGCAGGCCCAGTTCCGGGAAGCGGCGCTTGAGTTCGCGCACGACCGTGGGCACCAGCCCTTCGGGATTGCAGGCCTCGCGGCCGTCCGGCGTCTTGCGCGACGGATCGATGACGGGGAAGAGCGCCATCACCGGCACGCCCAGGCAGACGCACTGCTCCGCCACGGGCAGCAGGCGATCCAGGCTCAGCCGCTGCACGCCGGGCATCGAGGCCACATCCTGCGTGCGATTGTCGCCCTCGAGCACGAAGACAGGGTAGATCAGGTCGTCGACCGACAGGCGGTGCTCGCGCACGAGGCGGCGGGTGAAGTCGTCGCGACGCAAGCGGCGCGGCCGGGCGGCAGGAAAGGGGGCGGGATGTTGCAAGGGGGCGTTCCTGTAACAAGACCGGAAAAGCGGGAAAACCTAGCGTTTTCCTGGGCTCCCGGGACGGGCGTGTCAGCCATCTGACAGCAATGTTCTGCTAAAGTTACATCTGAATGATACGTCGCAAGGCGTTCATTCCCTGCTTTTCCTCCCTGAGCAGGTGCCTTACCGTGATGACAGCGTTAAGGCTTTGCGGCCCCAGTCCTCGACTGGGGCTTTTTTTCTTCCCGGACAGGAATCGAAGGCCCTGCTCCCTGCGTCGCTATCATGCCGCGATGCTCTGGATCAAAGCACTGCACATCGTCTTCGTGACGAGCTGGTTCGCGGGCCTGTTCTACCTGCCGCGGATCTTCGTCAATCTTGCCATGGTGCCGGCCGACAGTCAGGCCGAACGTGAGCGCTTGTTGCTGATGGCGCACCGGCTCTACCGCTTCATGACCCTGCTGATGCTGCCCGCGCTGGGCTTCGGCCTGTGGCTGTGGCTGGGCTACGGCATCGGGCGGGGCCCGGGCAACGGCTGGCTGCATGCCAAGCTGACGCTCGTCGTGCTGCTGGTGGGTTACCACCACTACTGCCGGCGCCTGCTGCGCCAGTTCGAGCAGCGCACCAACCGTCACAGCCACACCTGGTACCGTTGGTTCAACGAGGCGCCGGTCGTCGCGCTGCTGCTGATCGCCATCCTGGTGGTCGTCAAGCCGTTCTGACGGCCGACTCCAAGCGGGCATGGCACCTCGACGCAGCTCGCTGGTCCCGCTGGCGCTGCTCTACGCGGCGCTCATCGTCTACGCCAGCCTGTATCCCTTCGGTGACTGGCAGGCGCCGCGCACCACGTGGTGGCACTTCCTGACCTTGGGATGGCCGAAGTGGTGGACTCACTTCGACCTGGTGTCCAATCTCCTGGGCTACCTGCCGTTGGGCCTGCTGGCGTCGGCCGCGGTGCTGCGCAGCGGCGGCTCGGCGGCGGTCGCCTGGCTGCGGGCGACCCTGCTGGGCACGGTGCTCTCCTTCACGCTGGAGGTGCTGCAGAACTTCCTGCCCGCGCGCGTGCCGTCCAACGTGGACCTCGCGCTGAACGTGCTCGGCGCGTCGCTGGGCGCGCTGCTCGCGGTGCTGCTCCATGCGCTGGGCTGGATGGCGCGTTGGCAGACGCTGCGCGATCGCTGGTTCCTCGCGCAGGCCGCCGGAGGGCTGGCCTTGTTGCTCGCCTGGCCCGTCGCGCTGCTCTTCCCGACACCGCTGCCGCTGGGCGTCGGGCAGGTGCTGGACCGCCTCTATCACGCCTGGCTGGACGCGGCCCAGGACACCCCGCTGCAGGACGTGGTCGTCCTGCCGGTCGACCCGGCGACCTTTCCGCCGCTGGCCCCCGCGTGGGAACTGCTCGCGGTGACCCTGGGCCTGCTCGTGCCCTGCCTGCTCGCCTATACCGTCGCGCCCCCGACCTGGCGACGCGCCGTGCTCGTGGTGCTGGTCGCCGCGCTGGGCTTCGGCGCCACCACGTTGTCGACCACCCTGAGCTTCGGCCCGCACAGCGCGCTGGCCTGGATCACGTCGGCCACGCCCTTGGGCTGGGGAGTCGGCCTGTGTGTTGCCTGGGCGCTGCTCTTCCTGCCGCCGCGAGCCTCCGCCGCGGTGGGGCTCGCCGCCACACTCGCGCTGCTCGTGCTCGTGAACGCCGCACCGACCGATCCGTACTACGCCTCCAGCCTGCAGGCGTGGGAACAGGGCCGCTTCATCCGTTTCCATGGACTCGCGCAGTGGGTCGGGTGGCTGTGGCCGTATGCGGTCCTGCTCTACCTCGCGGGCCGGCTGCTGATGCGTGAGGGCCCGCCCGCCGCAGGGCGCTCGCAGGGCCGGCGAACGGCGAAGTAGGCGCCCGCCTAAAATCGCCGGATGAGCTACTACCAGCGGCATATCTTCTTCTGCCTGAACCAGCGCCCGAACGGCGAGGCCTGCTGTGCCGACCACGCCGCCCAGCAGGCGTTCGACCGCTGCAAGGCGCGCGTGAAGGCCGAGGGCCTGGCGGGCCCGGGCAAGGTGCGCGTCAACAAGGCGGGCTGCCTGGACCGCTGCGCGGCCGGGCCGGTGGCGGTCGTGTATCCCGAGGCAGTCTGGTACACCTACGTCGACGAGCACGACATCGACGAGATCGTCGAGCGGCACCTGAAGCGCGGCGAGGTGGTCGAGCGCCTGCTCGTGCCGCCGCACGTGGGCCGTTGACCCCATGAACGCGCAGACGCAGCGCTCCACGCTGCCAGGGCCCGCGGGGGTGATCGAGTGCGCCCTGGACCGGCCCCAGGGCGAGGCCCGGGGCGTGGCGGTGATCGCGCACCCGCATCCGCTGCACGGGGGCACGATGGACAACAAGGTCGTGCAGACGCTCGCGCGGGCCTTCGTGCAGTGCGGCTGGCGCAGCGTGCGCTTCAACTTCCGCGGTATCGGCGCTTCCGAGGGCGCCTGGGACGGCGGCCACGGCGAGATCGACGACATGCTCGCCGTGATCGCCCACCATCGCGCTCCCGCGGAACCTTTGGCGCTGGCGGGGTTCTCCTTCGGGGCCTACGTGGCCTCGCACGCTGCCGAGCGGGTGGGCCATGGCGAGGTCGAGCGCCTCGTGCTGGTTGGCCCCGCGACGTCGAACTTCCAGGTGGCCCGCGTGCCCGAACACACGCTGGTCGTCCACGGCGAGAGCGACGACGTCGTGCCGCTGGCGGCGACGCTCGACTGGGCCCGACCGCAGCACCTGCCCGTGGTGGTGGTGCCGGGGGTCGGGCACTTCTTCCACGGGCAGCTGCCGCTGCTCAAGAACCTGGTGGTGCGCGCGCTGCGCTGAGGTGCGTCCGCCTTCCTTCGACGAGAACCGATGAAACGTTTCCTTCTTGCCTGCCTTGCCGTCGTCCTGAGCGTGCACACCGCGGTCGCCAGGGCCCAGCTGCCCCAGCCTCCCGAAATCGCGGCGAAGTCCTACTTGTTGCTGGACATGAACAGCAACCAGATCCTGGCCGCCCGTGACCCGGACGCGCAGGCCGATCCGGCCTCGCTGACCAAGCTGATGACCGCCTACGTGGTCTTCGGGGCGCTGCGCGACAAGAAGATCTCGCTGCAGCAGCAGCTGCCGGTGTCGGTGCGCGCGTGGGACGAGCGCAAGGGCGGGGCCTCGGTGATGTTCATCGAGCCGCGCATGCAGGTGACGGTCGAGGACCTGCTCAAGGGCATGATCGTGGTCTCGGGCAACGATGCCTCCGTGGCCCTGGCCGAGGGGGTGGCGGGCAGCGTCGAGGCCTTCGTCGAGCTGATGAACCGGGAGGCCCAGCGCATGGGCCTGAAGAACACCCAGTTCAAGAACGTGACCGGCATCACCGAGCCGGGCCACTACAGCAGCGCGCGCGACCTGGCGGTGATCGCCTCGCGCATCATCCGCGACTTCCCGGACTTCTACGCGCTCTACTCCATCAAGGAGTTCCGCTTCAACAACATCACCCAGCCCAACCGCAACCTGTTGCTGCGCCGGGATCCGAGCGTGGACGGCATGAAGACGGGCTACACCTCGGCTGCCGGCTATTGCCTGATCTCGTCGGCGCAACGTGACTTTCCGAACGGCAAGCGCCGGCTGCTGAGCGTGGTGCTCAACACGACCTCGATGGAGGCGCGTGCCAATGAGAGCCAGAAGCTGCTCAACTGGGGGTTCCAGGCGTTCGATGCGATCAAGCTGTTCGACGCCAACCAGCCGGTCGCCACGCCGCAGGTGTGGAAAGGCCAGGCCAGCCAGGCCAAGCTGGGCAGCCCGACCGCGGTGTTCGTGACCGTGCCCAAGGGGGAGGCGAACCAGGTCAAGACCCAGATCGAGCGGGTCGACCCGCTGGTCGCCCCCCTGACGAAGGGCCAGCAGGTGGGCAAGCTCAAGGTCACCGTCGGCGAGCAGGTCATTGCCGAGCGTCCGCTGGTCGTGCTGGAAGGTGTGGAACAGAGCGGGGTCTTCGGCCGCGCCTGGGATGCGATCCGCCTGTGGATCAAGTAATCTGCACCCTCGCCCGGACGCCCCCAGGCACGACCCGCCGCCCGTGAGGCCCTGATGCAAGCCCTGCCCGACACCCCCTGCTACCTCAACGGAGAGTACCTGCGCCTGTCCGAGGCCAAGGTCTCGGTGCTCGATCGCGGGTTCATCTTCGGCGACGGCGTCTACGAGGTGGTGCCCGTGTACGGGCGCCGCCTGTTCCGCTTCCAGGAACACATGGCCCGGCTGGAACGCTCGCTGCAGAAGGTGCGCATCCCCAATCCGCATGACGAGATGGGCTGGCTGGAGCGCATCCGCCGCCTGGTGGCGGAGCACGCCGACCGGCACGACGCCGAGGACCTGCTGGTCTACCTGCAGGTCACGCGCGGAGTCGCCCCGCGCGACCACGTCATGCCGGTGGGCATCGAGCCGACGGTCTTCATGATGACCACCACGATGAAACCCCCGACCGCCGAGCAGCGCCGCCAGGGCGTGGCCTGCGTGACCGCGCGGGACTTCCGATGGGAGCGGGGCGACATCAAGTCGATCTCGCTGCTGGGCAATGTCCTGGCGCGGCAGATCTCGGCCGACCAGGGCGCGGTCGAGACCATCCTCCTGCGCAACGGCTTCCTCACGGAGGCGTCGGCGAGCAACGTGTGGATCGTGCACGAAGGCGCGGTGCTGGGGCCGCCCAAGAGCGAGCATGTGCTGGAGGGCATCCGCTACGAGCTGCTGGCAGAACTGTGCGAGGAACTGGGCATCGGCTTCAACCTGCGGCCCATCGGCGAGGCCGAGGTGTACGCGGCCGACGAGATCCTGATGTCCTCGGCGACCAAGGAGGTCCTGCCAGTGACCCGCCTCGACGGGGAGCCGGTCGGCCACGGCGCCGGCAAGGGCAAGCCGGGCCCGGTGTATGCCCGTCTGTATGAGGCCTACCAGCGGGCCAAGACGGAGCAGTCGATATGAGAGACATCCCTCCCGAGCAATCGCTCATCGAGTACCCGAGCCAGTTCCCGATCAAGGTCATGGGCGCGAACGTGGATGGCTTCGCGCAGGCGATCGCCGAGGTGGCCATGCGCTTCGATCCGAGCTTCGACCCGGCGACCATCGAGATGCGGCCGAGCAAGGGCGCGAACTACTTGGGCCTGACGATCACCGTGATGGCGACGAGCCGCGAGCAGTTGGACGATCTGTACCGCGCGCTCACCTCGCACCCGATGGTCAAGGTGGTGCTGTAGTCGCGTCGCCGAGCTTCTGCTCACCTGCCACCCTCGGTCCTCATCTTCTCGTCCAGTTCGCGCACCTTGTGCGGCGCGGCCTCGTCGCCGTTCTGGGCCGCGATTCCGTACCAATAGCGGGCGATCCGCAAGTCGCGTTCGACGCCCAGGCCGGACTCGTACATCGACCCGATCAGGTACTGCGCGCCGACGTCACCCCCCGTGGCCGCGAGCCGGTACCACTGCGCGGCCTGGGCCGGGTCGCGCCGCACGCCCCTGCCCAGGTAGTACGCCGTACCCATCGACACCTGGGCATCGACATGCCCGTGCTCGGCGGCCCGGCGGTACCAGAGGATGGAGCGTTCCAGGTCGGGCGGCCCCACCACCCCGAGTTCGTAGATCTGGGCCAGTGCAAACTCGGCGCGGATGAAGCCCTGGGCGGCCGAGGCCTCCAGCAGACGCACCGCCTCGCGCTTGTCGGGCCGCGCGGACTCGTCCAGCAGATGCATCATCGCGAGGTTGTAGCGCCCCACCGGGCTGCCCCGTCGCGCCAAGTCGCCGAAGCGCCGTTCGGCCTCGCGCAGCCGCCCGGCCTCGTAGTCCGCCACCGCCTCGTCGATCTCGCGCCGGTCGCTCGCCTGGCGGTCGGGGGCCGACCGCGGCGTGGTCGTCGCGGGGAGCTCTGGCACGAGCGGCGCCGCCGCGCCCAGGGAAACCCAGCAGACCGCCACCAGCGGCCACGCCCGCCATGCCGTCCGAGTCCCGTGTCGGGCCATGTCCACCTCCTGCCACGCCGTCGCGTGCCGCCGCCCGCGATCCTCCATTGGATACCGACGGCACCGCGCCTTCCAAGCCCAGGGGCAATCGCCCTGCCCGCGTCCAGGCGCAGGCCGCAGCGGGGGTAGACTGCCGGGCGCTGGCAGTGACACGTTTTCCATGGAGATCCGCTTCCTCGGCCGCGTCGAGTACGCGCCCACCTACGACGCGATGCGCGCCTTCACAGAGGCGCGGGGCGAGCACACGCCGGACGAACTGTGGGTGTGCGAGCACCCGCCCGTCTACACGCTCGGCCAGGCGGGCGAGCCGCAGCACGTGCTCGCCCCAGACGGCATCCCGGTGGTGCAGAGCAACCGGGGCGGACAGGTGACCTACCACGGCCCCGGCCAGGTGGTCGCGTATCCGCTGGTGGACCTGCGCCGGCTGGGCATCTACGTGAAGGAATACGTCTATCGGCTCGAGCATTGCGTGCTCAAGACGTTGGAAAGCTACGGCGTGACCGGCCACAGGGTGACCGGCGCGCCGGGCATCTACGTGAACCTGGCCGACCCGTACGGACACGCGGCGCTGGCTGGGCCGCGACCGGACCCGTTCGCCGGTCTGGCCAAGATCGCCGCCCTCGGCATCAAGGTCAGCCGGCATCGCACCTACCACGGCGTGGCACTCAACGTCGCGATGGACCTTCGCCCCTTCGACGGCATCAACCCTTGCGGCTATGCAGGACTGCGGACGGTCGACTTGGCTACACTCGGGGTTTCCACGGAGTGGGACACCGCTGCCCGGCGCCTGGCCGCCCGGCTGGCGGATCACTTGAGTCCCTGACGGGCCCCGGCCCGCGTGATCGGAGCAGCGCATGTCCAGCACCCCCGTCGTCCACGAGGCACAAGACGCCACCGCCTACGACCCGACCGCCAAGCAGAAGGCCCAGGCCAAGACCGCGCGCATCCCGATCAAGGTGGTGGCCGCCGAGCAGTTGAAGAAGCCCGACTGGATCCGGGTGAAGGCGGGTTCCCCGACCACGCGCTTCTACGAGATCAAGCAGATCCTGCGCGAGCACAAGCTGCATACCGTCTGCGAGGAAGCCAGCTGCCCCAACATCGGCGAGTGTTTCGGCAAGGGCACCGCGACCTTCATGATCATGGGCGACAAGTGCACGCGCCGCTGCCCGTTCTGCGACGTGGGCCATGGCCGCCCGGACCCGCTGGATCCCGACGAGCCGGTCAACCTCGCCAAGACGATCGCCGCGCTCAAGCTCCGGTACGTGGTGATCACCAGCGTCGACCGCGACGACCTGCGCGATGGCGGGGCAGCCCATTTCGTCGAGTGCATCCGCAAGGTGCGCGAGCTGTCGCCGCAGACGCAGATCGAGATCCTGACGCCCGATTTCCGCGGCCGCATGGACCGGGCGCTCGAGATCCTCAAGGCCGCGCCCCCAGACGTGATGAACCACAACCTGGAGACGGTCCCTCGTCTGTACAAGGAGGCCCGGCCCGGCTCTGACTACCAGTTCAGCCTGAACCTGCTCAAGCGTTTCAAGGAGTTCGCCCCGGGCGTGCCGACCAAGAGCGGGCTGATGGTGGGCCTGGGCGAGACCGACGAGGAGATCCTGGACGTCATGCGCGACATGCGCGCGCACGGCATCGACATGATCACCATCGGCCAGTACCTGGCCCCGAGCGGCCACCATCTGCCGGTGCGTCGCTACGTGCACCCGGACACCTTCAGGATGTTCGAGGCCAAAGCCTACGAGATGGGCTTCACGCACGCCGCG
The DNA here is from genome assembly GCA_035559275.1 of Burkholderiaceae bacterium. Lineage (GTDB taxonomy): Bacteria > Pseudomonadota > Gammaproteobacteria > Burkholderiales > Burkholderiaceae_C > Caldimonas. The sequence goes on from DATMBN010000067.1 coordinate 83,865, forward strand.
GTCGGCGCGCTGGTGCGTTCCAGCTACCACGCCGACCAGCAGGCCCATGCCGCAGGCGTGGCGCCAGCGGCTGCCTGAGGCCCGGCGCCCGGCCGCCCGAAGCCGGGCCGACACCCCCTCGGGCGGTGGGGCGCAAGCCCCGGGGGTCGACATGCATGCCCGGCGCCCGGCCGCCCGAAGCCGGGCCGTGTCCACCTCGCGGCAAGCATGCTGCCGCTCGGATTCGCAGGCACGCCCGCGTGTCCAGGCAAGGCGCGCGACCCGACGGTTACACGGTTTCCGCGCCCCGGGCATCCCGGCTGCTTGGTCGCTGCCGGAGGTGCGCGCATGGCAGCAGACACGCCGGCGGAAGTCGGCACCGGGTGGTCCTTTCCGCAGAAGGTCCTGTTCGTCGCCGTAGTGGTGGCCTTGGCGCTGCTGCTCTGGCGGCTGGCGCACGTGCTGCTGCTGGTCTTCGGCGGTGTCGTGCTGGCGGTCGCCCTGCGGGCGCTGGCGCGCCGGCTGGAGCGGCACCTTCATGTACCGCCCCAGGCCTCGGTGCTCGTGGCCGTGCTGATCGTGGTGGCCGTGCTGGTCGCCGCGGGCTGGGCCGTCGGCACCCCGCTGGCGGAGCAGTTCGGGCGGTTGCGCGAACAGGTGCCGGCCGCCATCGAGGCGGCGCGCGCCTGGCTGGCGAGCCAGGCCTTGGGCCAGCGCCTGCTGGAGCTGTGGCGCGACATGCGTCAGACCGCGACCGACGGCATGCCCTGGGCCCGACTCCTGGGCGTGGCCGGGCTCACGCTCAATGCGGTCGGCAGCATGGCACTGATGATGTTGATCGCCGTGTTCCTGGCCGCCTCGCCGCGGACCTATGAGCGCGGCCTGGTGCGGCTGGTGCCCGTCCCGTACCGTGCTCGCATGAGGGACGCGTTGCAGGCCTGCGACGAGGCCTTGTCGCGCTGGCTGCTGGGGCAGGCGGTCTCGATGCTCTTCGTCGGAACGGCCACCGCCCTGACACTGGCCGTACTGGGCGTGCCCCTGGCCGCGGCGGTCGGCCTGCTGGCCGGGCTCATGGCCTTCGTGCCCTTCTTCGGCGCCATCGCGGCCGGACTGCTGTCGGTCCTGCTGTCGTTCGCGCAGGGTCCGCAGACCGCGCTTTACGCGGCGGTCGCCTTCCTCGTGATCCAGCAGATCGAGGAGAACGTGCTGATGCCTTTCGTGCAGCGCTGGGCAGTGCAACTGCCGCCGGTGCTGGGCCTGATGGCCGCGCTGGTGTTCGGCGTGCTGTTCGGACTGCCCGGCGTGTTGTTCGCAACCCCGTTGATGGTCGTGGCCATGGTGCTGGTGCAGCGGCTCTACATCGAATCGGTGCTCGAATCGGCGTAGCATCGCGGCATGTCCGCCGCGTCCAATGCCCTCCCACCGCGTGCCTGCCTGAGCCTGCGCCGCTACGGCCCTTCACCGGGCAGCCATGCCCATGACCACTTCCAACTGCTATGGGGCTGGCAAGGTCGGCTGGAGCTGGACATCGACGGGCGAGGTGCGGCAATGGGCCCCGGCCAGGTGGCGGTGATCGCGCCGGGAGACCGGCACGACTTCTGGTCGAGCCAGGGCAGCACCTGCTTCGTCCTCGACACCTTCGAGGCGGCGCCGGCCCTCGAACGACTGGCCGGGCGCGCCTGGGCCGTCGTGCCGACGACCTTGGACCTGCTGCGCTTCCTCTCCTCCCGCCGGCTGGCCGCGGACGACGACCTGCCGCAGGCGGCTGCCGCCCTCCTGCTGTCCACGCTGGACAGCACCGCCCCCCCCGCCCGAGCGCGGCGGCGCATCGACTGGGCCGCGCTGGACGCCTGGATCGACGCACACCTGCACGAGCCCCTGGGCGTCGCGGATCTGGCCGCCCGGGTGCACCTGAGCCCCTCGCAGTTCGCCGCGCGCTGCCTGGAGGAAACGGGCCGCTCGCCACTCGCCCGGGTGCGCGAGCGGCGCCTGGCCCGCGCGCTGCGCTTGCGGGCGGAGGGGCTGCAGGTGCAGGAGGTCGCGCTGCGCGTGGGCTACCGCTCGCCCTCGGCGCTGACCGCCGCGCTGCGGCGCGCGGGCGGCTGAGCGACCTCGGAACCAGAGTCCGTCGACGAGAGACCGTCGCCGCGCGACGACCGGGCCACCGAGCGAGCGCGTATGCTCGCGGCCCATGTCGCGCTATCTCTCCGCACCCCACCTGTACGCCCTGGGCGCGATCGCCCTGTGGGCCTCGCTCGCCACCTTGGGCGTGGCACTCTCTCACCTGCCGCCCTTCCTGCTCACCGGCCTGGCGCTGCTGATCGGCAGCATCCCGGCCTGGCCGCGCTGGCGGGAATGGCACATCCCAGGCCCCACGGTGGCGCTCGGTCTCTACGGCCTGTTCGGCTATCACTTCCTGCTGTTCGTCGCGCTGCGGGACGCGCCGCCCGTGGAGGCCAACCTGGTCAACTACCTATGGCCGCTGCTGATCGTGGTGCTGTCCCCGGTGCTGCTGCCGGGGCTGCGGCTGCACGCGGCGCACCTGGCGGCCGCGGTAGTCGGCTTCGCCGGAGCCGCGCTCGCCATCGCCGGCGGCCGGCAGCTCTCGGGGGAGCTGTCCTGGGGCTACCTCGCCGCGCTCGGATCGGCCGTGATCTGGGCCAGCTACTCGCTGCTCACCAAGCGGGTGGCGCGCTTCCCGACCTCGGCGATCGGGCTGTTCGGCCTGGCCTCCGGCCTGCTCTCGCTGCTGTGCCACGCCCTGCTGGAGCCGCCCGTCACGCTCACGCTGCGCGACTGGATTCTCGTCGCGGTGATGGGCCTGGGGCCGCTGGGGGCGTCGTTCTTCCTGTGGGACCGGGCGTTGAAGGATGGCGACCCGCGCACGATCGGCATCCTGAGCTATGTCACGCCGCTCGGCTCGACCCTGATGCTGATGGTCTTCACGGGGCGCACGTTCAGCCTGTGGATCGCGGGCTCGGCGGCGTTGATCGTGGGAGCGGCCGTCGTGGGCATGCGGGCGCAGGACTGAGCCGGGGGTCTGCGACCTTCCCCGCGTTGCGTCGAGGAGAGGAACAACCGGCCTGGTCGGCGCGGGGGCTGCGTTCAGCCCTCGGCGAGCAGCTTCTCGACGAGCTGGTGCAGCTGCGCGAAGTCGGGCTCGCCGACGTAGCGCTTGACGATCTCGCCGCGCTTGTTGAGCAGGAAGGTCGTCGGCGTGAGCTTGACGTCGCCGAACTCGCGGGCGACCTGGCCGGTGTTGTCGATGGCTACCTTGAACGGCAGCTTGCGCGACTCGGCGAAGTTGGAGACATAGGCCGGCGGGTCGTAGCTCATCGCCACGGCGACGAAGTCCAGCCCGCGGTCACGGTACTTGTCGTACGTGGCGACCATTTCGGGCATCTCCTTGACGCAGGTCACGCAGCTGGTCGCCCAGAAGTTGACGAGCACGACCTTGCCGCGCAGGTCGGCCAGGTTCTGCCTGGTGCCGTCGAGCAGCACGTAGTCGACCGCGGGGGCCGCGTCCCGCGTGCCGAGCGCCAGGTAGCCCGCGCCGGCAATCGCCACGGCGACGGCGGCCGCGGCCAGGAAGGCCGATTTCTTCATCTCAGGACTCCGTCGGATGACCGCAAGTGTACGCGGCCGCCGGCAGCCGACCGGCCTGCCGGGGTACTCGTGCCCGGCCTAGAGGCTCTTGGACAGCTCGAACACCAGCGCCGAGGACAGGCTACCGAGGATCGCGTCCCGGCCGACGCGCGCAGGCGTGTGGTTGCCGGCACCCGCGACCTCGAACATCGAGCCCTCCTCGACGATCTCGATGAACGAGACGTCCGGCGCGTCGCGCAGGATGTCGGCGCGCAGCTGCTGGAAGCGCTCGCCGCGCAGGATGGCCTCGTAGACGACCGCGTGCGGCACGGCGGCGGCACAGAACGCGGCCGCCTCTTCGACCGAGGTCACGAAGTCCAGGACCAGCCCCATGTGTCGCACGGCCTCGCGCACTTGCGCGCGCACGTCGCGGCGGGAGGCGACGACGAGCACGTGACTGCCCGCCAAGGGCCGCGAGTTCAGCGACGACGGGTGCCCGTCGTCCAGTTCCACCAGTTGCAAGCCCTTCATGGCCTCATTGACGGTGCGCGGGAACTCCACTACCGCGATCGTGGTGCTCTCGCTGTCGTGGCGCTCGACGATCACGCCGGCCACGGAGGCAGTATGTTCGAGCAGCCGCCAGGAGATGTCGTCGAGCATGACATCCGTGACCGTATCGCTGAAGCCGGTGGCGGGCTGGTCCGGCAGGCCGTGGCGGAATCGGCAGGCCAGGCGGGCGTGCGCGGGCCAGGTCTTCTGGTCCAGCTTGAATTCGATGTTGGAGCGGGCATGGGCCAGCGCCCAGTCGAGCAGGGTGTTCAGCAGGCTGAAGAGCAGCGACGGATCGACGATCACGTCCACCGGCTTGAGCACCTGCCGCACCTCGATCCCGCGCGCTGCCGTCTCGCGGTGCCGATGCACCAGGACGCTTTGCACCGTTTGCGTGAGATTCAGGCGCTCATGCGACTGCCGGACACGCCCCGAGGCGAAACGCGCGATCTGCTGGCTGGCCAGGCCCACCTGCCGGGCGCGTTCGAGCTCCTCGCGCAACTTGCGCAGCCCCTTGCGGTCGATCCGGCCCGTCGTCGTCAGGGCGTAGACCCGCTCCAGCGCGGTGGTCAGCGGACCGGCGATTTCCTCACCGATCTGGGTGACCAGTTCGCGCCACCGGGAGGCATCGGAAGCGGTGGTATCGGACATGACGTTCGGGGGCGGCGCTGGCAGAGGCGAGACCTGGTGTCAGGGTCCCTGGGAACCCGGGACACGTGGTGCGCGACGGGCCGGCGAAGCAGAAGCGTCCGACCGGCTGTTGCCAGAGTTGTTACAAGTGGTGTGAAGTATTTCGCGATGCGGCATGGGGCGTCCACCCCACGAACGCGGGCTGGCCCCGGGGAGGAATGTGACAAGTGTCACGACCGCCTGGCCGCGGCCCTTGTAGCTTGGCTGCCCCCGGGGCTTGCGCCCCACCCCCCGAGGGGGTTGCGGCCCGGCTTCGGGCGGCCGGGCGCCGCGCCTGCATGTCGCCCCCCGGGGCTGCGCCCCACCCCCCGAGGGGGTTGCGGCCCGGCTTCGGGCGGCCGGGCGCCGCGCCTCAGTCGCAGGCCCCGTGTTTCCGGCCCGCGGTGGTGGTGGCGCCGGACCTGCCCGTCCCGTCGCCGGGACCGCCGTCGCAGGCCGGCTCTACCTGCCTGCGGGAGCGCTGCGCCGCAAGACGGCGCGCGACCGTACCCAGCGCTCCTCCAGGTAGGCACCATAGAAGTCTGGGACGGCGATGCCCTCGAGTCGGGGGGCCAGTTCGCGCCCCTGCGGGTCGAGGAACAACACGGTGGGCGCGACACGGACGCGCCAGCCTCGGGCGGCCGCGGCCTGCGTGGTCCCGCGGCCGTCGAACCCGACCAGGGGCCGGTCCGCATCCATGTCGATTTCCGCCACCACGGCACCGCGCTCGCGTTGCAGGGGCATCAGGTAGCTGCGGCGGACGGACTCGCAGTAAGGGCAGCCGGGCAGGCTGACGAGCAGCACCAGCGGCTGGCCTGAGGCGGCGGCCGCGCGTGCGGCTTCGGGCAGCGAAGTGGGCACGGGGAGCGTCAGCGGCGCTGCGACCGCGCCCCCCGCCAGCACGAGGGCCAGCGCGAAGGCGGCACCGCACATCCATGGCCCCCGCAAGCCTGTCATCCCAGCTCCAGCAGGGCCCTGACCAGCGCGTCGGGGGCGCTGACCATCGGCAGGTGGCCGGTGGCGATCCTCACCGTCCGCCATCCCTGCTCCTCGCGCACACGCTGCCTCGAGGCTTCGATCGTGGGCAGGGCGGGTTCGTGGCAATCGATGAAGGTCCGCGGCACCGCCTCCACCCGCGCCGCGTCGAAGCGCACGGGATCGTCGTAGACGCCCCCAGGCTGCGGCGTCTGGCGGCGGGCGACCCATGCGTGGTCCTCACCGTCCAGCCCGTAGAGGGACGGATCGGCCGGCGGGATGGTGCCGTCGCGGGCGATGGCGTCTCGTCGGGCCCGCCGCGTCTCCTGGTTGTGCCCGCTGGACCAGCTTTCGCCCGGCCGCGGCACCACGGCGTCGAGGTAGACCAGATGGCGGATGCGCTCGGCGAGGCGGTCGGCCACGCCGGTCACCACCACCCCGGCGTAGCTGTGCCCGACCAGCACGACGTCACGCATCTCCCCGGCCTCGATCACCTCGATCACGTCGGCCAGGTGGGTGGACAGGGTGATGGGCATGCGCCCGCGCAGGTGCCGCCTTTCGCCGACACCACTCAACGTCACGGGATGGGCGCGGTGTCCGGCGCCCCACAACGCGGGCAGGACCCGCTGCCAGCACCAGGCACCCAGCCAGGCGCCGTGGACGAGGACGAAATCAGCCATGCGGTGCTCCTCCGACGCCGGATGCGCGGCGCCGATAATGCGGGGATGGGTCCAATTGTGGTGCAGGGATGGCGGCACGCGGCCGGTGGGGTCGTCGTCGCGCTCGGCCTGGCGGCCTGCGCGCCGGCCCTGGATTGGCGCCAGGTGGAGCCGGAAGGGGCCCGGCTGTCCGCCATGTACCCCTGCAAGCCGCGCAGCCATGAGCGCACGGTGCAGCTCGCGGGCAGCCAGGTGCGCATGCGCATGTACGCCTGTCAAGCCGCCGGACTGACCTTCGCCCTGACCTATGCCGACCTGCCGGACCCGGCGCACCTGGGTCCCGCCCTGCGCGAGCTGCGGCAGGCCGCCGTCTCCAACCTCGGGGGCGAGGCCGAGGCACTGCCGGCTCCGCAGGTGCCGGGGATGACGCCGCAGCCAGACACCGCCCACGTGCGTGTGCGCGCGCGGCGCCCGGAAGGGGGCGAAATCCTGCAGGAATCGGTCTTTTTCGCCCGGGGAATGCGCGTTTACCAGGCCAGCGTCGTGGGCGAGCGCCTGCCAGAGGAGGCGGTGGAGACCTTCCTCGGCGCGTTGAAGGCGCGCTGACACCCGGCGGCCGCGGGGCGGGCGCAACCGCCACCCCTTTCCGGCGTCATGCACGCCGCGCGGAAGCCGGGCGGCGGCGCAACGGAATGTCGCCATGCCGACGCGCGGGCGGCCGAACTGCGCGGATAATCGCCACCCTGGTATGTCCGGCATCCTCATCATCGCCCATGCGCCGCTGGCCAGCGCCCTGAAGGCCTGCGCGGCGCATACCTTTCCGGACTGCGCGGCGGCCGTCGAGGCGTTGGACGTGCAACCCGACCAGCCGGTGGAAGAGACCGAGGCGCAGGCTCGCGTGCTGCTGGCGCGGGTGCAGCGGCCGGACGCGCTCATCCTGACGGACGTCTTCGGCGCCACGCCCTGCAACATCGCGCAGCGCCTGGCCGATGGGGTGCACGTCAAGGTCGTGGCCGGTGCCAACGTGCCCATGCTCTGGCGCAGCCTCTGTTATCGCAACGAGCCGCTGGACGCGCTGGTGGCCCGTGCGGTCGCCGGTGCCGCCCAAGGCGTGATGCAGGTGTCGGGCGCCCGACCGCAGAACCAGCAGACCCATTCCCCGGCCCATGATCAAGACCACCATCACCATCAGCAATAAGCTCGGCCTGCATGCGCGGGCCTCGGCCAAGCTCACGAAGCTGGCCGCCTCCTACAAGAGCGATGTCTTCATGAGCCGCAACGGTCGCCGGGTCAATGCCAAGAGCATCATGGGCGTGATGATGCTGGCCGCCGGCATGGGCACGGAAGTGGAGATCGAGACGCAGGGCGAGGACGAACAGGCGGCAATGGATGCGATCGTCGCCCTGATCAACGACAAGTTCGGTGAAGGCGAATGAGCCGCGGGCTCAGTCCCCGCCCGGCATGGCCGGCGGGAGCGCTTCCTCCCGCAAGTGGTCGAGTGCGGCGCCACGGGCCTGCTCGAGGGCCGCGTTGATCGCCTCCAGTTCCGCCTCCTCCAGACGCCGGCCCGCCGCCAGGTGTGGCTCCAGCCGCCGCGCCAGATCCTCCAGGGCCCGCAGGCCCAGGCTCGCTGCCATCCCCTTGAGCGTGTGCACGTGCCGGCGCTGCTCGTCCAGCGGCTGGGTATGTGTCAGGGCCGTCTCGGCGTAGCTTTCGACGAAGCGTTCCAGCGCACGGCGGTACAGCGAGGGCAGGTTGCCGCACACCCGCAGCCCCAGGGCGGGATCGAGCACCGGGGGCGCCTCGTCCTCGGTGGAGACGGGCCGGGCGGCGCCTTCCTGCCCCTGCGGGCTTCCTCCATGCGCGATCCCCCCCTCCCGGAAACGCGCGAGCGTGCGCACCAACAGCGCGGAATCGATGGGCTTGTTCAGGTGATCGTTCATTCCCGCCTCGATGGAACGCTTGCGGTCGGCGGCCATCGCGTGCGCGGTCATCGCAATGATGGGCAGGTGCCGGTAGGTCTCGCCCAGGGCGCGTATACGCCGCGCGGCTTCCATGCCGTCCATCTCCGGCATCTGCACGTCCATCAGCACGGCGTCGAAGCGCTGCCGCTGCACCTCCCGCACCGCCTGCGTCCCGGTGCCGACCGTCACCACCTGCGCGCCCGAACGCTCGAGGATCTCGCTGGCCAGTTCCCGGTTCAGGGGGTGGTCCTCGGCCAGCAGCACCTTCATCCCCGCCAGCGGCGCGGCGTCTCGATGCACGGGCAGCGCAGGCGCTGGCGGTTGCTGTCCCTGCAGTGTGGCCAGCAGGCGTGCGGGCAGCAGGGGCTTGGCCACGCAGCCCTGCCACCCGAGACGGTCGGCATCGGCGCGCAGCGGCTCGAGCTCGAGCACGCTGCACACGATCCAGACGGCAAGCCCAGGATGCCGCCGCCGCACCTCTCCCACCCAGTCCTCGCAAGCCACCCGCTCCTGGCGGTAGGCTCCCGACTCCACGAGCAGCACGGCCGCCGCCGGCGCGGCCAGCCATGATGGGGCGGCTCGGCGCGCCTCGTCGAGGCTGTCCGCCTGTGCGACCTCGTGCCCGGCCGCTCGCAGCCACCCACCTACCGCTTCCCGGCGGCAGCCGTCGGGGTCGAGCAGCAGCACCGCGAGGCGGCGTGCCTGCGCGGAGGGGCCCGGCACCCAGGCACCGACCGGTTGGGAAGGCAGGCCCAGCGTCAGTTCGAACCAGAAGGTGGATCCCTCTCCCGGTCGGGACTGCAAGCCCACCGAGCCGCCCATGAACTCGACGAGGCGGCGGAAGATCACCAGCCCGAGGCCGGTCCCGCCGAAGCGGCGTGTCGTGGACGCGTCGGCCTGCGTGAAGGGCTCGAACAGCCGTGCCTGCTGTTCCTCGCTCAGCCCGATGCCCGTGTCCCGCACCTCGAAGCGCAGCCGTGTGCCCTGTCTGGATTCGTCCGGGCGCTCGCGCACGTGCAGCACCACCTTGCCCTGGTCGGTGAACTTCACGGCATTGGAGAGCAGGTTGGCCAGCACCTGCGTCAGCCGGGTCGGGTCGCCCACGTGCCGCGCCGGCAGCGAGGCAGGTGCATCGACCACGAACTCCAGGCCCTTCGCGGCGGCGTGGGGAGCGAGCAGATCGAGCGAGCGCTCGAGCAGGTCTTCCAGGGCGAACTCGGTGTGCTCGATCAGCAGTTTGCCCGCCTCGATCTTCGAGAAGTCGAGCAGGTCGTTGAGCACAGCCAGCAGTTGCCGTGCGGCCTGGTGGGCCTTGGCCACGTGGGCGCGCTCGCGTGGCGGCAACTGCCCCTGCAGCGCCAGCTCGGTCATGCCGATGATGCCGTTCATCGGCGTGCGGATCTCATGGCTCACGTTGGCCAGGAACTCGCTCTTGAGCCGGCTCGCCTCCTCCGCGGCCCGCCGCGCCTGCTCCATCGCCTCGGTCGCCCGGCGTTGCTCGGTCACGTCGAACGTCACCCCCACGATGCGCTCGACCCGGCCCTGCTCGTCGCGCACCACGCGCGCGGCGGTGCGCAGGCACCGCACGTCCCCGTCGGCGCGCACGATGCGGAAGTCGCCGACGCCGCTGGCCAGGCCTTCGCGCGTGAGCGCCGCGTCCCGCAACACGCGCTCGCGGTCTTCGGGGTGCACGAAACCGGCCCACTCCTCCTCCGGAGGCCCGCCGGAGCTTGGCGGCAGGCCGTAGATACGGTACATCTCGTCGTTCCACTCGCTGCGAGAGGGGTCGCGCAAGTCCACGACCCACACCCCCATGCCGGAGACCGACACCGCGAGTTTCAGCCGCTCGGCCAGTTCCTCCGCACGCTCGGCCATCTCGCGCTGTTCGGTGACGTCGATGTCCAGGCCGATGGAGCGCAACAGCCGCCCCTGCGCGTCCCGTTCGTTGCGCCCCGTGCAAAGGATGCGCCGTCGCTGGCCGTCGGGCCGTTGGATGCGGTACTCGAGGGCGTAGGGCCCCTGCTCCACGTCCTCCAGGCACGCCTTCCAACGTCGCAACGTCGCTTCGCGGTCCTCGGGCACCAGCAAGCGCTCCCAGGCCCCGGGATCGAGGTCGGTATCCAGCCCGTACAGTTCGGGCCCGCGCTCGTCCCACCGCAGCCGGCCGGTGTGCGGGTCCAGTTCCCAGACCGAGGCGCGCACGGCGGACAAGGCCACGGTCAGCCGCTCGTTGGTCCGCTGCAGCGCCAGCCGCGCCTCCATCTCGGCGGTGACGTCGATGTTCATGCCCACCGCCCGCAGGGCGCGTCCTTCGGGATCGCGCTCCACCTGCACCACGGTGCGCGACTGCCGCAGCCCCACTCCCGGATGCCGGATCGTGAACACCCCCTCCAGCGTGTACTCCTCGCCCCGCACGATGCGTGCGATGAAACGCCGGAAGTCATCCTGCTGCTCCGGCACGACCAGCGGGACCACGTCCTCGAGCCGATGTGCCTGGGGCTCGTAGCCCCAGCCGGCCGGGGATGCCAGATCCGCGTCGGGCACCACCGTTCCCGTGCGGCCGTCGTACTCCCATACCGAGCCGCCCACCGCACGAACGGCGAGGTCACGGCGGCGCAGGGCGTCCTCCTGCGCGCGCCGGGCCTCCACCTCGGGGGTCACGTCCCGGTCCAGCCCCACGAGCCGCGCCGTGCGTCCGTCCTGGGTGCGCTGCACGTAGCAGACGCTGCGCACCCAGCGGACCGGCTGGCCGGGCTGCAGGATGCGGACCTCCGATTCGTGCCGGCCGCTTTCGGCCAGCGCCTGACGCAGCGTGGCGCGCAGGCGGGCGAGGTCCTCGGGATGGATCATCTCCTGCCACTCCTCGAGGGTCTTGCGGCCCGCCGTCTCTCCCAGTCCGTAGATGCGCGCCTGCTGCGCGTCATAGTGGAAGCAGCGCTCGTCGGCGTCGTACTCCCATACGCCGAAGTGCCCTGCCTGGATCACCACGGCCAGCCGGTCGTGCAACTGGCGCAACTGGGCGTCGCGCTCGCGCGCCAGACGCTGCTCCTGCGCCGCGTGGTGCCAGCGTGCCAGATGGTTGCGCAGCACGACGAGCACCAGGCAGATCGCCAGGGCGAACTGGGTGAAGACCCACGCCTGGTTCCACGGGGTGATGGGTTCGCGCTCCCACAGCCAGCCCCGGCTCTGGGCGTAAGCGAGCGCAAACATCGTGGCCGCGCACGCCGCCACCACTCCCAGGCCGGCCCGCACTCCGAAGAGGAAGGTGGAAAAGATGACCGGCAGCAACAGGACGAGGGCCTGTACCGCCTGCACGGTGCCGAGCACGACCACCCAGGCAGCGCAGGTGGCGACCGCGAGCAGCAGGCCCAGCCAGGGGATCGCCGGGCTGTAGCGACGGGCCGCGTGCCGGCGCAACGCGACGAGCAGGATCAGCAGGACGGCCGAAGCCGCCAGGCGCGGCCACGATGCGGCCGGCACGAACAACACCGCCAGCGCCAGGCCCACCGTGCCGAGCACGGTCAGCACCCCGAGCGTGTCCACCGCCAGCTCGCGCACCTGCTCGGGCGGCAGCGGGAGCCCCGGCTCGCGGACCAGGGCGATCAGGCGTCGCCAGGATGCGGCAGAGGCGCGCGGGTCGCGATCGGTCGCAGGCGGCATGGCGGCGGAACACCTCCGGTTTCTGGGAAAGCCGCGACGGCAAGGGCCCGCATGACGGTAGCACGACGGCGCGCACCAAAAGGGGGTGAAAGCCCTCACTGGGAACGCGACCGGACCGCCGCGCGCACGCCCCGGCCGTCGCCGGGGCGTCACGGGCCGGTCATCGCGCGGTCACGCCGGCGTCACGCCCCACTTCTAGCCTTGTGACACCTGCCAGAGGAGCACACATGAGGGACCTTCCGCTGCCGACGCTGCCCATCTCCGAAATCCGCGCGCCACGGAGGTCGCTTCACCGCGGCTCGGCCGCGCTGGAAGCTCCGCGGCTGGTCGTGGCTTGGGCGCGCCATGCCGACGAGGTTCTTGAGGCGCAGCGCCTGAGGTATCTCGTCTTTGCCGATGAGATGGGAGCGCGCCTGGACTGCCCGAAGGGCACGCCGCCGGGCCACGACATCGACGTCTTCGACCCGTATTGCGAGCACTTGCTGGTGCGCGCGGTCGACGAGGAGGGTATCGGGCCGGTGGTAGGCACCTACCGCGTACTGACCCCGCAGGCTGCGCGCCGCATCGGCGGGCTGTACAGCGAGACGGAGTTCGACCTCACCCGGCTGCGGCCCCTGCGCTCGCGCATGGTCGAGCTGGGCCGCTCCTGCGTGCATCCCGAACACCGCTCGGGCGGCGTGATCCTGGCCTTGTGGGGCGCGCTTGCCGAGTTCATGGTGCGCAACGACCTGGACACGATGATCGGCTGCGCCAGCGTGAGCATGCGCGACGGCGGCCACGTGGCGGCGAGCCTGTGGGAACAATTGCGACACACGCACCTGGCACCCATCGAGTACCGGGTGCAACCGCGTCTGCCGCTGCCCGTGCAGGAACTGCGGCACGACCTGGCGGTGGAGCCGCCCGCCCTCATCAAGGGTTATCTGCGCTGCGGGGCCCGCATCCTCGGCGCGCCGGCCTGGGACCCGGACTTCAACACCGCGGACCTGCCGATGATGATGCGCATCGCCGACCTGCCCTCCAAGTACCGCAAGCACTTCCTGGGACAGTAAAGCCTCGGCCCGGGGATGGCGCGGGACCGCGGCAGCCGCCCCCGCCTGCCGGGCCGTCTCGCGGGCTCAACGCCAGATGGAGGTGGCCCGCCGACTGCGCACCGCGCGGCTCACACCCCACACAGCCCCCGCCAAGGCGAACGCCGCCCAGGCCCACCACAGCAGTTCGCTCAGCGCGGCCTGGCGGCTCGGCTCGAACCACCCCAGGCCCAGGGCCTCGACGACGACGGCCAAGAGATAGAGCAGCGCGCCCAGCAGCAAGCTGCCGCCCAGCGCCCCCAACAACACATAGCCCAACGAACGCATCTGCCTCTCGTCAGGGCCGGCACGCCGGCCCTTGCTGTGCGACCGGCCCGACCGCCAGCCGCGGGTGCGACAAAGCGCGCAAGGCTAGTGGCGCACGGCGCCCAAGCGGTTTGCGTTGCTCTCAGGCGTGAGCAAGTGCGTCCGCGGGCGTCTTCCTCTTACCAATGGTTGCCACCCGCGGCGCTCATGCTGGGCACCGCGGTCAGGCGAACCTTCGCTGCGAGGGCGGGGGCGGATCCCATTGGTAGAGCCAGGTCTCCGTCAGCGCCTGTCCGTTGCAGCGCAGGTACAGCCGCAGGTCGATCGGCTGCGTGCTGTCGTCGGTCGGCCGCAGATCGAACATCGCGCGGTAGCCGTTCACGGAATGCAGCGGCCGGGCAGAGGTGATCTCGATCTTGCCGCGCGAGGCGGTGATCACGGGCTCGACGACGGCGTCCTTGCCCAGCAAGGTGAGGTCGCCGCCAGCGAAGTCCACCGCGAAACGCCAGGAGAAGTACTTGCGGGGCTGGCCGACGATGCCGCCGATGCCGGTGCGCGTCGCAACGCAGCGAGCCACCGTGGGTTTGACCGGCGAGTCGGCCCCCCAGTACAGCCGGTAGCCGAACAGCAGCTCCTGCCCCGGCTGCGGTTTGTCCTGCGGATTCCAGAACGCGACGATGTTGTCGAAGGTCTCGTCGATGGTCGGGATCTCGACCAGTTGCACCGAGCCCTTGCCCCACCCCGCCTTGGGTTCGACCCACAGGCTCGGCCGGCGCTCGTAGAACACGCCGTCGTCCTGGTAGTGGTCGAAGTCGCGGTCGCGCTGCATCAGGCCGAAGCCGCGCGGGTTCTCATCCATGTAGGCGTTGAAGCGCAGGCGCTCCGGGTTGGTGAGCGGGCGCCAGATCCACTCGCCGCGCCCGCTCCACATCTGCAGCCCGTCGCTGTCGTGGATCTCCGGCCGCCAGTCGTTGGCCATGCGCTTGTCGTTCTCGCCGAACTGGAACATGCTGGTGCAAGGCGCAATGCCCAGCCGCTCGATGGTCTTGCGCGGGTACAGCGCGGCGTCGACGTCCATCACCATCGTCTCGCCCGGCGTGATGTAGAAGCGGTACGCCCCTGCGACACTCGGCGAATCCAGCAAGGCGTAGACGGCCACCGTGCTGGAGTTGGCGGGCGGACGCTCGAGCCAGAAGGCGACGAAGTTCGGGAACTCTTCCGGGCGGGCCATGCCCGTGTCGATCGCCAGGCCCCGTGCGGACAGTCCGTACTGCCATTCGCCGCCAACGGCCCGGAAGTAGCTGGCCCCGAGGAAGGCGGCAACGTCCCGGGTCCAGTCGGTGTGGAAGTTGAGCCGGAAGCCCGCGAAGCCCAGGTCTTTCGGAAGCGTCCTGGTGTCCAGGCCGCTCTTGCTGTGGTCGAACATCCCGGGGTCGTAGGCCAGTTCCTGCGCCTGGCCGTTGGCCACCTCGAACAGGCGTACCGGCGACTTGAAGAAGAGCCCGAGGTGGAAGAACTGCGCCTGGAAACGCAGCTTCTCGTCGCGCCACAGCGCGTGGTCCTGCCGGAACCGGATGGACTGGTACTGGTCCCAGTCCAGCGACTCCACCGCCTTGGGCACGGTGTTGCGCGGCGGCTGGTACGGCCTCGAGGCCAGCGCGCGCGCCTGGCCCTTGAGCCAGGCGTAGTCGAAGGGCTGGGCCTTGCCCAGGGGTTCCAGGGGCACGCCCAGCGCCGGGGCGTTCAGCAGAGTTCCAGTCGAGAAGAAGGTGGCCAGGCAGGAAAGGAAGTGTCGTCTTTGCACGTGGTCCCGTTGTCGAAGATGAACACCTTGCCGCCCGCCTGCAGGGCCGGCGGCGCTCCGCGGCGATGGTAGTCGGCCCGGGCAGGCTGTGCGGCCGGTGGCCCTGCCGGGTTGGCAACCAACGGTGACATCGACCCGGGCGGCGGCAGAAAGTGCCCGGCCTTGGGAGCCCACACGCAAGAACGCCCGGCGGGCCGGGCGTCGTGCAACGGTCCCTGGCGGGACCGCAAGACCGCGGGGTGCGCGCTTACTTGCTTGCCGCCGCCTCCGCCGGCGGCGCATGGGTGGCGTTCATGCCGTGCTGCTCGCCCCCCATGTCGATGTCGCCACCCTGGGACAGCATGAAGATCGCCAGCGCCGCGAAGACCGCGAAACCTGCCAGCAGTTTCCACATCGTTCGACTCCTCTCTTGAAACCGGTGGGTACAAGGCCCGGTGCGGCCGCAGGGACCGCACCGGCGATGGAAACGTCGGGCCCGGCCCGCAGCGAGGCGGGCCGCCGCCCTTGTGTCTTTGCCCCCGGGGCTTACGCCCCACCCCCCATGGGGGTTGCGGCCCGGCTTCGGGCGGCCGGGCGCCGGGCCTTGTTTCTTTGCCCCCGGGGCTTGCGCCCCACCCCCCAGTGGGGGTTGCGGCCCGGCTTCGGGCGGCCGGGCGCCGGGCTCAGTCGTTGGCGAAGATGTCGCGATCCTTGGTCTCGCGCACGAAGAGCACGCCGATGACGAAGGTCAGCGCAGCCACGATGATCGGGTACCAAAGGCCGTTGTAGATGTTGCCGGTCTGGGCGACGATCGCGAAAGCGGTGGTCGGCAGCAGGCCGCCGAACCAGCCGTTGCCGATGTGATACGGCAGCGACATCGAGGTGTAGCGGATGCGGGTCGGGAACATCTCGACGAGCATCGCGGCGATGGGGCCGTAGACCATGGTCACGTAGATCACCAGGATGGTGAGGATCGCCACCACCAGGCCCTTGTTGACCTTGGCCGGGTCCGCCTTGGCCGGGTACCCGGCCTCCTTGATGGCCGTGGTCACCGCCTTCTTGAACTCCGCGTCCCTGGCCTTGAGCGCATCACCCGAGAGCGTCTTGGCGTCGTACGACTCGATCACCTTGTCACCCACCATGATCTGGGCGGTGCCCGTGCCGGCCACGTTCTCGTAGTTGACGGAGTTGGCGGCCAGCACCTGCTTGGCGATGTCGCAGGAGCTGGTGAACTTGGCGGTGCCGGTTGGATTGAACTGGAACGAGCATTCCTTCGGGTCGGCAACCACCTTGACGGGCGCGGTGGCCAGGGCCTTGGCCAGGTCGGGGTTGCCTGCCTCTGTCAACGCCTTGAACAGCGGGAAGTAGGTGAGCACCGCCAGCAGGCAGCCGGCCATGATGATGGGCTTGCGGCCGATCTTGTCGGACAGCGTGCCGAAGACGACGAAGAACGGCGTGCCGATCAGCAGGGCGATGGCGACCAGGATGTTGGCGGTCGCGCCGTCGATCTTCAGGGTCTGCGTGAGGAAGAAGAGCGCGTAGAACTGCCCCGTGTACCACACCACCGCCTGGCCGGCCGTCAGGCCCACCAGCGCCAGGATCACGATCTTCAGGTTCTTCCACTGCCCGAAGGACTCCGCCAGCGGCGCCTTGGAGGTCTTGCCCTCTGCCTTCATCTTCTTGAAGGCGGGCGACTCGTTCATGCTCATGCGGATCCACACCGAGATCCCGAGCAGGACGATGGACACCAGGAACGGAATACGCCAACCCCATTCGGCAAAGGCTTCCTCCCCGGTGATGGTGCGGGTGCCGAGGATCACCATGAGCGACAGGAACAGCCCCAGCGTGGCGGTCGTCTGAATCCACGAGGTGAAGGCGCCGCGCTTGCCCTGCGGCGCGTGCTCGGCCACATACGTGGCGGCACCGCCGTACTCGCCACCCAGCGCCAGGCCCTGCAGCAGGCGCAAGATGATGAGGATGATGGGCGCGGCCACGCCGATCGACGCATACGTCGGCAGGATGCCGACGATGAAGGTCGACAGGCCCATCAGCAGGATGGTCACAAGGAAGGTGTACTTGCGGCCGATCATGTCGCCGAGCCGGCCGAAGACCAGCGCGCCGAACGGTCGCACGATGAAGCCGGCCGCGAAGGCCAGCAACGCGAAGATGAAGGCGGACGTGGGATCGAGTCCGGAGAAGAACTGCCTGGCGATGATCGCGGCGAGGGAGCCGTAGAGGTAGAAGTCGTACCACTCGAACACGGTCCCGAGCGAGGAGGCGAAGATGACCTTCTTCTCCTCGGCAGTCATCGGCGCTTTGGACGCCGGTAGCGTGGCTGCCATCACTTGTCTCCTTGTAGGGATGGATCTTGAGTTGCATCAGGCCGCGCATGCGCGGCATGTGGCAGGCGACTATCGCTTCGCGCTCTGACCCGCCGCTGACGCCTAGCCAACACGGGCTGACGCGCAGCCAACAGGGGCTGACACCGCGCTGACGCGAGGCTGACGCGCGGTGGGTGCAGAATCGCCGCCATGGACGCATCCCCTTCGATTTCTCGCGAAGCGATCGAGGCCGTGTACCGGCAGGAGTCGCGCCGGGTGCTGGCCACGCTGATCCGTCTGCTGGGCGATTTCGACCTCGCCGAGGAGGCCTTGCACGACGCCTTCCGGGCGGCGCTGGAACAATGGCCCCAGGAGGGCCTGCCCGCCAACCCGCGCGCCTGGCTCGTGTCCACCGGCCGCTTCAAGGCCATCGACGGCATCCGCCGCCGGGCGCGCTTCGAAGCACTGGACGACCACGCCGAGTACGTCGAGGGACTGGCGGACGACGCCGGCTCCGCGGACGAGGCGCCGGACATCGAGGACGACCGGTTGCGTCTGATCTTCACCTGCTGCCACCCGGCGCTGTCGCGCGAGGCGCAGGTCGCCCTGACGCTGCGCGAGGTCTGCGGCCTGGCCACGGAGGAAATCGCCCGGGCCTTCCTCGTGCCTGCCCCCACCCTGGCCCAGCGCATCGTGCGGGCCAAAGCCAAGATCCGCGAGGCGCGCATCCCGTACCAGGTGCCCGAGCGCGACGAGTTGCCGCAGCGCCTGGACCCCGTGCTGCAGGTCGTCTACCTGGTGTTCAACGAGGGCTACTCGGCCTCCGCGGGCGAGCAGCTCACGCGCCACGACCTGAGCGGCGAGGCGATCCGGCTTGCCCGCCTGCTGCTGCAACTGCTGGACGAACCCGAGGTGCGCGGGCTGCTGGCCCTGATGCTGCTGCAGGAGTCGCGCCGCCCCGCTCGCACCGATGCACAGGGCGACCTCGTGCGGCTGGAGGACCAGGACCGCTCGCTGTGGCGCCGCGACCTCATCGAGGAAGGCGTGGAACTCGTGCGGCAGGCCCTGCAGTCGCGACGCTTCGGGCCCTACACGCTGCAGGCGGCGATCGCGGCGGTGCACGCCGAGGCGCCGTCGGCCGCCGAGACCGACTGGCCCCAGATCGTCGGGCTGTATGACGTGCTGATGCGCCTGGCCCCGTCCCCCGTCGTCGCGCTGAACCGGGCCGTGGCGCTGTCCATGCGCGACGGCGCCGAGGCCGGCCTGCCTCTGGTCGATGCCCTGCTCGCCGGCGGCCAGCTGGACGACTACCACCTCGCCCACGCCGCGCGCGCCGACCTGTGCCGGCGGCTGGGCCGCCGCGAGGAGGCGCGGCAGGCCTACGAGCGCGCGCTGGCCCTCACCCGCCAGGAACCGGAGCGGCGCTTCCTGCAGCGGCGCTTGCAGGAAATGGCGCAGGGTTGAGCCGGCGAGGCCGAGCCGCGTCACGGGCGCTGTTACATCCCGGCTGTCGATTCCCTCCACCTTTCTTCGACCAGTACAGAAGGACTGCCCATCGCGCACCGCGCTCCCCTACCATTTCCCGACCGCCGCCCTGCGGCGGTCCAACTGCCCGGAGGACTCATGAAATACCTGTGCCTGGTGTACTACGACGAACAGGAGGTCTATGGCCGCCGCGCCGGCGAGTGGGACGCGCTCGTGAACCAGTGCCTGTCCTACGGGGAGGAGGTGCGCGCGAGCGGCCACTTCGTCGCCGGCCAGGCCTTGCAGCCGGTGGCCACGGCCAAGACCGTGCGCGTGCGCGACGGCAAGGTGCACATCACCGATGGCCCCTTCGCGGAGACCAAGGAGCAACTCGCCGGTTTCTACCTCTTAGAGGCCGCGGATCTCAATGAGGCCATCCAGGTCGCCTCGCGCATCCCGCCTGCCAGGCTGGGCAGCATCGAGGTGCGCCCCGTGCGCGAGCTGGAGTAGCCGGCGCGCGCGTCAGGCACGCGGCGTTGTCGATTCCGGGGCGCGCCGTTCGACTACGGAGGCCAACCCACTTCCGAGAAGGAGCCCCCCGTATGAAATTCCTGTGCCTGATCTACGCCGAGGAGGCGGCCGTGCAGCGGCTGCCGGCGCGCGAAGCCGACGCGCTCTACGAGGAATGCCTGGGCCTGTGCGACGAGCTCGAGGCCCAGGGCAGGCTGCTCGCGAGCGAGAAGCTGGCCGGGGTCGATACCGCCACCACCTTGCGCATCCGGCAAGGCAAGGTGTCGATCACCGACGGGCCGTTCGCCGAAACCAAGGAGCAGCTGGCCGGCTTCTATCTGATCGAGGCCGCCGGGCTGCACGAGGCGCTGCACATCGCGGCACGCATCCCGCCGGCCCGGGTGGGCAGCATCGAGGTGCGACCGGTGCTCGACCTGCACGGCGAGCGTCCCCGGGCCGAACGACCCACCGAGGCCCACAGCGTCTGAACCGGTGGCTCGCATTCCTTTCCGTCGAGCCGCACCTGCACAGAAGGAGATCCCCATGCATGTCCAACCCTACCTGTTCTTCCAAGGCCGCTGCGAGGAGGCCCTGGATTACTACCAGAAGGTCCTCGGCGCCGAGGTGACGATGCTGATGCGCTTCGAGGATGCGCCCGAGCCGCCCCCGCCCGGGGTCCTCGCCCCGGGAAGCGAGCGCAAGATCATGCACGCCTCGTTCCGGGTCGGCGACTCCGAGATCATGGCCTCGGACGGCGACTGCAAGGGCGGTGTCCACCCCCAGGGCTTCTCCCTGTCGCTCTCGGTTCCCACCCCGCAGGAGGCGCAGCGGCTGTTCGCCGCCCTGGCCGAGGGCAGCCAGGTACAGATGCCCATCGGGCCCACCTTCTTCTCGCCGATGTTCGGTATGCTGACCGATCGCTTCGGCGTGGGTTGGATGGTGGTGGCAGAACCGGCGGCGTGAGCGCGCGCGCCTTGCCCGCCGCCGGTCGGCCTAGCGCCCGCCCATCTGCGGATAGAGTCCCCGCACCCTGCCCATGAGGCGGGTGAGGCCGAGCAAGGCGTCGAGGTTCGGCGTGTCCACACCGACCCGCTGTCCGATCTCGCGCACGGCCGTCAGCAACGCGTCCAGCTCGATGGCGCGGCCGGCCTCCACGTCCTGCAGCATCGAGGTCTTGAACGCGCCGAGCTTGCGCGTGACCTCGTTGCGCTCCTCGCCGGACTGAGCGATCGGGCAGCCGATGCGCTCGCCCACCGCCTTGGCCTCGGCCATGACGCGCAGGACGAAGCCACGCACCAGTTCGTCGTCGAGGATGCGGTCGCACGTCGCGCCCGTGAGCGCGGACACCGGGTTCATCGTCATGTTGCCCCACAGCTTGAACCAGATGTCGGTCTGGATGCGCTCGGACACCTCGATCTCGAAGCCCGCTTCGCGCAGCATCGCGGCCAGCGCCTCGACGCGCGCCGTCCGCCCGCCGGAGGGCTCGCCGAGAATGAGCCGGCGGCCGAAGCCATGGCGCACCACACCGGGCTCGGCGGTGGAACAGGTCGCGTGCACCACGCCGCCGATCACCTGTCGGGCGGGAATGGCCTGAGAGACGACTCCGGCCGGGTCGACCGATTCAAGCGACATGCCCGACCAGCGGCCGGACATGCCGTGGAAGAACCACCACGGCACGCCATTCATCGCGGTGAGCACCACGGTCGCGGGTCCGAGCAGCGGCCCGATGCGGCGGGCGACCTCGGGCAACGAAGGCCCCTTGACCGCGAGCACGACCACGTCCTGCACACCCAAGGCGGCCGGGTCGGCGGACACCGCCGCCGCCTGGGCCTGCTCCAGCCCCTGCACCGTCTGCAACCTCCAGCCATGCCGCTGCAGCGCCTCGGCCGTCGCGCCGCGGGCCACCGCGCTGACGGCGTGACCCTGGGCGGCCAGGCGCGTGCCGATGAAGCCGCCGATCGCGCCGGCGCCATAGATGCATATCTTCATTGCCGTCATGGATCTCCTCGTGTCGGGCCCGCTCGGCGGCGCCATGCCGCCCCGCGCGCCCGGCAGCCGCGAGCGCGCGCCTCTATCATCGCGCAATGCCTTCCTCGATGCCGTCCGTCCACCGCGCGAGGCGCGCGTGGCGTCCCGGCTGGTTTGACGAGATCGGCCGCAACACCTGGCGCGCGGACACCGCGGCAGGCCTGCTCGGTGCGCTGCTCGTGCTGCCCCAGGCCATCGCCTTCGCGACGCTGGCCGGTCTGCCACCGCAGTACGGGCTCTATACCGCCATCGTGCCGTGTGCGATCGCGGCCGTGGCAGGTTCCAGCCGGCACGTGGTGTCCGGGCCCACGAACGCCCTCTCGCTCGCGCTCTTCGCCATGCTGGCGCCGCTCGCGGTGCCGGGCAGCGCCGCGTACATCGAACTCGCGCTGACGGTGACCGTGCTCGTCGGCCTGATGCAGTTGGCGATCGGCCTGCTGCGACTGGGCAGTCTCGCCCACTTCATCTCGCCGGCAGCGCTGCTCGGGTTCACCGGCGGCGCAGCCCTGTTGATCGCGCTGCATGCGCTCAAGGACCTGCTGGGACTGCCCCTCGTGCCCGAGCATGGGGCGGGTCCCGCGTTGCGACACGCCGCCACGCGCCTGGCCGATGCGCAGGCGGGCAGCGTGCTGGTGGGCCTGACCACGCTCGCCGCGGCGGTCGCCGTGCGCAGGTGGCGCCGGCGTTGGCCCCACGCCCTGGTCGGCCTGGTCACAGGTACGTTGCTGGCGCTGTTGCTCAACGAGGCAGGCGGGCGCTGGCAGACGCCCGTCGTCGGCCCCATACCCTCTGCCTGGCCGCCCCTGCACGTGCCGCAGGTCGATTGGAGCCGCATCCCGGAACTGCTGGGCCTGGCGTTCGCGCTCACCATCGTCGCCCTGGGTCAGTCGATCTCGATCGCCAAGGCGCTCGCGTCCCGTTCCGGGCAGCGGGTGGACGCGAACCGCGAGTTCGTCGGACAAGGGCTGTCCAACACCATCGGCGGCTTCTTCTCCTCCTACGTCTCGTGCGGCTCGCTCAACCGGTCGTTGCCCAACTACGAAGCCGGCGCCCGCACGCCGATGGCCGCGGTGCTCGCCGCCGGGTGGCTGGTGCTGCTCGTCGCCCTCACCGCGCGATGGCTCGCGCTCATCCCCCTGGCAGCGGTCGCCGGCCTGCTGGTCCTGGTCGCCTGGAACCTCCTGGATCTGCCACGCTGGCGCGAGACGTGGCGCATCGACCGCCGGGAGTTCGCCATCGCCTTCGCCACGCTGCTGGCCACGGTGGCGATCCGCCTCGAAGTCGCCATCCTGATCGGAACCATGCTGTCGCTGCTCGCCTATCTGCATCGCACGTCGCACCCGGCCATGCGCACGATGGGCTTCGACACGATGGCCGACGATCGGCACTTCGTGGTGCTCGACGGCGCGCCCGGCACGCTGCCCGAATGTCCTCAGCTCAAGCTGCTGCGCATGGAGGGATCGGTCTACTTCGGCGCGGCACAGCACGTGGCCGAACGCCTCGATGCGATGCGTCAGGCGCCGCACGCGCCGCCGCACCTGCTGGTGATGGCCAAGAGCATGAATTTCATCGACCTGGCCGGAGCCCAGGTGTGGGAAGACGAGATGCGGCTGCGGCGCGCGATGGGCGGCGACCTCTACTTCCACCGCCCCCGGCCCCCGGTGCTGGAGTTGTGGGAGCGCAGCGGCTTCCTCGACAGGCTGGGGCGCGACCATGTCTTTCCCGACAAGCGCACCGCCATCGCCACGATATTCGGGAGGCTGGACCCGCGGGTGTGCGCAGCCTGCCGGGCGCGGGTGTTCTGGGAGTGCCGCACCGCCCGCATGGAACTCACCGCTGCCGAGACCGGCGCCGCCCCGCTTGCGCGGGGAAGCGACCCGAACGACAAGGATTTGTCAGCGCCGGTGCCGCCGTCGGAGGCTTGACCTTGCCACGAGGGCAAGGTCCACACTTCGACCTGAGGCCCCCAACGGGCCCACCACGAGAGAAAGGATGCGAGATGAACCAGACATTCGAAGTGCAAGGGATGAGCTGCGGGCACTGCGTGCGCGCCGTCACCCAGGCGGTGCAGAAGCTGGATGCGCAGGCGCGTGTCGAAGTGGACCTGGCGGCCGGGCGCGTGCAGGTGGACAGCCAGGCGCCGCGTGACAGGATCGCCCGGGCAATTGCCGATGAAGGCTACCGGGTCGTCGACGCGCAGGCGTGAGGCCCAGGCCCGGCGCATGCCGGGCCCGCGCCTCACCTGCCCGTCAGGGGAACAACCACCACACGGCTCCCAGGCTGACTGCGGGGACGAACAGCAGCAGCAGCACGCGCAGCACGTCGCTGATCAGGAACGGCAGCACGCCCCTGTAAGTCTCCTGCATGGGCACGTCCTTGCAGACGCTGTTGACGACGTAGACGTTCAGACCGACGGGCGGAGTGATCAGGCCGATCTGCACGATCATCAGCACCAGGATGCCGAACCAGATCGCCTTGTCCTGCATGCCCAGGCCGAAGAGGTCCAGGCCCATGATGGCCGGGAAGACCACCGGGATGGTCAAAAGCAGCATCGACAGCTCGTCCATCACGCAGCACAGCACGACGTAGAAGGCGAGCAGCGTGGCGACGATGGCCAGCGGTGGGACCTCCAGGTGCGAGACCCAGTCCGCGAGATTGGCCGGCAGTTGGGTCAGTGCGAGGGCGGAGTTCATCATGTCCGCCCCGAGGAAGATCATGAAGACCATCGCCGAGGTCTCGGCCGTGCCGAGGAAGGAGCGCTTGATGCCGTCGAGCCGCAGTTCGCGCGAGGCGACCCCCGCGATGAAGGTGCCCACCGCGCCCACCGCCGCGCCCTCGGTGGGTGTGAACAAGCCCGCGTAGATGCCGCCGAAGACCACGACGAAGATCGTCGCGATCGGCCACACGGCCACGAGCGCCTTCCAGCGCTGGGGCCAGGGGGTGGGTTCGGAAGCGGTGGCCAGGTCGGGCCGCATGCGGCAGTAGACGTAGATGACCGCCAGATAGCCGAGCATCGCGATCAGGCCCGGGATGAAGGCCGCGGCGAAGAGCTTGGCGATGTTCTGTTCGGTGAGGATCGCGTAGACCACCAGCGGGACCGAGGGCGGGATCAGGATGCCCAGCGAACCACCGGTCGCGAGCACGCCGGTCGACAGTCGACCGGAGTAACCGTGCGTCTTCATCTCGGGGTACGCGACCTGCCCGATCGTGGCGGTGGTGGCCACCGAGGACCCGCACACCGCGCCGAAGCCGGCAGCCGCCATGATCGCGGCCATGCCCAGGCCGCCCCTGATGTGCCCGATGAAAGCGGCCGCAGCCCTGAACAGGGCCCGCGACAGCCCGCCCTGCGTGGCGAACTGCCCCATCAAGAGGAACAGGGGGATCACCGACAGGTCGTAGACGGTCAACCGGGCGACGGCCGAGCCCTTGAGGGTGTTGAGCAGGGCCAGCTCGTTGGTCATCACCCAGTAGCCGACCGCTCCGGGGATGAACATCGCCGCGGCGATGGGGATGCGCAGGGCCATGAGCCCAAGCATGGCCGCGAACATCACGAGGCCGATCGTGGTCGGGCTCATGCCAGCGCCTCCGACTCACGGCCGAGGAAATGCATGATCGCCTGGTAGATCGCGATCAGCCCCGTGAGCGCGAAACCGGGGGCGAGCACCGCGTAGACGATCCACATGGGCAAGCCCATGATCATCGAGGTCTCGCCGGCCTCCTTGACCGAAATCGCGCCCTCGCCGGTGCGCCAGGCGAGCAGGGCGACCATCGCGGCCAGCAACAGGGCACCGATGCCGTCGAGGATGCGACGCTGGCGGGCCGACGCCTTGAGCGTGAAGAAATCCACGATGATGTTGCCGCCATGGAGCTGGCACCAAGGCAGGCACAGGGAGATCGCCAGGGCGACGCCGAACTGGGTCAGTTCGACATCACCCTGGATCGGCGAAGACCACAGGGCGCGGCTGACGATGCTGGCCACGGTCATGCAGCCGACGAGGGCCGCGGCCAGGCCGCCCAGCAGCGCGAAGACCATGGCGGTCCGGCGTAGCAGTTGGTACATGATCTGCGACTCCAAAAAAGGGCGGGCGCGCCGCGCGGCGCGTCCGCCCTGTCGGGCTGCCGGGCAGCCCGTCCGGGTCCCTCCGGGAGACAGGCGCCTCCCGCGTTCAACCCGGCCTCCCCGCGAGGGGGATCACTTCTGATGCTTGGCGATCATCGCCCGGGCATCCTCGAGCATCTGCTTGCCCGGCAGCCCGGCCTTGTCCATCGTGGCCACCCAGTCGTCGTACAAGGGCGATGCGGCCTTGATCCAGCGGTCGACCTCCTCGCTTGGCAGCGTGTAGAAGGTGTTGCCGCGGTCCTCGGCCGGCTTGCGGCCCGGGGCACGCGCTGCGTCCCAGGTCTTGCCGGCGCTGGCGGCAAGACCGGCGCCGCTGTTGCGGTCGATCACGGCCTTGAGGTCCGCGGGCAGGCTGTTGTAGCGCGCCTGGTTCATCGCGATGACGAACACCGAGGTGTACAGGGCCGGACGGTTGTTCGGCGTCTCGGTGTGGAACTTCACCATCTCGTGCAGGCGCACCGAGGGGATGACCTCCCAGGGCAGCAGGAAGCCGTCGATCACGCCCTTGTTGACCGCCTCGGCGACGGCCGGCAGCGGCATGCCCACCGGAGACGCGCCGAGCGTGGCCAGCAGGCGGTTGGTCATGCGCGTGGGCGCGCGCATCTTGAGACCCTTGAAGTCGGCCAGGGTACGCACCGGCTTGTCGCGGGTGTGCACGTAGCCTTGTTCGTGCACCGCGAACATGAGCGGCTTGACCGCGGCGAATTCCTTCTGCGCGTACTTCTCGTAGAACTCCCAGGCCGCCTTGGACCCGGCCTCGGCCGAGGGCACCATGAAGGGCAGTTCGAAGGCCTCCATGATCGGGAAGCGGCCGGCGGTGTAGCCGGGCAGCGTGAAGACGATGTCGGCGACGCCGTCACGGGCCTGGTCGATCAGCTGGGCAGGCGTGCCGCCGAGTTGCATGGCCGGGAAGATCTGGCACTTCATGCGGTTGTTCGACTCGGCCGCGATCTTGTCGCACCAAGGCTGCAGCACCTTGGTCGGCGGCATCGCCTGCGGCGGCCAGAAGTGGTGGACCTTCAAGGTCACTTCCTGGGCCTGGGCGGACAGGCTGGCTCCTGCCAGCGCAAGCGCCGCGGCGCCGAGCTTGAGCATCTTCTTCATGACTGACGTCTCCTTCGTGTAAGTCGTCCCGGAAAGCGGCGCTTCCCGGCCCAGCAGCAGTCGCGGGCGCCAGAGCGCGGCAGGGTCCGCTTCGGACGCAGCCCGCCACGCAGGCGCGCATCCGCCGCATGCTCTTGCCGCCTCAGCCTGCCGTGCACGCCGACAGCACCGTGCCGGCGCAGTCGCCGAAACCGATCCGGCGCCAGCCTGCCTTGGCCGCGTGGGCCCGCAGCAGCACAGTATCGCCGTCCTGTAGGAAAGTGCGAGTCTCACCGTTCGGTAATCGCACCGGATTCTGCCCACCGCACGTAAGTTCGAGTAGCGAACCACCCTGCCCCTCATCCGGACCCGACTGGGTGCCCGTGCCGAGCAGGTCCCCCGGCTGCAGGTTGCAACCGTTGACGGTGTGGTGCGCCACCATCTGCGCCACAGTCCAATAGGCGTCGGCGAAGTTGGACGCCATCAGCCGGTGCGGCGGCTCGCCGGCCTCGCGCATGCGCGCGGTGTGTAGCCACACCTCCAGCGTGAGGTCGATGCCGCCGCGCGAGCGGTTGTCCGGCGTGTCGAGATAGGGCAGCGGCTGCGGGTCGCCCTCGGGGCGCCGGAACGGCACGCGGAAGGGCTCCAGCGCCTCCGGCGTGACGATCCACGGCGAGATGGTCGTCGCGAAGTTCTTGGCCAGGAAGGGGCCCAGCGGCTGGTATTCCCAGGCCTGGATGTCGCGGGCCGACCAGTCGTTGAGCAGCACGAAGCCGAACACGTGATCCTCGGCCTGCGCCATCGGCACAGGCTCGCCCAGCTCGTTGCCCGGGCCGACGAACACGCCCACCTCGAGTTCGTAGTCCAGTCGCTGGCAGGGGCCGAAGCGCGGAGTGGTGTCCTGAGGGCCCTTGGTCTGGCCGAGCGGGCGGCGAAAGGCCTGGCCCGTCACGCCGATGGACGAACTGCGCCCGTGGTAGCCGATCGGCACCCATTTGTAGTTGGGCAGCAGCGGGTTGTCCGGGCGGAACAGCTTGCCCACCGCGGTGGCGTGGTGGATGCCGGTGTAGAAGTCGGTGTAGTCGCCGACACGGCAAGGCACCGCGTACTCGGCCTCGGCCTGCGCGACCAGGCAGGGCTCGAGCTTGGACTGAACGGCACTGCCGGCGCGCAGGGCCTGGCTCAGGGCCCGGCGCACTGCCACGCGGGCGGCGCGGCCGCGCGCCATGAAGGCGTTGAGCTCGCCGCGCTCGCAGCCCTCGAGGCTGGCCGCGACGTCGGCCGGCAGGGCGCCCGAGCGGCAGGCGGCCAGCAGGTCCACGACCTGATCGCCGATCGCGACGCCGGGGCGGAATGGATCGTCGCAGCCCCGGCGGCGGAACATGCCGATCGGCAGGTTCTGGATCGGGAAGTCGGTCTCGGGCGCGTTGGCCGAGCCGACCCAGCTTTGCAGGGACGCGTCATGCGTCTCGTCGATGCGGTCGGTCACGCTCATCGTGCCCCCTTGAAACGGTCCTTCAGGCCCTGCCAGCACTCGGCATAGCGGGTGTCGAGCGCGCCGCCTTCGAGGGCGAAGGCGGTCGGCACGAAACGGTAGCGGCTCTCGAACATGAACGCCAGCGTGTTATCCAGCTTGCGCGGCTGCAGCGTCTCGTTCGATGCCTTCTCGAACGCCTCGGTGTCGGGGCCGTGCGGCACCATGCAGTTGTGCAGCGACGCGCCGCCCGGCTTGAAGCCCTCGGGCTTGGCGTCGTATTGGCCGTAGACCAGCCCCATGAACTCGCTCATCACGTTGCGGTGGTACCAGGGCGGACGGAAGGTGTCCTCCGCGACCATCCAGCGCGGCGGGAAGATCACGAAGTCGCAGTTGGCGGTGCCTTCCGTGTCCGAGGGCGAGGTCAACACCGTGAAGATCGACGGATCGGGATGGTCGAAGCTGATCGAGCCGATCGTCATGAAGTGCGCGGTGTCGTACTTGTAGGGCACGAGGTTGCCGTGCCAAGCGACGACGTCGAACGGCGTGTGGTCCAGCCGTGCGCGCCAGAATCGGCCGCCGAATTTCTTGACGATCTCGTACTCGCCGCCTTGGTCCTCGTACGACGCGACGGGCGCGAGGAAGTCGCGCGCGTTGGCCAGGCCGTTGGAGCCGATGGGCCCGAGCTCGGGCAGGCGGAAGAAGGCGCCGTAGTTCTCGCAGACATAGCCGCGCGAGGGCCCGTCGGGCAGTTCGACCTTGAACGCCATGCCGCGCGGGACGACAGCGATCTCGCCGGGCTTGACGTCCAGCTGGCCGAGCTCGGTGACCAGGACGATGCGTCCTTGCTGCGGCACGAACAGCATCTCGCCGTCGGCGTTGACGAAGGCTCGACGCTCCATCGAGCGGTTGGCAAGGTAGATGTGCGCCGCCATCCCCGACTGGGCCTCGGGATCGCCGTTGGCCACCATCGTGCGCATGCCGTCGATGACGTCGAGCGGCTCGGACGGAATGGGCAGCGGATTCCAGCGCAGCGGGTCGGGCGGCATCGCCACGCCGCCGGCTGCGCCGCTCGTCCAGTAGGGCTGCTCGTAGGCCTGGTAGCCGCCGCATACCACCGAGGGCTGGCGGCGGTACATCCACGTGCGGCGGTTGGCCGCGCGAGGGGCGGTGAAGGCGGTGCCCGAGATGAGCTCGGGGTACAGGTCGAAAGGCGCGCGCTGAGGGCTGTTGCGGCCCACGGGCAGCGCGCCCGGAATCGCTTCCGTCGCGAACTCGTTGCCGAAGCCGCTCAGATAGCGCGAAGGTTCGCTCATCGAGGTTCTCCTTGTCTCATGCATGCGGCGCGGGCGCGGGCCGCCCAGCCGCGGTCTTCTTCAGCACGCTGTCGCGCGCGGCGGCCAGCGCCTCTGCGAGCACCGAGGGCTCGCCGATGTGGTTGGCCAGCAGCAGCACGAGCTTGGCGTTCAGTTCGTGGCTCTGCGCGGTGTCGAGGTCACGGTGCGCCTCGATCAGCGCCTCGTAGAAGTCGTCGCCGGCTTCCAGGTGGGGCGTGGTGATGAGTCCTGTCATCGTGCACCTCCTCGTGCGCCGCCTCCATCGCGGCCGAGCGCGCGGCGCAGGGCCGCGGCGACGGCGCCGGGCGCAGGGTCGCGCCAGCGCGCGCACACGTGCTGGTCGGGTCGCAGCAGGTAGACGGTGCCCGGCGTCGCGTCGTAGCGGCGGGCGAGCCAGCCCTGCTCGTCGACCAGGACACGCGCGCCGTCCAGCGAAACGGGTGGCTGCGACACCGCGTGCACGACCAGCACGTCGAGTCCCGTCACTTCGTCGGCCTCCGATTGCAGCCGGCGCACGCGTTGCGCCGTGTCGCCGCCGGCGAAGACCATCGCCGCGAAGCGCCTTCCATCCAGCAGGCGCAGCAGCCACGCGGCGCGTCCTTCGGCGTCGAGCACAGGCGCGTCGGCCGCGGGGGCGCCCGGCACCATCGCGCCCTGGAAGGCATCGGTGTCGGGCGTGTTGAGCGGCGAGCCGAGCAGCGTCGCCGGCACCGAAAGGCGCCCGCTGTTGACCAGCCGGCGCGCGAAGGCATGGTCCTTGGCCAGGTCCAGCACCGCGTCGCGGAACAAGCGGCTCACCTCGCTCTTGGGCGTGATGAAATCGGTCGAGCGCGTGGAGTTGCGGATGTTCTCGTCGGCCGCGTATTCGCGTTCGGCGCCGTAGCTGTCGAGCAGCGCATCGTCCGCCTCGCCGCGCAGCACCGCGGCAAGCTTCCACGCCAGGTTCTCGGCGTCCTGGATGCCGGAGTTGGCGCCGCGGGCGCCGAACGGCGAGACCAGGTGCGCCGAGTCGCCGGCGAAGAACACGTGCCCGTGCCGGAAACGCTCCATGCGCAGGCACGAGAACGTGTAGACGCTGACCCACTCCAGCTCGAACGGACGGCCGGGTCCGAGCAGCGCCCGCACGCGCGGGATGACGTTCTCGGGCTTCTTGGCCTCCTCGGGGTCCGCGTCCCAGCCCAGTTGGAAGTCGATGCGCCAGACGTGGTCGGGCTGCATGTGCAGCAGCACGCTCTGCTTCGGATGGAACGGCGGGTCGAACCAGAACCAGCGCTCCGGCGCAAACGCCTCCTCGCCCACGCCCGGCTGCATGCGGATGTCGGCGATCAGGAAGCGGTCCTTGAAGACGCGGCCCTTGCTCTCCAGTCCCAGCATCTGGCGCACTGGCGAGCGCGAGCCGTCGCAGGCGGCAAGGTATTGCGCCTCGAGCCGATACTCGCCTTCGGGTGTCTCCACAGTCAGGCGCACGTGGTCGGCATGAGGATCGACGGCGACGACCTTGTTGAGCCAGCGGATCTCGAGGTGGGGCAGCGCCGCGCAGCGCTCGAGCAGATAGGCCTCGGCGTAGTACTGCTGCAGGTTGATGAAGGCGGGCCGCTCGTGGCCGTCCTCCGGCAGCAGGTCGAAGTCGTAGATCTCCTCGTGGCGGAAGAACACGCGTCCGCGCTTCCACGACACACCCTTGGCCACCATGCGGTCGCCGCATCCCAGCCGGTCCCAGATCTCCAGCGTGCGCTTGGCGAAGCAGATCGCCCGCGAGCCGGTCGAGAGCCTGTGGTCGTTGTCCAGCAGCACGACACGCTGGCCGCGCTGTGCGAGGTCGAGGGCCAGTGTCAGGCCCACCGGGCCCGCGCCCACAACGACGACGGGGTGCCGCACCGGCTCGGCCGCGTCCTGATCGGGCGAGCGGCGGTAGTCGAACGCCACCTGCTGGTAGTCGACCCGCCCGCCGAGCCTGGCGAGTTCGGCGATGTCCATTCAGCCCTCCAGCGTCTCCCACATCTGGCGGTCGCGTTCGGCCGTCCACACGCGTGGGTCGGGGTACTGGGTCGCCTCGTCGTAGCAGCGCGTCACGTCGAAGGGCATGCAGTGGTCGAAGATCACCCAGTGTCCGTACTTGGGCTTGAGCTTGTCGTAGGTCTCCTTGTAGACGACCTTCAGGTCCTTGCCCGCAGCCACGCCCTCACGCACGCAGGCATAGACATCGGAGATGAAGGCGCGCGTGCCCGCCAGGCCGGCCTGCACTTCTTCGGGCGTCTGGAGCGCGGCGCCGCGGCCGGGCACGAGCTTTTCCGGCTTGAGTGCGGCGATGTTGTCCAGCGTCTGAGGCCAGTCCTTGAAGTAGGCGTCGCCCGCGTAGGGCGTGGCGTCGAACTCCACCAGGTCGCCCGAGAAAAGGATCTTCTGCTGCGGCAGCCACGCAACCGTGTCGCCCTTGGTGTGGCCGCGGCCGAGCTGCAGCAGTTGCACCTCCAGCTTGCCCAGCCAGATCGTCATCTTGCCGGTGAAGGTGATGGTGGGCCAGGTCAGGCCCGGCGGCACCGACTCCACCGCGCGGAACAGACGCGGGAAGCGACCGATCTCGCTGGCCTTGTCGGCCTCGCCGCGCTCGACGATGAGGTCGTAGGTGTCCTGGCTGGCGATGATGTGCTCGGGCTGGTAGGCCGAGGCGCCGAGCACTCGCACGGCGTGGTAGTGCGACAGCACCACGTACTTGATGGGCTTGTCGGTGACCTCGCGGATGCGACGGATCACGTCCTGCGCCATCACCGGCGTGGCCTGTGTGTCGATCACCATGACGGCGTCGTCGCCGACGATCACGCCGGTGTTCGGGTCGCCCTCGGCCGTGTAGGCGTAGGCGTTGTCGGAGAGCTTGGTGAAGCTGACCTTCTTTTCCTGAAGATCTGCCTGGGATGCGAAGGCTTTGCTCATCGTGGCTCCTGGGCGCTTGCCAGATTAAACTTTGACGAAATGATTCGTCTATGTCGAACTACAAGTTGATCTTAGTTAACTCATTTGCTAATGTCTAACGCTATGTGTGGCGGCCAGGGTTTTTCCAGGGAAAACCCCTAGTTCGGCCCGCCCGAGCTTTTCTCTCTTCATCGATAGGGCACTGGGTGGAAGACGACAAGAACGACAAGGACCGGCGTGGCATCCAGAGCGTGGAGGTGGGTGGCCAGCTGCTGCTCGCTCTGGCGCACCACGGGCGGCCCATGGCACTGAAGGATCTGGCGCGTGAGGCCGGGATGGTGCCCGCCAAGGCGCACCCCTATCTCGTGAGCTTCGGCAAGCTGGGGCTGATCGAGCAGGACGAGGCCAGCGGCCGCTATGGACTGGGGCCCCTGGCGCTGCAGCTCGGCCTGATCGCACTGCAGCAGGCCGACCCGGTACGCATCGCCACGCCGCTGATCGCCGAGCTGTCGCAGCGCATCGGCCACACGGTGGCGATCGCGGTCTGGGGCACCCGCGGCCCCACCATCGTGCGCATGGAAGAGTCGCCGGCTGCCGTGCATGTGACGATGCGGCACGGCACGGTGATCTCGATCACCGACACTGCCTCGGGGCGACTGTTCGGCGCCTACATGCCGGTCGACACGGTGAGATCATTGCTGGAAGAAGAGCGCCGGCGCGAGAAAGCGGGGCTGCGCGAGCGCGTGGGCCCGGGCAACCCGCCTCCGCCGCCGTTGCCCACCTGGAAGGAGTTCGAGAAGCAGCTGGCCGAGGTGCGTGCGCACGGCATGAGCCGCTCACAGGATTCGGTGATCGACGGCGTGAGCGCGATGTCGGCGCCGGTGTTCGATCACAACGGCGCGATGGTGATGGCGATCACCGCCATCGGGCCGTCGGGCACCTTCGACACCGACTGGGATGGGCCGGTCTCGCTCGCATTGCGCGAGTGCGCGCGCGCGGTGTCGCAGCGGCTGGGAGCGCGCTGAACGTCAGGCGAGCCAGCACGCGATCTGCTCGGCCGTGAGGTTGCTGCCGCACAGCACCGTCGCGACACGGGCGCCTCGCCAGCGCACGCGGTCGGCGTGCAACGCCGCCACCCCCACCGCGCCGGCAGGCTCCACCAGCCAGCCGCCGTGCCGGAACAACAAGCGCATCGCCTCGACGGTGGTTTCGTCGTCGACCAGCACCACGTCGTCGACGAGTCCGCGCATGTCTTGCACCGCCTCGGGCACCGGTACCCGCACTGCAATGCCATCGGCAATCGTCTGCACACGGGGTCTATCCACCAGCCGCTCCTCGCGCCACGAACGCTCCATGGCGTCCGCGCCGCGTGCACTCACGCCGACGACCTGCGTCAAGGGACTGTGCGCCTTGACCCATCGCGCCACGCCGGTCAGGAGCGCGCCGTTGCCCAGAGGCAGCAGCACCGCGTCGAACCGAGCGCCTCGCTGCAGCAGCTCCAGCCCGATCGTGCCCGCACCCTCCGCGATCGAGGCCTCGCGCCCATCCTCCACGAACGGCACCCCGGCCTGCTGCGCGAAGCGCTTGGCTTCGGCTTTGGCGCTGTCGAAGTCGTCGCTGTGCAACCGCACCTCGGCGCCCATCTCGCGCATGCGCTGCAGCTTCAGCGGATTGGCGGTGGTGGCGCTGTAGACCACAAGGGGCAGATCGCGGGCGCGGCATACCCATGCCAGCGCCTGGCCCCAGTTGCCGGCGGTCGCGCACACCAGCGTCGTCCCGGGCACGACCTGCGGATCTGTCTTCACGAAGCAGTCTGCACCCCGGCCCTTGAAACTGCGGATCGGGTTGGCCGTCTCGAGTTTGAGCGTCAGGCGGCAGCCGAGCTCCCGTGACAGCGGCTCGCATTCGAACTGCGGCGTGTTCAGGAAGACCGGGTCGATGATCCGGGCCGCCTGCGCGATGCGGTCCAGCGACAGGCGGTGGGAAGCAAAGGTATCGTCCATGGCCGCCATTGTTCGCCGGCGCTGTCCGCGCTGCGCCGCATCTTTGGCATCATCGGCGCGGCCTGCCCGCATTCCTTCCCCAGCTGATGAAGCCAGAACTCGACGCCCTCGACCACCGCATCCTCTCCCGCTACCAGCACGACACCCGCCTGGCGGCGGAGGCCATCGGCGCGGAGGTGGGCCTGTCGGCGGCGGCCGTGCAGCGCCGCCTGAAGCGCATGCGCGAGGCCGGCGTGATCGTCGGCGAGGTGGCGGTGCTCGACCGCCGCGCGCTCGACCTCCAGGTGACCGTGGTCGTGACGGTCGACCTGATCGACGAAGGTCAGGCCGCGGTCGACCGATTCCGTCATTCGATGTGCGCGCGTCCCGAGGTACAGCAGTGCTACGCCACGGCGGGTAGCGTGGACTACGTGCTGGTGCTCGTGCTGCCCGACCTTCCCGCCTACGAGCGCTTTGCGCGCGAATGGCTGCAGGGCGACCCCAACGTGCGTAGCTTCACCACCCATGTGGTGCTGGACGTGGCAAAGGCCGAGATGGCGCTGCCGCTGCCACCGCGCTGAACCGCTCGCATCAGGTCTTCCCGCCGATCATCGCGCTGATCTCGTGCGCGGCCTTCAGCAGCTTGGGCAGGAAGCGCTCGAGCATCACCACGGGCGGCGTGCGGTGCTGCTGGCCGCTCACGTTGATGGCGGCCACCACCTCGCCCTGGCGACCTCGGATGGGCGCGGCGAGCGAGACGAGGCCCTCCTCCAGTTCCTCGGCCACCAGCGCCCAGCCCTGCATGCGCACCTGCTCGATGAGTTCGCGCAGGCGCGCCGGGTCCGTGACGGTCTTGGGTGTGCGCGGCTCCAGCGGCATCTGGGCCAGGCGGGCCTCCAACGCGGACGGCGGCAGGCCGGCCAGCAGCACGCGGCCCATCGAGGTGCAGTAGGCCGGCAGGCGGCTGCCGACGCCCAGGTTGATGGCCATGATCTTGTGCGTCGGCACGCGCAGCACGTAGACGATGTCGCTGCCGTCCAGCACCGCCGCGGAGCAGGACTCCTTGATCTCCTGCACCAGCTCTTCCATCACCGGCTCGGCCAGGTTCCACAACGGCAGCGAGCTGAGGTAGGCGAAGCCGAGGTCCAGGATCTTGGGCGTGAGGCGGAACAGCCGGCCGTCCGCTTCCACGTAGCCCAGGTACTGCAAGGTGTGCAGGATGCGTCTGGCGCCGGCGCGGGTGAGCCCCGCCCGCTCGGCCACTTCGGCGATGGTCTGGGCCGGGGCGTCGGCGCTGAAGGTGCGCACCACGGCCAGTCCCCGCGCGAAGGACTGGACGTAGCTGTCGCCGGGCTCCGGGCGCGCGGCGAGGTCAGCAGTAGGGGTGGAAGGACGGGTGGTTGAGGCTTCAGGCATGCTGGGATAGACTTGTTCTTATCTTGAACTGTTGTTCGAAACACGAACAGAATTGGCCTCCCTTCGGCGTTCTGTTCGTTATCCGCACATGATCAACAAAATCTTCTCTTCTGTCGAGGCCGCGCTCGCCGACGTGCGCGACGGCTCGACGGTGATGATCGGTGGCTTCGGCACTGCCGGCATCCCCAACCGGCTGATCGACGGCCTGATCGCCCAGGGCGCCAAGGACCTGACGATCGTGAACAACAATGCAGGCAACGGCGACACGGGCCTTGCCGCGCTCCTCAAGACGGGGCGCGTGCGCAAGATCATTTGCTCCTTTCCGCGGCAGGCGGACTCGTGGGTCTTCGACGAGCTGTACCGCAGCGGCAGGATCGAACTGGAACTGGTGCCGCAGGGCAACCTGGCCGAACGCATCCGCGCCGCGGGCGCCGGCATCGGCGCGTTCTACACGCCGACGGGCTACGGCACGCAGCTGGCCGAAGGCAAGGAGACGCGCGAGATCCACGGCAGGCCCTACGTGCTCGAGTACCCCATTCACGCCGACCTCGCGCTGATCAAGGCCGAGCGCGCCGACCGCTGGGGCAACCTGACCTACCGCATGACCGCGCGCAACTTCGGTCCGATCATGGCGTCGGCTGCCAAGTGCACGGTCGTGGAGGTGCCTGAGATCGTGGAACTGGGCGCGCTGGATCCTGAGGCGGTGGTCACCCCCGGCATCTTCGTGCATCGCGTGGTGCAGGTGGAGCGCAGCATCACGCAGGCTGGCGGTTTCAAGAAGGAGGTGGCGTGATGCCGAAGTGGACCCGTGACCAGATGGCCGCTCGGGTGGCGCGCGACATCCCCGAAGGCGCGTACGTCAACCTGGGTATCGGCCTGCCGACCACGGTGGCCAACCATCTCCCCGCCGACCGCGAGGTGATCCTGCACAGCGAGAACGGGGTGCTCGGCATGGGCCCGGCACCGACCCCGGGCCAGGAGGACTACGACCTCATCAACGCCGGCAAGCAGCCTGTGACGCTGCGCCCCGGTGGCTGCTTCTTCCACCATGCCGACAGCTTCGCGATGATGCGCGGCGGCCACCTGGACGTGTGCGTGCTCGGCGCGTTCCAGGTGTCGGTCCACGGCGATCTGGCCAACTGGCACACGGGGGCGCCGGACGCGATCCCCGCGGTCGGCGGGGCGATGGACCTGGCCATCGGCGCGAAGAAGACCTATGTGATGATGGAGCACCTGACCAAGTCCGGCGAGAGCAAGCTGGTGCCGCAGTGCACCTACCCGCTCACCGGACTGGCCTGCGTGAGCCGGGTGTACACCGACCTGGCGGTGATCGAGCTGGCCGGCGGTGTCGCGAAGGTGATCGACATGGCCGAGGGCCTGTCGTTTGATGAACTGCAGCGCGTGACGGCCGTCCCGCTCGTCGATGCGCGCTGACCGCGGCTTTGCCCGCCGCCCCTGCCTCGTGAGATGCACATGACCCAACACGCCTACATCTGCGACGCCGTTCGCACCCCCTTCGGCCGCTACGGCGGCGCCTTGTCCTCCGTGCGCACCGACGATCTGGCTGCCGTGCCGATCGCCGCGCTGATGTCGCGCAACCCCAAGGTGGACTGGGCTGCGCTCGGCGACGTCATCTACGGCTGCGCGAACCAGGCCGGCGAGGACAACCGCAACGTCGCGCGCATGGCGGCGCTCCTGGCCGGTCTGCCGGTCGACGTGCCAGGCGCTACGGTCAACCGCCTCTGCGGCTCGGGCCTGGACGCAGTGGGCACTGCCGCACGCGCGATCAAGGCAGGCGAGGCGGAGCTGATGATCGCCGGCGGGGTCGAGAGCATGAGCCGCGCCCCGTTCGTGATGCCCAAGGCCGAGACGGCCTTCTCGCGCAACAACGCGGTCTACGACACCACCATCGGCTGGCGCTTCATCAACCCACTGATGAAAGCCAAGTACGGCGTCGACTCGATGCCCGAGACGGCCGAGAACGTCGCCTCCGACTTCCGCATCAGCCGCGAGGACCAGGACAAGATGGCCCTCGCCTCCCAGCTCAAGGCAGTCGCCGCCCAGAAGGCCGGCCACTTCGAGCACGAGATCGTGCCGGTGACGATCCCGCAGAAGAAGGGCGACCCCGTCGTCGTCGACAAGGACGAGCACCCGCGCGAGACCTCGCTGGAGGCGCTGGCCAAGCTCAAGGGCGTGGTGCGCCCCGACGGCACGGTGACCGCCGGCAACGCCTCGGGCGTCAACGACGGCTCGTGCGCGTTGATCCTCGCGAGCGAGAAGGCCGCCGCGCGCCATGGCCTCACGCCGCGAGCCCGCGTGGTGGGCATGGCGGTGGCCGGCGTGCCGCCGCGCATCATGGGCATCGGCCCTGCCCCCGCCACGCGCCGCGTGCTGGAGCTGACCGGCCTGTCGCTGGACCAGATCGACGTGATCGAGCTGAACGAGGCTTTCGCCGCCCAGGGCCTGGCCGTGTTGCGTCAGCTGGGCCTCAAGGACGACGACCCCCGCGTCAATCCCTGGGGCGGCGCGATCGCGCTCGGCCACCCGCTGGGCGCCTCGGGCGCGCGCCTGGCGACCACCGCGGTCAACCAGCTGCACCGCAGCGGCGGCCGCTACGCGCTGTGCACGATGTGCATCGGCGTGGGCCAGGGCATCGCGGTCATCCTCGAACGCGTCTGAAGCAGCGCGGCAAGGCCGGCCTCGTCTCTTCGCCCCAGGCTCACGCCACCCCTCATGGGGTGTGGCCCCGCCGGCTTGGGGCGGGCGGGCACGCCGCAGTGCCCCGGGGCTACGCCCCACCCGCGGGGGTGCGGTCCGGCAGCGCGGCGATGAACTCGCGCACGAGGCGTTCGAATTCGGCGGGCTGCTCGAGCACGCTGATGTGCGAGGCCTCGCCGATCACCGCCAGCTTGGCGCCCGGCACCGCCTGCGCGATCGCCTCGGCCATCGCCACCGGCGTGCCCTGGTCCTTCGCGCCTGCGATCACCAGCGTCGGGCAGGCGATCTGCCCCAGCCCCTGGCGCCAGTCGACATTGGCGATCGCCGCGCAGCAGCCCATGTAGCCCTGGGGATCGCTGCGCAGCAGCGTCGCCCGTGCGCGCGCCTCGACCTCGGGGTGCCGGGCGCGGAACGCATCATGAAAGTAGCGCCCCATCACGGTGTCGGCGATCGCGGCCAGCCCTTGCGCTCCCACGGTGTCGATGCGCTGCTGCCACACGGCGCGCCCCGGCTCCGGGTAGTAGGCGGTGGTGTTGGCCGCGACCAGCGCCTGCACCAGCTCGGGGTGACGGATCGCCAACCCCTGCCCGACCATGCCGCCCATGGACAGGCCCACCCACACCACCGGCCCGCGACCCCATTCGCGCACGACGCGGGCAGCATCGGCCACCAGGTCGTCCATCGAGTAGGGCCCTTTCGGAGCCGCCGAGCGGCCGTGGCCCCGGTGGTCATAGCGCAGCACTTCGCAGCCTTGCACCGCCAACGCCTCCGCCAGTGCATCCCACAGATGCAGGTCCAGGCCCAGCGCGTGGCTCAGCACCACCGGGCACCCCGCCCCTTGCCTGAGCAGATGCAGCTCGGGCGTGCTGAAGGTGCGGTGCACTCCAGCGCGGCGCTCGGCAGTCAGCGGTTGCGGCGGCGGTACGAGACCCATCTCCTGCAGCAGCCCCATCGCGAGCTTGAACGCGGTGTTCGCCGCCGGCACGCCGCAGTAGATCGCCGACTGGAGCAGTGTCTCCTTCAGCTCGTCCAGCGGCACCCCGCCCTGCACCGCGGCGCGGAAGTGCAGCTCGAACTCCTCCCAGCGTCCTTGCGCGATGGTCATGCCCAGCACCAGCAGGCGCCGGGTGCGGTGGTCCAGGCCCGGCCGGCCCCAGATGTCATTCCAGGCGTAGCGCGTGATGAGCGATTGGAAGTCGGCGTTGAAGCGATTGGCCGATTGCAGCGAGCGGTCGACCCAGGCATCGCCCAGCACCGCGCGGCGCTGCTGCAGGCCGCGGTCGAAGTCGTCTTGGTGGTCTTGGTTCATGGCATCCACGGATCGATGGACGGATTCCAGGGGG
Source organism: Burkholderiaceae bacterium (assembly GCA_035559275.1). Taxonomy (GTDB): domain Bacteria; phylum Pseudomonadota; class Gammaproteobacteria; order Burkholderiales; family Burkholderiaceae_C; genus Caldimonas. The sequence goes on from DATMBN010000067.1 coordinate 123,728, forward strand.
CTGACTCAGTCAGCAGTGAAGGCCGGGCGCGCGGCCAGCATCTGCGCCTGCTCGCGCAACTGCGGCAGGCGCTCCTGCGCGATGAGTGCGGCCGGCAAGGCCGCCTGCGCCGGGTCGAACAGGGATGCGAGTTCCTCCATCGGCACCGCCCGGGACAAGGCCGGGTCGGCCTCCACGGCGCCCCGCACCAGTTCCTCCAAGGGTCGCTGCTCTGCCACCGAGCGGCGGGCCAGCGCCTCGACCATCTGATGCGCATCGGCCTTGCCGATCCGTTCGGCCAGCCGCATCGATACCGCCTCGGTATAGACCAGTCCCTGGAGGGATTCGATGTTGCGCCGCATGCGTTCGGTGTCGATCGTCAGGCCCTCGCAGGCCTCGGCCAGGGCGTGCACGGCGCCGTGCGCGGAAAGGAGCAGTCCTGCCCATTCGGCCAGCTCCGCCTGCCAGTTGCCCAGGCCGCGCTCGTGCTCCTGCGGCATCGCGGCGAGCAGTGCGGCGACGCGTTGCGGCGCGCGGCCGGCGGCGGCGAGCGCCACCATCGAGGCGACCGGATTGCGCTTGTGTGGCATCGCCGACGAGCCGCCGCGCCCGCCGCCCGAAGGCTCCGCCAGTTCACCCACCTCGGCCTGCGCCAGCAGCGACCAGTCGCGCGCGATCTTGCCCAGCGCGCCGCAGAGCACCCCGACCTCGGCGCCGAGCGCGACCCAGTCGTCGCGCTGGGTGTGCCAGGCGGAATCGGGCCAGCGCAGGCCCAGCCGGCGCGCGACGTGGCGACCCACGGCAGGCCCCGCCGAACCGAGCGTTGCGAGCGTGCCGACGGCGCCGCCGAACTGCAGCGCGACCGCCCCTTGCGCACGATCACGCAGCGCCTGCCGCCGGCGGATCAGCGGCGCGACCCAGCCGACGATCTTGAGCCCCAGGCTCACGACCTGGGCCGGCTGCATCAACGTGCGCGCGAGGATGGGCGTGCCCGCATGTTCGTGGCCCAGCGCCAGCAGCCGCTCGATCAGCCGGCCGAGGTCGCGGTCGATGAGCGCGAGGGCGCGCCGCGTGAGCAGCGCCATCGCGGTGTCGATCACGTCCTGGCTGGTGCTGCCCCAATGGACATAGCCGGCCGCCTGCTTGTCGAACAGCGCGACCGTCTCGGTGAGCTTCTTGACCAACGGGATGGCCAGGCTCCCCGCCTTGCCGCTTTCCGCCACCAGGGCCGGGATGTCGTAGAGATCGGCCTTGCAGACATGGGCAATGGTGGTCGCGGCCGAGGCCGGGATCAGGTTCTCGGCGGCGCAGGCATGAGCGAGCGCCGCCTCGAAGTCCATCATCGCCTGCACGACGGAGGACTCGGAAAACACCTCCAGCATCTCCGGCGTGGAGAGGAAACCTTCGAAGGGGAAAGATGACATGCAGCCCTTTCGCGCGATTAACGCACGGAAGTGTGATAGCCGAACAACCCCGGCAATCTAGGCTATATTGCAGACGCTCACAAGCACCTGGGACCCGGTCGGGGGTCGTCTGCGCGGTCATCGCGCGCATACCAAAAGGGCGCGGCTCGCCGCCTGCCCGCATGCGAGGTTGCGTCATGTCAGTACTCTTGCAGCAACCGTTCACGGTCCAGAAGCGGGATTTCATCGCAGGGCTGGAGAAGGGCCTGGCGGTGATCGAGGCCTTCGACCAGGAGCGCTCGCGCCTTTCGATGACCGAAGTTGCGCAGCGCACCGGGCTGACCCGGGCCGCCGCCCGGCGCTACCTGCTCACGCTGACGCAACTGGGGTATGTGCACTACGACGGTCGCATGTTCTCGCTGACGGCCAAGGTGCTGCGACTGGGTCAGTCCTACCTGCACTCCGCACGGCTGCCCCGCGTCGTGCACCCGCAGTTGCACAAGCTGGCCCACGTGCTGCAGGAGGCTTCGTCGGCCGGCGTGCTGGACGGCGGCGACGTGTTGTGCATCGCGGCGACGACCGCCGGGCGCGTCGTCTCGGCCACCCTGGCCCCCGGCACCCGCGTGCCGGCCTACTGCACCTCCAACGGCCGGGTGCTGCTCGCCTCGCTGCCGCAGGAGCAGGTGGACGGCTGGCTGGAGCAGCAACAGCTCGAGCCGCTCACGCCACACACCATCACGCACCGCGAACGCCTGCGCATCGAGATCGCGCGCGCCCGGGCGCAGGGCTACGCGATGGTCGACCAGGAGCTCGAACTCGGCCTGCGCACGCTGGCCGTGCCGATCCGCAACCTGCGCGGCGACACCGTCGCCGCCCTCAACGTCAGCGTGCATGCAGCGCGCATGTCGATGAGTGACCTGCAGGAGCGTTGCCTGCCCGCGCTGATGCAGGTGCAGGCGCAGCTGCGCAGCCTGCTCTGAGCCGTCGGGGCCTTGGCCCCCGGCACCTCAGCGTGACGCCGAGAGCGCCGAGGCGCGCAGCTCGCTCGGGCTCGCCCCGAAGTGCTGCTTGAAGACGCGGCTGAAATGCGACGGGCTGTTGTAGCCCCACGAGAGTGCGATCTCGGTGATGGACGAGCCGGAGAACTCCTCCGACAAGAGGTCGCGCCGGCAGGCTTGCAGGCGCTGGGCCTGGATGTAGTCCGCCAGGGTCGTCTCTTCCAGCTCGAACACCGCATGCAGCGAGCGCTTGCTGCAGTTCAATGCCTTCGCGATGCGGTCGATCGTGAGCTCGGGATCCCGCAAATGGGCCTGGACATACTGCTTGATGCGGTCGCGCAGCAGCTCGCGCTGCGTCACGGCCGTCGGCTTGCCGGTTTTCTCCAGCATCGCCAGCTGCAACAGCCGACTCAACGCGTCGGCCACCCCGACCCCGGCCTGCGGCGGCAGCTGCGGCAGTTCGTGGAACACGCCGTTCATCATCTCGTAGGCCAGCCGCGCGACGCCGACCGAACCGGGAAAGCGCCGCACCATCGCCTCGGGCAAGGACACGCGCGGGTCCATCAGCTGGTCCTTGGGCAGCAGCAGCACGAGCTGCTCGACCGCGTCGGGGTTGGACACCGTGTACGCCTCGGTGGTGTCGTACACGCTCCAGTCCCCTGGCGCGAGCCAGACCTTGCGTCCATGCTGCTCGAAGCAGGCGTGACCCTTGAGCTGCGCGACGACCTTGAGGAAGGGCCGGTCGCTGTGGCGGATGAGGGTGGGCGTGCGCACCACACGATGGCGGCTGGCCTGCAGTCGGCACACCGTCATGTAGCCGACGTCGCCATGCTCGATGCGCCCCGTGAACATCGGGTCGCCATACGCGTCGGAATGCAGACGTCCGATCAGTCCCCAGATGCGCTCGCCCCACCACGCCAGGCGCTCGCACGCCGGCACGTCGTCGGTCGAGATGGAATGCAGGCCGGACATGGGCGCAGAGTATGACCCTTGGGCCCGGGCCCACGCCAAAGCCCTGCAGGCAACAGCACTAGGGATTTCCCTCAGCGGCTTGCACTGTCGAGCAAGACTGCACGCACTCGCAGGCAAGCGCCGAAGGACCGTCGTTCCTAGGATCCCGTCCATCACTCGACGGAAGGAGACGACATGACGATCCTCAAGACAGGCCGTGCGCTGCTGACCCTGGCGGCCCTCCTCGCCAGCGCGGGCTGCGCCCACGCGCAGGACAAGATCCGCATCGGATGGGCCCTGTCCAAGACCGGCCCCAACGCGGGCGGGGTCGCGACGACGCAGGCGCCCAACTACCAGCTGTGGGTGCAGGAAGTCAACGCCGCGGGCGGCATCTTGCTCAAGTCCACCGGCAAGCGCGTGCCGATCGAGGTGGTCGAATACGACGACCGCTCCAGCTCCGAGGAAGCAGTGCGCGCCGTCGAACGGCTCATCACGCAAGACAAGGTCGACTTCGTGCTGCCCCCCTGGGGCACGGCGCTGAATCTGGCCGTCGGCCCCACCTTCCACAAGCATGGCCACCCGCACTTGGCCTTCACCGCCGTGACCGACCGGGCGCCGGACCTGGCCAAGCGCTGGCCCCACGCCTTTTTCTTCCTGGGCACGAGCGCGCAGTACGCCGAAGGCCTCATGGTTCACCTGGAAGCCCTGCGCCGAGAGGGTCGTATCGGCAACACGGTGGCGATGGTGAGCGTGGCCGACGGCTTCGGCATCGACCTGTCCGGCGCTGCCCGCAAGGTGGTCGAGAAGCACGGCTTCAAGCTGGTCTACGACAAGACCTACCCGCTCGGCACGCAGGACATGGCGCCCATGCTCAATGAGATCAAGGCGCTCAACCCGGACGTCTTCATCGCCTTCTCGTATCCGCCTGACACGCTGACGATCACCGATCAGGCACGCGTCGCAGGCTTCAATCCCAAGGTCTTCTACACCGGGGTGGGCACCGCCTTTCCTCTGTACAAGCAGCGGTTCGGCGCGAACATCGACGGCGTGATGGGCATTGGCGGCGTGAACTTCGACAGCCCGGCGATCAAGGACTACTTCAAGCGCCACCAGGCAGCGACGGGACGCGAGCCGGATCGCTGGGCCAGCGCGATCACCTACGCGGGCCTGCAGGCCTTCCAACAGGCGATCGAGCGCGTGGGGCGCATCGACCGGGCCGCGGTCGCCGCCGAGCTGAAGAAGGGAAGCTTCGACACGATCCTGGGTCCGATGAAGCTCGACAAGCAGGTCTACACCGGCCAGTGGGAAGTCGGCCAATGGCAGGACGGCGAGTTCTACGCCGTCGCTCCGGCCGACCGTCCGGGCGCGCGCAAAGCCGTCGTGCCCAAGCCGGCCTGGAAGAACTGATCCGCGGAAAGCCGGAGTCCACCTCGATGGTCCTGATCGACATCCTGCTCGGCGGCCTCACGCTGGGCGGCCTCTACGCCCTCGTGGCGATGGGCCTCACGCTGCAATACGGTGTCGCTCGCATCATGAACCTCGCCCACGGCGAGTTCCTGATCCTGGCGAGCTTCGCGGCCTTCGTGCTCGTGGGCCAGTGGCAGCTGCACCCGCTGCTGGCGCTGGGCCTCGCGCTGCCGCTCGGCTTCGCACTGCAATGGGCCGTGTACCGCGTGCTGCTCACGCCGCTCGTCAAGCGCACGCAGGCCGGTCCGGCACTGGAGGTGGACAGCATCCTCGCCACCTTCGGCCTGCTCTTCATCGTGCAGGGCATCGTGCTCGTGATCTTCGGCGGCAACTACTACAGCTACAGCTACCTCTCGGTGCCCATCGAGATCCTCGGCAGCACCGTCGCCGCAAACCGGCTGCTGGTGTTCGCGCTCGCGGTGCTGATCGGCGGAGCGCTGTACTTCGCACTGACCAGGACACGGGCGGGGACGGCGGTGCGCGCCGTCGCAGTCGCCCCTCGCTTCGCCCCGCTGGTGGGCATCGACGTGCGCGCCGTCTCGGCTCTGGCCTTCGGCCTGGGCGGCGCGCTCGTCGCGGCCTCGGGCGTGCTGGTCAGCATGTTCCTGCCCTTTTCCGCCTCGATGGGCGTGGTCTTCACGATGAAGGCCCTGGTCGTCGTCATCATGGGAGGCGTTGGTCATCTGGCTGGTTGCCTGGCCGCCGGGCTGCTGCTGGGTCTCGTGGAGTCGGCCGTCGCACGGCTGGTCGACCCCGGCCTCACGCTGGCTGCCACCTATGTGCTGTTCCTCGGGGTCCTGTTGTTCCGCCCCGCAGGCCTGTTCGGGAGGGCCGCACGATGAGCTCGGGTCGACTCGATGTGGTGACGACCGGCGCCGGGCTCGCACAGCCCGTGCCCCGTCGCCCCGTCTGGAGCTGGTTGCTGGGGGCGATCGCACTCGCGGCCATCGCCGGCGCGCCGGCGGCAATCACCAACGACTATTGGGTGTCGCTCGGCATCAACCTGCTGCAGTACGCGGTGATGGCCACGGCCTGGGCCCTGTTCTCCGGCCCCACACGCTACGTGTCGTTGGCCACCGTCGCCTTCTTCGGTATCGGCGCGTACACCTTCGCGGTGCTCGGCGAAGCATGGCCGCAGCCCGTGGTCTTGCTGGTCGCACTCGGCCTGGGCGTGGTCCTGGCCGCGCTGACCGGCCTGGCGACGCTGCGCCTGTCCGGTGTCCACTTCGTGATCTTCACCTTCGGCCTGGCGGAACTCGTTCGCCAGCTCGTCACCTGGTACGAGGTCAACATCACCAAGTCGGTCGGACGCTACGTGTTCGTCGACATCACGCAGCGCGAGATCTATTGGCAACTGCTCGTCCTGCTGGTGGCCGTCCTGGCCCTGGGCGCCTGGATCCGCAGAGCCCGCCTGGGTCTGGCGCTGCGCGTGATCGGCGACGACGAACAGGTCGCCTCGCACCTGGGGATCGACACCGCACGCACGAAGATCCTGCTCTTCGCGATCAGCGCCGGCTTCATCACGCTCACCGGGGCAGTCATGGCGCCGCGCTGGACCTATCTGGACCCGGCGATCGCGTTCAACCCCACCGTGAGCTTCCAGGTGCTGATCATGGCCCTGCTCGGCGGCGCGGGCCGGCTGTTCGGGCCGCTGGCCGGCGTGATCCCGCTGGTGATCCTGTTCGAGATGCTGTCCGCCAAGTTCCCCAACCACTTCCCGATCCTGCTGGGCCTCGTGTTCCTCGCGATCGTCTACCTCGTACCTAACGGCGTGCTCGATGCCCTGCAACGGGCCTGGCGCAACCGACGCAAGGAGTCGCGGTCGTGAGCGCAATGCTGCAAGTCAAGGGTCTGCGCAAGGCGTTCGGCGGCCTGGTCGCGGTCGACGGACTGGGCTTCGAGGTCGCCGCGGGCGAAATCCTGGGACTGCTCGGGCCGAACGGATCGGGTAAGACGACCGCGATGAACCTGATCTCGGGAGCGCTCAGACCTGACGCCGGCTCGGTGCGGCTGGAGGGGGTGGAGACGGCGGGGCTGCCGGCCCACCGGATCGCCCGGCTGGGCGTGGCCCGCACCTTCCAGCTCGTGCGGGTGCTCCCCTCGATGAGCTGCCTCGAGAACGTGGTCGCAGGGATGGCCTTCCGTCCGCACGGAGCCTTCGGAGCGCGAGCGGAGGCGATCGCGCTCGACCTGCTCGGCAGGGTCGGACTGACGGATGCCGCCCGCGCTCATGCGGGCGATCTGACCTACATCGATCAGAAGCGCCTCGAACTGGCTCGCGCGCTCGCGCTCGCGCCGCGCGTGCTGCTGCTGGACGAATGGCTCGCGGGCCTGAACCCGACCGAACTGCAGGAAGGCATCGCGTTGGTGCGTTCTTTGCGTGAACAGGGACTGGCGATCGTGCTGGTCGAGCACGTCATGGACGCGGTGCACGCGTTGTGCGACCGCTGCGTCGTGATGAGCGCAGGACGGTTGCTGGCGGCGGGACCGACGGCACAAGTGCTTGCGGACCCGAAGGTCGTCGAGGCCTATCTGGGCGAAGACGTACACACCTTGGAGGAGGCCGACCATGCTTGAAGTCGAACGGCTGTCCGTGCACTACGGACGCCACGTCGCCTTGCGCGACGTCGGGCTGCAAGTGCGTCGCGGCGAGCTGGTGGTGATGCTGGGCGCCAACGGCGCAGGCAAGAGCTCGTTGCTCAAGGCCATCGGCGGGATGGTCACGCCGCAACCCGGAGCGCGCTTGCGCCTCGGATCCCATGACCTCACATGCATGCCCGCGCATCGCCTGGTCGAGGCGGGTCTGGCCCTGGTGCCGGAAGGCCGGGGGCTCTTCGGCGATCTCACGGTGCGCGAAAACCTGCGGCTCGGCGCCCTTCCCCGGCGTGCGAGGGAGGGCGAGTCCGCCACGTTCGAACAGGTGCTGCGGCTTTTTCCGCGGCTGGCCGAGCGGCTCTCGCAACCGGTGCGCACGATGAGCGGAGGCGAGCAGCAGATGGTCGCGATCGGCCGCGCGCTCATGTCCGCCCCCGACATCCTGCTGCTGGACGAGCCTTCGCTCGGCCTATCTCCCAAGATGACCAAGGAGCTGTTCGCGGCTCTGGGCCGCGTGCGCGAGCTGGGCATCGGCATCCTGCTCGTGGAGCAGAACGCGGTCCTGAGCCTCGCCATTGCCGACCGCGGGCTGCTGATCGAAAACGGCCGGATCACCGGCACCGGCAGCGCCGGGCAATTGCGCCAGGACCCGGCCGTGCGCAGTGCCTACCTCGGCGCGGCGCATTGAGCCGCCTGGCGACCCAACCTGTCCCAACTTGATGTGGAGGACCCCATGTTCCAGATCGACCTGTTGATCGACCATGACGACCGCCCGGCCAGCGGCGGCGCCACTTTCGTGCGGCGCAATCCGATGACCGGCGAAGTCGCCACCCGCGCCGCGGCGGCCACCGTGGCCGACGCGCTCGCAGCAGCCGATGCCGCGGCGCGCGCCTTCCCGGCCTGGTCCCAGCTCGGTCCGGGCGCCCGTCGCGCGATGCTGCTCAAGGCGGCCGATGCGCTCGACGCTCGCACGCCCGAGTTCATCGCCCGCGGCGCGGCCGAGACCGGCGCCACCGCGGGCTGGATCGGCTTCAACTGCATGCTCGCCGCCAACATGCTGCGCGAGGCGGCGTCGATGACGACGCAGATCACCGGCGAAGTCATTCCCTCCGACGTGCCGGGCCTGCTCGCGATGGGTTACCGCCAGCCGGTCGGCGTGGTGCTGGGCATCGCGCCTTGGAACGCCCCTGTCATCCTCGCCACCCGGGCACTCGCGATGCCGCTGGCCTGCGGCAACACCGTGGTCCTCAAGGCCAGCGAGCTGTGCCCTGGCACGCACCGCCTGATCGGCGAGGCACTGCGCGAGGCGGGCCTGCCGCCGGGTGTCGTCAACGTGATCACCAACGCGCCCGAAGACGCGCCCCGGATCGTCGAGGCGCTGATCGCCCACCCGGCCGTGCGCCGGATCAACTTCACCGGCAGTTCGAGGGTGGGGCGTATCGTCGCCATCAAGGCGGCAGAACACTTCAAGCGCGTGCTGCTGGAACTGGGGGGCAAGGCGCCGCTGGTGGTGCTGGACGATGCCGATCTCGATGCCGCCGTCGCCGCGGCCGCCTTCGGCGCTTTCATGAATCAGGGCCAGATCTGCATGTCCACCGAGCGCATCGTCGTCGACGAGAGCATCGCCGACGAGTTCGTGCGCCGCTTCGGCGCCAAGGCGGAGAGCCTCACGGTGGGGGACCCGCGCGAAGGCAAGGCGGCGCTCGGCTCGGTCGTCGACCCGGGCGCGGTCGAACGCGTGCAGGCGCTGATCCACGACGCCATCGCCAAGGGCGCGAAGCTCGTTGCGGGCGGCACGACCGACGGCACGCTGATGAGCGCGCACGTGCTCGACCATGTCACGCCCGCGATGCGGATCTACGGCGAGGAGTCCTTCGGACCGGTCGTCACCGTCGTGCGCGTGCGTGGCGTGGAAGAGGCGGTGCGGGTGGCCAACGATACCGAATATGGCCTCTCGGCCGCGGTGTTCGGCCGCGACGTGAACCGCGCGCTGGAAGTCGCTCGCCGCATCGAGTCGGGCATCTGCCACGTCAACGGCCCCACCGTGCACGACGAGGCGCAGATGCCCTTCGGCGGCGTCAAGGCCTCCGGCTGGGGCCGCTTCGGCGGCAAGGCGGCGATCGACGAATTCACCGAGCTGCGCTGGATCACCGTCCAGTCGGGCGAGCGGCACTATCCGATCTGAGGCGAGCCAAGAATCGCCCCTCGCGCGACGAAGGCCGGGTGATGCGGGGCGAAGACCGATCAGTGCTGCAGGATCTTCGAGAGGAAGTCCTTGGCCCGCGGCGAGCGCGCGTCGGGGTTGCCGAAGAACTCCTCCTTCTTGCAGTCCTCGATGATCTTGCCCTGGTCCATGAAGATCACCCGGTGGCTGACCTTGCGCGCAAAACCCATTTCATGCGTGACGCACATCATCGTCATGCCTTCCTGCGCGAGTTGCACCATCACGTCCAGCACCTCGCCGACCATCTCGGGGTCGAGCGCGGAGGTCGGCTCGTCGAACAGCATCACGATGGGATCCATCGACAGCGCACGCGCGATGGCCACCCGTTGCTGCTGACCGCCGGACAGTTGGCCTGGAAACTTGTCCTTGTGCGCCGCAAGGCCCACGCGGTCCAGGTACTTCAGGCCCCGCTGGATCGCCTCGTCCTTGCTGCGGCCCAGCACCTTCATCTGGGCGAGCGTGAGGTTCTCAGTCACGCTCAGGTGCGGGAACAGCTCGAAGTGCTGGAACACCATGCCCACGCGGGCACGCAGCTTCGGCAGGTTGGTCTTCGGATCCGAGACCGAGACGCCGTCGACCAGGATGTCGCCCTGCTGGAACGGCTCGAGCGCGTTGACGGTCTTGATCAACGTGGACTTGCCCGAGCCGGACGGCCCGCACACGACCACCACCTCGCCCTTCTGGACACTGGTGGTGCAGTCGGTCAACACCTGGAACGAGCCGTACCACTTGCTGACGTTCTTGATTTCGATCATTGCCGACATGTTGTCGTCTCCTAGGAGTCAGTGCCCGGGCGCTTCAGCGCACGATGGCGATTTTCTGCTGCAGGCGCTTGACCAGGCGCGACAGCGCAAAACAGATGACGAAGTAGACCACGGCCGCCAGCAGATAGGCCTCGATCGGGCGGCCCATGTTCTTGCCGGCTACCTCGAAACCCTTGAGCAGGTCGTAGGCGCCGATGGCGTACACCAGCGAGGTGTCCTGGAACAGGATGATGGTCTGCGTCAGCAGCACCGGCAGCATGTTCCGGAAGGCCTGAGGCAGGATGACGTAGCGCATGTTCTGGCCATAGGTCAGACCCACCGCCTGGCCGGCGTATACCTGCCCACGCGGGATCGACTGGATCCCCGCCCGCATGATCTCTGAATAGTAGGCCGCCTCGAACAGCGTGAAGGTGATCATCGCGGACACCTCGGCGCCGATGGGCCTGCCCAGCACGAACGGCACCAGGAGGAAGAACCACAGGATCACCATCACCAGCGGGATGGAGCGCATGCCGTTGACGTAGATGGTCGCGGGGACCGCGAGGATCTTGATGCCCGACAGCCGCATCAGCGCCAGCACCGTGCCGAGCAGGATGCCGCCCACCATGGCGATCAGGGTCAGCTGGATGCTGAAGAGGAAGCCCTTCAGCACGTAGTTCTGGATCAGTTCCCAGCTGTAGAAGGAAAAGTCGAGGTTGCTCATTTCGATGCCCCCACGTAGCCGGGCACCCGAACCCGCGCCTCGATGAAGGCCATCACGCGGTTCACCGCGAAGGCCGAGACGATGTACAGCGAGGTCACCGCGAGATAGACCTCTATGCCGCGCGAAGTCTCTTCCTGTGCTTGCATCGCGAAGAGCGTCAGCTCCGCGATCGACACGGCGAAGGCCACCGAGGAGTTCTTGATGACGTTCATCGCCTCCGAGGTGAGCGGCGGAATGACGATGCGGAAGGCCATCGGCAGGATCACGTAGCGGTAGGTCTGCGTGAGCGTCAGGCCCAGGGCGGAGCCGGCCATCATCTGCCCTCGGGGCAGCGATTGGATGCCCGCACGCACTTGCTCGGCGACGCGTGCGGAGGTGAAGAAGCCGAGCGCGAAGACCACCAGTACGAAAGGCGAAAGCGAGCGCAGCGGGGTGAAGATCGCGGGCAGCACGTGGTACCACATGAAGATCTGCACCAGCAGAGGGATGTTGCGAAAGAGCTCCACCCACGCGGTCGCCAGCCCCTGGAGCACCTTGCTTGGGACGGTGCGCAGGGTGCCAACCAGTGCCCCCGCGACCAGGGCGATCACCCAGCCGCAGCCCGCGACGGCGAGCGTCCAGCCCCATGCGGACAGCATCCAGTCCAGATAGGTCTCATCGGCCCCGGTGTCCTGCAGGAAGACTTGCCAGTCCCATTGGTAAGCCATGTCGTTCTCCTCCGCCGCGCCAGGCGTGGCGGACCTTCTGATGCGTTCCGAAGACTCGAGCGGCGCAGGTTGGCTCGCCAGCGCCGCCGGCACGGGTTTCCGCGGAAGTGCGGACGCAGGCCCCCTTGCGCCCTTGCGACACGAAAGGGGCGCCCGCCCGTGCGGCAAAAAAAGACCCACCCGCTGCGCAGGTGGGTCTGCGGTGCGCTCGCGCTTACTTCTTCGCGTAGGCTTCCATCGGGTTGTCGTTCGGGTTGGCGATCGCCGCCTTGAGCGTGGAGCCCATCGGCAGGTTGACGCTCACGTTCTTTGGCGGGATCGGCTGGGTAAACCACTTGTCGTAGATCTTGGCCAGTTCGCCGCTCTTCATCATGTTGCGGAGGGAGTCGTCCACTGCCTTCTTGAAGGCCGGATCGTCCTTGCGCATCATGATCGCGATCGGCTCGACCGAGAGCACCTCGCCGACGATCTTGAAGTCGTTCGGGGCCTTGGAGTTGGCGATGAGTCCGGCCAGGATGTTGTCGTCCATCACGAATGCGTCCGCCCGGCCCGATTCAAGGATCAGGAAGGAGTCGGAGTGGTCCTTGCCGTAGATCTCCTTGAAGTCCAGCCCGGCGCCGCGCTCATGCTTGCGCAGGTGCTGCACCGACGTGGTGCCCGTGGTGGTGACGATGGTCTTGCCGTTGAGCTGGTTGATCGAGGTGATGCCCGACTTGGCGTTGACCGCCATCCGGACTTCCGTGATGTAGGACGTCACGGCGAAGGCGACCTGCTGCTGGCGAGCCTGGTTGTTCGTCGTGGAACCGCATTCGATGTCCACCGTGCCGTTCTGCACCAGCGGAATGCGGTTCTGCGAGGTCACCGGCGTGTACTCGATCACCATCTGCGACAGGCCCAGTTCCTTGCGGATGTCCGACAGCACGCGCTCGCACACCTCGACGTGGTAGCCCGCATATTTGCCCCCGCCCAGCGTGAACGATAGCGGCGAGGAGGACTCGCGCACGCCCATCACCACCTTGCCGGTGTCCTTGATCTTCTTCAGCGTATCGGCTTGCGCCGCGCCCACGGCGAGGAGAGCCGCGGCCAGGACGAGCAGAGACTTCTTCATAAAAGCTCCTAATGCAGTTTGTGCAAGACCTTGTGGGTCGAAACGAAATTCGGATTCTAGGCACTCAAGACGCCGCCTGTTACCCATCCCGGCGGGTTTCGGGTTTACCCCGTGCCAGGTGCGGGTCAGAAGGGCACGAGGTCCGTGGGGTACTTCCAGAAATCCTTGAGCAGGTAGCTCATCGGGAGATTGAGCGCCGTGTTGCGCGGCGGGATGGGCTTCTGGAACCATCGCTCGTAGATCGGGTAGATCTCCCGGCTCTGGATCAGCCGCTTCATCTCCTCGTCGACGATCTTCTTGAACTCGGGATCGCCCTTGGGCAGCATGATGGCCAGCGGCTCGATGGTGAGGAACTTGCCGACCACCTTGAGCCTGGACGGATCGGGGCGTCCGGCGATCAGTCCGTAGAGCAGCACGTCGTCCATCGCGAAGCCGTCGGCCTCGCCCTTTTCCACCATCTCGACCGCCTTGGCGTGGTCCGGCGCCTCCAGGAGCTGGATCCGCAGCAATCTCTCACGGTTGGCCTGGTCCACCGCCTTCAGCGGCGTGGTCCCCTTGGTCGAGACCAGCTTCCGCCCCTCGAAATGGGGCAGGTCGTCGATCGGGCTGTCGGCGCGCACGAGGAACCGCGCGCCGGTGATGTAGTGAGGCACCGTGAAGGCCACGCTCTTGCGGCGCTCCGCGTTGTTCGTCGTCGAGCCGCATTCCAGATCGGCCTTGCCCTCGGTGATGGCCTGGATGCGGTCGGCCGGCGTGACCAGGAGGTACTCCACGTCCAGGGTCTTGAGCTCGAGCTTCTTGCGCACCGCCTCGGCAATGCGCAAGCACAGATCCACCGCGTAGCCGACCGGCTTCTTGTCCGCGTCCAGGTACGAGAACGGCACCGACGATTCACGGTGCGCGACGATGATCTTGCCGGTCGCGCGCACCCGCTCCAGCACGGGACCGGCCTGTACGCTGCCGGCAACCGCGAACCCCAGCCACGCGGCGGCGATTGCCGCCCGACCCCACCTTCTCAGCAGTCCATGCATGTGTTTGATTTCTCCATCGCGACGACGTCACGACCGCGGGCAAGCCCTTGCAGGTCCCGTGCCACAGGGCTTGCCGCCGGCTGGCGGCCAGCGCCACGCCGCGCTGCGCCGTCGATGTGGCCGCGAATGTAGGGCCGCCGGGGCGCGCCGCGCCAATGCCGTTTGTGCTCGCGCTCATGCGCGCCACGCATAAGGACCTAGGGTTTTCACCAACATGGGGTGTCGCGCCCCGTCACGGGTCACGCGTGCTGCATCTCGCGCAGGTAGTCCCACAGCGACTGGGCGCCGGGCCGCAGGTGCTTGGCGACCTCGGGCCGCTCGCGGTAGATCCGCACGTCCATGGTGACCTCATAGGGACCGGCAGGCGCGGCGGGCACCAGCCGCCGTGCCTTGAGCTCCTTGCGCACCGAGCTGACGGGCAGGAAGGCAAGGCCGTGGCCCTCGAGCGCCATGGCCTTCAGTCCTTCGGCCATGTCGGTCTCGTAGATCGGCTCCAGGTTCAGCGGCGCGGGCGAGCGCTTGATGATCACATCGACCAGGCGCCCCAGGTAGGCGCCTGAGGCGTAGCCAAGGAAAGGGACCCGCTCGTTCCCCCGCGGAGGCAGGCGAAAGAGCGGCTGGCCGTCCGGGCCGGCCTTGGCGTATGGGGCCAGCGTCTCCTGCCCCAGGCTCAGCATCTCGTAGCGCTCGGGGTTGAGCTGCAGCGGCTGCGACGCATGGTGGTAGGCGATCAGCAGGTCGCAGCTGCCCTCGACCAGACGCATCACCGCGTCATGCACGTTGAGGGCGATCAGCCGGCTCTTGACGGCGCCGAAACTCTTGCGCAGGTCGGTGACCCATTGGGGAAAGAAGGTGAACGCCAGCGTGTGCGGGACCGCGAACTCGATCATGTCCTGGGCGGTGGCCCGATGGCTGCGCATCATGTTGCGCGTGGCCTGCAAGCTGCCCAGGATCTCGAGCGCCTGCGCCAGGAAAGTCTCCCCCGCGGGAGTCAGGCGTGTGGGGTAGGACGACCGGTCGACGAGGTCGACGCCGACCCAGGCTTCCAGCGCCTGGATCCGGCGGGAGAACGCGGGCTGGGTGACATGACGCAGCTGCGCCGAGCGCGAAAAGCTGCGCGTCTCGGCCAGGCTGACGAAGTCTTCGAGCCACTTGGTTTCCACGGCGCGAAGTGTACTGGCGGCGCAGACGTGACCGGAGCAGGCGCTCTCGCGCTCGCCCGCCGCGCCCCCTGCCGCCTGGACACCATGGCGCCCTGAGGAGCATCGCCGGCTCCGGTGTTCGTCCGGGCCGCGGCCCTCGCTCGCGTGGGGGCTGAGGCCCGGCGCCAGGCCGCCCGAAGCCGGGCCTCAGCCCCCAATGGGGGGTGGGGCGCAAGCCCCAGGGGGCAAAGATACAAGGCCACGGGATCCGCTACAGGTCGAAGAACACCGTTTCCTGCGGGCCCTGCATGCGGATGTCGAAGCGGTACACCGCCCCGGCCGGCGTCTCTTCGCGCCGGGCGATCAGCGTGGCGCGGCGGTCGGCGGGGACGGTGGCGAGCACACGGTCCTCGGCATTGGCCGCCACCTCGTCGTCGAAGTAGATGCGCGTGAAGGCATGCGAGAGCATCCCGCGCATCAGCACGATGACGTCGATATGGGGCGCCTCGCCGGCACTGCCCGCCCCAGGCTTGACGGTCGCGAAGCCGAAGCGGCAGTCCGGGTCGGTGCCCGTGCCGCAGCGGCCGAAGCCGGTGAAGCCGCGCTCGCGGGCCTCCTCGGGGCTCGTGACCTCGCGGCCGCGGGCGTCGAGCTGGGCGATCTCGATCATCGCGTCGTTGATCGGCTTGCCCTCGCCGTCCAGGACCCGGCCGACGATGTGGATGTGCTCGCCTTCGGCATGCGGCTCCGCCAGCACCGGCGTGTAGGCGCTGCCGTGCTCGTAGCCGTACTGGCGGGGCGTGAGGCCGTAGGCGAAGTACGGGCCCACGGTCTGCGAAGGGGTCTGAGGCAGTCGTTGGCTCATCGCGGGGTCTCCATCGGCGTCTCGTTCGGCCCGCGCAACACGATGTCGAACTCGTAGCCCAGCGCATAGCCGGGTTCGGTCACCTCCAGCGTGAAGCGCGACACCAGGCGGTCGCGCGCGCGCTCGGGGGTACCCTGGAAGATCGGGTCGAGCGCGAGCAGCGGGTCGCCCGGGAAGTACATCTGCGTGACCAGCCGGCTGCCGAAGTACTCACCGAACAACGAGAAGTGGATGTGGTTGGGGCGCCAGGCGTTGGGATGGTTGCCCCATGGGTAGGCGCCGGGCTTGATGGTCAGGAAGCGGTATCGGCCCTCGTCGTCCGTGAGGCACCGGCCGGCACCGAGGAAGTTGGGATCGAGCGGTGCGTCGTGCTGGTCGACCTTGTGCACGTAGCGGCCCGCGGCGTTGGCCTGCCAGATCTCGACCAGCGCGCCGCGCACCGGGCGCCCGCGCTCGTCCAGGACCCGTCCGGTCACGATGATGCGCTCGCCCAGCGGCTCGCCGTTCTTGGCGGCATTGCGAGTGAGGTCATGGTCCAGCGGGCCGATCGCTTCGTGGCCGTAGACCGGCGCGCGCAACTGGCGCAGGTTGTCCTTCAACGGGACGAGGGGCTTGGTCGGGCCGCGCAGGACGGTCGACTTGTACCCGGGATAGATGTAGGGCGGGTGGCTGCTCCAGTCGCGCGGACCGAGCGGCGGCAGGTCGGACATGAACGTCTCCTCGTGAGGGCGACGGCGCGCGGACCGTCGATGCACGAGGACTCTATGCATCAATTCGGGTTATGTAAATTGAGTTCTTTTCACAAGAACGATCATCTATAGTTATCGGATGACCCCGGCTTTGCACCGACTCCAGCTGCGACACCTTCACTGCTTCCTCGCGGTGGCGCGCAGCGGCAACCTGCGGCGCGCGGCCGAGGTCCTGGCGGTGTCGCAGCCGGCGGTGACGAAGACGCTGGCCGAGCTGGAGGACATCGTCGGCGTGCGGCTGTTCGAGCGCGGCCGGCGCGGGGCGGTGCCGACCGCCGCCGCCCGGAGCTTCCTGCCCCAAGCTGCGGCGCTCGTATCGGGCCTGGCCGAGGCGGTCGACGCGCTGGCCGGTCGGGAGTCTCCGCGCCGCCTGGCGCTCGGGACCTTGCCGACGTTGGCGCCCTCCTTCGTGCCACGCGTGGTGCGCGCGCTCGCCTTGCCGCCGTCGCCGGCGATGCTCCAGGTCGTCACCGGCCGCAACCGCTCGCTGCTGGAGCAACTGCAGCGGGGCGAGTTGGACGCGGTGATCGGGCGGCTGGCCGAGCCGGAGCACATGGTGGGGCTGAGCTTCGAGCATCTGTACGCGGAGCCCCTGATCGCGGCCGTGCGGCCCGGCCATCCGCTGCTGCGGCAGTCGGCGCCGAACCGCGAGCTTGCACGCCACCTGCTGGTGCTGCCGCTGCCCGGCACGCTGATCCGCCATTCGGCCGACAGCCTGCTCGCCAGCCTGGGCCAGCCGCCGCCCGCCACGCGGGTGGAGACGCTGTCGTCGCCGCTGGCGCTGCAGCTGGCGCGCGATGCCGACGCGGTGTGGCTGACGCCGGTGGGCGCCGCGGAGCCGGAACTGGAGGACGGGCGTCTGGTGGTGCTGCCGCTGCCGGCTGCCGCCGCGGCCGAGCCCGTCGGACTGCTGCTGCGCACGGACGTGGCCCTGCCTCCGGAGGTCGCGGGCCTCGTCGCCGCCATCCGCGATGAAGCGGCCCGCCGCCGGGCCCTGCTAGGGGGGGCCCCATCCGCGGGGGGATGAGCCTCGCGCCAACACCCGGGGCAGGGGCGTCGAGGCGCAGAACCGGGGGCGGCGCGCGTCAGTCCACGGCCTCGGTCTCGCGTGCCGGCGCGCTGGCGCCGCGTGCCAGCACCGGAGCCAGCGAACGGCCGGTGTGCGTGCTGGCGGCGACCACCTGTTCCGGCGTCCCCGCGGCCACCACGCGGCCTCCGCCCACACCGCCTTCGGGCCCCAGGTCGATGACCCAGTCGGCCTCGGCGATCACGTCCAGGTCGTGTTCGATCACGACGACGCTGTGGCCCCCGTCCACGAGGCGATGCAGCACGCGGATCAGCTTCTCGACGTCGGCCATGTGCAGGCCCACGGTCGGTTCGTCCAGCACGTAGAGCGTGTGCGGCGGCTTCTGCCCGCGCCGGGTCACGTCGTCTCGCACCTTGCTGAGCTCGGTCACCAGCTTGATCCGCTGCGCCTCCCCGCCCGACAGTGTCGGCGACGGTTGACCCAGGGTGAGGTAGCCCAGGCCCACGTCCTGCAGCAGCTTGAGCGGGTGCGCCACCTGCGGCATCGAGGCGAAGAACTCGACCGCCTCGTCGACCTCCATGTTCAGCACCTCGCCGATGCTCTTGCCGCGCCAGGTGACGGCCAGCGTCTCGGCGTTGAAGCGCTGACCGTGACAGACGTCGCAAGGCAGTTTCACATCCGGCAGGAAGCTCATCTCGATGGTGCGCATCCCCTGCCCCTCGCACGCGGGGCAGCGGCCGTCGCCGGTGTTGAACGAGAAGCGCGCCGGCGTGTAGCCGCGGGCCTTGGCCTCCAGCGTCTCGGCGAAAAGCTTGCGGATCGTGTCCCAGAAGCCGACGTAGGTGGCAGGGCACGAACGAGGCGTCTTGCCGATGGGCGTCTGGTCCACCTCCAGCACGCGGTCCACGCGCTCCCAGCCGTCGATGCCTGCACATCCCACCCACGCCGGCAGCCCCTTGCCCCGGCTCGCGACGATGGCCTGCACGTTGGCCAGCAACACGTCGCGCGCGAGGGTGGACTTGCCCGAGCCGCTGACGCCGGTCACCGCCACGAGGCGATGCAAGGGCACGCCGACGTCCACCCGCTGCAGGTTGTGCAGATGCGCGCCACGCACGGTGAGCCGCGGCGCCGCCTTGTCGACCGCCCGGCGGGCATGCAAGGGATGCCGCAGGGGCGTGGCAAGGAACCGCCCGGTCAGCGATTCCGGGTGGCGAGCGACCTCGTCCAGCCCGCCTTGCGCGATGAGCCGCCCGCCGCGCCGCCCGGCGCCGGGGCCGATGTCGATGATGTGATCCGCGCGGCGGATCGTGTCCTCGTCGTGCTCGACCACGACCAGCGTGTTGCCCTGCGCGCCCAGCTTGTGCAGCGCGTCCAGCAGGATGCGGTTGTCGCGCGGGTGCAGGCCGATGGTCGGCTCGTCCAGCACGTAGCACACCCCCTGCAAGTTGGAGCCCAGCTGCGCGGCCAGGCGGATGCGTTGCGCCTCGCCGCCCGACAGCGTCGGCGCGGCACGGTCCAGCGTCAGGTAGCCGAGGCCGACCTCCTCTAGGAAGGCGAGCCGGCTGCGGATCTCGCTGACCACGTCGCGCGCGATGGCCGCCTCACGGCCGTCGAACCGCAAGCGGTCCACCCACTCGCGCGCCTGGCTCACCGAGCGGGCGGCGACCTGGGCGATCGACTCACCGCGCAGGCGGATCGCAAGGGACACCGGGTTGAGCCGCGCGCCGTGGCAGGTCTCGCAGGGCTGGTCGCTCACGTCTTCGACCTCCGGCTCCGCGAAGGTCTGTTCACGGCCGCGGTCGTCGTCGCGCTGGGTGTCGTCGTATGCCTTGCGCTGCTCGCGGGTGAGCCTCACGCCGGTGCCCACGCAATCGGTGCACCAGCCGTGCTTGGAGTTGTACGAGAACATGCGCGGATCGAGCTCCGGGTAGCTGGTGCCACACACCGGGCAGGCTCGCTTGGTCGAGAACACCTTGAGCCGGCCGATGCCGTCAGTCGGCGTGCCGGCGACCATGGCCGCGCGCAGGCCGTCGAGCGGGGCGAGCAGGTGCATCACGCCCTTGCCCAGATCCAGCGCGCGGGCCAGCAGCGTCCGCAGTTCGGTCTCGGCCTCGGCGGTGACGACGAGGTCGCCAACCGGCAGCTCGATCGTATGCTCCTTGAATCGGTCCAGCTTGGGCCACGGGTCCACCGGCACGAAGTGCCCGTCCACACGCAGATGGGTGTGGCCGCGGCCCTTGGCCCACTTGGCCAGGTCCGTGTAGATACCCTTGCGGTTCACGACCAGGGGCGCGAGGAAGCCTACGTGCTGGCCCTTGTGGTCGCGCAGGATCTGCGCGGCAATCGACTCGGGGGTCTGGGGGCGCACCTCGGCGCCGTCGTGCACGCAGTGCTGCACGCCCAGCTTCACGTAGAGCAGGCGCAGGAAGTGGTAGACCTCGGTCGTGGTCGCCACCGTGCTCTTGCGGCCGCCTCGCGAAAGGCGCTGCTCGATCGCGACGGTGGGCGGGATGCCGTAGACCGCGTCCACCTCCGGCCGCCCCGCCGGCTGCACGATGCTGCGCGCGTAGGCGTTGAGCGACTCCAGGTAGCGTCGCTGGCCCTCGTTGAAGAGGATGTCGAACGCCAGCGTCGACTTGCCCGAGCCGCTGACGCCTGTCACCACGCTGAACTTGCCGCGCGGGATGTCGACGTTCATCGACTTGAGGTTGTGCTCCTTGGCGTTGACGATGCGGATGACCTCCTCGGCCGCCTGCGCGGCGCGGCGCGCGGCCGCGCGCGCCGTGCCCAGGTAGGCGCCTTCCCGCGCGGCGTCCGCCGCCGCTCCGCGCGGCTCCCGCACCTGCGTCGCGATGCCCATCATGGTCTCGTACTCGCGCAGCGCCTGCGCGGTGTGCGAGGTGGGATGGGTCCGCACGTCCTCGGGCGTGCCGACGCACACGACCTCGCCGCCCGCGTCGCCGCCCTCGGGGCCCAGGTCGACGATCCAGTCCGCCGCCCGGATCACATCGAGGTTGTGCTCGATCACGATCAGCGAATGCCCGGCTTCCAGCAGCTTGCGCAGCGCCCGCATCAGCTTGGCGATGTCGTCGAAGTGCAGACCGGTCGTGGGCTCGTCGAAGAGGAAGAGCGTACCCTTGCGCGCGAGACCCTGGCGGCTCGCCGCGGCGTTCTTCGCGGCTTCGGCGAGAAAGCCGGCGAGCTTGAGCCGCTGCGCCTCCCCACCGGACAGCGTCGGCACCGGCTGCCCCAGCGTCAAGTACTCGAGGCCGACGTCGACCAGCGGCTGCAACGAACGCAGCACTTCCCGGTCGTCCCGGAAGAGCCGCGCCGCCTCCGCCACCGTCAGGTCCAGCACGTCGGAGATGCTCAGCTGCCGCCACGCGCCGTCCGGCAACGTGCGCTCTATGTGCACCTCCAGCACTTCGGGCCGGTAGCGCTTGCCGTCGCAGTCCGGGCAGCGCAGGTACACGTCGGAGAGGAACTGCATCTCGACGTGCTCGAACCCCGAGCCGCCGCAGGTCGGGCAGCGACCGTCGCCCGCGTTGAAGCTGAACATGCCCGCGCCGTAGCCTCGCTGTCTGGCGAGGGGGGCGTCGGCGAAGAGCTTGCGGATCTCGTCGAAGGCCCCGACGTAGCTCGCCGGATTGGAGCGGGCGGTCTTGCCGATGGGCGACTGGTCGACGAACACCGCGTCCTCGAGCCATTCCGCGTTGAGCAGCGCGTCATGCTCACCCGGCGCCTCGGTGGCCTTGCCGAAGTGGCGGGCGAGCGCGGGATAGAGCACGTCCTGCATCAGCGTGGACTTGCCCGAGCCGCTGACGCCGGTGACGCACACCAGCCGCTGCAAGGGGAACTCGACAGTGACGTTCCTCAGGTTGTGTTCGCGCGCGCCTTGCAGGATCAGCTTGGGCGTGCTCTGGCTCACTGCGCGTCGGATGCCGATGCCGATGCGCTTGCGCGCCCCGAGGTAGGCGCCGGTCAGTGTGTCCGCGCCGCGCAGTTCGTCCGGCGTGCCGTCGAACACGATGCGCCCGCCTTCGCGGCCGGGGCCCGGCCCCATGTCCAGGACGCGATCGGCGGCCACCATCACCGCGGGGTCGTGTTCGACCACCACGAGCGTGTTGCCCGCATCGCGCAGCCGGTGCATCGCCTGCACGATGCGGTTCATGTCGCGCGGATGCAGCCCGATGCTGGGCTCGTCCAGCACGAACAGCGTGTTGACCAGCGAGGTGCCGAGCGCGGTGGTGAGGTTGATGCGCTGCACCTCGCCGCCGGAGAGCGTGCGGCTCTGCCGGTCCAGCGTCAGATATCCGAGGCCGACGTCGCACAGGTACTTCAGCCGCGTGCGGATCTCGTCGAGCAGCAGCGACAGGGCCTCGTCCAGCAGGGCGCCGGGCAGCGTGAGGCGGTCGAAGAAGCGCCGCAGGCGGTCGATCGGCAGCAGCATCAGGTCGTGCAGGGACAGGCCCGGCAGCGCCTCCAGCTGCTCGCGCGACCAACCCACGCCCACCGGCATGAAGCGCCTGGCTGCAGGAAGCACCTCGTCGGCATCCTCCTTGCTGCCAAGTCGCCACAACAGCGATTCCAGCTTGAGGCGTGCCCCGCCGCAGGCCTGGCAAGGGGTGTAGCTGCGGTACTTGGACAGCAGCACCCGGATGTGCATCTTGTAGGCCTTGCTCTCCAGGTACTCGAAGAATCGCTTGATCCCGTACCACTGGCGGTTCCAGTCGCCCTTCCAGTTGGGCGATCCGTGGATCACCCAGTCGCGCTGCGCCTGCGTCAGCTGGGCCCACGCGGTGTCGCGCGGAATACCCGCCTCGCCGGCGTACTTGAGCAGGTCGTCCTGGCACTCCTTCCAGGCCGGGGTCTGCAACGGTTTGATCGCACCGGCGCGCAGCGTCTTGCGGTGATCGGGAATCACGAGGCCCCAGTCGACGCCGATGACGCGGCCGAAGCCGCGGCAGGTCTCGCAGGCACCGATCGCCGAGTTGAACGAGAACATGGCGGGCACGGGCTGCCCGTAGCGCACGTCGCTGTCGGGACTGTGCAGGCCGGACGAGAAGCGCCACAGACGCGGCTCGTCCGTGCCTGCGCCAGCCTCGCTACCCGCGCCCAGCACGTAGACGTTGACCCTTCCTGTGCGCTTGAGCGCGGTTTCCAGTGCCTCGATGACGCGGGCCTTCTCGGTGCCGTCCAGCCGGAAGCGGTCCGCGACCACGTCGAGCACCTTGCGCGGTCCCGTGGGCGTGCCCACCTCGCGTTCGGCCTGCACGCGCGTGAACCCGCTGGCCGCGAGCCACTGCTCGATTTCCTCGCGCGTGGTGTTCGCAGGCAGCTCGACCGGGAAGGTGATGACCAGGCGCGGGGCGCCATCCGGCCCCGCCGACAACGCCGCCACCCGTTCCACCAGCTCGGCGTAGATCGTCTCGGGGTTGTCCTCGCGCACCGGCCGCGCCGTCTGCCGGTCGAAGAGCCGCGCCGCCCGGGCATACAGGAGCTTGAGGTGGTCGTTGAGCTCGGTCATCGTCCCGACCGTGGAGCGCGAGGTGCGCACCGGATTGGTCTGGTCGATCGCGATCGCCGGCGGCACGCCCTCGACATGGTCCACCGCGGGACGGTCCATGCGATCGAGGAACTGCCGGGCGTAGGCACTGAAGGTCTCGACGTAGCGCCGCTGGCCCTCGGCATACAGGGTGTCGAAGACCAGGCTGGACTTTCCGGAGCCCGACGGTCCGGTGACGACCGTCAGCTCGCCGGTGCGTATGTCGAGGTCCAGGTTCTTCAGGTTGTGCTGGCGGGCGCCGCGGATGCGGATGACACCACTGGTCATGGAGAAGCGTCCTTCGGGAGGTGGGCAAGGATTCTAGGGATCGTTCCTGCCACCGGCTGTCAGGAGCCTGGAAGGCCCCATCGGCGCACCGGGGGGTCTGGCGCCGCGCAGAGATCGCCGGGACCGTGACGACTTCCACGCTTGCGGGCGGGTTTCGCCGAGAGAGCGCCGGCATCCCGTCACACACTTCGGCCAGCATTCAGCATAGGAGTTGGAGGAAGATGAAATCCTTGCGATGGCCCGCCTTGGGCCCGGTCCTGCTCGCCGCCCTGATCGGCCTTGCCTTGCCCGCCTCGGCCCAGATCCGCGTGGGCATGCCGTCCGGCTTCACCGGTCCGGTCGCCCCTGGGGTGAAGGAGAACGCGGACGGCGCCAAGCTCTACCTGGACGCCGTCAATGCCAAGGGAGGCGTCCATGGCCAGAAGGTCGAGCTCGTCACGGTCGACGACAAGTTCGATCCGAAGCTGACGGTCGAACTGGGGCGCAAGCTGATCGTCGAGCAGAACGTGATCGCGCTGTTCCTCAACCGCGGCACCCCCCATTCGGAGGCGCTGATCCCGCTGCTCAGGGAGCACAAGGTTCCCCTGGTCGCGCCGAGCACCGGCGCCATGCTGCTGCACGATCCCGTCAATCCCTACATCTTCAACGTCCGCGCGACCTACCAGCGGGAGGCGGAAAAGGCCGTGCAGCATCTGGCGAGCATCGGCATCACGCGCATTGGTATCCTGCAGACCGACGACAGCTTCGGGGCCGACGCTGTGCAAGGCGCCCTGCGGGGCCTGCAGAAGGCCAAGCTGGAGCCCCTCTTCCTGGAAAAGCTCAACCGCGCCAAGCCGGACATCGACCATCTGGCCTCGGTGGTCGCCAAGGCCCAGCCCCAGGC